>JAXDJJ010000059.1:0-22185 GCA_034665745.1 Actinomycetota bacterium | reverse complement strand
TTGCGTGATCCGGATTCATTCCTCCCATCGGACCTCGGCATCAAGCATGCGTTGACGGGGCTCGATATCGACCCAGCCGACCGTAGAGATGAAAGGTGGAAACCGTGGCGCTCGTACGCGACGTTGTATCTATGGACCAGCCTGGCATGAAGCTCAAAGGATGGACCACTCCGACCCCGATAGGCCCGTTCGGTCTCGTCGTTGCCGACGGAAAGGTAGTCGCGGCAGGTTTCACCGACGTCCTCGAAGAGCTGCACGGATATCCGTCTGAGGCGGACGGTGTCGAGATGGTGTCGGAGATCCCAGGCATCACCGACAGTGTCGACAGCTACTTCGAAGGTGACCTGCTAGCGATCGACGACATCCCGGTGCAGCCCGCAGGCACCGAGCGCAAGCTCCTGGCGTGGGCCGCTCTTAGAACGACTCCGCCGGGACCGATGACGTACAAGCAACTCGCCGAACGGATGGCGCCACCGGCCAGTGCGCGGTCCGCAGCCCGGGCCTGCGCGACGAATCCCGTTGCCTTGATCGTTCCCTGCCACCGGTTCATCGGCAGCGACGGGAAGATGCACGGCTTCGGCTGGGGTGTCGAGAAGAAGGTGTGGCTGCTCGACCACGAAGAGCGCTTCAAGAAGTGATGCGTTCGGCCCCCGCGTAGACGTTGAAACGAGACCCCCGCACGAATCCACACAAGGTCATCCCGAACTCGTTCGCGACATCAACCGCGAGACTGCTCGGCGCAGAAACGGAGCACAGGATCGGCACACCCGCCGCGACAGACTTCTGAGCCAGTTCGAAGCTCGATCGCCCACTCACCATCACGATGTGGTCGGACAGGGGCAAACGTCCATCGAGCAATGCCCAACCGACCAGTTTGTCCAAGGCGTTATGCCGCCCAACATCCTCTCGTTCCGTGACGAGCTCGCCGGCGACATCGAACAGTCCGGCGGCGTGGAGCCCGCCCGTCGAGCTGAATATCTTCTGGCCGTCGCGCAACCGACCCGGAAGGTTCGAGATGACCTCGGCCGGGACAGAAGGACCACCGACGATCGGTTTCGTCCCTCGCAGCGCGATCGCCTCGAGATTCGCCTTCCCGCACACGCCACAAGCGCTCGATGTGTAGAAGTGGCGGTCGAGCGGTCGCAGATCGGGGTTCGATGTCGGATCGAGCTCGACGATGACGATGTTGTAGAGCTGCTCGGGTGGGAGGTCGCGGTCTTGGCAGTAGCTGATGCGAGCCACTTGCTGGCGTCGTGAGATCACACCCTCGCCGTATAGGAAGCCCGCCGCCAACTCGAAGTCGGCGCCGGGTGTGCGCATCGTGACTGCAACCGTCTTGCTCTGTCCCGCCACGACGACACGTATCTCCAAGGGCTCTTCGGTCGCGAGGGCGTCGGCGCGTTCGGAAACGGAGCCGTCGTCATAGGCAACCACCGTCACCTTGGTCTCGCTGCCGGGACGAACGAGCTCGGTCACCCAACCCTCTCGATGCGCGCCAGCGCGTTGTAGTCGGGGATCCCCGCTTCCGGTGAGCGCTTGCTGCGATCGATCAGGGGTTGCGCCTCCGGCCAGTGCACCTGGAGGTTGCCGGGTGCAACGGGAGCGATACAGGCGCGCCCATCGAAGCGGCCGTGGTCGCTGACGAGAACGATCGGATCGCCGTCGCTCAAGCCTTCAACGAGGGCATCGGAAGCGCTGATGAACACCGAGTCTCGAACCGCTTGGGTCAATGGGTCCTTCGCTTGTTGGACCATGCTGTTGAACTGCTTCCCCCGGCGGGTGGAGACCATGTAGCGGCCTTCCGGCGCGGCTCGCGGAGGTAGCGGCACAGCGAAGAACGATGCTTTGCCATCCGGGGTTGGGAACTTCCACCCCTCGCACAGCATCGGACCTCCGTACTGGAAGTTGTCACCCTCCTTCGCAAGGTGCTGGATGCCGTCGTAGAACGGGATCGCAGCCGCGATCTCGTCGCGGATCGCTCCGGTATCGGGCCACGAGAACATCTCCTCGCGATCGGGATGGAGTCTCCGTGCCAGGTCCGTGAACACGACCCACTCGGGGCGGGCTTCCCCCGCGCGGGGGCCGGGGATCTCGGGATTGAAGATGACGCGTCGCTCCGTTGAGGTTTCTGTAACGCCGCCAGGCGTCTCGTAACGGGTGGCCGCCGGTAGCAACAAGACGGTGTCGTCAGGTTCGACCAGCATCTGACTGCTGAACACGATGTCCATGTGCACCCTCAAGGGCACACGCGACATCGCGTCGCGCACGAACGCCGGATCCGGCATGACCTCGAGGAAGTTCCCGCCGACCGAGAACAACACGTCGAGATCGCCCGCGTGAGCGGCGTCGATCATCTGGGGGGCGGTGTAACCGGGGTCCGGATGCACGGGGAATCCCCAGAACGACGTGAAACGTGCAGCGCTTTCGTCGTCGAGGATGACCGCTCCGGGCAAGACACCCGTGTAGGCGCCCATCTCCGCTCCACCCTGAACGCCGGAATGGCCACGGATCGGCATGAGACCGCACTTATCCCGGCCCACGAAACCGCGCGAGAGCCCAAGGTTGATGATCGCCCTGACGTTGTCCTCACCGAAGCTGTGTTGAGTGACCCCCATGCTCCACACGAGCACTGCGGTCTGAGCGGCGCCCACCATCTGGGCGAACGCGAACATCTCGTCCGACGTCGATCCGCTCTGACGTTCGAGCTCCGGCCACTCCATCGCTTCGATCTCTCGCAACGTGTCAGCGAAGCCGGTCGTGTGGTTCTCGATGAAGTTCCGATCGATCCAGTCGTTGGCAACCATGTGCTTCAACGCACCGGAGATGAAAGCGATGTCCCCACCCACGTTCACCAGGAAGAACCTGTCTGCGATCTTCGTCCCGAACACTGCGCTCTCGACGTTCGAAGGAACCCAGTACTTGTCCATCCCGGGCTCTCGGTAGTTGTTGACGACGGCGACCTTCGTCCCCTCCTTCTTGGCATGGAAGAGGTACTTCATCGCGACCGGTTGGTTGTTCGCAACGTTCGACCCGATGAAGACGATCAGGTCACTACCGATCCAGTCCGTGTACGAACAGGTAGTTGCGGGAACACCGAGGGATCGTTTCAGTCCGAACGTGCTTGGTGAATGACAGACCCTTGCCGCATTGTCGATCGAGTTCGTGCCCAGGGACCTAACCGCCTTAGCCACCACGTAGTAGTTCTCGTTCGTCATGCCGCGGCTGGTCAGATAGAACGCCAGCCGTCTCGGGTCCGATGCCCGGATGCGGTCGGCGACGAGAGCCATCGCTTCATCCCAGCCGATGCGCGTGAAGCCCGGCTCGCCTTTCCTGCGGATCATCGGGAACGGCAGGCGACCAAGCTCGCGCAGCTCGGCAGAGGTCATCGTCTCGAGCCGACCCGCGTCCGCGAGCTCGCCGACCTCCAGCGAAGGCATCGTGTTCAGCCGCAGGAGACGTAAGCGAACGTTGCACAGGTGGACCTCGTCGAGGGTCCAGTCCTTCATCCCCGTCGTCCCTAACGCGCACCCATCGCAAACACCATGTTTGAGGATGCGCCACGCGTAACCACGACGACCCTTGTTCTCTCTGAACGCGCGCCACAGCTCCGCGTAGTTGTTCGGGCGTTTCTCACCTATGCCGAAAGGCTTCTTGCTCGCCCATAGCGACGGATCCCAACCCACTAGGTGAACCTACCGGTCGCTTGCGGCGAGCAGCTCGAGGGTGCGGATCGTGAGACCGAGATCGTCGGCCCATCCCGACGGTTCGGCTTCGTCACGTAGCTCGTCGAGGAAGATCTCGACAGAAGCATGTTCGGGTGGGATGCCCGCGGCCAGCCAGAAGGTGAGTGCGGTGGCTCGTTCCCACGGCCCCCACCAGTCCTCGCCCTCTTCTCGTGCCCACCTGAGAGCCCACTCGGCGATCTCGGTCTTCGGGCCCTGAGCGAGCCAGTACGCCGCGGCCGCGGCGAATGTCGGATAGCCACCACCGGTGAAACGTCCGAGCTGATCCGATTCGCCACGCAATAGATCGAGGGCGCGCGACCCCGGATCGCGTCCCGAAACCAACAATCCACACGCTGCAGCGGCGGTCGCCCACACGCGCGCGGCCGCGGCGTTATCGAGCTCGCCCGGCACCTCATCGGGCGAGTCGAGCCATGCCTCTGCCGGGGTGCGCGCTTCCTCTAACCAGTCCACCGCGATCGCAGCAGCGCCGGAATCCGACAAGCCGATCAGTTTGAGATGACAGAGGCCTTCACCCGTGGCTCCGGGAGACGGGCGGCCGCCTGGTCCAACGAATGCGCCCTCCTGGTCCTGGGCCGGGATCGCGGGAGGATCGCCCACGTCTTTTCCTTCAAGTCGCATCGCCCGCCATGACTGCCACAGGTCGCCTTCTGACAACGCCCGTTGTAACGCGGCATCGAAGTCGATTGCCATCAGTGACCGGAGCCCGTGCCCTTCGGCCGCTGGTCCGTCGCCGAGTTATCGGGGCTTCGGTTGGCGGGACGCTGCGGGATTATCTCCATCCCGGGGAGGTTGTCGCGCGGCCCCGACCACGGACCAGGGGGGGCAGACACCACGTTCGCGATCGAGTACGCCACCGCCTCGTAGTTCACGCGCCAACCGCGGAAGTGTGGCCACGCCTCTTCCAGGGTCCGCTCCAGTTCGAATCCGACTTTGACGGCGCCCTCGATACCCGCCGCGAACTCCTCGAACGTCAACGAGATGGGATCCTCGGGCATCGGGTCGGGATCGAACTCGATCTGGAGGAAGTTCGCGATGTCTCTCAAACACAGGAATCCCATCCGAAGACAGAGTCGTGCCTCGGTTGGAGCGGCCGTTGGAGATAGAGAGAGATATAACGCGGCGGAATCCATCACGGCGAGCAGTCCCAGGACCCACGACCGCAACGGGTGTGGTGAGCGGAAGAAGATCAGCACCGGATAGTTCGTGTGGCTCTCGGAGACATCCGCCGCCCATCTCTCCCACTCGTTGTACAAGCCAGGCAGCTGCTCGACCAGACCAACGTTCTGGTAACGCAGGAGGATCTCCGGTCCCCATGCGGGAGCGCCGGCGCGGCTCTGCAACATCGTGACCATCGTCTCTCTGCGGTTGAACGCGGCGTAAAGAGTGGGCAGGTAACCAACCAACAGGGCGACGACGACCAGACCCGTTGCGGCGGCGGCGAAATGGACGAGGGTCGGGCCAAACTCATGGGTTCCGGCGAAGCCGAGGGTGAAGACGGACGAGCCACTTTCGAGAAGTGCGCTGGAGAAGCTCGTGATGAACGGCCACAAGAGCAGCGCGTAACCGACCACGAAGCACACGATCCAAGCAGAGAGAAGGAACAAGAGGAAGCTCGGTGCCTGGAACGCGAGGACTTTGTCGCGGTCTTCATAGGTATCGAAGCGACGGGCGATGAAGTGGAAGAAGCGCCCTGAATAACGCGCAACGGCCCTAGGTAGAGATGACTGAAGACCGCGGGGAACGATCAGGGTCCTGACAACGCTCGAACCCGTCCATAGCACGACGAGGATCCCGAACGCGAATCCGATCCAGCGGACCACGTTCATCTCTTCGGGAACTGCCCGGGCTGACGCCCGCTTCCCGGCGGACCCGCGAACGCTTGCGCGATCGCCATCCATCCGCGGGCGTCGTCACCCTCGACCGTAAGGGTGGTGTCGTCTAGATGACGGCGTTGCGTCACCACCAGACAGAACTCTTCAGCGGTTCCTGAGATGCGGTCGGCCGAATGTTGGTCGCCCCAGCTCCAGGTCTCCCCGTCCGGCCCCCCCAACACGACGAAGACGTCCGAGGTTGGCTCTTCGAGACCGTTAGTCGCGTAGGCATGGCGGCGTGACAGCACACATAGATGAGCGACGTGCTTGATGCGCGAATCGGTTTCCCGTGTGATGTCGAAAGTATCGGCAACATCCTGGCCATGCGCCCACGTCTCCATCATCCGCGCGGAGATGAACGATGCTGGACTCATGGGGGGGCCGTACCAAGGGATACGTTCCTTCGGATCGACGCCGCGGGACGCGTCCAACATGCTGGTCCGCGCGCTACGCCACCACTCGAGCACACCCTCGTTACCTAGCTCGCGACCCCTCTGCACCGAACGGTCCATGTAGGCACCGACATCCTTGGCGATCTCAACCAGGTTCGCCGCGAAGCCCTCCTTGTCCGCAAGGGCGAGCGCGGCTTGTTCGTCGAAGAACGCTAGGTGGCCAACCTGATCCCTGACGTTCCACCCCTCTGCCGGGGTCGGCGACTCCCACCCGGCGTCATCGAGGTCGGCCACGAGGGCGTCGAGCGCGGCGTGTTCCGCGGCAAGATCCGAGAGGATGACATCGAGGTCGGGCATAGAGGCATCCTAGGAGGCCCGCCTCAAGTGCGAGTATGCGAGACGTGCCCACCGAAGGTCTCACCGTCGCGGTTACCGGTCCAACCGGCAGCATCGGGAAGGCCTTCATCCGCGCTCTCGAGCACGCACCCGGTATCGACCGCATCATCGGCATGGCGCGTAGCCCGATCGACACGGCCGAGCTCGGTTGGACGAAGACCGAATATCGCCAGGGCGACATCCTCGACCAGTCATCCGTAGAAGAAGCGGTCGTGGGGGCGGATGTGGTGGTCCACCTCGCATTCTTGATCTGGGGTTCCCAGAAGGAGACCCGCCAGGTCAACCTCGAGGGATCACAGAACGTGTTCAAAGCTGCGTTCGACGCGGGGGCGAAGAGACTCGTTTACACCTCGTCGGTCGCCGCTTACGGCTTCCACGACGACAACCCCTCCCCGTTGACAGAAGACGTCCCCGCTCGTGGGACCCAAGGCCACTACTACTCCGCTCAGAAAGCGGAGCTGGAGGCCACCCTGGGCTCGCTGTCCGAGGGCTGGGAGACCGACGTCTATGTGTTCCGGCCATGCATCGTCGCGGGACCGACCGCGTTGGATGTCATCGACAAGATCCCTTACGTGCAACTCGCCGACAAGCTCCCCGGTCCAGTGAAGAAGCTCGTCGGGACGATCCCTCTGTTGCGTCCCGTCATCCCCGACCCTGGGGTTCCGTTCCAACTCGTCCACGAAGAAGATGTCGCCGACGCCTTGGTTGCGGCGGTGCTCGGTAGAGGCGAGCCCGGCGTCTACAACCTCGCCGCCGATGGTGACATCACTGCATCCGATATCGCTCATGCGTTGGGGTGGTACTCGATCCCGTTGCCTGAACTAGCTGTCGATACGACCGCGAAGATCGTCTCGAGCTTCCCTCTCTTGCCGTCGAGCGCATCGTGGCTTCACGCGATCCGCGTCCCTGTACTCATGGACACCAGCAAAGCTCGTGCGAAATTGGGTTGGCGTCCCCGCTACAACTCGATCGAGACCTTGGCAGAAACGGTTGCCGGCGCGCATGAAGCTGGCTTGGTGCCGTGGCCGGGGAGTGTCTAGGTCCTACAGACCCTTGAACGCATCGGCAATCAGTTCCTCTTGCTCCTGAGCGTGGATCGTCGAGCTGCCGGTGGCAGGACTTGCGCTCTCGGCTCGAGATGACACGGTGAGTTTGCGTTCGCCCCACAACTTGCGCGCGAGCTTGCTGTACACGAATCCCCAGGCACCCATGTTGCGCGGCTCCTCTTGGACCCATCTGATCTCTTCAGCCTTCGGATAACGAGCGAACACCTCGTCCAGTTGCTCGTCGGGGAACGGATACAACTGCTCGACCCGCACGATCGCGACGGGAGCCTTCCGCTCGTCTCGCTCGTCGATCAACGAGTAAGCGACCTTCCCCGTGCAGAGCAAGACTCGCTGAACCTTCGCGGCATCGGACACCGTCGGATCATCAATGATCTCCGAGAAGTGCCCGGTCTCGAACTCTGCGGTGGCGCTGTGGGCCGCGCGGGCCCTCAACAAAGACTTCGGAGTCATCACGATCAACGGCTTGCGAACGGAACGTAGGAGTTGCCGGCGCAACAGATGGAAATACTGAGCGGCGGTGGTCGGCTGAGCAACCTGGATGCTGTCTTCCGCCGCCAAGGTCAGAAAGCGTTCGAGACGCGCGCTCGAGTGTTCGGGGCCCTGACCTTCGTAACCGTGGGGCAGCAGGAGCACAAGACCACTTTGCTGATCCCACTTGTCCTCGCCGGCAACGATGAACTGGTCGACGATGATCTGTCCCCCGTTGATGAAGTCACCGAACTGGGCTTCCCACAAGACCAGGGCGTCACCGTTGGCGACCGAGTAGCCGTACTCGAAACCGAGGACGGCTAGCTCGGAGAGCAGACTGTCGCAGGTCCGGAACTGGCCTTGGTCCTCGCCGAGCTCGCTCAACGGGAAGTACTCCTCGCCTGAGTTCCGATCGATCAGCACCGAGTGACGCTGGCTGAACGTGCCCCGTCTCGAGTCCTGGCCGGAGAGCCGCACGGTGAAGCCCTCGAGGAGCAGCGAGCCGAACGCGAGCGCCTCGGCCGCCGCCCAGTCCACCGCGTCGTTGTCGAGCATCCCCGCGCGTTTCTGCAACATCTTCTCGAGTTTGGGGTTCGCCTCGAAACCTTGAGGAACGGTGGTCACGGTGGAGTGGATGTGCTCGAGTCGATCGCGCGCCACCCCCGTCTCGATCGCGGGGAGCACACCGGTCGGAACCGGTGGTCGTTCGGCCCGCACGTCCTGGCCCGCGCTCGAGCCCTTCGTCTCCTGGAACGCCTGCTGCATCTTGCTGCGGAAATCCTCTAAAGCTGCCTCGGCTTCTTCGACCGTGAGTTCACCCCTGTTGAGGAGCTTCTCCGTGTAGAGCTTGCGTACCGAGCGCCTCTCGTCGATCTTCGAGTACATCAGCGGCTGCGTGAAGGCGGGCTCGTCACCCTCGTTGTGTCCATGCCGGCGATAGCAGACGAGGTCGATGACGACATCCTTCTTGAACTGTTTGCGGTACTCGAACGCGAGCTTCGTGACGCGAACGCACGCATCCGGGTCGTCGCCGTTGACATGGAGGATCGGCGCTTGGATCATGCGCGCGATATCGGTCGCGTAGGTCGTGGAGCGACCCGACTTCGGTGCCGTCGTGAATCCGATCTGGTTGTTAACGACGATATGGACCGTGCCACCCGTGCGGTAGCCGCGGAGTTGAGAGAGGTTGAACGTCTCCGCGACGATGCCCTGCCCTGCGAAGGCCGCGTCCCCGTGCAGCAGAACCGGCAGCACCTGGTCCTGAGCACCGTCACCAACGAGTTCTTGCTTCGCGCGCGCCATCCCTTCGACGACCGGATCGACAGCTTCGAGATGGGACGGGTTCGATGCGAGGATCAGAGCCATCGAGTTGCCGGCGCGCGACGTGAAGCGTCCCGTCATCCCGAGGTGGTACTTGACGTCTCCCGACCCCTGGACGCTGTCGGGATCGATGTCGCCTTCGAATTCACGGAAGATCTCACGCAACGGCTTACCGACGGTGTTGGCCAGCACGTTGAGGCGACCGCGGTGGGACATCCCCATCACTGCTTCGATCATGTGATCGTCGGCTGCGGCCTCGAACAAGGCATCGAGCATCGGGATAACGCTCTCGGCCCCCTCGAGCGAGAAGCGCTTGTGGCCGGTGTACTTGGCGTGCAGGAACCGCTCGAACGACTCAGCCGCGTTCAGACGATCGAGGATGTGCAGCTTCTCGCTTCGATCGAGTTCGTCTTGGGGTCCCTCAACACGCTTCTGTATCCAGTGCTTCTGATCGGGATCCGAGATGTGCATGTAGTCGACCCCGACCGTCTTGCAATACGCATCGCGCATCAGGTCGATGATCTTGCGCAACGGCATCTTTCGGGCACCAGGCAATCCATCGGTGAGGAACTCACGATCGAGGTCCCACACGGTCAAGCCGTTGTACGAGAGGTCGAGCTCGGGGTGTGACAGCACCTCCCAGCCGATCGGGTTGAGATCGGCAAGTAGGTGGCCGCGCACCCGATACATGTTGATCAGACGGATGACGCGCGACTGCTTCTCGAGATCGAGGTCGGTGCCCTCCAGGGCCGCAGAGTCGCGGCTCCAGCGGACGGGCTCGTAAGGGATCGCCAACGACGCGAAGATCTCGTCGTAGAAGCGTTCGGCCCCAAGAAGAAGGTCGTGAACGTCGGCGAGGAACTGGCCCGACTCTGCACCTTGGATGACGCGGTGATCGTAGGTAGACGTTATCGAGATGACCTTGCTGACGCCCAGGTGCGCCAGAGCGCGCGGATCCGAGGCTTCGTACTCGCTCGGGTAGGCGATAGCGCCGACACCGACGATCAGACCCTGGTTCGGCATCAAACGCGGAACCGACAGACGAGTGCCGACGGTTCCCGGGTTCGTCAGCGTGACGGTCGTGCCGGCGAAATCATCCGGCGCGAGCTTGTTCGAGCGGATCTTGCGGATCGTGTCCTCGTACGCGTTCCAGAAACCGGCGAAGTCGAGAGAGCTCGCTTCTTTGATGTTTGGCACATAGAGGACGCGCTCGCCTTCGGACTTCTCGATGTCGACGGCGATGCCCAGGTTCACTTCTTTGTGGTGAACGACGTGGGGTTGGCCGTCGATCTCGGTGAAGCTCGCTTTCATCGCGGGCCGCGCTTCGAGGCCCTTGAGGATCGCCCAACCGATCATGTGGGTGAAACTGACCTTGCCCCCGCGGTCGGCCAGATAGCGATTGATGATCCGTCGGTTCTCCTCGAGGAGCTTCGCCGGGATGGTCCGGACCGAGGTAGCGGTGGGGACACCTAGTGACGCCTCCATGTTCTCGGCTATACGAGCCGCGACCCCTTTCAGGGGGCTGGCGTCATCGTGGGGGCCCGGTGGAGGCGGCGGCGGGGTCGAGCCTCCGGACGTCGATACCGATGGCGGGGCGGACGACCTCGGTTTCCGGCCCACTGGGGTGTAATCCTCGAAGAACTCCTGCCACGACTCGGATACCGCCTTGGGGTTCTCCTGGTAGCGGCGGTACATATCGTCCACCAGCCACTGATTCGGTCCGAACGACTCGTTCTCTATCTCTTCCATCGCCCCTCAAGGGTAGCCGCGTCGAGGATGTTTACCCACTTGACGCAGGCGAGAGCAGGAGTAGAACGGAGGTCAGCCCAACGAAGGGAGCAGGATGTTCATACAGGTGGTTCAGGGCAAGGCGAAGGACGAGGCAGGACTGAAGAAGCAGTGGGAGCGCTGGGATCAGGAGGTCAAGCCTCAAGCGATCGGGTACCTCGGCGGCACTGCGGGCGTAACCCCGGACGGTGAGTTCATCGCACTCGCACGCTTCGAGAGCGAGGAAGCAGCGAAGAAGAACAGCGACAGCGCCGAGCAGAGCAAGTGGTGGGAAGAGACATCCCAATACATCGATAACCCGATGTTCCACGACTGCAACATGGTCAGCCTCTCGAATGGCGGGGGGTCCGACGAAGCAGGGTTCGTGCAGGTCATGCAAGGCAAGACGACCGACATCGCCAAAGCGAAAGAGCTAGACGCCGGGATGGAAGAGCGCATGAAGGGGCTGCGTCCCGACGTGCTTGGATCGGTCACCGCAGGTCACGAGAACGGCCGCTACACGACCGCCATCTACTTCCGGTCCGAGTCCGAGGCGCGCGCCAAAGAGAAGGAGATGCAGGACTCTGAGGAGTTCAAGAAGTCGATGGCCGAATGGGCTGATATCTCCGACGGCGAGCCCAAGTTCTTCGACCTGACCGACCCCTGGTACTCGACTAAGTGAGCAAACAGCTCGAGATGTATCTGCGCTCGGTTGATGAGTTCGACAAGCGTGTGCAGGTCACGCGGCCTCTGGACATGGACAAGCCCACGCCGTGCTCTGACTGGAGCGTGCGCGATCTGATCAACCACATCGTCTACGAAGACAAGTGGGTGGTACCGCTGATGGCAGGCAAGACCATCGCCGAGATCGGTGGGAACGCGTTCGAGGGCGACCTGCTGGGGAGTGACCCGCAGCTTGCGTGGAAGCTTGCAGCCGAAGAGGCAAAGGCTGCAGCGCAGGAGCCCGGAGCCACCGAACGAACCGTGCACCTGTCGTTCGGTGACTTCTCCGGTGGCGACTACCTGGATCAGATGACGTCGGACCATCTGATCCACGGGTGGGACCTCGCCAAAGGAACCGAGGGCGCCGTCAACCTCGATCAGGAGTTGATGGAGTACGTCTACGCGTGGGCCGTGCCGATCGAAGAGATGCTCAAAGGGTCCGGCTCGTACGGCGAGAAGATCGAGCCACCTGAGAGCGCCGACCTTCAGACGAAGCTACTGGCGGTGTTCGGCCGCAGGGCATAAGGCACCAGTTCCAACCGTTACTTTGAGAGGGGTCCCTGACCGGGGCCCCTCTCTTCGTACGCGACTTGGAGTTTTCGATGAGCAAGACAACCGACAAAGCACGGCCTCGCCTCGTAACGAGGCCGTTCATGCTCGTGATGTTGGCGAACTTCGCCTACTTCCTTGCCGTCGGAGCGACCTTGCCCACCGTCCCTCGATTCGTCGAGGGACCGCTCGGTGGCGGAAGCCTTGCGGTCGGGTTGACGATCGGCACGTTCTCTCTGGCCGCCGTTCTCTTACGACCCTTCACCGGTCGCCTCGCGGACAAGCGGGGCCGGAAGGTGTTGATCGTCGTGGGCGGAGCGATCGTCGCCTTGTCACTACTCGGCTACGTCTTCACGCACTCCCTGGTGGTTTTGATGTTGTTGAGGATCGCATCGGGGGCCGGTGAAGCCTTGTTCTACGTTGGGACCGCGAGCGCGATCAACGACCTCGCCCCCGACGAACGCCGCGGCGAAGCTCTGAGCTACTTCTCTCTATCCCTCTTCGCGGGCATCGGGCTCGGGCCGATCCTCGGCGAGAGCCTTCTCGATGCGTCCGGTTACAACACTGCGTGGGTCGTCGCAGCCGCGTGCTCGGGCCTTGCGGCCGTCATCGGCGCGTTCATCCCCGAGACCCGTCCCGATGATCTCGAGCGCGATGGCTCGAACGCGCTGCTGTCACGCTCGGCAGTGCTGCCGGGAAGCGTCATGGCGGCGAGCATCTGGGGCCTCGCCATGTTCTCGACGTTCGTTCCCTTGTACGCCCTTCGCATAGGACTAAGCGGCTCGCGGTTCTTGTTCGCGCTTCATTCAACGGTCGTGTTCGCGGTCCGTCTGTTCGGGGCTCGGCTCCCCGACCGACTCGGTGCAACTACGGCGGCAAGGGGCGCTCTCGCATGTTCGGTCCTTGGCTTCATCATCATGGGCTCGTTCGGCTCGCAGACGGGTCTCGTGGTCGGAACGATCGTCTGGTCGCTAGGGCATTCCCTTGCGTTCCCTGCACTTATGTCGATGGCCGTGAAGGGTGCTCCTGCATCCGAGCGAGGGGCCGTTGTCGGCACGTTCACGGCATTCTTCGATCTTGCCTTCGGACTGGGAGCCATGGCCGCCGGTGGCATCGTGGACATCTCCGGTTACCGGGGCGGCTTCTTCTCCGCTTCGATCGCTGCGGGGGCCGGTCTCCTCCTATTGCAGTTCAACAAGCGGAGGAAAGCTCGGGGGCCGGCAACCTCGACTGCTACCCTTTAGCAGCCACATGGCGGCCGTAGCTCAGCCAGGTAGAGCACCCGGTTGTGGTCCGGGATGTCGCGGGTTCAAGTCCCGTCGGTCGCCCCAAGTTCTCTGCGCCTGAACGACCCTCTTAAGGTCGTTTGAGCGCAAAGAACGTGACTTACACTGCCCCACTCGGGTCGCTAGCTCAATTGGCAGAGCAACGGACTCTTAATCCGTAGGTTCAGGGTTCGATTCCCTGGCGACCCACGCCTCTACCGACAGTTATCGCGCTGTACTTGCGCTGTGCGAAAGCTGAGCGCGATAACTCGCCATTCCCGTGCCCTTCCATAACTAACGCTGGTGCAACTCTGTGCTAGTCGATACATGGCCTCAAGAGAGAGTTCGATCGATCTACCTGCTACCCAGGCAACCAAAGGACCAGCGTGGGAGTCTCTTGAATATGGTCGGGCGTGCACGGACCCTCTTGTTGCTCTTTCTCTTGGTGGGCGCTCTTCTGCCTGCCCCCGCTTCTGCCCGAAAGGTCCATGGGGAATGCGGGGGGAAGGCACCCACCATCCGGGGTACCGCCGATGACGATCGAATCCGCGGTACTGACGGGGGCGATGTCATCCTCGCCGGCGGCGGTAACGATGTTGTCTTCGGTCTTGGAGCGCGTGACCTGATCTGTCTCGGTCCTGGTGATGACTACGCCAAGGGCGGGCACGGTGACGGCGAGGACATATGGGGAGGCCGCGGCAACGACACGATCCTCGGAGGAAGCGGCCGCTTCGATGTCCTGCGCGGGCAAGCAGGTACCGACGTCTTGCGCGGTGGTCCCGGCGAAGACAGCCTCTCCGGAGGCACCGGCGATGACCGCTTGATCGGAGGGTCGGGTCGCGAATACATGACAGGTGGTCCTGGCGACGACTTCATCAGTGGAAGTGACGATGGCGTCGCTTGGGTCAGCTACTCCGCGTCAACGAACCCGGTCTTGGTGGATCTGGCGAAGGGTTCCGCCCGTGGACAAGGCCTCGACCGTCTCGTAGATATCACCCGGATCGTCGGATCCGCTTTCAATGACCGCTTGTTCGGTGACGCCGGGCCGAACCTCCTCGATGGACACGGAGGAGCGGACCTCCTGGTCGGTCGAGGCGGCCGAGACACGATCGAAGGTGATGTGGGAACGGATGATCGAAGACCTGATGAGATGCGAGGTGGCTCGGGAGCGGACGAGATCGACGGCGGCGCAGGACCGGACGTCATCCGGGGCGAGACCGGGCGCGACCGGATAGCTGGCGGGGTAGGCGACGACCGCTTATTCGGTGGGCAGGGTCACGACTTCCTCATTGGAGGGGACGGTAAGGACTCATGCTGGGGCGGCGAGGAGGTGACCGAGTGTGAGTGATGGCGCGATTTGCCATTCTCTTGCCATTCCAATTGTTCGGACGGGTCAGGAACAGTCAGGAAGTCGTTCTTACGAATGTGCCTCTGGCCTGCGCAAACAGTTCCGTTAGGAGAATTCAGAACGCGTCAGGAACGCCTAGGTCGCACTCTTAATCCGTAGGTTCAGGGTTCGATTCCCTGGCGACCCACGCCGGTTCTAGGCACCTCGCCTGGATCAACCTTCTCTGCGGCTCGCTTGATGTCTGCGAGGACGATCCGGCGGATCAACCCCGAGAAGGGTCCGATGGCTCGCCAGTAGAGGGAAAACTTGCGGCGAGCTGAGGCGTCCGTGCACGCGACGCGGGTTTCGGTCGCAAGGAGTGAGCCTTCCCCTCGTTCTTCCACAGCGAAGCTCATGGCGGATCTCGCGAAGCCGGGCTCGTTGAAAGTTCCGAACTCCTCAACAGTGACGGGAACGACGCCGCTGTCCGGCCTCCAGAACCTCCCGACCGCGCCGATGACGAGCTCGTTGGGGGGCCGTTCCTCGAGGATCGTGAAGCCGGCTTGAACGATGTCTTCCAGAGTGATCGAGCGGCTCGGCCGTACCTTGCCGGTTAGGAGACGTGGGATCGTCCGCACGAACATCAGGGCCGCAACAGGTAGAGAGCGGCCGAGGTCCAGCTCCCGAACGGCTTGGTACACAGCTGCGGGCGCGGCATCCACCTCGATCGAGTGGTGACTGCGCACGTCATAGACCGCCAATAAACGATCGATAGCGAGGTCGTGGGGCGGGCTGTCCGTGGCCATCACCTTCCTTCTAGCTACCGCGCTGGACTATCGCTATGCGGTAGCTGCGCGCAATAACAATCATCCTCCCTCTTCGAAACTTCGAAATAACCAGGTCGTTACACGACTGGAACGGCCCCGAAATCGCCGACTCATACCTTTCGCTCTTGATCGTTCTAGAGATCGGAGCGCATGGATGCTGTTCGCATTGAGAGTGTCTCTACCGGATCAACCAGGAGTACTCGGGAGCCTGGCTCTTGCTCTCGGACGCGGGGGCGTCAATATCGTGAGCTTGGATGTCATAGAACGTGACGATGGCATCGCCGTCGATGACCTTTGTGTCGAGGCGCCCGATGGGGCCGCCGAGGCTCTCAGGCACGCGGCCGAGCTCGTGCCTTCGGCCGTTGTTGAAGCGATAAGGGCTCTGGACCGAGAGGTCCCGTCTAGGTCTCCGATGGAACTTGCTGCATCACTCTCGGAAGCGACCTCGACAGAGGCTCTCGATCGGCTTGTTGAGGGGATCCCCGCCGCGATGTGGGCGAGTTGGTGTGTCGCGATCAAGTCTGGGGCCCCTCCGGACGTCATCACTGCAAGCTCCTCGGCTCCGTCGATGGCGAACATCACGACACCTTGGATGCCGTTGGACGGCCCGCGCCGATTCAGTCCATCGTTCTGGATGCCGCCTGCTTGGCGGATGGGAAAGATGAGCTACGAGATCGCTGCCATCCCACTCGGCCGAGCGGACGAAGCACTCCTGGTTGCACGCAAGCATGGTCCCCGCTTCCGGAAGACCGAGTTGCAAGACTTGATGCATCTTGCGCGGATCGCGCAGGCGGCGAAATCGAACTTAGGCCTCTCTTTGAGAGCTTCCTAGTTTCCTGACGCCCGTCTGACCTTTGCTACTCCCCTGTTTCTCCGTCCACCGATTCGCGCAGTAGGTCGGCGTGGCCGTTGTGGCGCGCGTATTCCTCGATCATGTGGGTCACGATCCATCGAAGGCTGGGAGCTCGACCGTCGGGCCAGGTGCGCTTGGACAGCTGACCCAGGTCTCCAGTCTCCAGAGCCTCCGCGATCAGCGCACGAGATCGCTCCACCGCGTCTTGCCACAATGCACGAAGCTCCTCGGGTGAGTCCTCGGCAGCGGTGCGCCATTCCCAGTCCGGATCTGCCTTCCAGTCGATCTCTTGCCAGCGGGGTTGCATCTCTCGTCCGTGAAGCCACCGGGAGAACCAGGATTCCTCGACCAAGGCCATGTGCTTGAGCAGGCCACCAAGGGTCATCGTCGAAACACCGACGGTCGCGTTGAACCCCGCCGAGTCCAGCCCCGAGCATTTCCACGCGAGGGTCGCGCGCTGATAGTCGAGATAGCCCAGCAAGGTGGCGGTTTCGTCCCCGGTCAGGGGAGGTTCCGGTCGACCGTGGTCATCGAGGTCCGTCATCGCTCCATTGTCTCAGGCGAACGGCGCCCCACGGCCGCGATAATCAGTACATGATCCGACTCGCCACGGAACGAGATGCGTCGGGGGTGCTCGCCATCTACGCACCGATCGTTCAAGAGACCGCTATCTCCTTCGAGACCGAGGTTCCGACCGAACAAGAGGTCTCCGAGCGCATCGCCGCCAGTCACGAGTGGCTCGTGCTCGAGAGGGATGGCGCTTGCGCGGGGTACGCGTACGCCGGGCCGTTCCATCGTCGTGCCGCCTACCAGTGGTCGGTCGAGGTTTCGATCTACCTCGCGGAGCACGCGCGCGGGTCAGGGCTCGGCCGTGAGTTGCTCGCGGCCCTGCTCGAACGGCTCACGCAGCAAGGGTTCGTCAATGCCTTCGCCGGAACGACTCTCCCGAATCCCGCTAGCGTGGGTCTGTTCGAGTCGTTCGGCTTCGAGAAGATCGCTCACCAGAAGAACGTCGGATTCAAACTTGGCGAGTGGCATGACGTCGGCTGGTGGCAGCGGACTCTGCGTCCCCTGACCGCCCCACCACCTCAATTGAACGAGCATCTAACACGCAACGCGTGACACCTTGTCCAGCGGACGTGACGGAGCGCCCAGTCATCCTTCACATTTCCGGCACGAGATCAGAAATGCGCGCGGTTCCGACGACGCGTGGCGACGATTGAGGAGTAGCCTCATCACTCCAGACCTCTTCCGAGGTTGAGTTACCTCCCACCTCGTTCCGACGAACGACGAAAGGCACACCTATCTCCACAGAGACTTGGCCCTATTACTACAAAGCCCGTCAGACTCCCGAGGGCGGTCGCCAGGTATTCGAGATAGGTGAAGGGCTGGCAGAGCTTTACGGCTACGAACCCGCCGAGCTCACCGGAGCGGACGCATGGCGCTCTTTGATTCCAGACGAAGAGTTCGAAAGCGTTCGGACGGTCACAGAAGAGATATGGAATGGCAAACCCTTCCTCGGGAGGATGCGGGTTCGCAAGAAGGACGGGACCCAGCTGGTGATCGAGCTGAAAGCGGAGCTCGCCCATGACGAGGATGGACAACCCATGACTCTGGGTTTCGTGCGCGACGTGACCCATGAGGCCACGCTGGAATCGCGATTGAAGGAGAGCGAGGCGAGGCTGGCCGTCCTGAACGAACGGTTGCCTCTGATCCTGTGGTCGTGTGACCCACAGCTTCGGTACACATGGATCTGGGGTAGTGGCTTGAGACAACAAGGGCTCGAGGAGAATGAACTCGTCGGCCTCACGATGTTCGAAAACTTCGGCACCGACGATCCCAACTTCGAGCCGATCGCCGCGGAACGACGCGCACTGAAGGGCCAACATGTGTCCTATGAGATGGAGTGGAAAGACCGCCACTACCGGTGCACGGTTGAACCTCACTTCGGGCCGATGGGCGAGATCCTCGGAACGATAGCCACTGCGATAGACGTCACAGAGGCGCGATTGCTCGAAGCGGAGTCACGTGAACTCACGAGTCAGGTTGGGGCGCTACGTCTAACGGGTGAGGCCGACTGGACCTCCCCCACCGAAGCCACATCGATCACGGTGGGCCCGCTCAGCATCGATGTCGATGCCTTCGAGGTGCGCAAACGCGGTGAACCTGTGGAGCTGACGCCAACCGAATTCAGGCTCCTCGTCGAACTTGCCACGCGGGCAGGACGGGTCTTGAGTCGGGACGTCCTCTTGGACAATGTCTGGGGCCATACATTCCTGGGTGGTGGATCTCTGATCACGATGGCGGTCAGACGACTCCGAGCGAAGATCGAGGACGATCCAGCCAACCCAACCCAGATAGAGACCATCAGAGGAGTGGGCTACAAGTTGCGAGCGGACCCCAATCCCTAACCATGCGGTTTGCGGCTTTCGTGCACTTGTAAGCGATTTGTTACCAAAAAGTGCTGGTCAGGTTGCTTTGCCTGGGTAATTTCCGGCGATGCCCATCCTGCGCTCCCCCGCAGTTGGTCCCCCCGCACCGCCTCCAGCGCCCCCTGTCCAACCTTCTGAGGACCTCGTCATCGTTCTCGACGAGGAGGTCTCCGAGCTCGGTAAGCGTCGCCAACTCCAGCAGGAAGCTTCGATCTGGCTTGCGGAGCTCGCCCGATGAACCGGACCATCGTTGTGCTGTTGGTCGGGCTCGGGCTCGCAATGACGATCGACGCCTCGAGCCAGACGCTTCCGGATCCGGGACGGACCGAGCGCGCGTGGTCGTCGTGGGTGACGAACCAAGGGATCCGAGTTAGTTCCGAGGGCTTGCGCGTCACCACCGCAAGCGGCCAAACAACATATGGCCGCACCGCTACCCGATCATGTCGCTCGAAGGATCGGTGCATCGGTGCATCGTTCGCGCGGGTGATCCCCGCGTCGGCTTTTCAGGTCGATGCCGATCTCAGTGAGAGTTACCTGCGCTTCTTCTTCAGAGGTCGACCGGTGACGACGAACTGGAGGGCCTACGAGGCGGCCCCCTCCCCCGCGGCGGGTTCGACTCGTGCACAGATCAAGCGCTCTGCCTTCGCTTCGGGAACCTTGTACGGGAGGTCTTTCCACAGGTTCGTCCTTCGTCGGGCCCGGTTATCGGGTGGGCTGAAGGCTCCCAAGGCACCGGCTCTCCCGGATCCACTCGCGTATCCACTCGCGGAATCTTCGGGGGCCGCGGTTGCCGCCTCGAGCACCTGCTGGCGTTACCGCACCGCCGAGCGAACATTCGCAACAGCTCACAACGCAGTAAGAACGACCGCGCTGACGAACAAGCTGACACTCGATCCGGAGCTTTCCCGTGTGGCCCGTGCGCACACCCGCACCATGGTGGCCAAGAACTTGCTTCATCATTCGTCCACACTGCAACTGAGAACCCGCATCGGTGGCTGGACGATCCTCGGTGAGAACGTCGGGGTTGGAGGCACGCCTGCGTCACTCATGGACGCCTTCATGGCGTCACCCGCGCACAAGGCAAACATCCTCCACGATGCGTTCCGCTATTTCGGTGTGGGTTCGAAGATGGCGAATGGGCGACTGTGGGTGACGGTGTTGTTCGCAGGCGATGGCGATCCCACTACATCCATGCGGATGCCCCGATGTTGAGGTCGAACCGGATCCTGGTCGTTGATGACAACCCGGACAACGTGCAGCTCCTCGAAATGATCCTCGAGGATGTCGGGTACTCAGAAGTCACTAGCACCACCGATCCCTTCGAGGCGATCGAGCTATTCAAGACGACGGCGCCCGACATCGTCTTGATGGATCTCCATATGCCCGGGCTGAATGGATTCGCGCTCACGGGGGAGCTGCGGAACCAGGTGGGTGGGGGCGCCGTACCTATCGTCGTCCTCACGGGCGACGAATCGCGAGGCAGCCGCGAGAGGGCATTGCGAGCCGGCGCCTCCGATTTCCTGACCAAACCGTTCGACAAAGTCGAGATCGTTCTGCGCGTCCGCAATCTACTAGAGCTCCGGCGCTTGCATTCGGTTCTCGAGATGCGCAATCGATCCCTCGATGCGGAAGTCAAAGTGAGGACGAGCGAACTCGAGGAAGCGCGCCGCGAAACCTTGGAGCGCTTGGCCATCGCGGCCGAATTCAGGGATGACCAAACCGGCGAGCACGCCCGGCGTGTCGGACGATTTTCCAGTTCCATCGCGAAGGCTCTGGGACTTGCAGCCGAGAGGATCGAGGTCATCGAGCGGGCGGCTCCCCTTCATGACCTTGGAAAGATCGGGATCCCGGATCACATCTTGCTAAAGCCCGGACCTCTGACGGAAGAGGAGTTCGAGGTCATGAAACGCCACACGACAATCGGCGCTCGCGTACTTGCCGGTAGCAGGTCACGGGTTCTTCGAGCAGCGGAGACCATCGCTGCGACCCATCACGAGAGATGGAACGGCAGCGGATACATCGGACTGTCTGGTGGAGACATCCCCCTGCTGGGCCGCGTCGTGGCCGTGGCCGACGCGTTCGACGCCATCACCACCGACCGTCCGTATCGGGATCGTCGTTCGAACGAGGAGGCGATGGAGGAGATCTGCAGAAGCGCGGGAGCCCATTTCGATCCAGGAGTCGTTGAGGCCTTTATGGAATGCCGTACTGCCTTGTCCCCCGAGCCTAGTGAGGTATCGCGATGAAGCTGCGGAGACGTAGAGAACTATCGCCACGTGATGTTGCGGTTCTGATCGTCGACGACGAGCGGGACATCAGAGCCGTCGTGCGGTCCCACCTCGAGGACTTTGGGTTCATAGAGATCAAGGAGGCAGCGTCGGGTGAAGAAGCCCTCCACATGGTTCACCAAAACCGACCCGATCTCATCGTCCTCGACTACATGATGTCGGCGATGAATGGAGAAACCGTTGCGCCATTCCTCCGGGTACTTGCACCGAACGCAGCGATCGTGGCGTTCTCGGGGGTTCTTAGGTTCCACCCGGACTGGGCAGACGATTTCGTCGACAAGCTCGCGATCTCGGAGCTGTCCAGGGTGTGCTTCGAGGCCGTCCGCTCGATCCAGGGGTTGCACATAGCGACCAGCGTTTGAAGGAACCGATCCACCCGACAAGGTTTCTGAAGCGCCAGCGCCGAACCATTCGGGGTCAGACTGGACCGAAAGGGGACCTCGATGAAGAAATCAATGGCGCTGTTGATCGCCCTCGCTCTCGCTGCCTCGTTCATGGCGATCCCGGCCCAGGCGAAGAAGAAAAAGAAGGTCGTCAAGGTAGAACGCGTCGTCGAGGCCCGTTACGACAACCCCTCGGCGGGGTCGGCTCAGACCGGTGGCGTCGGGCTCAACATCCCAACCTTGCCTTCGGCCGCCACTGAAGTTTTCGTTTCGATCACCGTGAAAGACGATGTCAATCCCATGGCAGGCGTGCGTGTCCGATGGGACCAGGATGGCGACGGAACCTCCGATGGTGGGTTCTTCGTGTGCGGCTCGACTGAGGAACCCCAGGCGATCCCCGGTGGCGTCACGCTTGACGTGTTCGCATACATCGGCGGAGATGCAACGTGCCCGGGAAGCATGGCGGTATCCGGAACGGTCACCGCGACCTTCTCGAACCTGCCCTAGTGGT
>JAXDJJ010000058.1:0-10939 GCA_034665745.1 Actinomycetota bacterium | reverse complement strand
TCGGCCTTGGAAGGAACGATCGGAAGGATCGACTTCTCGGCAAGTGCCCCGTGACCGATCTCGCGACGCTTCGGTCCACGCATGAATCCCGCTTCTCCGGTGGAGTAAGGCGGGAAGTTGTAGTGGTGCATGTAGCGCTTGCGGTCCTCGGTCCCGAGGTCGTCGATGATCTGCTCCATCCGAGCCATGCCCAGCGTCGCGACCGAAAGGGCCTGCGTCTCGCCACGGGTGAACACACCCGAGCCGTGAACGCGCGGCAGGACACCGATCTGGGTCCAGATCGGACGGACCTGGTCGACCGACCGGCCGTCGAGACGGACGTTCTCCTCGACGATGCGCTTGCGGACGAGCTTCTTGGTCAACGAACGCAGCGCAGCAGAGATCTGTCCGTCGGACTCGGGGAACTCCTCGGCAAGCTTCTCGGCGACGACCTTGCCGGCGTCGCTAAGTGCCTTACGACGGTCGGCCTTGACCGTGATCTTGATCCCCTCGGCGATCGCGGACTCGCCTTCGGCCCTGACACGCTCGAAGATCTCGTCCGAGTAGTCGGAGAACAGCTGGTACTCGCCGTCCTCACCGACCTTGGCTTTCGGCTTGCCTGCGAGACCAACGAGCTCTTGCTGCAGCTCGATGACTTCGGCGATGTAGCCCTTCGAGGTCTCGATGCCCTCGGCGAGGAGCTCCTCGTTCGGAGCCTTCGCGCCCGCTTCGATCAGCTCGAAGACGCGCTCGGAAGCTCCGGCCTCGATCATCATGATGTCGACCTCGCCGGAATCGTTCTTGCGCCCGGCGACGATCAGCTCGATCGTGGCGTCGGTTTCTTCCGTGGAGGTCGGGTTAGCGACCCACTGGCCGTCGATGTGGCTAAGTCGCACACAACCGACCGGGCCCTCGAACGGCATGTCGGATAGCGAAAGGGCAGCCGACGCGGCGTTGACCGCGAGGATGTCCATCGGGTTCTCACCATCAACCGACAGCGACGTCACGACGACGTGCACTTCGTTGCGGAACCCGTCTGGGAACGCCGGCCGCATCGGGCGGTCGATCAGACGGCAGAGAAGGGTCGCCCTCTCGGACGCCTTGCCCTCACGACGGAAGAACCCACCGGGGATCTTGCCCGCGGCATACATCCGCTCTTCGACGTCGACCGTCAGGGGGAAGAAGTCGCCGCCGTAACGGGGCGCCGACGATGTTGCGGTGGCGAGAACGTTCGTCTCACCTAGGGACGCGAGGACCGCGCCGCCTGCTTGGGCAGCGAACCGCCCGGTCTCGAACTTGAATACCTTGTCGCCGATCTTTCGCTCGACAGACTTCGGCTCTGGTTGCATGTGTCTCCTCCTTAGGAAACGAGCACCGATTCTCGGTGCTGCGATCTGTGGAGGAGAGGCGCCAGCCCATCAGTTCTCAGTGGTAAGTCCGCTCGCAGTTCTCGGGGAACACCAGCGGGCTTGCGACTGATAACCGATCAGACCGGCCCTCTCCTTGCTTCGGTCTAGCTACGTTTGGGTGCCGGGCAGTCTCCTTCCTGGAGAGCTCTCGCTATCGGCGTAAGCCGAGCTTCGCGATGATCGAGCGGTAGCGCTCGATGTCCTCGCGGCGCAGGTAGTCGAGGAGGCGCTTGCGACGGCCGACCATGCGTAGCAGGCCGCGGCGCGAGTGGTGGTCCTTCGAGTGGGTCTTCAGGTGCTCGGTGAGCTCGGTGATCCGCTGGGTAAGCACGGCAACCTGGACCTCGGGCGAACCCGTGTCTCCCTGGGTGCGGGCGTGATCAGTTATGAGCTTCTGCTTGTCTTCCTTCAGCAATGCCATGCGCGCTGCAATCTACCTTTCGTAGTTCCGGGACGCCTGAGGGCGGAAACTTCCCCGTTCAGGCTGCACGCATCGTACCAGGGTGGGTCCTACCTCGTGAAGGTCGCCTCCACGGTCCCGAACGTGGGGGTAGATGGTGCTCCATCCTCGCAGGTGCCTTCCTGGACCCAAACGGTCACATCGAAGCCTGGTTTGACCTTGATCGGAGACATGGAACTGCCACAGATCTCTACTTCGCTGTCGTCGACACCATCGCCGTCCAGGTCTTGGCCAACGACCGCAAGCACCTTGTCTGCATGCTCGTCTGTAACTACTACAGACACGAAGCGCTCTCCCGGTTTGAGCGGAAAACTGACGCCGTTGCTGAACCGGCCTTGGGCTGAGGGGAGCTCGTCCGTATTTAGAGTCACAGTGTTGTACTCGCCGCTGGCGCTTCGGGCCCTTGACGCGCCGGCTACGGCCGGGATCGCAAGCAGAATGGCCCCTGCCAAAACGATGTTGATGGTCTTTCTCATATCCGCCTCCTTGATGTGTTTCCTGTCAGTACGCAGGACCGACGTTTCGGTCTCGCGGACCCGCACGGGAGGTCAGCGGACGACCTTGAACCCCGGCGATTCCTTGAGGTAACCCCACTCTTGGATGTCGGGGCAGCCACCCCGGTTCGTCCATTTATCAGCGTAGTGGGAGACGTCGTAGGACCCGGGCTTGAGGCTGTTCAAGGGGATCTTGAAATGGACCTGCCCGTTCGCGTCCGTGGAGCCGTAACCGTAGGGGTAGGGGTACCTCTCGGTGATGACTGTCGTGCCAACGGTCACGTCTTTCTCAGGGGTCGACGTCGGCGGATCGATCGGGGTCCCACCACCGGCAGGATCTTCGTGAGCGGGCCGGGTAACCGTCACCGTGACCTCGGCCATCTCCGACCGCTTGTAGGTCTTCTTTGTCCACTCGGCTTCGACATGGAACGAGTGGACCGCGGTTGGTCGTCCGGCACAGAGTCCACCGGACCGGGCACGCGCCGCCGCCCCACTGAGAGTGGGGACGAGCGCGACCAACAGCACGGATAAGAGCGCGGTTGTGATCATGCGATAACGCATGCCTAGAGGGTTCTATGCAGGCGGTCGCCCTCCTGCCGGCGGTGGGCTAGCGCCCGATGATGCGAAGGAACCGGTACTGGTAACCCTGAACGACCGTGTCCTGGATAGGGATCTCCACCGACGACTCGTCCTTGAAGGTGATCGTGAGCTTGTCACCCTTCATGCCCGTGTCCCCGGCGAAGCCTTCGATCTCTTGGACGGGGATCTCGTAGCGGATGTCGGCCGAGGTGAAGACCTTCCCCCGCTGCATCAGGAGGAGTCGCTGGCTCGTCAGCACCACCAAGCGGTTGCCTTCTTGAGGCCATTCAGCGGCTCTGCCCTCACCGTTGACCACGAATTCCGAATCCATCAGCTTCTTGCTCAAGGAGGTCAGGGCCTTATTCACCTTGTCGTCGAACTTCTCGGACGGCTCACCGCGCTGAACGCCGACGATCAGGACGTCTTCCACGGAGTTGAATACCCCGTCGGTGCCGAGCATGTCGCGGCCCCGCTTCTGTACATCGGCCGCACGTTCGTCGATCTCATCCGACGAGGACTCGGCCTTGTCGCTGGCCATCTGGGAGTTGAACGACTCTTTGGCCATGCTGGCTAGCTTGGAGAACCGGGACACGTGGGACTCCTTCCATGGGGCCCTCAACGCTAGTCCTCAGTTCGACGCACAACCAGGTGGTTCGTCGCCTAGTTCTCGACCAGCTCCCTGGTGGCCTGGACGTCTTTGTGCATCTGGGCGATGAGGTCGTCCACCGACGAGAAGCGCATCTCGTCACGGAGGCGTTGATGGAACTCAACCCGCAGGGTCTGCTCGTAGAGGTCCCCCTCGAAATCAAGGAGGAAGGCTTCGACCCGTACCGGGGTCACTTCCGGGTCCCCACCGAAGGTTGGGTTCACACCGATGTTGATCGCGGCCGGGAACCACGAGTCCACGACGCGCGCCCGGCCCGCGTAAACCCCGCGCGCGGGATATGCGAGATGAGGGTCGCATTCGATGTTCGCGGTGGGGAAACCGAGCCCGGTCCCCCGTTTGTCTCCCCCGACGACGATGCCGTCGATGTCGAACGGTCGCCCCAAGAGACGGCGAGCGACGTTGAGATGACCCGCGGCGACGGCCTCTCGGATGCGGCTCGACGACACTGCGTCCCCATCCTGACCGGCGAGGTCGACCGGCTGAGCCTCGAACCCGTTAGCCGCGCCGAGTTTCTGGAGCAGATCCATGTCGCCGGCGCGCTTGTGGCCGAACCGCCAGCCCTCGCCGACGAAGACCGCCTTCGCTTCGAGACCGTTGACGAGCACCTGTGCCACGAACTCCTCCGGCGACAGGTGCGAGAGTTCCTCGGTGAAAGGGATCACCGCAACCTGATCGATGCCGGTTTGGCTCAGTAGCTCGAGCTTGCGTTCGGGGGTCGAGAGCAACCGCGGCGCTGCTTCGGGCCGCAAGGTCATAAGGGGGTGCCGGTCCCAGGTGACGACGCAAGACTCGCATCCTCGTTGTTGCGCTTCTGCGATCGTGCGTGCGATCAGAGACCGGTGACCGAGGTGAACACCATCGAACGTACCGATCGTGACCGCGCTCCCGCCCGGTGCCGGTGTCAGCGCTTCGATGCCGACGGTTGTCCTCACGCAGGCACCACCCTGTCGGCGGCGATGAGATCGCCCGACCGCTTGTACACGGCGACGAGGTTGCCCTCGGCTTTCAACGCGACGAGGCCATCCTCGGGAAGATCCGGAGTGATCGTCGCGGGCAGCTTCCGTCCGAACGACACGTCGGCCGCCTGATCCTCGGTTAGCTCGACCGCCGGAAGCACGCGCACCGCTTCGGCCAACGGAAGCAGATGCTCGGCCCCCACGGTGTCCAAAGGCGTCGCCTCGTCGATCGAGAACCCACCGGTCTCGACGCGGCGGAGGGTCGCCATGTGTGCGCCGCATCCCAGGGCCTCACCAACATCGTTGATCAGGGTACGCACGTAGGTCCCGCTCGAGCACCGCACATCGAGATCTGCTTCCGGCATAGGACCGTCTCGCAACGCGATAAGGGTCAGGTCGTAGATAGTGACCGGGCGGGCCGGACGATCGACCTCTTCTCCCCTCCTTGCTTTCGCGTGCAGCCGCTCGCCGTCGATCTTCACCGCGGACACCATCGGAGGGATCTGCTCGATGGCGCCCGTGAACTTCTCGAGGGCCCGATGGAGCTCATCGGCCGAGAACGAGCACGGCCGCGTCGAGAGGACCTCGCCGGACGCATCCTGGGTCGAGGTGGAGGTTCCGAACCGCGCGGTCGCCAGATAGCGCTTGGATGACTCTTGTGCGTAGGCGAGGAAACGGGTCGCTCGTCCAACGCCGAGCAGAAGGAGACCGGTGGCGTCGGGGTCGAGCGTGCCGGCGTGACCCACCTTCTTCGTCTTGAGTCTCTTCCGGATCACGTCCACGACATCGTGTGATGTCATCCCCGACGGCTTGTCGATGACCAGCAGGCCGTCGGTCACTGGATCTTCAGCTCTTCTCGCAAGGTGATGACGGTTTGCTCGACGTCCGGTGCGGTGAAACCGGCCGCGAGCTCGTGTCCCCCACCGCCGCGTGTACGCGCCAGAGCGCCGACGCTCGGACCTTTGGAACGCATGCTGACGCGGTACTTGCCGTCGGACTGCTCCTTGAACAGTGCAGCGACATCGGCCGCGCGCGTCGAGCGCACGGCATCTATCAGCTTGTCGGTCTCATCCGGCGCGACACCGGTCTCGGCGAGGTCGCTCAAGGTCAACCACGAATAGACGAAGCGCACGTCCTCGAACAAGACGGCGCGATCGAGCACGCGTCCAACGAGTTTCAGGTAGCCGAACGGCGAGGACTCGAACACTTCCGTCGCGATCTCGGTCGCAGGAACACCAAGCGCGAGGAGATCTGCCGCAAGCCTCAGGGTGTCCGGGCTCGAGTTCGCATACTGGAAGCGACCCGTGTCCGTAACGAGGCCCGTGTAGAGGCACGTAGCTATGTCTTTGTCGAGCTCGACCCCGAGGTCCTGGAGCAACCGGGTGATGAGTTCGGCGGTCGACGAGACATCTGTGACAACGATGTTGAACGTGCCGAAATCGTCGTTGCCCGGATGGTGGTCGATGTTGATGACGGTCTTGGCCTTGGGGATCAAGGCTTGGAGCGAACCGAGGCGATCGGCGGCGCCACAATCGACGGCAAGTAGACAGTCGACCTCCGGCAGATCGCCGGGCTGCACGGTCGTGTCGACGCCGGGAAGGAACTGATACGAGAACGGGATCGCCGCCGGGCTTGCGCCCCACGTTGGGAAAGTGGTCTTGCCGAGCTTGCGCAAACCGATGCTCGCGGCGAATAGGGAGCCGAGAGCGTCTCCATCTGGGTTCACGTGGCATGCGATAGCGATCGTGTTCGCCGCGCGGAGAGCCTCGACCGTTCCATCCCAGTCCGGGACACCGAACCTCATGACTCGTCCTTCTCGTGCAGCTTGTGGAGGAGCTCTTCAACGCGCAGGGCTTCGTCGATCTGGCGGTCGAGTTCGAAGACGAGCTCGGGCAGGTATCTCAGCTGCATCTGATGACCGAGCTCCTTGCGGAGGCGCGGCGTGGCACTGGCGAGACCGGCCATGGTTTCTTGCTGTTCGTCTTCAGACCCCATCACGCTGACCCACACCCGAGCGTGTTTGAGGTCGGGGGTCACTCGGACCGTCGTAACGGTCGCGAATCCGATGCGGGGATCCTTGAGCTCGCCGATCAGCTCGCCGAGGACCTGACGCGCGAGCTTCTGGATCTTCTCGGTGCGCTGGCTCATACGAGGTCGTCCAGTGCGACAAACTCGATCGTGCGGTCGGTGATCTCGGCAGAGTCCATCGCGGCTCGACCGATCGCCTTCTCCACCTCTTGCAAGACCTTCTGGCAGTGGCCTATCGACTCCGCGACGCAACTGACCCCGAGCGCGGCCCGTTGCCATTTGTCCTGGAAATCAACTTCCGCGATTGCCACGTTGAACCTCTTCTGGACGGTCTGGGTAACCGAGCGAAGTACCTGTCGCTTGTCCTTGAGCGAACCGCTGGCGGGGATGAACAATTCGTAGCGCCCCACGCCGATGAACATGTGGTTCTCGCTTACCGGGCTACCTCTTGTTCCTCGAAGGCCTGGATCAGGTCCCCTTCCTTGAGGTCCTGGAAGCCCTCGATCCCGATACCGCACTCGTAACCAGCTTGGACCTCGCGCGCGTCGTCCTTGAATCGACGCAACGAGACGATGGTCGATTCGTAGATGACGGTCGAGTCGCGCACGAGGCGTGCCTTCGCGTTCCTGCGGATGACGCCGTCGAGCACCATGCAACCGGCGATAACGCCCAACTTCGGCACCCGGAACGTGGCACGGACCTCGGCTTGACCGAGAGGTACCTCGCGGATCTCGGGTCCAAGGAGACCCTTCGCCGCCGACTCGATGTCCTGCACCGCTTGGTAGATGACGCGATAGGTACGGATATCGACCCCTGCCTCTTCGGCGAGGGTGCGGGCCTGCGCGTTCTCGACGACGTTGAAGCCGATGACAATCGCGTTGGAGGCCTGCGCCAAGGTCACGTCGTTCTCGGAGATCCCACCGACACCCTTGCGGACGATGTTGAGTTTGACCAACGACTGGTCCATCTTCGTCATCTGGTCGTCGAGAGCCTCGATCGAACCCTGAGTGTCGGCCTTTAGGACAAGAGCCAGCTCGGGGATCTCGCCTTCTCTCGTGAATGCGAGCAGGGATTGCAGCGACACACCGCGGGCAGCAACGATCTCGGCTTCGCGGCGGTGCTGTGCACGTTCGCCGGCAAGAGCACTTGCTTCGCGCTCGTCCTCTTCGACGTGGAAGTCGTCTCCCGCCTCGGGAACGGATTTCCAACCCAAGACCTGAACCGGCTGGCCCGGCTTTGCTTCCTCGACCTGCTCGGCACGCTCGTTCAGCATCGCTCTTACGCGTCCCCACGCGGCCCCCGCGACAACAGGGTCACCGGCGTACAAGGTTCCCCGCTTGACGAGCACCGTTGCGACCGGGCCGCGGCCCTTGTCGAGGTGAGCCTCGATGACGACTCCACGTGCCAAGGCATCGGGATTCGCTTTGAGGTCGAGTTGAACATCGGTAGTCAGAAGGATCATCTCGACCAGGGTGTCGAGGTTCGTACGCTGCTTCGCGGAGACGTCCACGTACACGGTCTCGCCGCCCCACTCCTCGGGCATCAGGTCGTAGTCCGAGAGTTGCTGACGTACGCGTGTCGGGTCTGCTTCGGGCTTGTCGATCTTGTTGACCGCGACGATGATCGGAACCTTCGCCGCCTTGGCGTGGTCGATCGCCTCGATCGTCTGCGGCATGACACCATCGTCGGCCGCAACCACCAGGATCACGACATCGGTGGTCTGCGCGCCTCGGGCACGCATCGCGGTGAACGCTGCGTGACCGGGGGTGTCGATGAACGTGACCTCGCGGCCGTCATGGTGAACCTGATAAGCACCTATGTGCTGGGTGATGCCGCCGGCTTCGCCCGCGGCGACCTCGGTCTTGCGGATCGCATCCAGGATGGCGGTCTTCCCGTGGTCGACGTGACCCATCACCGTGACTACCGGGGGCCGGGCAACGAGTTTGCCTTCGTCCTCTTCGACCTCGGCGAGGAATGACTCCTCAGCTTCTTCTTGTTCCGGATCGATGACCTGGACGTCGAAGCCGAGTTCTTCCGCGACGAGTCCTACCGCGTCGTCCGTCATCGACTGCGTGACGGTGACCATCTCGCCGAGGCCGATCAAGGTCTTTACGACCTCGGCAGGCGAACGGTCGATCTTCTCTGCGAAATCTTTGACGGTGATCCCCCGGTGAACCTTGACGACGTCGCGCCCGGCGGGTGCGGCCACAGGTTCTGGGGCCGCAGCGACCGGTTCCGGGACCGGGGCAGGAGCGGGGGCCGCTACCGGCTCCGGCTTCGGCTCGACCTTCGGAGCTGGCTTAGGTTCGGCTTTGGGTTCGGGCTTCGGCGCGGGCGGAGCTTTGGCCACCGGTGCGGCCTTCGGTTCAGCCTTCGGTGCAGCTTTCGCCGCAGGGGCCTTGGCCGGAGCCTTCGGCGCGGCAGCGGGCTTGGCCGCGGTCGTCTTCTTCGCCGGGGCCTTGGCCGCAGTTGGCTTCGCGGTCGTCTTCTTGGCGGTCGTCTTCTTGGCGGGAGCCTTGGCTCCGTTCTTGCCGAGGTCGGTCTTCAGGCGCGCGGCAACATCGTCGGTGATCGTGGACGCGTGACTCTTCACGCCCTCCCCGATCTTGTCGAGGTGTGCCAGGACCTCTTTCGAGGTGAGGCCGAGCTCCTTCGCGACCTCGTGCACCCGTGGATTTGCCATATATCTATCTTCCCTCGCTTACTCCGCCGCCGGAGCGGCCTCGGCAGGTTGCGGCTCTGCTGTTTCGCCTTCTGTTTCTTCGACCGCCGGTGGTTCGGCGGCCGCACGCACCTGGGATTCGGACTTGATATCTACACGCAGACCGGTCAACCGAGCCGCGAGCCTGGCGTTCTGACCTTCTTTACCGATCGCCAGCGACAGCTGGTGGTCCGGCACGATGACGAGAGCGGTTTCGCCGTCGTCCTGGATCTGTACCTCTTTGACCTTTGCGGGCGACAGCGCGTTGGCGACGAAGTCGGGCTGGTCGTCGGTCCACTTGATGATGTCGATCTTCTCGCCGCGGAGCTCGTTCATGACCATCCGGACGCGCGCGCCCTTAGAGCCAACACATGCGCCGACCGGATCAACATTCTTGTCGGTCGAGACAACCGCGATCTTGCTGCGGTGCCCGGGCTCGCGTGCAACGTTCTTGATCTCGACGATCCCGTCCATGATCTCGGGCACTTCGAGCTCGAACAAGCGCTTGATCAAGCCCGGGTGCGTCCTGCTGACGATGATCTGGGGGCCGCGCGCAGACTTGCGGACCTCGACGATGTACGCCTTCAAGCGCGCACCGTGCTCGTAGCGCTCGTGCGGGATCTGCTCGGACGGTGGCATCAGGGCCTCGGTCTTGCCGAGGTCCAGGATCGTGTAGCGATGATCCTGCTGCTGGACGATGCCGGTGACGATGTCACCTTCTCGGTCCGAGTATTCGCCGAACGTGATGTCACGCTCGGCCTCGCGCAATCGCTGCAGGATGACCTGCTTGGCGGTCTGCGCGGCGATGCGCCCGAAGTCCTTAGGCGTGTCATCCCACTCTTTGACGAGGGTGACCTCTTCGGTGTCCATGTCTGTCTCGATCTCTTGGGCGAATACCGTTACTTCACCCTCCTCGTCGATGACGGCGCGCGCTGCCCGCGTTTCGAGGTCCGCATTAGTCATGCGGAGGTAGGCACTCGACAAGGCTTTCTCGATCGCCTCGACGAGAGTCTCGAACGCGATGCCCCGCTCTCTCTCGAGCTCGCGCAGCGAATCCATAGGGATCTTCATCGACCGTTCCCCCATTCGAAGACGGTCCGCGCGGACTTGATCTCGGAATAGGGGACCTCGACGGTGTCCTCACCCATCGCGATCCGCGCGCTCTTCTCGTCCGCTTCTGCCAAGGTGCCCTCGATCCGGTTGCTCTGTGGGATCACCTTGCTAGTCGTCTTGACCACGACCGGGCTGCCGACCGAGAGCTTGAAGTGCTCGGCCGACTTCAGGTTCCGTTCGAGCCCGGGGGTAGATACCTCTAGCTGGTAGCGGCCCTGGATTGGGTCCTTCAAGTCCAGGCCCCTGGAGATCTCCTCGGAGACCTCGGCCACGGTGTCCAGATCGATGCCACCGTCGGCATCAACGAACACCCGGATGATCGCCCGTCCCGGCTGGCCGCCCATCTCGACGTCCCATAGCCTCAAGGAGCGGCGCCTGGCAACGGCTTCGGCGAGGTCTTTGACCTCTTCGAGTGCCCCCATCGGCCCCCTCCTATCTAGTTGTAACGAACATGAAGCCCCTCGCATGAGGGGCCCCAAAAAGTGCCTCGTCTAGTGCCGGGTTCGAGGACATATTATCGCCACTTCTCTATTGCACATAAATGTGGAGGTTC
>JAXDJJ010000057.1:0-15921 GCA_034665745.1 Actinomycetota bacterium | reverse complement strand
CCGCGCATCCCGATCGAAACCGGGATCAAGATGAAGAAACCCTGAACGTCTTCGAGCCTGTCGCTCATGCTCGCCAGCACGAGCCCGGCTAAGAGAGAGGTGAGGGCCGAGACGAGGTTGGCCGCGAACCCCTGCCGAACGGTCCGCCGCTCCGAGGCCCAGTAGTCGACGACCTGTCGGGCGGGGTCGGCCACGCGCCGGGCGGTCCCTCGCGCGGCCCTCGCCGGGGTCCCCAAAAGGGCGCGAACCAGCCAACCGAGCCACCTCAGAGGGGCCGGTAGGGAACCTTTTCGAGCTTCCAAGCGTTCTTTCATATGGAGACCACGAAAGGAAGGGAACCCCAACCCAAAGGCTCCCGTCCAATCGAACAGGAGTAACAGGACGGCAGAAGGACGAACGATGAGCGGCAGCAAGGATGCGATCCGAGGTTCGAAGGCACAGGCGCTCCCCCGCGCCTCGCAGAAATTCCCGCAAGGGAGGGTATGCGCCGAGCAAGGATGCGAGACGCGCCTGTCGACCTATAACCGCCGGGACCGATGCTGGGCCCATGCGGAGATGAAGGTTCCACGGCTCCGCGGCCGGAAACCGGCAGCAGGCTCGACTTAACCCTCGCGTCGGAGTTGGGGACCGGGGTGGGAGATATCCTGTCGCCCGCTAGGTCCCCGACGAACCGATGGAGGGTCATCGTTGAGCTCACGATGGGCGATTCTCGCCGCAGTTCTGCTCTTGACCGTCATCCCGGCGTCCCCGGCGCTCGCAGCCTCCCAGACGAAGGCATCCGGGTCACATCACGTCCTGGCGCAGTCCGACAAAGCGTCCCCCACGAGTGACAAGTCACCCGCGAAAGATGCAGCGACGCCCGTGGCCAAAGAGTCGGGCCCTCCATGGACCTTCCAGATGGCCCGCATCATCATCGTCCTGTCGATTCTTCTCGTCCTTGCGATCTTCCGCTGGTACTGGAAGCTGGTCGGGAGCCGCGCGAAGGGCACCGCGTAAGCGGAGAGGGGAAGTGACATGGCTCGATTGATCGAGCCTCGCGTGGCGACCGCGGTCGCTCGCAGGATGGTTGGGGACTCTCCTCTTGCAACCTCCGAACTCGTCGATCGCTTGAAGGCGAACCTCGATGTCGCCGTGCCTCGTTCCGAGGAGCTCGTCGCCGAAGCCAGCGGCATCCCACGGCCCGCACCCGTTCGGTGGAGCGTCATCGGGCGCGCGCAATGGGCCGAGGCGAACATCGGATCGATGGAGAAGATGATTGAACCTCTCGCCGCGAAGGTCGGGACCCGGCTCGACTCCCTGGCGTTCCCAGTACGTCTCGCACAGCGGACGATCGTTTCTGTCGAGATGGGTGTGCTCCTCGGGTACATCTCCCGACGCGTCCTTGGTCAGTACGACCTCCTGGTCCCCGACGACGAGTCCAAAGCGCGCCGGCGCCGGCACCCGACCGGCGGAGCTCCTCTCTATTTCGTCGGCGTCAACATGGTGGAGACCGAACGCAAGCTGGGGTTCGTTCCGGAGGAGTTCGCATTGTGGGTGGCCTTGCATGAAGTCACTCACAGGTTCCAGTTCGCGGGCGTCCCGTGGTTGAAAGATCGATTCTTCGGTCTGGTCCAGTCGTATCTGTCGTCGGTCGATCTCGACGGTCGCGCGTTGAGCAAACGTCTCTCGACCGCAGCGAAGCGCTTGGCATCGCGCGAGCTACCTCCAGAAGAGCGCAATCCGGTCTATCTGTTGTCGAGTGACGAGCAACGCGTGTGGCTCGACCAGATCCAGGCTCTGATGGCGGTCGTCGAGGGTCATGGCAACTACGTCATGGATTCGATCGGAGCCCAGGTCATCCCCTCGTTCCAACGGATGCGTTCGCTGTTCGAGGGGCGCCGGAAGCAAGCTTCGGCCGTACAGCGGGTGATCAACAACGTCCTCGGACTCGAGATGAAGCTCCGTCAGTATGAGGTTGGCCAGGAATTCCTCGAGCGGGTCGTTGCTCGTGAGGGACAAGCGGTGCTAACGCACATGTGGGCGGATCCGTCACATCTACCGACCATCCAGGAGCTCCGCTCGCCAGACCTATGGCTGACGCGCGTCGCCTAGGCGGTCCCGGCTTCGACGTTGTCGAAGCAGCGAGGGACGCGATCACGAAGTACTCGATGTTGAACGGTGGGGAATCCATCGTCGTTGCGGTTTCGGGGGGCCCGGACTCCGTTTGTCTCCTGGATGTCATGGCGCGACTCGCGACGACCGAGGGCTACGAACTATCGGTCGCCCACATCGATCACGGTCTGTCGGATGAGTCTGAGCAGGTCTCCGCGCGAGTAGCCAAGGTTGCGGCGGAAGCCGGCTTCGATGTTCACGTCGCGCGGGCGCACGACCTTGCCGGGCCGAACCTGCACGCACGAGCCCGCGATTTCCGCTACGCGTTCTTCGAGACGATCGCGCAGGAAGTCGGTGCGACGAAGATCGCGACCGGTCACACCTTGGACGACCGGGTCGAGACCACCTTGGCTCGTCTCGTCCACGGTGCATCTACCGATGGGCTCGCCGGGATCCCCCCCGCAACGGGGGATCGGATCCGTCCGCTGATCACCACTCGCCGCGAAGCCACCCGCAACTACTGCGTCGAGAACAATCTCGACTTCTACGAGGATCCGGGAAACGACGACGAACGTTTCGATAGGGCAGTTATCCGCACGAAGTTGTTGCCTCTGATCGAAGAGCGATGGGGGAAAGGCGCAACCGATGCGATCGCGAGCGCGACCGATCACCTCCGCGACGATGCCGACGCCTTGGGTTCGATGGTGGATCGGTTGTACAAGGACCTGGTGAAGGGCGAAGAGGGAGTGTTGGTCATCGACCGCGCGACCTTGGCCGAGATGCCCAAAGCTCTGCGACGGAGAATCCTCGAGCGAGCGGTCGGTCCGATCCGCGATCGGTCGGGAGGGATCGATGCTGCCCTCGAGGCTCTCGATACCGGCGGTTCGGGTCAACGCTTCGCGGTGGCTTCGGGTATCGAGATCGTCCTGAGCCCCGGCGAAGTACGCCTGGTTAGGATGCCTAAGTGAGCAACGAGCTGCACGAAGACATCGAGAGCGTGCTGATCTCCCAAGAGGAGATCCACGACAAGATCTCGATGCTCGCGAAGCAGATCTCCGAGGACTACCGGGGCAAGGACCTACTGCTGGTCGGGGTGCTGAAAGGTGCCTTCGTCTTCATGTCCGACCTCGCCCGAGAGATCCAACTGCCGATCGAGTTCGACTTCATGGCGGTTTCCTCGTACGGCTCGGCCACGAAATCGTCCGGGGTCGTTCGCATCCTGAAGGACCTCGATTACGAGATCACCGGACGCCATGTGCTGCTGGTGGAAGACATCATCGACTCGGGTCTCACGATCTCCTACCTGCTCCGCTACCTCGAAGCGAGGGGCCCCGCATCCCTCGAGATCTGCTCGCTGTTCTGGAAGAAGGGTGAGCAGGCGGTGCCTCTCGACGTGCGCTACCCAGGTTTCGAGATCCCCCCGGTGTTCGTCGTCGGCTACGGCCTCGACTATGCCGAGAAGTACCGGAACCTCCCCTACATCGGCGTCCTGAAGGCTTCCGCGTACGAGGCCTAGTCCGGCCACTTTCAGGGGAGTCCATAGAACTAGCGGACTGCTACCCTTTTTTGCGTGAACCGCATATTCAGGTCAGCCATCTTCTATCTGATCCTAGTGATCGCCGTGGTGTGGATCTACAACCTGTACCGGGCCAGCTCGGACAAGGTCGAGGTCCTGCCTTCGGTAAACGCGTGGATCCAGAGCGTCGAGAACAACGAGATCGCCACGTCCGAGTTCCTGACCAAGGACGAGAAGGTCACAGGCACCATGGTCTCGGGCGGCAAATTCGAACTGAACCTCCCGACAGGGACGATCGCCGACTACCAGGAGATCGCGATCGACAACGGCGTTGAGGTCACCGCCGACCCTCAGGAAGGCTCCTTCCTGATCACGGCTCTGTTCCAGTTCCTGCCGATCATCTTGATCATCGGGTTCTTCATCTTCTTGATGCAGCAGATGCAGGGTGGCGGCAACCGTGTGATGTCGTTCGGTAAGTCGAAGGCACGACTCGTGACCAAAGACCAGCCGAAGATCACGTTCAGTGATGTCGCCGGCCTCGACGAAGCGGTCGAAGAGTTGCAGGAGATCAAGGAGTATCTCGAGGCCCCCGCGAAGTTCCAGGCGATGGGGGCCAAGATCCCCAAGGGTGTCCTTCTCTATGGGCCCCCGGGAACCGGCAAGACCCTTCTCGCACGCGCGGTTGCCGGTGAAGCCGGCGTGCCGTTCTTCTCGATCTCTGGTTCTGACTTCGTCGAGATGTTCGTCGGCGTCGGCGCATCACGCGTACGCGACCTCTTCGAGCAAGCGAAAGCGAACGCTCCCTCGATCGTCTTCATGGACGAGATCGACGCCGTCGGTCGTCACCGCGGTGCCGGGCTCGGCGGCGGGCACGACGAGCGCGAGCAGACCTTGAACCAGTTGCTCGTCGAGATGGACGGTTTCGACGTTAAAGGTGGCGTGATCCTGATCGCCGCGACGAACCGCCCAGACATCCTCGACCCCGCCTTGCTGCGTCCAGGACGTTTCGACCGTCAGATCGTGGTCGATCGCCCCGACCTCAACGGCCGCATAGGCATCCTCAAGGTGCATACGCGCGGCAAACCCCTATCCAAAGAGATCGACATCGAGGTACTCGCCCGCCGCACACCGGGCTTCACGGGCGCCGACCTCGCGAACGTCGTTAACGAGGCCGCCCTGTTGGCTGCTCGGTTCTCGCGTTCCGAGATCGGCATGAACGAACTCGAAGAAGCGATCGACCGAGTGCTCGCCGGACCCGAGCGTCGTAGCCGCGTCATCTCGGAGAAAGAGAAGAAGGTCATCGCGTATCACGAGGCCGGTCACGCCCTCGTGTCGCACGCGTTGCCTAACGCCGACCCGGTGCACAAGGTTTCGATCGTGTCGCGTGGCCGCGCTCTCGGCTACACCCTCACACTCCCAACCGAGGACCGTTTCCTGGTGACCCGCTCGGAACTCATCGACGAGCTCGCCATGCTTCTCGGGGGCCGCGTCGCGGAAGAGCTCGTGTTCGACGAGCCCACCACCGGGGCCCAGGACGACATCCAGCGGTGCACCCGTATCGCCCGGCAGATGGTTATGGAGTTCGGCATGTCGAATCTCGGCCCCCTTGCCCTCGGCCACTCCGAGTCCCAGCCGTTCCTCGGCCGCGACTTCGGACACACCCAGGATTACTCCGACAAGGTCGCCTCGAACATCGATGCCGAGATCAAGCGTTTCGTCGACGAAGCTCACGAGGAAGCGCGCGAGATCCTGACCAAGTATCGGGACAAGCTCGATCTGATCGTCGAGACGTTGCTCGAGAAAGAGTCGATCGAGAAGGACGAGCTCGCGACGATCCTTGCAGAGGTAGCTAAGCAGAGCCCTTCGAACCCACTCGAGCGCACGCGTATCCGCCGCGAAGCGCGTGACGACGCTGGCTCGGAAGAGCCGAAGCGGTCGCGCGTTCCACGCCGCGCGCCTAAGCCTCGCCTCGGCGAGGCCTAGACCTCTCCTTAGGCCCATGAGCGACAGACCCGATTTCGACGCGCATCTGATCGAAGACGCGGTTCGTCAGATCCTTAAGGGGATCGGCGAGAACGCCGACCGCGAAGGACTAGCGCGCACCCCGCAACGCGTGGCCGACATGTACGCGGAGCTCTTCTCCGGCATCGGCAAGGACCCCGTCGACGAGATCAATGTCGTGTTCGAAGAGGGCCACGACGAGATGATCATGGTGCGCGATATCCCGTTCGCGTCCGTATGCGAACACCACCTCGTTCCGTTCATAGGGAAGGCGCACGTTGCCTACATCCCGAACAAGCAAGGTCAGATCACCGGGCTGTCGAAGCTGGCGCGGGTTGTGGACGTCGTCTCTCGGAAGCCGCAGGTGCAAGAACGCCTAACGACGGAGATCGCAGATGCGATCGAGAAGGCACTCGAGCCACGCGGCGTCTTCGTGGTGATCGAGGCGGAGCATCTCTGCATGACCATGCGCGGTGTGCGGAAGCCAGGTAGCCAAACCGTGACCTCGTCGGTGCGCGGCTTGTTCCGTGACAACGAAGCAACACGGGCCGAGGCCATGGGCCTCATCCACTACCGCTAGCCACGACTGTGAACTGGCGCGCTAGCCGACTGTCACTGGACCTGAGTTCGCCTGTCGTTATGGGTGTGCTCAACGTCACCCCGGACTCGTTCTCGGATGGTGGCCTCTGGATCGAACCGAGAGCCGCGATCGACCATGCACGCCAGATGGTTGCCGACGGCGCAAAGATCATCGACATCGGCGGTGAATCGACGCGCCCGGGGGCCACTCCCGTGCCAGAGGACGAGGAGTTGCGCAGGGTCCTCCCCGTCATCGAGGCCCTGGCCTCGGACCCGGGCGTCCCGATCTCGATCGACACTCGCAAACCTGCCGTCGCTCGCAGGGCTCTCGAAGCGGGTGCGGTGATCGTTAACGACACGAACGGCGAGGCAACCGATGGATTGATGACCGACGTCTGTGTGGCAACAGGCGCGGGCGTGATCCTGATGCACTCGCGTGGAACCCCGGACACCATGCGAGACATGACGGATTACGGCGACATCGTTGCGGACGTTTGTCGCTTCCTGTTGTCGTGGGCACAACGGCTCGAGAGTGCCGGCGTCGCGTCTGAAGCGATCGTGCTCGATCCCGGATTCGGGTTCGCAAAAACCCCAGCCCAGAACCTCGAGTTGCTCGAACGCTTGGACGAGGTTGTAGCCCTCGGTTATCCCGTGTTGTCTGGTACATCCCGCAAGTCGTTCATCGGTGCCGTGCTGGACCTCCCGGAGGACGAGCGACTCGAGGGAACCGCGGCGACCGTGGCGTGGGCGGTCTCGGAAGGCGCAAGCATCCTGCGGGTGCACGACGTCAAAGAGATGAGTCGCGTCGTCAAGATGGCATCTGCGATCGCTGCTGCGGCCAACGAAGCCAAGGCGAAGGCGTGACCGGTCGCATCGAGATCATCGGGTTGGTGGTCGATACCCACATCGGAGTCACTGCTCAGGAGCGCTCACGTCCGCAAGAGGTCGTTGTCGACATCGACATATCGAAGGATCTCTCGGCAGCAGGAGCGACCGACTCTCTCGACGACACGATCGACTACGACGCGCTCGTGACCGAGGTAGCAGCCTTCATCAGATCGAGTGAATGCAACCTTCTAGAGCGTCTAGCGAGCCAGATAGCCGACCGAGTGTCCGCCAAACAAGCGGTCAACGGGGTTACGGTACGGGTGAAGAAGTTGCACGTGCCGGTCGATGAAGAGGTAGCAGCTATCTCGGTAACGATCGAGAGGGGGTTGCACGGATGATCGAATCCTTCGTAGGTATCGGATCCAACGTAGGTGATCGTGCTCAATTCGTAAGAAGCGCGGTCGAAGTATTGAATTCGACCGAAGGGGTCGAGATCACTGCGACCTCCAGCCTCTACGAGACCTCACCGATCGGCGGGCCCCCTCAGCGGTCGTACGTGAACATGGTCGTCCGCATCCGAACCTCGCTGGATCACCGCGTGTTGCTCGAAACGTGCCAGGCCATCGAACAGAAGTTGGGCCGTGAAGAGAGCGACATCAGGTGGGGGCCGCGCGTCGTGGACCTGGACATCCTTACCTTCGACGACACCAAGATCAGCGAGCCGGACCTTGAGATCCCGCACCCTCGGATGACAGGGCGTCGCTTCGTCCTGATCCCACTGCTCGAGATCGACCCCGAAGCGAGCGATCCGTGGGGCGGCCGTTACCAAGACATCCTGGACGAGGCTGAAGGCGACGTAGAGCTGCTCGAAGCCTTTTAGACCTCGATTCTTCGTTAACTACGTACTTACACTCCTAAGGGACGTATAGGACACTTCGGGGACACCTCAGGAGGGATCCCCGATGCGAAAGCTGTGCGTGGCGGTTGTCGCCATCCTTGCCGTAACTGCGTCCGCTTTGCTAACCCCTCTTGCCTCGGCATCGCCCGCGACGAAGTCCCGCCTTGCGGCCCGCGCGCAGTTGAGTGCCTTCCAGCCCCGTTCGGTTCCGGGAGAGGTCATCGTGAAGTTCCGGAAGAGCTCGGCACGGATGGGTTCCGCCGCTGTGGTGCGCGCTTCGGGGGCATCGACGATCGCAGGACCTATCGGCCGCTTCAGGGTTCTGAAGGCACCAGCCGGTATCTCGACCACGACACTGATCCACACGTTGGAAGCGAACCCAACCGTTGCTTACGCCGAGCCCAACTACCTCCGCTATCTCTCGATGACTCCCAACGACACTCGGTTCTCCCAGCAATGGGCGCTGAACAACACCGGTCAATCGCATCCGATGAGCAACTCGAACGCGGTCAGGCTAGGGACCGCCGACGCGGACATGGACGTGGCCGAAGCGTGGGACACGCAGCAGGGTGATTCCGAAACTGTCATCGCGATCATGGATAGCGGGGTCGATGTCAGCCACCCCGACCTGGCCGCCAACATCTGGGTCAACTCCGGAGAGATCGCCGGGAACGGTGTCGATGATGACGGCAATGGTTACAAGGACGACATCAATGGGTGGGACTTCGCCGATAACGATGCCGGTCTTCTGCAGGCGACCGGTAACTACGCGGGTTATGACCACGGGACGCACGTAGCGGGGATCATCGGGGCGGTTGCCAACAACTCCACCGGCATCTCCGGGGTGTGCCCCGGGTGCAGGTTGATGGTCTTGAAGATGTTCAAGCCCTTCGACACAGACGGGGATGGAACGAAAGACACGATGGTCGGAGACATCGCCGGCGAGCTGAAGGCATTCGACTACGCGATCGATATGGGCGCCGACGTCATCAATGGCAGCTTCGGAGCATCCGTCGTGTCCACCCGATCCGAGCGAGCCAAGATCAAGAAGGCGATCGCTTCCGGAATCACCATGGTGTTCGCGGCGGGCAACGAGAACAGCGACAACGATCTCTTGATCACGAGCGTCGACTTCGACGGTGACCAGGTGTCCGACATGACGTCGCCTTCTTATCCCGCTAGTTACGACCTTGCGGGCATCATCTCGGTGGCAGCCAGCAATGACGGGGACCAGAACGCGTTCCAGTCGGCGTGCTTCGCAGACTTCCTTTCATCGGAATGGCCCTGCACGTTCACCAACTGGGGCCACGAGTCGGTGGACGTCTCGGCCCCCGGTGTAGACATCGTCAGCACTTTGCCTAACAACACGTATGCCGCGTTCGATGGAACCTCGATGGCGGCTCCTGCGGTTAGTGGTGTTGCGGGGCTCGTTATCGCACAGCACCCCGACTACACCCCGACCCAGGTCGCGAACGCCATCATGAACTCCGCCGACCACCCTGCGGGGCTTCAGACCCTCAACGCATTCCCGTCCACGCCCGCACCGACAGCCGACTACACGGTGACGGCCGGTCGCGTCAACGCTGCGGCTGCTTTGGATGCGCCGACCACGGATAACTTCCCGACGACTGACGGCACGATCGCAGGAGCGAAGGCCATCAAGGGTTCGGTTAGCGGCTCGGTGTCATGGCCGGAAGACACGAACGACGTGTACAAGAAGAAGCTGGTCAAGGGTGCGACCTACAAAGCCGTTCTCAACGGTGCTGGGACGGCAGACCTCGATCTGCAGATCTACAAACCGGGAACCGATGAGATCTGGCAGTTCGACGACCGGTGCTTCACCACAGGTGGAGGGTGCCCGGTTCTCTTCTACGACCCGAACGCGTCGGGCGATGCCTCGAAGAGGTTCACCGCAACGAAGGCCGGCACCTATTACTTCCACGTCAACGCGTGGTTGCTGAACACGGCCAACTACTCCTTGAAGATCACGAGGGTCTAGCCGACCACGCAGCGCGGCCTGCTCCACTATGCTTCGTTCCACGACCGGTACCCCTTAGTGGACTGGAGCGAATGCCCGTGGCAACGACGCCATCTTTCCCCTTCACCTTCACCCTCGTAGGCGCGGGCCGGGTCGGCTCGGCGGTAGCCAGACTCCTTCAACAACAAGGCAATGAGGCGGTCGCGGTCGCGTCCCGCACGCACGCCAGTGCAGCCCGTGCGGCAGGGCTGCTGGGCGTTCCCGTTGCCGATATCGGCTCTCTCCCCGCGGCATCGTGCGTGCTCATCGGAGCAGGCGATGACGCGATCGAGGAGGTCGCGCAACAACTAGCGTCGACGATTACGACCGGACAGGTTGTCGTTCACTTCGCGGGTGCTTTCGGCCTCGGCCCCCTAGCTCCCGTGATCGAAGCAGGCGCGTGGGGGTGCGCGTTGCATCCCGTCCAGGCCTGCCCCGATGTGGAGACTGCGATCGATCGACTACCTGGCTCCGCGTGGGGCGTGACGTGCACGTGGCCCGCCACCGAGTGGGCTCACAACCTGGTGCGCGACCAGCTGAGCGGGACTCCTATCGATGTGGCCGAGGACGACCGCCCCATCTGGCATGCGGCAGCCGTGTCCACCTCCAACGGGATCGCCGCGTTGATGGCGATCGGCGAGCAGCTGCTGGGCTCGATCGGTGTGCCCGATCCAGAGAAGATCCTCGGCCCCCTCGCGCGCGGGACGGTGGACAACGCGATCGCGGGCGGTGGCGGGGCTGCCACATTGACGGGCCCCGCGGTCAGGGGAGAGGTCGCAACGATCGAACGTCATCTTGCTGCGATCGCCGAACGTAGCCCGGGATCGCTTGACGCCTACCGCCTGGCTGCACGCGTGATCCTCGAAGCGGGATGGATCGACGCGTCGACAACTCGATCCATCGAGGACCTCCTGGAGAGGGAGCGATGAAGGTCGTTCGCTCTTCTCGAGAGCTGCGCGCGGTGCTCGATGTGGCGCGCTCGGCCGGGCACCTGATCGGTTTCGTGCCGACGATGGGTGCGTTGCACGATGGCCATGTCTCGTTGCTAGATGCCGCCCGCTCGAAGTCGGACGTCGTCGTTCTGAGCGTCTTCGTCAACCCATTGCAGTTCGGTCCGTCCGAGGACCTCGCCGCCTACCCACGCGACGAGTCCCGTGACATCGATATCGCGGAGAGAGCCGCAGTCGATGTCTTGTTCCTGCCTTCTGTCGAAGAGATGTATCCGGAGGGCCGAGCCACCTTGGTTTCGGTAGGTGCACTCGGCGACCTGCTCGAAGGCGCCGACCGCCCCGGTCACTTCGTCGGAGTTGCTACCGTCGTCGCGAAGCTTTTCAACATGGTCGGGCCTCACGTCGCGTTCTTCGGACAGAAGGACGCGCAGCAGGTCGCCGTTATCAAGCAGATGGTTCGTGACCTGTCTTTCCCGATCGAACTTTCGATCGAGCCAACGGTCAGGGAGAGTGACGGCCTCGCCCTCAGCAGCCGTAACCGTTACCTGTCCATCGGCGAGCGCCAGCAGGCAACGTCGGTGTTCCGAGCGCTCGAGCTGGGTGCCCGGACCCTCACCGAAGAGGACCCTGAGGCGGCCGAGAAGAAGATGTGGGAGTTGCTGATCGCCGAAGGGCTCGAGCCAAGCTACACAAGGGTTGTAGACCCCGACTCCTTCGGCCCTCCCCACCCCGTCGGGCCGGTGCTCCTGGTCGTCGCGGCGAGGGTGGGCACCACCCGGTTGATCGACAACATGGTCGTCTCACGTGTAGGTGATGATGCGAACCGCTCGACCATCCCGGAGGAGGCGTAGTGCTGCTCGCAGCAGATGTCGGCAACACCCAAACCCATATCGGTGTCTTCAAAGGGGACAAGCTCGTCCACGAGTGGCGAGCGTCTACCGACGCACGCCGCACGACCGACGAGTGGGCTCTTGTGTTCGGACACTTCCTCCAGCTGGCAGGTCTCTCGTTCGACAGTGAGATCACAGGCGTAGCGATCTGTTCGGTCGTACCCCGCGCGACACAGGAACTGCGGGACATGACGAACAAGTACTTCGGGTTCCCAGCGGTCGTGGTCGAAGCAGGCGTGAAGACTGGTATCGCGGTCGTCACCGATAACCCGCGGGAGGTCGGCGCAGATCGGATCGCCAACGCCGTCGGGGCGCACCACCTGTTCCCCGACGAACCCCTCGTCATCTGCGATTTCGGCACCGCGATCACCGTCGACGCGGTGTCGGCGAAGGGCGAATACCTCGGGGGAGCGATCGCGACCGGCATCGACACCAGCGCCGCCGCACTGTTCGCATCCACGGCCCAGATCAACCGTGTCGAGCTGGTTGCGCCCGTGTCTGCGATCGGTAAGAGCACGACGGCTAGCGTGCAGTCCGGCATCATCTACGGAACGGCCGGCCTGGTGGATGGCTTGGTCGAGCGTGTAGTGAAGGAACTGGGAGGACATGCCCGAGTGATCGCAACCGGTGGATTCGCGCCGGCGATGGCCGAGCACTGCCATCGCCTCGAACAGGTCGAGCCGCGCCTTACGTTGCTGGGGCTCCGATTGATCTACGAGCGCAACGCCGACGACGTATGACCGATCAGGTCGAGTATCCATACCGGTTCGAGCGCACCGCCACGATCGGTCCCCTGAGAGACCAGCACGGCTCCATCGAGGCTGGAACCGACACAGGCCAGGTCGTGAACGTCGCGGGGCGAATCATGACGATGCGCGAGCACGGCAAGGTCGCCTTCGCCGACCTGATGGACGCGAGCGGTCGGATCCAGTTGTTCGCACAACTCGATGTTCTCGGCGAAGACGGGATGAGCTCATTCATCGAGCTTGGGGTCGGTGACATCGTCGGCGTCGAGGGTGAAGTCGTGATGACCAGGCGCGGCGAGTTGTCGGTGAAGGTCCAGACGATCACGTTGCTCGCGAAGTGTCAGCGATCGATGCCCGAGAAGTGGCACGGGATGTCGGACGTCGAGGTTAGGTACCGGCAGCGTTACCTCGACCTCATCTCGAACGAGGTTGCCCGGAACGTGCTGGTCGCACGGTCGAAGGCGAACCACGCGATCCGCAGCTTCTTCGACGAGCGTGGGTTCCTCGAGGTCGAGACCCCCTTGCTGCAGCCGATCGCCGGCGGCGCGGTCGCGCGACCTTTCGTCACCCATCACAACGCCTTGGATATCGATCTCTACCTGCGGGTTGCTCCCGAGCTCTACCTGAAGCGCTTGTTGATCGGGGGGGCCGAGAAGGTCTACGAGCTGAACCGCAGCTTCCGTAACGAAGGGGTCTCGACGAGGCACAACCCGGAGTTCACGATGCTCGAGGCATACGAGGCCTACGTCGACTACGAGGACACGATGGCGCTTGTCGAGGCGCTCGTTCTCGCCATCACTCGAGCGGTCGGTACCGAAGCGACGTTGGCCGCCCCCTTCCGTCGCATGACGATGTTCGAGGCGATCAAAGATGCGACCGACCGCGACCTCGAAACCCCGTGGCGTGAGGGGAACGGTGACGCGGTACGCGCCCAGGCCGAGGAGCTCGGGGTTCGCCTCGAGAAGTCATGGTCACCGGGCAAGGCATTGTTCGAGATCTACGAGATGCGCGTCGAGAAAGAGCTCGTCGAACCAACGTTCATCATGGGGATGCCGAAAGACGTTTCCCCTCTCGCGAAAGACCACCGCTCGATCCCGGGCTTCACCGAACATGCCGATCTCGTTATCGGCGGGGTCGAGATCGCGCCGATCTACTCCGAGCTCAACGATCCAGCCGAGCAACGACGGCGTTTCGAACAACAGACCGCGGCGCGCGCACAGGGCGATGACGAAGCAACGGTCGCCGACGAAGACTTCCTCGAAGCCCTGTCGTACGGGATGCCGCCGGCGGGTGGTTTCGGGCTCGGCATCGACCGACTGTTGATGCATCTCCTAGACCTGCCTTCGATCCGCGAAGTCATCATGTTCCCGACGCTGAAACCCGAGGCGTAGTCGGAAGCACTATGAGGCGGGCGGCAGCGGTTCTGGTTGCGTTCCTCTTTCTCGGCGCGTGTGTGACCGAGGAAGGTTCCCGGACATTGACCCCGCGGCGTCCTCTGACCAGTCCAACCGGCGAAGACACGCGCGTGATCGGCCTCGTCGGAACGATGTCCGGTGACGACATGTGGCGCGGCGAGGATGCATTCGAAGGTGCCGACCTTGCGGTCCATATCCTCAACCGTTCGGTCGACGAGGGCCGCCCTCAGTTCCAACTCGTGACCCTTGACGACGAAGGGGACGCAGACCGCGCCACGGAACTCGTCGGCCAACTCGCCGCAGACAAACACACCGTCGGGATCGTTTACGCGGGCCCCCCGGAGGGTCTGCCACCGGCCGAGCGAGCACTGACCCAAGCGCAGATCCCGGCGATCATCTGCTACGGGGATCTGTACGCGGCTCGCTTGTTACGGCCGCACATCTTCCAGGTGTCGCCCAGCTATCTCTGGCAGGCCCGCACGATCGCGCGCTACCTGGTGCGCGATCGCCGTTACGACCGGATCGGTGTGCTCGCAACCAGGAGTTTGGACGGTGACACCGCGGTTGCCTCGATGCGAGCCGCGCTGGAATCTTTCCCGCAAGCTCGGGTCAGCGTCGAGCGTTACGACGACGGCGATCCACCGGTGATCACCCGTCGTTTCCTAAAGAGCAAGTACGACGCCTTCGTGGTCCAAGGCGATCCCGTCGATCTGGCGGCCCTGAGCAAGCAAGAGGGCCCGGCCCCACAGGTGATCGCGTTCGACCTCGGGATGACCGACGGCGACCAACTCCCGGTCGGCACGGTCGTAAGTGACACCTATGCCCGCGGGGCTCATTACCTCCCAGTACCGAGCTTCGAGAGGTTCCGGGAATCGTTCAAGGAGTGGTGGGATGGTGCGGAGCCACTCGGCTGGGAGCTACGCGCCTACGACGCGGCCAGCATGCTCGGGTGGGCGGCCCAGCGCACACCCTTGGGAGAGGACACGGCGGCCTTCCTCGAGCGTTTGAAGGGGGCCCGGTTCGGAGGTCTCGACGTCACTTTCGGACCGGATGACCACACCGCGGTGGACCAACAAACGGTTGGTTTATGGGTACGACCGCGCAGCGCGTTCGCCTCATTGATCCCAACGGACGAGCTTCCGTGGCTCCCACTGGCGCGAGGGTTCTCGATCGATGGGGACAGAACCGTTGTCCTCAACCGGGACTGGCGCTATCTGTTCAGGAACCCACCACCACCGGACGGACCGGCCCCCAGATTCAACCGGATGCGCTACGCAGTCACCAGCCCGCGCTCCGACCCCGCTCACTAACGACGACCTATCAACCTTGAGGCGGCGATGCCGATTAAGAGGCAGGGGTTCAGGGAACGTTTTCGGCCTCTATAGCGTTCTAAGCATGACGAGGGGAATCACACCCCCTCCGTATAATCGGTTTACCGGTAGCGACGTCAGAGTTGGTACCGGTTGAGATAAGGAGGGCCCACTTTGTTCGAACGATTCACTGACAGGGCCCGCAGGGTGGTCGTCCTCGCGCAGGAAGAGGCGAGGCTCCTCAACCACAACTACATCGGTACCGAGCACATCCTGCTCGGACTGATCCATGAAGGCGAGGGCGTCGCCGCTAAGGCGCTCGAATCACTGGGCATCTCACTCGAGAAGGTGCGCCAGCAGGTTGAAGAGATCATCGGTGCGGGACAATCGCCACCGTCGGGACACATCCCGTTCACCCCACGTGCGAAGAAGGTGCTCGAGCTTTCGCTGCGTGAGGCACTACAACTAGGACACAACTACATCGGCACCGAGCACATCCTGCTCGGCCTGATACGCGAGGGCGAGGGCGTCGCCGCCCAGGTCCTCGTGAAGCTTGGCGCCGACCTCGGTCGGGTCCGCCAGCAGGTGATCCAGCTCCTGTCCGGTTACTCCTCGAAAGAGGGGGCCGCGGCGGGTGCCGGTCCCGGTGGCGAGCCCGCACAGGGCTCGCTCGTGCTCGA
>JAXDJJ010000056.1:0-20305 GCA_034665745.1 Actinomycetota bacterium | reverse complement strand
CCTCGATCGCTCCGCTCGGCGGAGATGTAGCCGTTGCGTTCGATGAGGACGAGGCGCGACTACTACGTGGCCTCCTTAACGAGATGAAAGATCTCCTCGAGCACGAGGCGGTGGTGCAGGACGACGTGATCGACCGCCTGTTCCCCGCGGCGTATGCCGAGCCCGAAGACGCAGAGAGCTTCCGTGAGCTCGTCGGCGATGAGTTGAAGACCGGGAAGCAAGGAGCGATCCTCTCGGTTCTCTCCGTATTAGGAGAAGACGGTGCGGTTGGAGTCACCGTTCCGCGTAGTGAGATCGATGGATGGCTAACGGCGCTGACCGACGTTCGACTGGCGCTTGGTACACGCTTCGATGTCACCGAGGAGAAGATGGGAACCGAGCTCGAGCCAGACGACCCTGAAGCAGGGGCGATGGCGGTGCTTCACTGGCTCGGCTGGATGCAGGAGATGTTCATCAGAGCGATATCGGAGGAAAAAGATGACGGTTGAGTTGAAGCCGGGCGACCCGGCCCCCGAGTTCAAGCTAGAAGACGGCGAGGGAAAGACGTGGCAGTTGTCGGAACTCGCCGGCACGCGCGTCGTTCTCTACTTCTATCCCGCAGACGACACGCCCGGTTGCACCGCGGAGTCGTGTGATTTCCGCGACAACTATCAGGCGTTCAAGGACGCGAACACAGAGATCCTGGGCGTGAGTCCGCAGGGAGCCGCATCCCATCAGAAGTTCGCCCAGAAGTACTCGTTGAGTTTCCCGTTGCTGATCGATCAGGACCTCGAGACTGCGGCCGCGTACGGTGCAGTGGCGGATAAGTCTGGTGAGTGGGAAGGCATCCCCATCAAGATCAAACGCTCTACGTTCGTTATCGGAGCCGACGGAAACATCGAGCAGGCGATCTACGGGGTCAAGGTCAAAGGCCACGTGGATGCCCTGAAGGAAAGTCTCTCGAGCTAGATCCGGTCCTTCAGCCACGTGATGTCGTCGCCGATCCCCGGCCACGGCGTCTCACAGATAACGGCGGGTGCCCCCGAGGCTTTGACCATCGCAGCTATCGCTTCGACATCTATCTTTCCCTCTTCGAAGTTCGCGTGGCGATCGGCGCCCGAACCCGCTGCATCGCGAGAGCTGTTCGCGTGCACCAGGTCGATCCGACCGGTCGCTTGCAACACCCGGTCGACAACGTCGACAAGGTCTTCGCCCGCAGCATGGGCGTGACAGGTATCGAAGCAGAACCCAACATCGAAGCCGTCTAGTTGCTTCCAGAGCTTCGCCAAGACGTCAACGTGACGACCCATCGCGTTCTCGCCTCCGGCGGTGTTCTCGATCAGCACGGGCACCTCGAACTCGGATTCTTCGAAGACCTTGTACCAACGGATGAAGCCCTTATCGATCCCGTCCTCGGCATGGCCGGCGTGGACGATGACGCCAGCTGCCCCTACGGTCGCAGCCATCTCGACCGTGTTCGCGAGAATCTTGCGAGAAGGGATGCGGATCCGATTGTTCGGTGACGCGACGTTGATCAGGTAGGGCGCGTGCACATAGATGGGCACTTTCGACTTCTTCAGAACCGGTGCGTCGTCGCGCGGGGGCGGCTTCTTCCACGACTGGGGAGGCCCCACGAACATCTGGAGGCACTGTGCGCCAACGGACTTGGCCTCGCCTAGTGGATCGTCACCGGGAACGTGGGCACCGAGGATCATGGGCCCCACGCTACCCGCCGATGGGGACTTGCCCACCCTGGGCAGGTAGGCCAATATGACGGCCTCATGAAACTCCTAAGAGACGTCGCCGTTCGCCACCTGCTCACGATCGAGCCGAAGAGCTCTCTTCGTCGTGCGGCTCAGGTCATGTCGGAACGTGGGGTCGGATGTGCGGTCGCCATCGAGAACGAGAAGGTTGCAGGCATCATCACCGAGCGCGACCTGCTCCATGCGATCGCTCGCGAACAGAACATCGATGACACAGCCGTCGCCGATGTCATGACGCGCGAGGTCGTAAGTGGTGAGTCTGGTTGGGACCTTCTCAAGGCCATCAAGACGATGACCGATGGCGGTTTCCGTCACCTTCTTGTTATGGACATGGACGACCCGATCGGGATCGTGAGCCTCCGAGACCTCATGGACTCGATGGCCGAGATGGTTCAGGCGTCCGCTTCCGCCTGATCTTTCAGGTCCTGCAACAACTTCTTCTGCATCCGGCGCAGCTTGGCGCGCAACAGGATCGATAGAACGCCTCCGGCAACACCCGCTGGAAGATCTGCTTCGAGGGTCCGGGTGATCCGCGCACCTTGCTCGTTCGGCGTCACTTCATACGTCACCACCATGCGTACGCCGACGATCACGTCCTCGACGAACAACGCATCGTTCACGGTCTTCGCGTCGCTCTTGCCTTGAACCTTGAACCCAACGAGTTCTGCATCACCCGTGACCTGATCACCCTGCGCGATCCTAGAAGGGCCCTTTACGCGCTTGATCTCTGATTGCCACTCGGTCCACGTGTACGGATCGAGCACCCGTCGCATGACCGAGTCGGCGGCAGCGAACGTATCGATGCTGTCTCGTATCCGGTAGACATCTCGGTCGCTGGTCATGGCCGGAGGAGTCTAGGACTCGGCCGGTTAGGTCACGGTTAACCTGAATCGCGTGGATGCGAGGCTTGGGATAGCGGCAGGGAACAAGCTGGGGGCCGAGGCGGGCGCCAACGTTGCTCGCCAGGGTGGCAACGCGGTCGATGCATGTATCGCGTCCTGCATCATGGCGTGGGTCGCAGAGCCGTTCTTCGTTTCGATAGGTGGCTCGGGATTCATCGCGGTACGAACCCCCGAAGGCAAGGTCGAGGTCGTCGACGGCAACAACACGATGCCTCTGACCGTCCCATCGACCCCAGGGCAAGGTATCGAGCGCATCTTCCTCGACTACTCGAACGGGATGTACACCGGTATCGGTGCCGGCTCGGTGGGAGTCCCAGGGATCCTTGCCGCGGCACGCACTGCGTGGGAGCGACACGGCAAGATCGAATGGCCCGCCCTTTTCGAGGATGCGATCAAGGCAGCGCGCGACGGGGTTCCGTTCCCCAAGACGTCCGCTTATTACCTGTCCGTCACGTGGGAAGCGATCTGGTCGAAGTTCAAGAGCGCGCGCGAACTGTTCTCCGACGAACACGGCCAGCCCCTGATCGAAGGGGCACTCATGCCCCAGCCCGATCTCGCAGAGGCTCTCGAAACGGTTGCCAACGAAGGGCCCGAAGCGTTCTACACGGGTTCCTTGGCACGCCAGATCACGGACGAGATCGGAGACGGCGACGGCTTCATCACCCTGGATGACCTTTCGCAGTACAGGGCCGAGGTGCGCGCCCCCGTTTCCACGAACGCGTTCGGTTGGACCATCGAGTCCAACCCGCCACCATCCGTCGGCGGTGCCGTCTTGGTACACATGTTGGCGTTGCTCGACGGAGCGAGGTTCGATGACCCTCTCGAGCGGTTGCGCGCGATCGTTGAAGCTCAACGCGCGGCGGTGGGCTACCGGCTTGAGCGCTACCAAGATCCCGGAGCGATCGCAGGAGCGTTCGAGGAGGCTCTCGAGAATCTCAGGGCGAAGTCGATGCGTTCACCATCCACGACGCATGCCTCTGCTGCCGACGCGGATGGTTACGCCTGCTCTATAACTGCCTCTAATGGCTACGGGTCAGGCCTGGTCATACACGGGATGTTGTTGAACAACACCCTGGGCGAGGAGGAGCTCAACCCTCTCGGCGTCCATCGCTTGCCTCCAGGGTCGCGCTGTCACTCCAACATGTCCCCCACGATCGCGTCGGGGCCCGGTAAGACGGTTGCGCTCGGTTCGCCGGGGGCCGATCGCATCGTCAGCGCCATCGTCCAGACGTTCCTGCGGATAGCGGTCGACGGAGACTCGTTAGCCGAAGCTGTTGCCGCACCGCGCGCGCACCTCGATCCCCGGCGCGACGGTGAACTCCTCTGCTACGAGCTGGGATTGCCTGGCGGCGACCTTGGTTACACACCGCGCCATTACGACGAGATCCATATGTACTTCGGGGCCGTGCAAGCAGCTTCGGTCGATGCAGATGGAAAGGTCGATGCGGCCTTCGATCCGCGACGCTCGGGTGCCGCGGCACTGGTCTGAGGTAGAAACGGTTTCGGTACTCAGACCTGGGAGGGACTTGTGACCAAGCTGTTCTCGATCAAACCGTCGCTGACCTTGAAGGGCCGGAAGTTCAAGGGCCTGCGCGGGTTCGCAGGCAAGCCGTTCCATCCCCCACTCACTGACATCCCGATCGCGGCCTACATCCTGGGCGCGACGTTCGACGTCCTGTCCTGGCTCTTGAAGGACGACGCTATGGCCTTGTCGAACTCAGACGGGTCGATGAACCTGATGCAGTCGGGACATGACCTGAGTCACGATCTGTGGCGCGCGGGGACCTTCCTGTTCATCGCAGGGTTGATCGTGTCGGTACCAACCGCCCTTACCGGCTTCTGGGACTGGTGGAAGTCCACCGAAGCGCACACGCAGGCGTGGCGCACGGCGAACTGGCACATGGCAGTGATGCTCACGACGACCGTGCTGGTCGCCGTCGACATTCTCATGCGATGGAACAGCAACAACGACATGTACACGGCTGTGCCGATCATGGTGCTGTCCGTGGTTATCGCGGGGATGGTCTCGTTCGGAGCTCTCTACGGTGGTTCGCTCGTCTACGAGATGGGCTTCAACGTGGAAACCGCCGGCGACTCACCTGTGTGGCACGAGTCCGAGACGGACGTGCACCCAGGCCAGGACTAGAGCTAGACCGCGAAGCGGATGTTCAGGATGTCGCCTTCTTGGACGACGTAGTCCTTGCCTTCAACGCGTAGGGCACCGGATGCCTTTGCCTTGTCCCAGCCACCGGCTTCTACAACGGCGTCGTACCCAACTACTTCGGCGCGGATGAATCCGCGCTCGAGGTCCGTGTGGATCACGCCCGCAGCTTCGGGGGCCTTCGCGCCACGTCGTACCTCCCACGCGCGCGTCTCGTCCTCGCCGGTGGTCAAGAAAGTGATGAGGTCAAGCGCGCGGTAACAGGCTGCGATCGCCCGGTCGAGGCCCGGCTCTTCGACGCCGAACCCCTGGAGCAACTCGGCGGCTTCGGCCGCTTCCATGCCCGCGACCTCAGCCTCGAGTGATGCGCTGATCGCGATCGCATCGTCCGGAAGGCCGTCGGGAACCCCGGCACCCTCTTCCACGTTCGCTACGACTATCCAGGGCTTCAGGGTCAGCGGTGCAAACCCCCGGAGGACCTTCTGCTGTTCGTCGTCCAACCCAGCAGCGCTGAGAGGTTGCTCCGACTCGAGGGTTTTGTGGGCAAGCTCGAGGACGTCGATCTCGGCCTGCGCCCCCTTGTCGCCCCGCAGCTTCTTCTTGCCCTTCTCGAGCCCGCTCTCGATGTTCGCCATGTCGGCAAGGATCATCTCGGCCTCTAGCGACGACAGCTCGGCTGGCGGATCGGCGTCGGGCCCGAACGCTCGGACAACCATGCAGAGGGCATCGGTCTGACGGAACTCGGCTATCCCCTGGGCGGTGAGACCGCCGGGAACATCTACGAACCGCACCTTCGCTGCAACGGTCTTCTTGGACTTCTCCAGGTCGGTCAGCACGTCGAGACGCGGATCTGGGACCTCGACCACAGCCTGGTTCGACCGGCCGCCAGCGCCACCGCTGCGTGTCAACGCGGTGAACAGGGTGGACTTGCCGGAATAAGGCATCCCAACGATGCCGACGTCTTTCATGTGAGGAAGGTACAGCGAGACCCACTATGTTCGGCTCATGGAAACGGGGCTCCGCTCGAAGGGCGTCATCGTCACCGGTGGCGCCGGAGGCATCGGGTCGGCCGTGGTGCGGGCGTTCGCTGCCGAGGGTGCTCTGGTTGCGGTCCATTACCGGTCGAGCGAAGAACGAGCCCTGGCTCTGGCAAAGGAGGTCTCGGGAGTTGCGGTCCGGGCAGATCTCACCAACGAGAGCGAAGCAGATGCGCTCGTGCCTAGTGCCCTAGACGGGCTTGGCCGGGTGGATGTGCTCGTCGCCAACGCGGGTCAGTGGCCCGAGGCTGACGAACCCGTTTGGGAGATGTCGTTGACTCGATGGCGATCCACGATCGCGGCGAACCTAGAGAGCGTGTACCTGTCGTGTCGGTCGTTCCTTCGCCACGTCGCTACGACAGGCGAGGGCAACATCGTCATCGTCTCTTCGACAGCGGGCCTGTTCGGTGAAGCGGGACACGCCGACTATGCGGCCGCAAAAGGCGCTCTTGCGAGTGGCCTCCTACTCAGTCTCAAGAACGAGATAGTGCGCGTCGCTCCAAGGGGCCGCGTGAATGTCGTTTGTCCGGGCTGGACGAAGACCGAGATGACTCGAGATGCCCTAGCCGATCCGACCATCGCCCCACGCATCACGCGGACGATGGCCCTCACCAAGTTGGGCGAGTCCGAAGATGTCGCAAGCGTGATCGTGTCGCTGGCCTCGGACTCGGTCTCGGGTCACGTCACCGGTCAAGTGATCACGGTTGCCGGAGGTATGGAAGGCCGCGTGCTGAACGAGATCTAGAGGATGCGAGAGCCGAGCGCGCTGGCGACCAGCTCGACCGCAAGGATGCCGGTCTCGTCAGCATGGTCGAGCACGGGGTTGACCTCGACCACTTCGAGAGACGTGAGGATCTCGGCTTCCGCGATCAGTTCCATCGCAAGGTGCGCTTCCCGATAGGAGAGGCCGCCACGCACCGGAGTCCCCACCCCGGGTGCGATCTCGGGGTCACATACGTCGACATCCAAGGACAGGTGGACGAAGTTCGGCCCCCGCACGACATCGATCGCTTCACGCATGACCTCGGGCACGCCTCTGCGATCGATATCGGCGATAGTGAAGACGGCGAGACCGAGGTCCTTGACGAGTTCCTTCTCACCCGGATCGAGCGAGCGGATGCCGACGAGAGCAACGCGCGACGGGTCGACCCACGGAGGACCACCGAACCCGTCCAACATGAATCCGCATGCACCCAGGGCCGCAGCCAAGGGCATCCCGTGAACGTTCCCCGATGGCGACGTTTCCGGACGGTTCAGGTCTCCGTGCGCATCGACCCACATGACACCGCCTTGACCATGAGCAGCGAACAATCCTGCAAGGGTGCCCATCGCGATCGAGTGGTCGCCGCCGAGAAGGATGGGCATCTGGTCACCGGCGATGTCCCGAACGCGCATAGCGATCTGAGAACACGCGGCGAGGATCTCAGGAAGATACCGAGCATGCTTGTCGCTCACCTGTGCGATCTCGGCAAGTTCAGCCGTTACGTTGCCGAGATCGGTGACCTCGAGACCTAGGCCCTCGAGATGCTCTTCGAGTCCGGCGTACCGGATCGCGCTCGGACCCATGTCAACGCCGCGGCGCGCGGCCCCCAGGTCGAGGGGGGCGCCGAGTATCGCAACTTTCCTTTTCATGGCCACGTTCATGAAACGATGTTGTCATGGATACGGCGAAAGGCCGAACCGCGGTTGTGACCGGTGCCTCTGCAGGCATCGGCGCAGCCACGGCGCTGCGTCTTGCCGGCGAAGGTTTCTCGCTCGTCCTCGGCGCCCGTCGCATCGACGAGCTGAACGAGGTCGCCGAGCGCTGCGGGGGCCGTGCTCTCGAACTCGATGTCACCGATCAAGGATCTGTCCAACGGTTCTGCGACGCGATCGACAACGTCGACGTCCTCGTGAACAACGCCGGACTTGCATCCGGGATCGGACCCTTGGCAGAGATGGAAGAAGACCGCATCCGGGTGATGTGGGAGACCAACGTCATGGGCCTGGTCCGGATGACGCAAGGGCTACTCGCCAAGATCGAGGCGTCGGGCAACGGACACATCGTGAACCTCGGCTCGACCGCTGCCATCGAGACCTACCCCGGCGGGGGTGGATACACGTCCTCCAAATACGCGGTCACGGCGATCACCGAAACGTTGCGTAAGGAACTGCTCGGGAAGCCGATCCGTGTCACCCAAGTGAATCCGGGCCTCGTCGAGACCGAGTTCTCGATCGTCCGCTTCGATGGCGACAAAGAGAAGGCGAAGAAGCCCTACGAAGGTCTGGATCCCCTAACCGCGGAAGACATCGCGGATTGCATCGCGTGGGTCGTCACGCGGCCCCCTCACGTGAACATCGACGAGATCGTCGTGCGGCCTATAGCGCAAGCGACCTCGATGATGATCCACCGGAGCGAGAGCTAGACCTAGTCCTTCTCGTCGATCCGATCGTCGATCTTGTCTTCGAGCACGACCTGCTCGGCTGCAGGGATCTTGAAGGAGAGGAGGGCCGTTAGCCCGAGCACTCCGATGATCACGACAAGCGAGAGCCAGATCGGGACGTGGATGTCGATCGCCTCGGCCAGCATCTTCACGCCGACGAAGCCAAGGATGACGGCCAGCCCGTACTTCAGCAGGTGCAAACGATCCATGCCACCCGCGACCAAGAAATAGACGGCACGAAGGCCAAGGATCGCGAACACGTTCGAAGTCAGAACGATGAAGGGGTCCTTCGTCACCGCGAAGATCGCAGGGATGGAATCCAGAGCGAACAGGATGTCCGTGAGCTCGATGAACAGCAACACCACGAACAGAGGTGTCGCCATGCGAACCCCATCCCTGATCGTGAATAGCTTCTGCCCCTCGTAGTCCTTGGTAGCTCGGAACCTCTTCTGCGCGAACTTGAGCACCGGATTGTTCTCGGGATGAACGTCCTCCGCGCCACCGCGGGCGATCCTCACGGCGGTGTAGATGAGGAATGCACCGAACACATAGATGATCCACTCGAAGTTGTGGATCAACGCGGCTCCGGCGGCGATGAATATCCCTCGGAAGATCATCGCTCCCAAGATCCCGTAGAAGAGCACCTGATGTTGGTAGGCCCTCGGGACCTTGAAGTACGTGAAGATCACAACGAAGACGAACATGTTGTCTACCGACAGCGAGTACTCGATCAGGTATCCCGCGAAGTACTCCCCCGCAGCGCGCGAACCATCGGCGTGCCAGAACAACAAGCTGACACCGAACGTCACCGCAAGGCCTATCCAGACGGCGACCCACGTAGCCGACTCTTTGACTGTCGGGTCGTGCTCCTCTGTATGGAACAACTTGAGGTCGACCAACAGCATCGCGATAACGAACGCGATGAATGCGACGTACATCCACCAAGCTACGTCCAAGGGTCCCCTTCTGAACTAAGCGAAGCGCCTGACCTACGTGGTCGCGATTATCGAATCGATCTCTTCGAGTGCTTTCGTGTCGAGCACGATCGAACCCGCCGCCGCATTCTCCTCGACGTGGTGTGGTTGTCGTGACCCCGCGATGGCCCCGCTAACGCCCGCTTGGTGGAATATCCATGCAAGGGCAAGCTGTGCCAACCCGATGTTCAGACGGTCGGCGATCGGTCGGAGGCTGGCAACGACCTCGAGGTGTCGCTCGAATATCCCCGGCGCATAGAACTGGTCGTAATAGCCCTGCATCTTGTTCTTCCCGCTGCGCCAGTCGTCCTCGCTGAACTCGGTCTCCGCCGTCACCGCACCGGTTAAGAGTCCGTACGCCAAAGGTCCGTAGCAGATGATCCCGGTCCCGTTGCTCTTGCAGAACGGGAAGAGATCGTCGCGGCCCTTCGTGTGCAGAAGCGAGAAATGAGGCTGCAAGGAATCGACGTGCGCGATCTTCTCGCACCGCTCGATCAACTCGCGGTCAAAGTTGGAGACCCCGATGTGGCGAGCTAGGCCTTCCTCTTTCAAGGCAGCCATCGCCTCCCAGGTCTCTTCTAGAGGAACGTCGTCCGTAGGCCAGTGCAGTTGGAAGAGGTCGATGTGATCGCGACCGAGGCGCGCCATGCTGGCTTCGATCGCAGCCCTGATCTGGTCCTTACGGAAGCCGGTGCCCGGGCCTTCGGGAGCGACCTTCGTGAACACCAGGGTGTCGGGTTGGTCTTGCAGAGCTTGGCCGACCAGTTCCTCGGACCGGCCCCGCCCATAGATCTCGGCCGTGTCGACCCAGTTGACCCCCGCCCTGATGCCCGCGTGGATGGCTTCGACCACCTGTTCGTCGGCGGGGTTCGGGCCCCACCCAGAGCCTCCAGCCTCCCATGACCCGTAGCCGATAACGGAGATGTCCGGGCCCTCGGAGCCGAGCTTGTTCGTCTGCATATCTAGAGCCTCCTATATATGGGTTCCTATTCAGTTCCCCAGCTTGCGGTGGTCCCACGAAGCCATCTGGGTCATGGGTACGGCGATGCCCACGCGCTTCGTCGCCTGCCGCTCGACCTCGACGATAGGGCCTTGATCGACCGGAAGCCCCGTGACCGGCAATGTGTAGCGGTCATAAAGGGCCTTGCCGATGGCAACGATGTCCCCGAGTTCTTCGACCAGCCTCGCTCTCCCCTGGATCAAGACCCCACGCAATTCGCTGTAGGCGAGTCCATCCTCGGCATGTAGCGCGCACCGCGGATCCCGTCTGAGATTCACTGCCTTCTGGCTCTTCGCGTAGGTCCACATCAGAACCTCGTCATCCTCGACCACGAACCACATCGCAGCTGCATGAGGTGAGCCGTCCTTCTCGAGCGTGGAAAGGACGGCGGTACGCGGCTCGGCGAGGAAGGACGCGATCTCTTCCTCGGTCATGTACACGTCGCTACGGGACATCGGCTGACTTTAAGGGCATCGGCTCTACGGTTACCCTCTCGGGTCATGAGCGGCGCATGGGACGGTCTCAAACAGATTGCCGAGATAGCGCATCCCAAGACCCTGAAGCGTTTGCGCGACGCCGGAGCGATGGACCCGAAGGCTCCCCTAGCTATCGCACGAGCCATGCCCTGGCTGCTTGGGCGTGGACCGTCGCTCGGGATCGTTTCGAAGATGCACAGTGTCGTGCTTGGCGACAAGCCGGCGCTCCACGATCGACAGGGCACCCTGTCGTGGAAGGAGCTGGACCAGCGCGCCAACCGGGCTGCACACATGCTCGAGAACCTTGGACTGCGAGGCAACGATCGTGTCGCGATGGTCTTGCGCAACGGGAGGGAGATCGTCGAGGTCGCTCTGGGGGCCCAGAAGCTCGGGATCATCGCCTGCCCCCTCAACACCTGGGCGAAGCCGAAAGAGCTAGCCGCCACTCTGAAGCAATCGGCCCCCAAGGTGCTCGTTTACGACACGAAACACGCGGAACAGATAGAGAAGGTCATCCAGGGAGATATCGAGCTCGTCGCGGTCGGGGATCAGTCGCAGGCACTCGATGGATCGCTCGACTACGAAGAGTTGCTCGGCGAAGCCTCCTCCAACCCGCCCGCCCCATTCGCCCGCAACACGGGTGCCGCCAAGATCGTCATACACACGTCGGGCACGACCGGCACACCCAAGGGGGCCGCGCGCAATGCATCGGCTGCCGGGTTGGGGACTTTGGCGAATCTCATCGCCCGCGTTCCCTATAGAAGAGACGATGTCATCTTCTGCCCGGCCCCCATGTTCCATTCGTTCGGGCTAGCAACCTTCACTTTCGGTGCAGCTCTCGGCGCGACCTTGGTGTTGCCCGAGAAGTTCGACCCCGAAGCCTCGCTGGAATGGATCGAGAAATACAAGGCGACCGCCGCGTCGTTCGTTCCGGTGATGTTGCGGCGAATCGTTTCTCTCGATGACAGTGTGAAGAGTCGCTACGACCTATCGAGTCTTCGGATCGTGATGGCGAGTGGTTCGGTTCTGTCCGACGACCTTCGTAAGGCGGCATCGAAATTGTTCGGTGATGTCATCTACGACCTCTATGGCTCAACAGAGATCGGTTGGGTCGCGATCGCTACACCGGATGACATGAAGTCGAAACCGAAAACGGTCGGTCAGCCGGTTGAAGGCATCGATGTCGCGGTGTTCTCGAAAGAAGGTCACAGGCTCGGCACGAACGAGACCGGCGAGCTCTTCGTCAAGTCGAGCATCCTGTTCGAGGGCTACACATCGGGCGAGACGAAAGACGAGCGCGAGGGCTACATGGCGATCGGGGACTTCGGCAAGCTCGATGACGATGGCTATCTCTTCGTCGAGTCCCGCACCGATGACATGGTCGTCGTGGGTGGCGAGAACGTGTACCCGATCGAGGTCGAGCAGATCATCGAGTCGGTCGACGGGGTCAACGAGGTAACGGTGCTCGGGGTCCAGGACGAGGAATATGGAGAGGTTCTCGCAGCGTTCGTGGTGGGCACGGCCGATGTCGATCTCATCGCCAAGACCTGCAAGGCAGAGCTTGCCTCCTACAAGGTTCCCAAGAGGATCGAGGTCCTCGACGAGCTGCCCCGGAACGCAACCGGCAAGGTCGTGAAGAGGGACCTGATCCAGCAGCTCGACGGCGCTGCCCCCCTGGACGAGTAGCTCCACCTCTGTCCGAGACACAGAAAAACTTCCCTGCCTGAGCCTTTAAGGCCATGTCCGTTGTGCCCCGGATAGGACTAGTACGTCCGGGGGACGTCTATGGGCCTTTCGGACTAAACACTCAGAGTGGTTGGATAGTCACTTAGGGTTGCAAAACGGACAGACCTTGTATAGATTTCCAGCTGGTCCGCAGGAACTGGGAGCCCTGCGGTTAACCCCATCCCACTACAAGCAGTAGTTACCCCGCGTCGCGGTGTAGCCGAACGAGGAGGATATGGATGAGACGAGGCATCGCAGTCTTTGCAGCAGTCGCCGCGGTTTTTGCTATGGCGATCCCCGCTGGCGCCAAAACGGCCAGCAAGGCACACACGACCTTTGCCCTTTCGGGTGAGGCACGTGCTCTCGAGCTCGCCATCGGCGACCAGGGCGTATCCCTCGGCGTCGCTCTGTCGCGCGCAGATTCCACCCCTTCTTCGATCGGCGTCGGTGCCGGTCAGTGCACCCTTCTGGGTAGCCAGGCAGACCCCGACAACGTTCCCTGCAACGAGGCCTCGACGGTCAAGTCGCGGTTCCCGGGTCTTCCCGGCACCGATGTTCTTAAGTGCGCAGGTGCTCTTCCCGAGCCACTCGCATCCGTTGTTGACCTTGGCCTTGCGTGTGGATCGTCGAAGTCCGGTCAGACGAACGGCGTCGCTTACACGCGGAGCACCGGCAAGGTCGCTCACCTAGGCATCACGCTTCCCGTTGGCACCGTCCTTGACGCACTTCCGGTCAAGCCTCTCGTCAACGACCTCACCGCCGCTCTTAGCCCAGTCCTCGACCTGACTCCGGACGTCGTTCACGACGCAGTGGACAACGTCGTTGGTTTGGTCACCGACCTTGCCGAGACCGAGGCGCTTGCGATCGACCTCGGCCCCTCGACCTCCTCGATCACCAACAAGAACGGCGTCATCACGGTTGACTCCGCTTCCGCCGGTGCACTGATCGGCCTCGTCGGTATCCCGGAGGCTCGGGTTGACGGCACGGCGATCTCGGCCACGTCCGACCCACTGAAGAACGGTCTCGTCATCATCGAGGTCGGCACCTCCCGTGCAAGCGCCAGCCTGAACGAGGGCACGGCCTCTGCTGCAGGTGCTGCTTCGGCTGCGATCGTCACCATCAAGGTGCGTGACATAACCCAGCCAGAGCCGACCTACGTCGAGCAGTCCATCGCTCCTGGACAGACCGTTACGGTCCTCGCAGGTACCCCGGCCGAGACGACCATCGTCGCTGCCGACTCGACCATCGAGGAGAACGGCAACTCTGCAGCAGCTGCCGCAGACGCTGTCAGCATCCACGCACTCAAGGGCGTCAACGGTGGCGTTCGCCTGGCACTCGCTCGCTCGACCGCAGCGGTCAAGGGCGACGTCGTCAAGCCTGCCGCTCCGATCGTCAAGAAGGCTCCGCCCCAGGCTCTTGCCTACACGGGTGGCACCGACCTGACCATCCCGGCCCTTGCATTGATCCTCGGCGCAGGCCTGGTCTTGGTTCTCCGTCGCAAGGTCACGGCGTAGTCAAGCGGTATTAGTTCTTCACCGATAAGGATTGTGATGAAGCTGTCTCGACCGTCGGCGAAGACCTTGCGTAGGAGCCTCACGGCTCTTGCGCTGGTCTTCGCCCTCGGCGGGGCAGCTTTGATCGCGTATCCCTTCGTAACGGACCTCTGGGCCGGACGGATCCAGACCAGCCTCAGAGCCGACCTTTCTCTGTCCACCAGCGCGGACACCTACCGCGCCGGCGACGTCAAGATCGGCAAGGCCCTCACTCGTTTGGAGATCCCTGCGATCGACCTAGACGTCGTTGTCGTCGAGGGGACGACACCCGCCGCTCTGCGTGCGGGGGCCGGGCACTACCCGAAGACTGCACTGCCGGGCGAACAGGGAAATGTTGCGATCGCCGGTCACCGCACGACGTACGGCCGTCCCTTCAACCGGATGGACGACCTCAAGCCGGGGGACAAGATCGTTCTGACAACTCCGATCGGTAAGCACACCTATGAAGTGACGTCGAGGCCGTGGGTCGTATCGCCCACCGACGCGACTCCTTTGACCAAGTACGAGGAAGGCGGTTACTTCCTCACTCTTACGTCTTGTCACCCTGAAGGAAGCGCGGCGTACCGCATCATCGTGCGCGCCGAGCTGATCGACTCGACCGACACGGTGGCACAGGCCGCCATCAGGAGTCGCTCGTGAAGAAGCTCGCCTCTGTCTTGACTGCGTTGTTCGTCGTTGTGCTCGCGGCCCCCGCGTTCGCGCAGACCGGCGCCACTGCGAAGGTGACCAGTCCGAACGACGGCCAGGTCCTTACCGGCTCAGTGAGCGTGGGTGGAAACGGTTCCGCGACAGCCGGCGTGAAGACCATCAAGCTCTTCATCGAAGACACCCTCGTCGCCAGTGCCGAGCCTTCCAACCTTCGTCAGAACGTCGATGTCGGCTACAGCTGGGACACGAACTCGTTCGGAGGCGGCATCGCCCGTAACGGGTGGTACCAGGTGCGCGTCGAGCTCGCCGCTAATGGTGGAGCAACCGACACCGCCAAGGTCAACGTCATGGTCGACAACGCGCCCCAGACCCCGAGCAACTTCGACGGATACGTGCAGGACGAGACGATCTCGTTGTCATGGTCCGCAAACCCGGAGCCAGACATTCTCGGTTACCGCATCGAAGTCGCCAACGGCGGTACGTGGACCACGGCGACCGAAGTCACCGGCACGAGCTACAGCGCGAACCTGCAGCCCGGCACGTACCAGTTCCGCGTTTCAGCGCTGCGGTCCAGCCCGGAATCGTCCAACGGTCACGCATCGGCGCCGAGTGGAGTCACCACCCTCACGATCCAGCCTCCTCCCACCTCCGGGGGAAGCAGCGGCGGCGGGGACGGTGGCGTCGTGAATAGCGGTGGTGGTGGACGTGGGTCATTCGGCGGTGGAGACCCCCGGATCTACGGACATGACGGTGCTGCTTCGACACGTGACGTCAAGGACACGGCACGTGCGTTCTCGAGCGGCGGCCTGTCGTTCGGCGGCATCTCCCTGCCGGGCCAAGCGGGCCTTCCCAGCCTTCCCGGAACAGAGCCTTTCAAGTGGGGCACCTACAAAGAGCGTCTCCCGTACTCGCTGCCGCTCGGTGGGATCCCTCTCGATGACGCGTCGCCACGACTCGCGGCGCTGAGCACGACGAGGATCATCCCCATGGACGCACTCCGTTGGGTTGGCGCCGGCGCATTGATGCTGGTCATCGCGATGATGTTGCAGTTCGTCGGATGGCGCTCCGAAACCATCGAGAAGCTTGGCACCGAGGCGGCCGCTTCGTTGAAACTGTCGATCCCGAAGATCAGCATTCCCGCCGTAAACTTGAAAGATGCCCACGTTCGGCTACGACGGATTCAAGATCGCGTTCGAGCAACGTGGAAGGCGACAAGGGGCAGCTGACCGGCCCATAGTCCTCATCCACGGGTTGCTCCTCCCGCGGACCCATCACTACCCGCTGGCCGATGCTCTGGCGGACCGCGGCAATCGCGTGATCCTCATCGACCTTCTGGGGCATGGCGAGTCGGACAATCCCAAGCACTCTCGGTACTACTCGATGGAACTCTTCGGCAATCAAGTGATCGGGCTGCTCGACCACCTCGACATCCCTGAAGCCGTCATCGGAGGGACCTCGCTCGGCGCGAACGTGACGCTCGAGGTCGCCGCACACGCGCCGGAACGTTGCAGGGGACTGTTCGTCGAGATGCCTGTCCTCGAACGAGCTGCGCCGGCCGCGGCATTGATCTTCCTTCCGCTGGTGATCGCGTACTCGCAAGCAGCAGGCGTGTTCCAGAGCGTCGCGTCTCTCCTCCGGAAGATCCCGCGGGGGGCATGGATCTACTCGGATGTCCTTCTGGATACGTTGTCTAGGGATCCGGTGCCGTCCGCGGCCGTCATCCATGGATTGCTAACCGGGCGTCTGGCCCCCCATCCCAACGACAGGGAGAAGATCGACGTTCCTGCGTTGATCACGGGGCACCAGCGGGACCTCCTCCACCCATTCTCGGATGCAGAGGCTCTCCATCGAGAGCTGCCGAACTCCGAGTTGATCCAGGCCAACTCATTCTTCGAGCTTCGTTTCCCGCCAAACCGCTTGTCGGATCGGATCGCGGACTTCCTCGACGAAATCTGGGCGTGACGCGCTCGCAGCCCGATCCTTGCATCGTCGTCATCTTCGGCGCGTCCGGAGATCTCACCAGCCGGAAGTTGCTCCCTGCCCTCCATAACCTTCAAGAGGAGGGGCTGACGCCGAAACAGACCTCGATCGTGGGTACCTCCCGCAGCACGTATGAGGACTTCGCCGAGGAGATGCGGGCGGCCATCGACGAGCACTCCCGTATCTCGCCCGGTGACGACTGGGACGACTTCGCCGCCGACATCCACTATGTCCCCGGGGACGTAACTAAGGACGAGCTCTGGGCCGAGCTTGGAGCGAAGCTCGAGGCCGTCGATAACGAGCGCGGCACGAAAGGCAATCGGCTCTGGTACCTCGCAACCCATCCGAAGTTCTTCGCCCCGATCGCGGAAGGGCTCGGCAAAAGCGGACTGCTCGACTCCGGGGGATGGCAACGACTCGTTGTCGAGAAACCGTTCGGCAGTGATCTCGAGTCTGCTCGCCAGCTCAACGCGACGTTGTCGTCGTACTTCTCGGAAGACCAGATCTTCCGCATCGACCATTACCTCGGCAAAGAAACGGTGCAGAACCTACTGGTGTTCCGGTTCGCCAACGCGATCTTCGAACCCGTGTGGAACCGTCGCTACGTCGATCACGTTCAGATCACCGTTGCGGAGGACATCGGCGTCGGCGATCGAGGGGGGTTCTACGAACAAACAGGCGCGCTACGCGACGTCGGCCAGAACCACCTGTTGCAGTTGTTGTCTCTGGTCGCGATGGAACCACCCGTCGCATGGGACGCGGATTCGATCAGGAACGAGAAGGTTCAGGTCCTGAAAGCCGTCCGTAGGTGGACCCAGGCCGACTGTGAGGTGGTTGTTGCACGCGGGCAGTACGAGGGCTATCGAGACGAGGCCGACGTCGATCCGGATTCGTCTACCGAAACCTTTGTCGCGATGAAACTGCTCATCGAGAACTGGAGATGGGCCGGTGTTCCCTTCTATCTGCGAACCGGCAAGAAGCTCCCCGCGAAGGCAACCGAGATCGCGATCCACTTCCAAGCGGTCCCGCATCTGTTGTTCTCGAAGACGGCGGTCGAGGAGATCGACCCGAACGTCCTCGTGATCAGGGTTCAGCCCGAGGAAGGGATCTCCCTAACGTTCGGCACGAAGGTCCCGGGCCCGGAGGTGAACGTCGCCACCGTAGACATGGACTTCGATTACGAAGCCGACTTCGGATCCGGTAGCCCCGAGGCTTACGAGCGCTTGCTGATGGATGCGATGACCGGCGAGGCCACGCTATTCACCCGATCGGACGAGATCGAGCAGGCGTGGGAGATAGTCGATCCGATCCTCGACTTCTGGCGCGGCGGCGGTCGCCCAGGCTCATACCCGAGCTCCGACTGGGGGCCGAGGTCGGCGGACGAGCTGATCCGAAGGGATGGTCGTGAGTGGCGCGACCCGAGGAAGCGTTGACTCCACGCGTCGAAACCTTCTCCGCATCGGGGTTCCCCTCGTCTATCGCGGGACTCATCACGTCCGAGCTTCCCGGGTCGGGCACTGTCGTGATCACCGGCGGAACCACCGCTGCCAAGATCTATGGACACCTCGATCCCTCGAAGTGGGACGGTCTTGACGTCTTCTTCTCCGACGAACGCTGCGTTCCGCACAACGACGACGCGAGCAACTTCAAGATGGCGGCCGAACTCTTCTTGGGCGCGTCAACGGCGAGGGTCCATCGCATGGAGGGCGAGCTCGATCCCGACATCGGGGCCGCTCGCTATCACGATGCCATCGCACCGTTCGTTGCCGATGGGATCGACCTGTTGCTGCTTGGGATGGGGGCCGACTGTCATGTCGGCGCTCTCTATCCGTACTCGCCGGCGCTCGAGGTTGCGGATTACTGCGCGGCGGTCAAGCGTCCTGATGGACTTGGGGGCTTGACCTTGACCCCGCAAGCGATGTTGGGAGCGAAGGCGATCAGGGTGCTCGTGACCGGCACCGCGAAAGCAGAAGCGGTCGTCAGAGTGCTGAAAGGTGATGAGGAGATCGAGAAGTGCCCCGCGCGGTTGCTAGCGCAACATACAGATGTTGTGTTCTGGCTCGACGAGGGAGCCGCTTCGCTCCTCTAGGAGATCAACACCGTCGCCCGGCGAGAGACTCGTAAACGGATGGTGCAAGGAAAGCAAGCTTTGGTCGCACACGCCGCTTGGCCTACGTACAAGTGCTTAGGAGATAGACGACCTTTTTGGTTGTGGATTGTCCCTACAAGGTCTGGAATGTGAAGTAGCAGTTCCTCGGGTGAAGCGCGACACCCGAATCTCGACAAACACATCCAGATCCATGCGGACCACGCGGGGTCCTCGGAGGTAGGCCGTGACGAGGTACGTGCACCCGACCGTCGGTCATTCACGTGGCCGGCGCGTTCAAACGGTCGGCGTACTCGTACTTCTCCCTCTACTACTCGTCTTGTGGGCCGCCCCAGCGCACGCAGCCACGACTTGCACTGCCAATGGCGCGGTACTCACCATCCTGATCGGCGCGAACGAAACAGCCACCCTGAGCACGAGCGGTACGGGCTTCACCCTGACGGGCACAAGCGTCGACACGGACAACTCTGATTGCAATGACAGCCTGCCTGGCGGCATCACTTCGTTCGATGTCACGGGCTCAACCGGCTCCGAGGTCTTCACCATCGATGGAACCACCAGTTTCGGGGCTCTCCCCTTCAGCGTCGATCTCGTGTCCGGAGCCGGCGACCACCTGATCGTTCTGGCGACAACCAGCAACGACACGATCACCCCCGGTGCCACAACCATCGATGTTGGAGCAACTGTCATAACGCCCCAGAACGTCGATCAGTTCACGGTTAACGGGAATGCGGGTAACGACACGATCAACTCGACAACTTTCCCAGCCGCCATCACGCTAAATGGCGGAGCCGATAGCGACACTCTTACCGGGAGTGCTTTTGCCGACACCCTTAACGGGGATGCGGACAACGACACGGTCTCCGGAGGTGCTGGCAACGACGTCATCCAGGGTGGGGCGGGATCAGACGTCCTCTCCGGTGGCACCAACACCGACACGTTGAGCTACGCAACCGACGGCACCGGGGTCAGCGTCGACATCGGAGGCGACACGGCAGCCAGTGGTGATGCCGGAACGGACGACATCTCGACGAGCGACTTCGAGAACCTCACCGGTGGCTCCGGGGCAGACACCCTGACCGGTGACAACGGGACGAACACGATCACCGGTGGAGCCGGGGCCGACACGTTGAACGGTGGAGACGGGACCGACACCGAGAACGGTGGCAGCGGGGACGACAGCTTCAACCAGGGATCGGCGTCCAACGGTGGCGACACCTTGAACGGCGATGCGAACACCGACACGGTCACCTACAGCGGACGCAGCAGTGCGGTCACGGTCACGGTCGGGGCCACGGCCGATGACGGGGAGTCGTCCGAGAACGACGACGTCACCTCGACCGTCGAGAACGTCACCGGAGGCAGCGCGGTCGACACCCTGACCGGGGATGGCAATGCCAACACGCTGACCGGCAACGGTGGCAACGACGTCCTCGATGGAGCCGCCGGCGATGACGCCTTGGTCGGAAACGCGAACGACGACGATCTCACCGGAGGCGCGGGAACCGACGCGTTGACCGGTGGTGCAGGTGACGACGACTATCTGTTCCCGGACAGTTCTCCTGCCGCGCAGACCG
>JAXDJJ010000055.1:0-8023 GCA_034665745.1 Actinomycetota bacterium | reverse complement strand
CACGCCTTGAAAGGGATCGATGCACGCTTCCCATCCGGCCGCGTCACTGCCGTCGTGGGTCCGTCCGGGAGCGGGAAATCTTCGCTCTTGCGGATCCTCGCCGGTCTGGACCGTCCCACGGCGGGGTCCGTTTCGATCGGCGGGAAGGAAACCGCGGGGATGCGACAACGCGACCTTCATGCGCTCCGCCGGCATTTCGTCGGTTACGTGTTCCAACGACCGTCGGACAATCTGATCCCGTACCTGACCGTGCGCGAACAACTCGAACATGCTGCCCGATTGCGGGGCGAGGGGTCTGCAGCGAAGATGGACTCGATCCTCGAACGTTTGGGGCTAACCCAACGCATGGGCCACCGGCCGCATCAACTCTCCGGTGGCGAGCAGCAAAGGGTCGCGTTCGCGCAAGCATTCATCGGCGACCCGGTCCTCGTCGAAGCCGACGAGCCGACCGCCGAACTAGATCTCGTCTCGGCACAAGCGTTGTTGACCACTGTCGAGGAGCTCGCTCGCGATGGCATCGCCATCGTGATGTCGACGCACGATCCCGAGGTCGTTAAGAAGGCGGACAAGACTTTGATGCTTCGCCATGGTGCGGTCGAGGCAGAGATGCAGCAGGAGCGATCCTTGTCGGTGATCGATGCGAGCGGCAGGATCCAGCTGCCTCCGGAAGCTCTGCGGATGTTCCCCGACCAGCGAGCGGTCCTCGAGTTCGACGAGAACGGCGTAAGGATCACCCCTCCATGAGCATCCAGCCACCGGTCCTTCAGGTATTCGACCTGTCCAAGAGCTACGCGCGCGGCCCCGAGCAGGTGCACGCGCTGGTCAGTGCAAGCCTCACGATCCCGCCGGGTGAGCTCTACGCGCTCGTTGGCCCTTCCGGAAGCGGAAAGACCACGCTGCTCAATCTTCTCTGTGGCTGGGAGGAACCCGACTCGGGGAAGTTCGTCTGGAAGGGAATCGACACGATCTCGTCACCTCGCGACCTCGCGTGGGATCAGGTGGCGGTGGTGCCACAGAGCCTCGGCCTCCTCGAGGAACTCACGATCAGGGAGAACATCGAGCTGCCCGGTCGCTTGGGTCATGGGGGCCGCGGTGCCATGAGCGAAAGGGTCGAGACCCTGATCGGCGATCTTGGTCTAACCGAGCTTGCCACCCGGTTGCCCGCGGAGGTCTCTCTCGGCGAACAGCAGCGCGCAGCCCTGGCCCGGGCGCTAGTCAGCGCTCCGGCTCTATTGCTCGCCGACGAGCCGACCGGGCACCAGGACTCCGTCTGGGCAAGAGGTGTGATGCGCGCGCTGCGCAACGCATGCAGTGAAGGAACGGCTTGTTTGGTGGCCACGCACAACCCCGAGGTGCTCCGCTACGTCGACCGGATCTTCGGTATCAGGGACGGCCGGTTGGGCGACGTTCCAGAGGAAACCGCGCTTCGAACGACCAGTTCCTAGGGCCAGCCGAACCACGCCTCCGGCCTATCATGGGCAGGTGACGACAGCCGAACGAAAGACGATCGACGTACGGGGTGGCTCGCTCGAGTACTTCCCCTTGGCGAGCGTCACATCCAACCCCGAGCGCATCCCTTTGACGGTGAAGGTGCTACTCGAGAACCTGATCCGCCTATCGGAGACCGTTCACGCTAGCGAGGAAGATGTCGCGTTCCTCGCATCTTGGGGCCAGGCCGAGCTCGAAGACCGTGAGTTCTCGTTCGCCCCCGCGCGCGTGCTGCTGCAGGACTTCACGGGGGTTCCGGCGGTGGTCGACCTAGCCGCGATGCGCTCGGCGATGAAACGCGAAGGCGGGGACCCTGCCAAGGTTGACCCTCAGGTTCCCGTTGACCTCGTTATCGATCACTCCGTCCAGGTGGACGCATTCGGAACCGACAAGGCGTTCGCGTTCAACGTCGAACGCGAGTACGAACGCAACCACGAGCGCTACTCGCTCCTGCGGTGGGCACAGCAGGCGTTCCGCGGGTTCAGCGTCGTTCCCCCTGGGATGGGGATCGTCCATCAAGTGAACCTCGAGCACCTTGCGAAGGTGGTTCAGACGGTGAAGCTCGACGGCAAGGATGTCGCCATCCCAGACACCCTGGTCGGCACGGACTCGCACACACCCATGGTTAACGGCTTGAGCGTTCTTGGTTGGGGCGTCGGTGGCATCGAAGCCGAGGCCGCGATGCTCGGTCAACCGATCCCATTGCTAACCCCCAAGGTCGTTGGCTTCCGGATGACTGGCTCGCTTCCCACCGGAGTGACCGCAACCGACCTCGTCTTGACGGTTACCGAGATCCTGCGCAAGCATGGTGTGGTCGGGAAGTTCGTGGAGTTCTACGGACATGGTCTGTCATCCCTCGCGGTAGCGGACCGAGCCACGTTGTCGAACATGTCGCCCGAGTTCGGTGCCACCGCATCTCTGTGGCCGATCGACGACCAAACGTTGAAGTACATGCGCTTGACCGGGCGGGACGAGGACCAGATCGATCTCGTCGAGCGTTACGCCAAAGAGCAGGGCATGTTCCGTACCGATGATGCGCCGGATCCCGTGTTCACCGAAACGGTCGACCTCGATCTCAGCACCGTCGTCCCGAGTCTCGCCGGACCACGGAGACCACAGGACCGAGTTCCCTTGAGCGGCGTGTGGAAGAGCTTCACCGACGTCTACGAACCGCGGCCCTCCGATGCCGATGTGAAGGATGGGTCGGTGGTGATCGCAGCGATCACCAGTTGTACGAACACTTCGAACCCGTCCGTGATGCTGGCCGCAGCATTGCTGGCGAAGAACGCCGTAGAACGAGGGCTGTCGAGCAAGCCCTGGGTGAAGACATCTTTGGCGCCAGGTTCACGGGTGGTCACGCGCTATCTGGAAGGAGCTGGCCTAGTCCCCTATCTCGACAAGCTTGGCTTCGACACCGTTGGTTACGGCTGCACGACGTGCATCGGCAACTCAGGACCCCTGCCCGATGAAGTAGCGGCGCAGGTGGACGAGGGCGACCTCGCGGTCGTCTCGGTGCTGTCTGGCAACCGAAACTTCGAGGGCCGTATCCACCCACAGGTGAAGGCCAGCTACCTCGCATCCCCGCCGCTGGTGGTTGCGTACGCGTTGGCCGGAACCGCGAACATCGATCTCGACACCGATCCGCTCGGCACGGACGAGAACGGGACCGAGGTATTCCTCCGCGACCTGTGGCCGTCGGCCGAGGATGTCCAAGAAGCTCTGACCGCGGTGCGCTCCGAGATGTTCACCTCTGAGTACGCACGTGTTTACGAGGGAACTCAAGACTGGAAGGACCTGCCCTCGCCGACCGGACAGCTCTACGACTGGGACCCGGACTCCACATACGTCAGAGAACCGCCGTTCTTCATGGAGTTGGGTGACACCCCACCCCCGTTGGAAGACATCACCGGTGCCAGGGTGCTGGCCAAGGTCGGTGACTCGGTGACGACCGATCACATCTCTCCTGCCGGAGCCTTCGCACCTGCGTCCCCAGCAGGCAAGTACCTCGTCGACCACGGTGTGGAACCGAAGGACTTCAACAGCTACGGATCGCGTCGAGGCAACCACGAAGTGATGATGCGCGGAACGTTCGCAAGCATCCGCTTGCGTAACGAGCTCGCATCCAAAGAGGGTGGCTTCACGAAGCACCTCCCCGACGGTGAAGACCTTTCGATCTTCGATGCCGCCATGAAGTACGAGGCCGAGGGCATCCATACCGTGGTGCTTGCCGGCAAGGAGTACGGGTCGGGCAGCTCGCGGGACTGGGCCGCCAAGGGACCGCGGCTCCAGGGGGTACGCGCGGTTATCGCCGAGACCTACGAACGGATCCATCGCAGCAACCTCGTCGGTATGGGGGTGTTGCCCCTGCAATACCTGCCCGGCGAGAGCGCGGCCTCGATCGGCTTGACCGGCACCGAGACATTCGACATCGGTGGGATCGCCGAAGGATTGCGCCCGCATGGACATCTCACCGTGATCGCACACGGGGACAACGGCGACAAGACGTTCGAGGTCGAGTGCCGTATCGACTCGGAGGTCGAGCTCGAGTACTACCGCAACGGAGGAGTCCTGCAGATGGTTCTCCGCCGGATGCTCGCGAAGTCCTGAGCCCCACCGCACCGCTCGAGATCCCTCTCGAGCTCGCCCGACGGTTCGCCATCACGAAACAACGGCTTGCCGGCCCTAAGCTGCCGGCGAACGCCAAGGGCATCGTCGATGTGGCATTGGAGATCGGGTGCCTGCAGATCGACCCCATCCGCGTTGTCGAACAACCCCAGTACCTGATCCCGTGGAGCCGCGTAGGTCACTACAAGCAGGCCCAGCTCGATAAGGCGATCTACGAGGACAAGACGTTGTTCCACTTCTGGGCGCATGCGGCCTCGCTCGTGCCGACGATGGACTACCCGCTCCACCAGGTGATGATGCGCCGCTACCCCGCGATGTACTGGTCCGTCGGCTACAAGCGTTTGATGGACTTCCTCGAAGCGAACAAGGCGTTGAAACGACACGTCTTGTCGGAACTCCGCAAGCGAGGTCCGATGAAGACCTCCGACTTCACCGATCTGTCGGTCCTCGACTTCAAGTCCAGCGGATGGAACACCGATCGCAACGTCGACCGGATGCTCGACTACCTGTGGACCAAGGGCAAGATCATGATCGTCGGACGCGCCGGACAGCAACGTGTCTGGGACTTAGCCGAGCGCTGGTTCCCGGAGTGGACCCCAAGAGACTCCATGACCTACAAGCAGCAAACGAGAGCGTCCATCGAACGTTCCGTGAAAGCGATGGGCATAGCCATGAAGAAGCACATCTGGTACTACTTCACGCGCTGGCGCTATGACGACTTGCCGAACACCCTGAAGGCGATGGAGCGCAAGGGCACTCTCATCCCCGTGACCGTTCCGGGCGTCAGGGGGGCGTGGCACATGCACCCCGATGACCTCGATCTCCTCGAGTCGCTTCGAGCGGGCGACTGGGACCCTCGAACGACTTTGCTGTCACCCTTCGACCCGTTGATCGCAGATCGCTCTCGGATCAAACTGATGTGGGACTTCGACTTCGGGATCGAGATCTACGTCCCGAAGGAGAAGCGCAAGTACGGCTACTACGTCCTCCCGATCCTCATGGGCGACCAACTGATCGGCCGGATCGACCCCGCGATGGACCGCAAGACGGGAGTTCTAACGATCAATGCCGTCTACGCCGAGCCCACTGCCCCGAAAGACAAGCTGACGGGCAAAGCTGTTGCCCAGACGATCGAAGACCTAGCGAGGTTCTTGGGTGCGACCAAGATCACCTACGGCAAGAAGATCCCGACCGCCTGGAAGCCCGCCTTCAAGTAAGCGAGCCCACCTAAGGGAGTCGAAGGCTTCGGTCCCTCCCCGAAACACTTCACTCTCTCCCAGGACAACCGATCTCAGTGGTTCCCGTGGTTCTTGTGGTGCCGGCACCACAAGAACCACAAGAACCACTGGAAGGGGCGATGTTCCGGGGGAGACATCGAGAGAATCCCGCAACTTCTGCATGGATCCTTCACCTCGTGAACGTACGGTCATCATCGTGATGAGATCAGCCTTGAAGAGATCCGCAGGGTCCCGATGAGCGATCGGAGCCGGATCCTTCTGGTTGTAGTGGTCATCGGCGCGATGCTCGGTGTGTTCAGCCACGCGTCGAGTGGCTTGCCCGGCGCGTGGCGATGGGCCGGAAACTTCGGAGCCCTATGGGTAGCGATCTCTTTCCTGGCAGGACGCCTAACGAAAGATGTCCTGGCGGGTGCTTGCTTCGGCGGGATTGCACTAGTGGCAGCGAGCCTCATGCACTACGTGCCACATCGGATGGCCAGCGAGGGCATCTCGCTCCACGCTTTCCGGTGGCCTGTCGTGCTCTGGGCCGGGCTCGGAGCGCTCCTCGGCCTCCTTTTCGGGGCGTTGGGTTCCACTCATTCCCGCGGGATCCAGATCTATTCCGTGGTGGGAACGGCCCTGTTGGTAGCAACATTCGTAGCCGAGGCATGTGTCCTCTACAGGACCGGTCATCCGAACGCGGTTGCCGTAGCCGTCCCGATCGAGGTCTCGATCGGGGTCGCGATCCCTTTCTTACTTCTGAGAACCCTCAGGCAGCGAACGATGGCCTTGGGCGCGCTCGTGTTCTCGCCCGTAGCGGTCCTAGGCCTGAGTGCGTTCATGGGAGTGATCCACCGGGTCTACCCCGGCATCGACTAGCGCCGGGTAGGCAACTCAGCGGCCACCTTGGTCGTCATGGTCTTTGTGAAGAAGCTTGCCCTGGCGTCGATCTGCCTAGTGATTTCTGCCTGTCCCCAAGCTGGAAACCGTCCCGGTGGAAGTAAGGCTATCGACGATCGGCATCCCCTTGAGAGGGTCGAGATCAAGCCCATCTCATTTGCCAATGCCGTGCTCGGGTTGGCAAGCACCCCGCGTCGGGTCATCGTCGTAGGAGACAACATGGGTGCGAGTTTCAGTGTGGACGACCGCTCCGACTACAGCGACCTCTTGCATCTGGAAGGAGATCGACTGGTCGAAGCAGCATTCTGTGGGCACGGAGGTTTGTTCGCAGTCGGCACACGAAAGCCAGACGGACACGGGCAGATTGTTCAACCCAGCAGCCATCGTGCCGACGGGACACTCCGAAAGCAAATAGCGGGTCAGCCGTCTGATCTACTCTGCATCGACGGCGAGATTTGGATCTCGGAGATCGACGGCTCGTCAATCCAAAGATTCGACACTCCAGGACTACGTGAGCTATCCGCCGTCGAGGGTGTTGGGTCAGGGGTCATAGCGATGGCCGAAGACTGGGATGCGGTCTACGCACTCAGCTCAGGCCGACACGCCTCCGCCACTTGGACACGGATAGCGCTAGAGAGCCGCGAGGTCGGGCCGCGGGTTCCTGCCGGTCGGTGCCCCAGTGACATCGCCGTGGGGGCTGGCTACATCTGGGTTACTAGCCTGTGCGCGAAGGAGTTACTTCGCTTCGATCCCGCCGGCCGGCTGCGTGGATCCCTGCCGCTGCCCTCGGGACCCACAACGGTGCATTCACACTTCGGTCTTTTGTGGGTGGGAACCCGGACGGAGATGCTCTACATAGATCCGGAACGGCTCTCGATCATCGGAAGCAAGAACATGAGAGGCAAGGTACGAGCCATGATCGTTGGTGGCGAAAGACTTTGGACACTGTTCGGTTACTCACGGCTCAGGAAGCTTCCCCTCGAGGTCCCAGAATGACAGGGGTCGTACTTGCCATCCCCTGCGCTCAAGCAGCTATCGCGCGACTAGCGCTTGGAGTACTGCGGCGCCTTGCGAGCCTTCTTGAGGCCGTACTTGCGGCGCTCTTTCTCACGAGCATCGCGGGTGAGGAAACCGGCCTTCTTGAGAACCGGGCGAAGCTCGGAGTCGAGCTCGAGCAACGCCTTGCTGATCGCGTGACGAAGAGCACCGGCTTGTCCACTGGTACCGCCGCCTTCGATCTTGCAGATGATGTCGTAACGACCTTCGGTCTCGGTGAGACGAAGGGGCTCGGTGATGATCATGCGTGAACGTGCGCTGGGGAAGTAATCCTCGAGTGGGCGACCGTTGACTTCGAATTTGCCGGTACCGGGGATAAGTCGAGCGCGGCAGACGGCCTCTTTCCTACGACCGGTCGCGCGAGCTAGCGCCTCAGGCATGGTGCTTTACCTCCTCGATGGTGTGCGCTTGCTCCGGGTTGTGCGGTGCAGCGACTTCTTTGATGTCGAGAACCTTGGGGCCCTGCGCGCTATGTGGGTGTTCGTCACCGGCGTAGACCTTCAGCTTCTTCAGCATGGCGCGGCCAAGACGGTTCGAAGGAAGCATCCCTTTGACGGCCTTCTCGATCGCCATCTCGGGACGCTCGGCCATCAGTCGTGTGTAGGACACTTTGCGGAGACCGCCCGGATAACCCGAGTGTCGGACCATCTCTTTCTGGGTCAGCTTGTTGCCCGTGAGAACGACCTTGCCCGCGTTGATGACGACGACATGGTCGCCGGTGTCGAGGTGCGGCGAGA
>JAXDJJ010000054.1:0-52877 GCA_034665745.1 Actinomycetota bacterium | reverse complement strand
CAACAGCAAACGTGAGAACGACAACACCTGCACCCGGGAAGATCCACGGTGGGATCAGAACCGATAGCACTGCGCTGACGACGGCGATCCGGCCACTCACAGCCCCCCTTCGCCACACCGCTGCGATGAGTAGCAGAGCTCCGGCCACGGCCACAAACGACGCCCACTGAGCGAGGTCGTGGCCAGACTCATACCCGGGCCGGGCCGGGCCCAGTCGGTCTGCTTCTTCAAGGGTCCAATCGGAGGATCCGATCGCATCTACAACACGCACGTTGCCAAGGAGTACCCCGACGAGTCCCACGAGCCACACAACACAACCAGCAAGGATCGAAGGTCGAAATCGATCTGCGCCAAGAACCCACAGCAAGATCACAACGAGTGGAGTGGCGAAAAAGATAGCCGTGCTGCTGCTGAGATGTCCGACCGCGTGCCCCGAGACATCATGTCGACTCTCGAACAGCGTCTTCTGGACGACAAGGCTGATGAGCAGGAGAGCGGGGATGGGCCACCATCGCCGGAGCAACTGGACAAAGTTTTTCACACACCCAACATACTTCCGTCGCGACCAGAGTCACCCGAGGTCGGGCGCGCTACACCTTCAACAGATCAGCGAGCTCTTTCGCGTTCTGCTGTGCATAGCTGGAGTGGCAGTTGTTCATCAGAACGTGCGTCTCTTTCGCCTCCGAAGCTAGCTTCTCGATCTTCGGGGCCCAGCTCTTCAGCTCTTTCTCCGAGTACAGATAAGCGAATCGCCGTTGCACACTGCCCGATTCCCACTCGTCGGCGTTATGGCCGTGGAAGCGGATCACCGCAAGGTCTGCGGTTGCTGCGATGACCGGCGGGATCGAGCTCTTGAAGCCCTGTGGCATGTCGACGCACACGTATGGCAAGCCGTGGCCCTCGAGGAAGTCGAGGGTCTCTTGAACGTTCCGTTCCTCCATCCACGTCTTGTTGCGGAACTCGACGCAGATGTTCATGGGGGACGCACGCTTGGCACACTCGAGCACGTATGCCTTGTTCGCCTTCGAGATCGTGAACCACGGCGGGAACTGGAACAACAGCACCCCGAGCTTTCCCGCTGCGTCCAAAGGCTCGAGAGCCGACAGGAAGCGGTCCCAGACTTCGTCGATCACTTTCGGTTCGAGGTCTTTCGGGTAGATGTTCCTCTTGTCCGGCCTGGGCATGTCCTTGTAAAGAGCTTCAGCCTTCGTCGGATGCTGTGTCAGCAATGAGAACGCCTTGATGTTGAACGTGAAGTCCTCGGGGGTGCGCTCGACCCATAGCTCGGAGTTCTTCTCGCTAGGCGGGAAGTAATAGGTCGAGTCCACCTCGACCAGCGGGAAGTGGGTCGCATAGAACTTCAGTCGCTCCTCGGCCGAGTCGACACCCTTGGGATACCAACCCGAACCGAGCAGGGACTTGTCGGTCCACGACGCGGTTCCGATGAGGATCTCGCCCATCCCCCGAGACTAGGACTATTCGCAGGCGGTCTTGCTCTCAGCGTTCATGCACGAATCGGTGCCCTCTCCCCCATCGAGAGTGTCGTAGCCCGCTTCGCCGTCGAGGGTGTCATCGCCGCCCACGCCCTCGATCAGGTCACCGTCGTCACCCCCCGTGATGACGTTCGGTCCGTTGTCGCCGCGGAGCACGTCACCGAACTTCGAACCGATGATGTTCTCGATCGCCAGCACGGTCTTCGAGCCAGATCCTGTCGAGAAACCTGCGAGGAGATCGACGGCGACCGGACGCTCGAGAGTCGCGAACGAGATCGTGTCGATGCCGTCGCCACCATCGACAACGTCGCCACCGCGACCGGGTTCGAGTAGGTCATCGCCTCCCCGACCGATCAGCTGATCCTTCTGGGTACTTCCGATGAAGTGATTGTTCGCGTCGTCACCGAAGAATTCATCCGTTTGGGGGGTGCCGATGAGGTTCTCCACGGTTGCAACCGTGTCCTCATCGGTCGAGCCGGTGGTCTCTATCGTGTGTGCTTCGAGGTCGACGGTCACTCCGTTGTAGTAGCTGAAATGGAAGTCGAGCAGGTCCACACCCTCGCCGCCCTCATACGAGTCGTTGCCGAGACCGGGATAGAAGAGGTCGTTCCCGGCTCCACCGGAGACACTGTCGTCGCCTTCGGCGTCGAAGATCGTGTCGTTCCCGTCACCTCCGTCATGGCTGTCGTCTCCTTTGGAGCCCCACAGGAAGTCGTCTCCCCCACCACCGGTGATCGAGTCGGATGCCGTCCGACCATCGATGATGTTGGGTCCGTCATCGCCGATCAGCTCGTCCGGGTAGATCGAACCTCCGAGGTTCTCGATGTTGCTGAATGCATCGGTTCCCTGGCCCGAACCCGTTCCGGCGCCGAGGTCGACCGTGACCGGTCCCGTCGCACGTCCGAGGTCAAAGAGGTCGGCACCGGCCCCGCCGTCGAAGATGTCGTTGCCGTTGCTGCCGAACAAGATGTCCTCGCCACCCATGCCTGAGGTGGTGTCGTTCCCGGAGCGACCATCCAGCGTGTTGACACCATCGTCTCCGACAAGGACGTCGTCGTAGCCCGAACCCCAGAGGTTCTCGATCGAGAGCATCGTGTCTGTGCCTTCGCCCGTGGCGGTGCCGGTGATAAGAGACGCGTTGACCCCGTCGGTCGAGGTCCCGAAGTCGCCGTTGTCGACACCCGGGCCCCCATCGAGGATGTCATCACCAGCTCCACCGAATAAGCGGTCGCTGTCACTCTGCTTCTCGTAGACCTTCTCCCCACCGATCAAGCGATCGTCACCGTCGAGACCGCGGATCGTGTCTCTGCCCAGGCCCCCGTCGAGACGGTTGTTGCCAGCATCCCCGATGATGATGTCGTTGTTGTACCCAGCTCGAACGTTCTCGAAGTTCAGGATGTCGTCGCGGCCTTCTCCGGATGCTGTACGTCCGGAGAGATTCACGATGACCCTGCTTCGGAACGTCACCGTGTCCGTTCCACCCCGGCCGTCCATGACATCGTCGCCACCCGCCCCGCCCAAGGTGTTGTTGTCTTCGTCACCGGTGATCGTGTCGTTGTCATGGGAGCCGACCACCTCCTCGAAAGAAGTGAAGTCGTCGTTGCCCCACCCGCTTGCAGTGCCGGAGCGAAGATCGATGTTCATCGGTTTTCCCGAGCTTTGGTAATCGAGGATGTCCGAGCCTTCTCCTCCCGCGAGTCGGTCACTACCGTCATCGGTCGCGTCGCTCGGGTCGTCTGGGTCGTCGCGAACGAACTCTGCGCGGACTATGTCGTCGCCCGCACCGCCCTCGAAACTGTCGTTGTCTAAACCGCCGTCGAACCTGTCGTTGCCAGCACCACCGATCGCTGTGTCTCCGCCGGTACTTCCCGACAGGTAGTCATCGCCCACACCACCATCGAGGACGTCGGCGCCTCCCAGGCCGTACAAACCGTCGTTATCTTCATCCCCGCTCAAGCGGTCCTGGCCCTCACCACCGACGACACGGTCGCGTCCGGCGCCACCACAGAGAAGGTCATCGCCACCAAGGCCAGAGATGTAGTCGTTCCCGCCCAGACCCACGATCACGTCCGGGCCATTCGAGCCCTCGAGCTCGTCTTCTTCGTCGGTCCCCACGATCGTCGGCGCACGACCGAAGCACGCGGGGGCGGCGTGAGCTGCAGGCAGGCCGATGATGCTGAGTGCGATGACCGTGAGAGCAACGACGAGCTTGTTCATTGAGTCCTCCTAGGTGGTGGCTTCTGTCGAGATGACTCGCCAACCGCTTAGGAGGTTGCCTGTACCGCTTAAGGACCTAGAGCTCGGCGAGGCCCTCGTCGGGAGTGGAAGCCTCCGCGTACAAACGCCGGGGGATCCGACCGGCATGCCGAGCGAGACGACCTGCTTCCACCGCCTTGCGCATCGCCTCCGCCATCGCTGCTGGGTGCTGAGCGCGAGTTACAGCGCTTGCAAGGAGCACACCGTCGCAACCAAGCTCCATCGCGATCGCAGCGTCGGACGCCGTGCCAACACCCGCATCGAGGATCACGGGGACCTTGGACTGTTCAACGATCAACGTCAGGTTGTAAGGGTTTCGTATCCCCATCCCGCTTCCGATCGGAGAACCCAGGGGCATGACTGCAGCACACCCAAGTGACTCGAGGCGCTTCGCGAGGATCGGGTCATCGTTCGTGTAGGCGAGGACGACGAAGTTGTCATCAACGAGATCTTCAGCAGCGTCCAGTAGTCCGACGGGATCCGGCAGCAGGGTCTTGTCATCACCGATGACTTCGAGCTTTATCCAGTTCGTTTCGAAGGCGTCTCGAGCGAGCCTCGCGGTCGTGATGGCGTCGTGGGCGGTGTAGCAACCGGCGGTATTCGGGAGAAGCCTGCAACCGACCCGTTTCAAGACGTCGATCACCGAGCCTGAGGCGTTCGGGTCGATCCTGCGTAAGGCCACCGTGGCAAGCTCGGCCCCCGACGCGACCAGCGCCTGCTCGAGTGCTTCCAGACTCCGTGCTCCCCCGGTTCCCATGATCAAACGCGACGACATCTCCTCGCCTGCGATCACGAATGGGTCTTCCATCAGCCCCCCTGTGCGGCGACCAGCACTTCAACCTTGTCGGCTTCGGCAAGCATCGTCGAGTCCCACGATCCCTTGGGAACCACCTCGCCGTTCAACGCAACAGCAACCCCGAAAGCCTTGCCTTCGTGGCCGGCGGCGTGCACCGCATCGGTCACCGAGGCGGTAGCAGAGAGTTCGATGGATGTCCCGTTGACGAGCACGGTCATGCCGGCACCTTCTCCTGGAACCGCTGCGGTGAGAACGGCACGATCCACTCCGAAGTGGCACCCGTAGCAAGAAGCTCCGCGATCGTGTCTCCAGTGATCGGTGTCAGTAACACTCCATTTCGGTAGTGCCCAGTCGCGAGGATGAGCCCGTCGATGGTCGTCGCGCCCAGGAGTGGTGCATTGTCGGGCGTGCCCGGCCGCAGGCCGGCGATGGCTCGGACGAATCGAAGTTCGCTGATCCCAGGCAGAAGCTCGTACGCAGAACGAAGGAGCTCGTGAACCGCGCCGGCGGTAACGGTCGTGTCGAAACCCATCTCTTCGACCGTGGCACCCACCACCATGCGACCGTTCGTGCGCGACACGATGTAGACATCCAGCCCGCGGATGTTGCGGTCCGCTACCCCGAACACTCCTGTAGCTGCCATGTGAACGAGTTGACCTTTAACCGGTCGCACCGCGGGGATCGCTGCAGGGGGAAGACCATCGACGCGCGCCGCCATGCTCCCGGCGGCGATAACGACCTGCTCCGCGCCCACGTCGCCGGATGAGGTCGTAACGCCGGTGACCTTGTCTCCAGCAACGACGATCCGTTCAACACGCTCGTCCCGCAACTCGACGCCCGCCTGAACGCACGCCATCCGCAACGCGCCCAACATCTGCGGAGGATCGACCTGGTGGTCGTTCGGCGCCAGGATCCCACCGCGGATCGTGGGAGCAAGACCTGGTTCTAATTCACGCACCTCGCGGCCTTTCAATCGTTCTACATCGAGGCCGAGGGTCTGCTGGAACGTGAACAGTTCGTCGAGCTCGGCATTGTCATCGGAGTCGCGAGCCACCATGACGGTTCCACACCTTCGATAGCGAACCTCAACACCAGTGTTGGCCTCCAACTCACCGATGAAGGCTGCGTAGCGACGGTTCGACTCGATGTTGAGTCGCAACAACGCTTCCTCGCCGTAGTGGACCTCAGTCACGGGTGCCAACATCCCCGCCGCGATCTCCGACGCGCTGCGCTCTTTCGGGTCGTCGAACGCGATGACGGCGAGGCCGCGCGCCGCACTTCGCCATGCGATAGAGAGGCCGATGAGGCCCCCACCAACGATCGCTACGTCGGGGATCTGGTGTTCCTCCCTTCGCCCGTGCTAGCGGGTGCAGGTTGTGACGGTCGGCCCTCGAGCCCTCTCAGCCCGGTGTATCCGGGCTCCCGTGTCTAGAGCGTGAGTCTAGATGCTGGCGTCGGCCAAGCGTTGAAGGATGGAGTTCGGCATCAATACAAGACGCTTCTCGAGATGGACCACCGTGCCATCCTCGGGCCGTGAGGTGAACTGGACGTTGTCCACCAATGCCCTGATGAGATGTATCCCTCGACCGCTCTCGTCGCCAACGAGGGCCTCCTCTCGGCCTTCCTGGGACGCGTCGAATCCGGCGCCCGAATCGATCACTCGAATCGAGCAGTCGTGGTCGTTGAACTCAACGTTGACGTCGTAGATGTCCGGAGTTCCGTGAGCGTGCTTCAACACGTTCGTGCATGCCTCGGTAACCGCGAGCTCGATATCGCTCACGCAGGTTTCATGCACGCCGAGATCATCGAGTGCGCTCTTGCACAGTCGACGAACGACGGGCACGCTGGCCTCGTCGCGAGGCAGGGACAAAGAGAAAGTTATGACCACGTTAAGTAGTTTGCCCAGGTGGCGCCCCGTGAAACCCAATGCAAGCCTAGGGCGCCAGGACCTTCCTCAACGCATCAAGAGCTTGGGTTGTTTGGGCAGCCGAAACGTCTCGGTGCGTGACGAGCCTCATCGAATCACCGGGCATCCCAAGGGTCAGGACCCCTTCCTTCAGGAGGGCCGCGGACAGCTCCGGGGCGCCGATGCTGAATGGCCTCAGGTTCAGATAGACCATGTTGGTCTCGACCGCGGCCAGGTCGACCGCCTCGTCGTTGAGCTCGGCAAGACCTTCAGCCAACCTTCGGGCGTTGTCGTGGTCCTCCCCCAGCCGTCCTGGACCGGTCTCGAGGGCGACCCGGGCCGCGGCCGCGATCACTCCCACCTGGCGCATCCCTCCACCGAGGCGCTTACGTATGACCCGGCCTCGGGCGATGTTGTCCGCAGTGGATACGACCATCGAACCGATCGGAGCTCCAAGGCCCTTCGAGAAACAAAAGGTCACGGTGTCGGCACAAGCGGCCCACTCTGACACCTGGATACCGGTGGCTGCCTGAGCGTTGAAGATCCGGGCGCCATCGATGTGAACCGACACGTCGTTGTCCCTACATATCTTCGAGATCGCGCGGGCTTCATCGAGGGGAAAGACCTTCCCGCCATGGGCGTTGTGCGTGTTCTCGATCGCGACCACAGCGGTGCGCGGGTTGTGTTCGTTCCCGGGGCGCAACATCGGCGCGACCTGATCGGCGGTGATGATCCCCTTGTCCCCAGCCACGGGTCGTGCGACCAAGCCGAGATGCGCTGCGACCGAGCCGCCTTCGTAATGGAGGAAGTGGGCACCTGAATCACACACCACTTCGTCGGCGGGACGAGCGAGTACACCGAGACAGACTTGGTTCCCCATCGAACCGGTCGGCACGAACAGTCCGGCTTCCTTGCCGAGGAGATCGGCCGCGAACTCCTGCAGGGAATTGACGGTCGGGTCGTCCCCGAAGACGTCGTCGCCAACCGGAGCGTCCGCCATCGCCTTGCGCATCTCCGGTGTCGGCCGGGTGACGGTGTCGGAACGTAGATCGATCAGATCAGCCAAAGAAAACCTCCGCAGTGGCGTAGAGAGATGGGTCCAGGGTCTTCAGAGTACCGACCGCATCGCCTATCGGAACCCGCACGATGTTCGTGCCCTGGAGGGCAACCATCTTGCCGAAGTCTCCTTCGTTCACTGCATCGATCGCCGCGATGCCGAAGCGGGTTGCTAGAACGCGGTCGAACGCGGTCGGCGTCCCGCCTCGCTGGATGTGGCCGAGGATCGTCACGCGCGTTTCGAAACCGGTTCGCTCTTCGATCTCCTTCTCGAGCATCACGCCGATCCCGCCGAGGCGCGCATGGCCGAAGGCATCCGTGTTGCCGCCTTGCACAGCCTCACCACCATCTTCCGGCGTCGCCCCTTCCGCCACGACGACGATCGAGAACGTCGAACCTTTGCTGTGGCGGTGGCGGATGTGTTCGCACACATCGTCGATGCTGAATGGTCGTTCGGGGACGAGGATCGCATCGGCACCGCCCGCGATCCCGGAGTAGGTCGCAATCCATCCCGCATGTCTTCCCATCACCTCGAGCACGATCACCCGGTTGTGAGACTCCGCGGTGGTGTGCAAGCGATCGATCGCATCGGTACAGATCTGCACCGCAGTGTTGAAACCGAACGTGAAGTCGGTTGCATTGAGATCGTTGTCGATCGTCTTCGGTACACCGACGACGTTGACCCCTTCGGCCGTGAGCTTGTCAGCGACACCGAGAGTGTCCTCGCCCCCGACTGCGATCAAGCCGTCGATCCGCTCGGACGCGAGGCTCTCCTTGACGCGTTCGACCCCTTGCTCCTCCTTGAACGGATTCGTCCGTGATGAACCCAGGATCGTGCCGCCTCGGTGGAGAATCCCTGCGGTGTTGTCGGGCGTTAGGTGGGTCACCTTGTTGTCGAGGACGCCTCGCCAACCGTCTCGATAGCCGACGATGGCATGCCCGTATTGGTTGACGCCTTTGCGGACCACTGCGCGGATCACCGCATTCAAACCGGGGCAGTCACCCCCGCCGGTCAAGATCCCGATCCGTGCCACACAGCCTCCTGACGCTCGGCATGCCCGGATTGCTACGCCGTAAACAGACATCTTCCCGCTAAAGAGACCACTCGCTCAATACGGCCACCCGAAGGGCCGACAACTAATAGGTGAAGGGGCACCCTCTGGGTTCACGCCGGACCAAGCGCGCCGTGGCGACCTTAGTGATCGCCTTGATCGGCGCGTCCTTGTGGCAGCCGGCTGCCGTGGCTACCGACCTCGAAGAGCTCCGACGGCAAGCACAAGCGATCGCCGACGAGGTCAGCGGGCTCGAGCACCAGAGAGCCTCGTTCAAGGCGAGGTCCCGCCTACTAGAGGCCAAGGTCATCTCGGTCACCGCTGAGATCGGCGTGCTCGAGACTGAGATCCACGATGCCAACGCGGCCGTATCGGCTGCGAGGGACCGCTACATCGATCGTGCCGTCGAGGCGTACAAGACCGGGCAGGTCACCCGCCTCGCTCTCATATTGTCAGCGGACACTCTCGGTGAACTTCTGACCATGGCCGAGGCAACCCTGAACGCGGGCACGATCGAAGGCAACGCGCTCGAGGAGCTGGAAGCGGCGCGCACCCAGGTCGAAACCGCACAGGCGCGCCTCGATGGGCAGAAGCAATCGTTGTTGACCGCCCAGACCCGGGCCCAAGCGTTGAGCTTGCAGATCACAGACACCATCGATGTACGAAAGCAACGACTGGCTGACCTCATCGGTCAGATATCAACCCTCGAGGAACAGGCGCGCCAAGCTGCACTCGTTTCCGCTGCGGCGCAGAACGTGGACGTGGGTGGGGAGCTCCTCAAGATCCTGCAGCCGGCCGGTCCTGCGAACGACATCCCCAAAGGGTTCGTGTCTACAGGTGTCACGTTCGAGGGCATCGCTTCGTGGTACGGACCGGGTTTCGAAGGCAATCCGACCGCCAGCGGCCAGATCTTCGATTCGACCCTCTACACGGCAGCATCGAAAGAGCTTCCTCTCGGCACCTGGTTGCATGTTTCGCACGAAGGCAAAGGTGTAGTTGTGCTGGTCAACGATCGCGGGCCATACGTGGACGACCGCATCCTCGACCTGTCCCACGCTGCCGCCGAAGCTATCGGCATCGGCGGGCTTGGCTGGGTCAAAGCGACCATCCTCGTCAAGGAGTAGTTCTTCCGGCTACCTTTGCGCGATGCCCGAGCTAGTGATGGCGATCGACGCAGGCACCACCGGTATCACCGTCCTTGTGATCGACCCTGCCACCGAGGTACGCGGGCGGGCATATTCGGAGTTCACTCAATACTTTCCCCAGCCGGGATGGGTAGAGCACGACGCGAGCGAGATCTGGGACGTGACCCAGCGCGTCATGAAGCAGGCGATGGCCGATGCGGGAGTAGCCGCTGCCGACCTCGCGGCGATCGGAATCACCAACCAGCGCGAGACCACCGTCCTGTGGGACCGAATCACCGGGAAACCCGTCGCTCCCGCGATCGTGTGGCAGTGCCGGCGCTCCACGGCCATCTGCGAACGTTTGAAAAGCCAGGGTCTCGAGAGCGAGTTGCGCGCTCGCACCGGGCTCGTCGTCGATGCCTACTTCTCGGCCACCAAGATCGTCTGGTACCTCGAAGAGATCGAGGGCCTGCGGGCCCGCTCTGAAACCGGTGACATCCTGTTCGGAACCATCGATTCGTGGCTCGTTTGGAACCTCACGAACGGAGAGGTCCACGCCACGGAACCTTCGAATGCATCGCGCACGATGTTGTTCTCATTGCGCGACCGAGCGTGGGATCCATGGATCCTCGAACAGCTCTCCATCCCCGCCGAGCTCTTGCCGGAGGTGCGGCCCTCATCTGGGTCATTCGGGGCAACGGTCCTCGACGGAGTCACCGTTCCGGTCAGCGGCATCGCCGGTGACCAGCAAGCGGCTCTCTTCGGTCAAGGGTGCTTCAGCGAAGGGATGGCGAAGAACACATACGGAACCGGATCTTTCGTGCTGATGAACTCGGGCTCGAAGGTGCCCCTTTCGGCTCACGGCCTGCTGTCCACCGCGGCGTGGGACATCGGGGACGGATTGAAGTACGCCCTCGAGGGTGCGATCTTCGTGACCGGAGCCGCCATCCAGTGGCTGCGGGACGGATTGCAGGTGATCGATGCTGCCTCCGACGCAGGGCCTTTGGCGGAGAGCGTGGCAGACAACGGTGGGACCTATCTGGTGCCCGCATTCGTTGGGCTCGGCGCGCCGCACTGGGATCCCTACGCGCGCGGTGCGTACCTGGGCATCACGCGAGGGACGACCAAGGCTCACCTGATGAGGGCCGCGATCGAAGCGATGGCGTATCAAACGAGAGACGTGGTCGATGCGATGACCGCCGATGCCGGTGTTCCGTTAGAGGAGCTACGCGTGGACGGCGGCGCGAGCGTGATGGATCTGTTGTGCCAGTTCCAAGCCGATCAGCTCGGCGTTGTGGTTAGACGTCCGGCGATGCTCGAGACCACCGCCCTGGGGGCGGCCTATCTCGCCGGGCTCGCCGAAGGCGTGTGGTCGTCGACCGAGCAGATCGGCTCCGGGTGGCGCGCTGCAGCGGAATTCGAACCGAACGCCGATCGATCGGTGGCCGACGAGCTTTACGCCGGATGGAAGGAAGCGGTCGGGCGCGTTAGCTCGCGATGATCTCTTCTGAGAGATCGATCTCGTCGACGATGCGGATCGACTCGGGAAGGGGTTCGGTCGCTTTCTTAGATGCGTACTCGTCTTTGTACTGCTGACCCGAAAGCTGCATGATCTCGTAGACGATCTCGTCGGTGACGCTACGCAGTGCGAACCGATCCTGCTCCTGCCCGACGAAGCGCGCGAAGTCCAACGGCTTGCCGAACCGAACGGTTACCTTGACTCGGCCCCACAAACGCGGGATCTTTGCTTCCTTGGGCATGACGTCTTCGGTACCGATGAGACCGACCGGGATGACCGGAGCTCCAGATGCCAACGCGAGACGCGCAACACCCGTGCGTCCGCGATAGAGATAGCCGTCGGGTGAACGGGTTCCCTCGGGGTAGATACCGAGGAGGTGCCCATCCTTCAGAACATCGAGAGCGATCTCAAGGGACTGCTGCGACTTCGAACCGCCCTCTCGCTCACACGAGATCTGACCCACGGACTTGAAGAACCACGACGTCTTCCACGACTTGAAGTAGTCGGCTTTGGCGAGGTAGGTCATCTTCCTGCGCTTGATAACGAGGGGGATGAAGAACGAGTCGAGGAACGACACGTGGTTGGCCGCGATGATGGCAGCCCCCTTCTTCGGGACGTTCTCGAGACCTTCGACCTTGATCCCGTAGAGGCCAAGCATCAGCGGCTTGACGATCGCCTTGATGAACCAATAAGCCACTAAGAAACACAACCCTTCTTCACGAAACCCCGCGAACCACCATGGTAGAGAATGCCCCACAGGTCAAGGCGACCCCTGCGTAACGAGCCTGTGAATTCTCGACCCGTGATTGAAACACCGACGCCACAGGGGGCGTGCGGTTACAAGGAGGGCAAGCGTGGAGATCAAGATCCTCGAGGGGGCAGAGGCTTTCTCGCTCGGCGAGGGGCCTGTAGGAGCCCTACTGGTCCACGGTTTCACCGGAAGCCCTCAGGGACTCAGGGGCCTTGGTGCCCATCTCGCCGAACGAGGGATCGCCGTGACCGCTCCCCGGCTCCCCGGCCACGGGACCACGTGGCAGGACCTCAATACTCGAACGGCCGATGAATGGGTCGAGTCGGTCGAGACCGCGTTCCACGCGATGGCAGCCGAGAAGGACGAGGTGTTCCTCGTCGGGTTGTCATTCGGAGGTGGCCTGGTGCTCGACCTTGCGGCGCGCTATCCCGATGAAGTCTCAGGGATCGTCACGTTGGCCGGGATGGTCGAGACCAAGGATCCCCGACGACACCTGGCTCCGGTCATCCGGAAGGTCTTGAAGTCGCTTCCCGGCGTGGGCAACGACATCGCCGACCCCCAAGGCAAAGAGATCGCCTACGACCGGCTGCCGACCAGTGCGGCGTATCACATGCTTGGATTCCTGAAGCGAGCGAAGCTGGGTCTCGGGGCCGTCACCGCGCCGATCCTGGTCCTGCACGGCCGCAACGATCACACGGTGTTGCCGTTCAACGCCGAGGTCATCCATTCGTCCGTGGGTTCGACCGACAAAGAACTCGTGTGGCTCGAACGCAGCTTTCACGTCATCACCCTCGACCACGACCGTGACGAGGTCTTCGATCGGACCTATAGGTTCATCGTCGAACATTCCAAAGCCCTGGAGAGCTGATCCATGCCGTCGGAAACGATCACGATCGAAGGCCACATCATCGATTCATTGACCCTGCCGAAGGTCATGGACGAGATCGTCGAGCTCGGCGCGGCCTACGAGATCACCGAGCTGCAACTCGGCGTCAAGCACGAGGACCCATCGTTCGCGCGGATAAAGGTCACCCACGATGATGAGGACGCTCTACTCGGGCTAATCGAACGCTTGCGGCAACACGGTGCCAATACCGAGACCGTCGAAGATGCTCGACTAGCTGAGGCAGATGTCGACGGCGCGCTGCCACCCGGGTTCTACTCGTCCACGAACCTCGAGACCGAGATCCGGGTCAAGGAGAAGTGGCTTCGGGTCGTGCGGCCGGAGATGGACTGCGCGATCTGCATCGAAGACGGGGTCGCTCGGACGATCCCGATGGGCGAGGTTCGCAAGGGCATGACGATCGTCATGCGCGGCCTCGGGATCCGCGTGCTGCCACTCGATAAACCCCGTGGCGGGAGCGGGAACAGCTTCGAGTTCATGTCCTCTGACGTCTCTTCCGAGAAACCCAAGGCCCTTCTCGTAGAGCAGGTCGCCAACCAGATGCGCGACGTGAAGGAAAGGGGCGAACGGATCCTCTGGGTTGCCGGTCCAGCGGTGGTCCACACCGGGTCGGGGCCCGACCTATGTGCGCTGATCAGAGCCGGTTACGTGGATGGGTTCTTCGCCGGCAATGGCGTGGCCGCACACGACATCGAATCGAACATGTTCGGGACCTCGCTCGGCGTCTACCTCGAGCAAGGCATCCCCGCCGAGCACGGTCACGAGCACCACATCCGCTCGATCAACGAATTGCGACGTCAGGGCTCCTTCGAGAAGGCGATCGAGGCAGGCATCTTCGATGACGGGATCGTCTACAACCTCGTGAAGAAAGGTTCGGACTATCTCTTTGGGGGCAGTGTCCGAGACGACGGTCCCCTGCCCGACGTCGTGACCGACATGGTCGAGGTACAGCGCCGGCTACGAGACATCATCTGGGGCACAGAGGGCCAGGACCTGATCGGGTTCTGCATCGTCGTCGGAACCATGCTGCATGGCATCGCGACGGGGAACTGTCTTCCTGCATCAGTACCACTGGTGTGCGTCGACATCAACCAGGCAACGGTCACGAAGTTGATGGACCGAGGTTCGTGGCAATCGATGGGGATCATCACCGACGTTGGCTTGTTCATCCGTGAGCTCGCCGAGCAACTTGCCCCGGACGAGATCAAACGCCCGAGCGAGGACGCCAGGGCGCGCGCCGCGGGAGCCCGTACACGCAAGTAACCGGCTCGGCCCCCGCAACGCCGGGAGCGCGCCGAGCGTTAACGCTTCTCGCCGTCACCTTGGTGTTGTGCATGTCGACGTGGTTGTCGGCGACCGCCGTGTTGTCACAGTTGAAGGCTGAATGGCACCTGTCATCGGGGGCCGGGTCGTGGCTCACGATCGCGGTGCAACTCGGTTTCGTACTTGGTGCGTTCACTTCGAGCGTCGTGAACCTTCCAGATCTGCTGCCACCCTCACGGGTGATAGCAGCGAGTGCGGTTGGCGCGGCCGGGGTCAATGCCCTGCTGCTCGTGAGTCATTCGGCCGGACCAGCGATCACGTTCCGGTTCCTGACGGGATTCTTCGTCGCCGGCATCTATCCCCCGGCTCTCAAGTTCGTTGCGACCTGGTTCAAAACCGGGCGAGGGGTCGCCCTTGGGGTCCTGGTCGGCGCGCTCACGCTCGGGACCGCATCACCGCATCTCGTCAACGCTCTCGGAGGTCTCGAGTGGAAGGTCGTCGTCCTCGTGGCGTCCGCGTTGTCTCTAATCGGGGCCGCGGTGGCGGTTCGCGTGCAGGAAGGTCCGTATCCGTTCCCGCGGGCCGTGTTCGATCCTCGCCAGCTGGGCCGGACCTTCCGCAACCGTGGGGTGCGCCTGGCGAGCCTCGGCTACTTCGGCCATATGTGGGAGCTCTACGCGACATGGGCCTGGGTGCACATCTTCTTCACCCATGTAGCGGACGACAGTCCTCGGTCGGGAGCAACGATCGCGTTCTTCGTCGTCGGGATAGGTGCCGTCGGGTGCTACCTCGGCGGGCGCTTGGGCGATCGGTGGGGCAGGACCCGCACCACCGCTTCCGCGATGGCCATCTCGGGCCTATGCGCGTTGTCGATCGGCTTCCTGGATGGAGCACCGGTCTGGATCGTGGTTGCTCTCGGTCTCGTGTGGGGCTTCGCGGTCGTGGCCGATTCGGCGCAGTTCTCGACGATGGTCACCGAGCTCGCAGACCAGGCGTACGTCGGAACCGCACTGACCTTGCAACTGGCCCTCGGCTTCACCTTGACGGTGGTCACCATCTGGTTGATCCCGGTGATCGAGACGGCCCACGGCTGGGGCCCGGCATTCGCCCTACTCGCCCCGGGCCCGGCTCTCGGGGTCCTGGCGATGATGAGATTGAAGAGCCTCCCGGAAGCACGCCAGCTCGCCGGGGGCCGCGGTTAGAGCTTGACCATGACTTTCGTTGCGGTGCGTTCGTCCATCGCCGCGTAGCCCTTCGGCACTCCATCTAGATCGACCGTTAGGTCCAGGACCGGGCTCGGATCCAGCCGGCCCGCAACGACGTCGGCCAGCAACTCGGGGATGTAGGCGCGGACGGGAGCGACGCCGCCGCGCAAGGCGATGTTGTTCGAGAACAGGTGTCGAACGTTCAGAGCTTTGACCTCGGCTGGGACACCGACATAGCCGATCGTTCCACCAGGCCGCGTTGCGCCTGCGGCCGTGTCCATCGAGGCCTGGTTGCCGACGCACTCGAGTACGGCCTCCGCGCCTCCCTTGGTCATCTCCTTGACCTTTTCGATCGCCTCGTCGCCGCGCTCGGTTACGACGTCGGTGGCACCGAAATCCCGCGCTAGGGCGAGACGGTCGTCGTGGTGACCGAGAGCGATGATCCTGTCGGCGCCAAGGCGCTTGGCTGCGAGCACCGCACACAACCCGACAGCGCCGTCACCGATGACCGCGACCGTGCTGCCTTTGGCAACCTGAGCGGCAACCGCCGCGTGGTGCCCCGTACCCATGACGTCGGTGAGGGGAAGGATCGCAGACATGATGGCGTCATCGCCGGTGACATCAGAGGGGATCTTCACCAACGTGCCATCGGCCTGCGGTGAACGGACGGCTTCTGCTTGTCCGCCGTCTTCGGAGTCACCGCCCCAGTAGCCACCGTTCAAACACGACGTGTGCACGCCCTTCTGGCAGAACTCGCATGTGCCATCTGAATACGCGAAGGGGGCAAGAACGTGGTCTCCGGGTTTCACGCTCGTGACTTCAGACCCGACCGACTCGACGACACCCATCCACTCGTGGCCGGTGCGCCAACCCGGCTCCCATGGCGCTACTCCCCTGTAGAACCACAGGTCCGAACCGCAGATGCAGGCGTGGGTGATGCGCACGATCGCATCCGTGGGTTGTTCGATCCGGGGATCCGGGACATCCTCGACGCGAACGTCCCTGGTGCCATGGAAGACGGTTGCTCGCACTAGAGCCCGAGCCGTTCCTTGAGGATGTCGGCCAACGAGGGACTCGAAACCTCCTCGAGCTCGTAGGACGCGCGGATCGCGGGCTTCGTCAGGTTGCAGATCTTTCGTAGGTCGATGGGGGTCGCGATCAGCACGACCTCGGCATCCGACGAGTTGATCGTGTCCTCGAGGTCTTTGCGTTGCTCGGCGGAGTAACCCATCGCGGGCAACAAGGCCCCCATGTGCGGGAATTTCGCGAAGACCGCTTCGATCGACCCCGTCGCCCACGGTCGTGGGTCGACGAGCGTGGCACCGGCTTCACGAGCCGCGACAACTCCTGCACCGAAGCCCATCTCGCCATGAGTGAGCGAAGGACCGTCTTCGACGACGAGCACCCGCTTGCCGGCGAGGTCGGCTCCTTCCTCCAGGGTCACAGGCGAATGTGCGTCCACGACGATCGCATCGGGGTTCTCGGTCGCGATCGTCTTCTTCAAGGTCGCAACATCTTCGGGGGCCGCCGAATCGATCTTGTTGATGACGACGACGTCGGCCATGCGGAGGTTCGTCTCTCCTGGGTGGTAGCGCGTCTCGTGCCCAACACGCAGAGGGTCCGCGACGGTGATGTGGACGTCGGGTGCGTAGAACGGAAGATCGTTGTTGCCTCCGTCCCACACGACGATGTCGACGTCGGACTCCGCCATCTCGAGGATCTTTCCGTAGTCGACGCCCGCATAGACGATCGAGCCCTGTGCGAGATGCGGCTCGTACTCCTCACGCTCCTCGATCGTGCAGTTGTGCTTCGTCAGGTCCTCGTAGGTCTCGAAGCGCTGCGCCGTCTGGTCGACAAGGTGTCCGTACGGCATCGGGTGACGGACCACTGCGACCGTCTTGCCGGCAGCCTTCAACGCGCGGGTGACGGCACGGGTCGTCTGAGACTTGCCGGAACCGGTGCGAACGGCACACACGGCGACGACCGGCACGTTGGCCTTGAGCATGGTGGATCGGGGGCCGAGGAGCACATAGTCGGCCCCGGCGGCCATCGCACGAGAACCGATGTGCATCACGTGACCGTGAGAAACGTCCGAGTAAGCGAACACGACCTCGTCCACGGACTGATCGGTAACGATGGACTCGAGTTGGTCTTCGTTCTTGATGGGGATCCCGTTCGGGTAGAGCTCGCCGGCGAGCTCGACCGGATAGGTGCGGTCGTCGATGCCTGGGATCTGGGTGGCGGTGAACGCCACCACCTCGTAAGCGGGATCGTCTCGGTAGTACACGTTGAAGTTGTGGAAATCTCTGCCTGCGGCCCCCACGATCAGTACGCGCCGCCGGGAACCCTGCTGGTTAGCCATCGATTTGCGAGCCTACCGGGCTAATCTGGGCCCGATGAAAGAGCGAAAACTCACTCGCCGAGGGTCCGAACGCCGAGAGCAGATCCTCGAAGAGGCCGTCCGGCTGTTCGCCGAACATGGCTATCACGGGGCCGCGGTTGGCGACATCTGCGATGCCCTCGGTGTCGGAAAAGGTGTCTTCTACTGGTACTTCCCGTCGAAAGAGGCCGTGTTCTCCGAGCTTCTTCAGGACTCCTTGCTCCGTTTGCGGCGGGCTCAAGAAGCCGCCATCGCAACGGTTGGCGATCCGATCGGGCGTATCGAGCAAGGGATCCGAGCTTCGATCGACTACTTCCGTGCGAATCCAAGCGTCCTTGCAGTGATCAGGATCGCGGCCCGGTACGAGGAGTTCCAAGGCCTCGTTCAGAAAGGTCAGGAGATCGTTGTCGCGGACACCGCAACACACATCAAGGAGGGCATGGCGTCGGGAACGATCCGTCACGGCGACCCCGAGTTGATGGCCCACGGGATACTCGGGGCGATCTTCCATTTCGTCGAGACCTACTTCGATCAAGAAGATTCAGATCGACCACAACTCGCCGACGAGGCGGTTGCGTTCTGCTTGCGAGGGTTGCTGGCTAGTTAGTGATTCAGGATCAGTCAAGTCTGATCTTCGGAGCATCCACCTGAGCGACAGAGACGCGGCCCTCGGCTACGGCTCGAAGCACAAGGGGGGCCGGAGTCCCATCCAGATCGTCCGGGTCATCCGGAAGAGGGACGAGGAACTCTTGGGTCCCTGCTTCCGAAGCCACGGGTTGCGCGCCCAAGCCCTCGAGCAGGTGGTGGACGGGACGGTTGTCGCCCAGGGTCCACACCTGGAAGGCTTTGATGCCGCGCTCGATCGCCGACCTGGCGGCGAGCCACAACAATGTCTGCCCCACACCGTTGTTCTGCATCTGGTCGACCACGACGACGGCGCCTTCAGCAAGATCGGGACGATCTTTCAAGCGGATCCAGCGGGCGACCCCGACTCCCGGAGTGCCGACCTCATCGGGCAGTACCGCGACCCATGCGAAGTGGTCCTTGTAGTCGATCTCGGTGAGGTAGCGCAGCTGGCTCTCGGTGAAGTGATCTATCGGAGAGAAGAACCTCAGGTAGCGGGTCTGGTCGGAGAGTTGAGTCAAGCCTTCTTGAAGCATGGCCTTGTCGGCCGGGAGGATCGGACGAAAGAGGATCCGTCTACCGTCGGGCAGAACAGCATCACGAACGTCGGTCATCGATGAGGTTAGGCGGGCGGGCCTATCTCCAGTGCCCTGCGGATACCCCGGATGCCCTGACGGATCCGCTGCTCGTTCTCGACGAGGGCGAAACGGATGTAGTCATCCCCCGCCTTCCCGAAGCCGATGCCCGGTGAAACCGCGACCTTCGCTTCCTTGACAAGGAACTTGGCGAACTCGAGGGAGCCCATGTGCTTGAAGGCATCCGGGATCGGAGCCCACGCAAACATCGTTGCGGGGGGCCGGGTCATGTTCCACCCGATCCGCTCGAGGCCGTCGCACAACGCATCGCGTCGGGTCAGGTAGATCTCGCGGATCTGCTTGGGCACCTCTCCGCACTCGTTCAACGCGATGATCCCGGCGATCTGGATCGGCTGGAACACGCCATAGTCGAGATATGACTTCAGCTTCGTTAGGGCACCGATCATCTCCGAGTTGCCCACCGCGAAAGCTAGGCGCCACCCCGGCATCGAGTAACTCTTAGACATCGAGAAGAACTCAACCCCGACCTCACGCGCGCCAGGAACCTGCATGAATGACACCGCTCGTTCTTCACCGAAGACGAGGTCCGCGTATGCGAGGTCGTGGATCACCATGACCCCGCGGGCTTTGGCGAACTCGACCAGCTGCTCGAAGAACGCAAGGTCGACCATCGCAGTCGTTGGATTGTGGGGGAACGAGCACAGGACGACACGCGGCTTGGGCTCTGCTGCTTCATACGCGGAGACAAGGTCCGCGAAGAAATCGCTGCCGAACGACAACGGGACCGTGGTTACGTTCGCTCCCGCGAGCAACATCGCGTAGGTATGGATCGGATAGGTGGGTTCGGGAACGAGGACCGAATCGCCTGGCTCCAACAGAACCCAAGCGAGGTGGGACAGGCCTTCCTTCGCACCGATGACCGCTATCGCTTCTGAATCCGGATCGAGTTTGACGTCCCACGAGCGTTCGTAGTGATCGCAGATCGCTTGACGGAGCTTGGGGATGCCCCGAGAAGCCGAGTACCGATGGTTACGCGGGTTGTCGACCGCTTCCTTCAGCTTCTCGACGACCGCCTCTGGCGTCGGGATATCGGGGTTGCCCATCCCGAGGTCGATGATGTCCTCACCGGCGTGGCGCGCATGCGCCTTGAGGTCATTGACGATCGAGAAAACGTAGGGCGGGAAGCGTTCTATGCGCCTGAATTCCATGCCGGCACGCTAGCAGGACGCTCCCCGCGCCCTGGGACAGACCGTTACGCAGCGGGTCCTTCCGCACGAACCTTCTCAACCTCTGAGAAGGCCCCACGGAGATCGTCCAACCACTCCTTCTGCTTCGAAGCCACGAGGCGCGCGCACCATGCAAGAGCGTCGGCCCTGCTCCTAGCTACTCCGGCATCGACGAGCGTGTCGAGCATCGCCCGCTCCTTGGCACGGAGCCTCGTCATGACGGGAACGTTGAGGTGGGCGAACAGCCGCCCGTCATCGCCACAGCGGGCGCCCCACGACACCTTGCGGCCGAAGCCGACCTCGGCATCGCGTGCGATCGCCATGCGCTGCTCACGCGTCTCGTCCCGCCACTCCTCGATCCGGTTGGCACGTGCCACCCGATCTCCGGCCCCCTCGTCGGACAGCCGCCCGACAACGAGGACCTCGTCCTTCGCTGCGACAACCTCGGGGGCCTCGGTGAACCACTCGGACGGGATCTTCGAGGTGAACCAATCCTGGATCTCTTGCTCGCTGGGCGCCGTCATCCGGCCCTCCTTCTCCTCCGACTCTGTACTGTTGATTACAGTATTACACAGATACAGGAGCTAGTCGTTGGGGTCATCCAGGTCCGTGGTGTTGCCATCACGGCGTGTCAGGTTGCCTAGAACTAGGCGGTCACCGTCCAGATGAGCGTCGAGGCAGACCACGGCGCCGTTGCCGAGGCCGCGGATCCTTCGGGAGCGGAAGTCGTCGTAGCCCAGGGCCTCGGCGCTGAGCCACCTGATCGTGCCTCCGTGGCTCACGATGACGATCGTCTCGTCGTCCCCCGGGTGGGCCGCAACCGCCCGGGCCACGGCTTTCAGCGAACGTTGTTTGACGTCTTGAGGCGACTCGCCGCCCGGGCGCGCGTTGTAGTGGCGGTTCGGCCCCCACAGATCTGGCCAGCGCTGCTTGATCTCATCGGTGGTGAGTCCCTCCCATTCGCCCTGGTCGATCTCACGAAGGTCCTTATCGATCTCGACCTCGAGCCCGTGAGCCGCGGCGATCGCCTGGGCGGTGTCTCGCGCTCGTTTTAGATCGCTCGCGTAAACCGCATCGATGTGTTCGTGAGAGAGCTCGGTCGCGACCGCAGCGGCCTGCCTGTGACCTTCCTCGTTCAGATCGATGTCTGCATGCCCCTGCGCCCGCTTCTCCATGTTCCAGTCGGTCGCGCCGTGACGCACGAGGAAAACCTTGGTCACCTCTCCCCCTTCATGGCTTGGAGCAACCTTGTGGTCGAGCTGCCGAGGTTGTGCACCTCCGTCAACTCCTTTAGCAACGCCGCGTCCGGCTTGTGAGGCTTCGTCGACCACACCGGCGCATCGGTGACCAGCCCGACGACCGTCTTCATCGCCTCGAGGTAATCGCGGGCCGACTCGAACGACTCCGCCTGCTTGGGAGGGAGCTTGTCGAGGTTGTCGAGGATGCCGGCGATCGATCCGTACTCTCCGAGCAACGCTGCAGCCCGTTTAGGTCCTATCCCTTGAACCCCCGGTAGTCCATCCGATGAGTCACCCCGCAAGGTGGCGAATTGCGGGTACATCGCTGGTGTCACGAGGTATTTGTCTTCGACATCCTTCTCGGTGAACTCCGTGACCTCTTTCAAGCCCTTCAGAGGGAACAGGACCTTGACCTCCGGGTCCCGCACCAGTGCCAACAGATCGCGGTCCCCCGTGACGACAGTTATCGGAAACTTCTTCGCCTTGTGCACCAAGGTTGCGATCGCATCATCTGCCTCGAGTCCCTCCGACTCGGCTCGTTCCATCCCGGCTGCGTCCAGGACCTCGGCGATGACGTGGAACTGACGAGGAAGCTCCGGAGGGTCTTCGGGCCGCTGGGCTTTGTAGCCGGGGTAAGCGGCGACGCGGAAGTCCGGACGGAAGTTTGAATCGAAGACATTGATCAAGCGGTCGGGACGGCGGTCGGATATGAGGCGCGTGATCATCTCCATGAAACCCCGCACCGCGTTCACGGGGTTCCCGCGCGAGTCCGTAACGGTTGTCGGGTAGGAGAAGAACGCCCGGTAAACGAGACTCGGTGCGTCCGTGATGTAGGTGTCCGCCACGAGCCGGAACCTACCGTTAGCTGAGCTGGAACCTCTTGAGGCGCAGCGCGTTGAGTACGACGCTCACAGATGAGAACGCCATCGCCCCTGCCGCGATCATCGGGTTCAACAGCCCCAGCGCAGCCAGAGGGATAGCCGCAACGTTGTAGCCAAAGGCCCAGAACAGGTTCTGTTTGATCGTTCTCAGGGTGCGGCGGGACAGATCGACGGCCGCGGCCGCCAGCGCGGGGTCGCCTCCGATCAGGGTCAGGTCGGCCGCTTCGATCGCGACGTCGGTGCCTGTCCCCAGAGCGATACCGAGGTCGGCCTGGGCCAGCGCCGGGGCATCGTTGATGCCATCGCCGACCATCGCGACCTTCTTGCCCTCGTCCTGCAGGCGTTTCACTTCGGTGACCTTGTCTGCAGGTAACACCCCCGCTATGACACGATCGATCCCTGCCTGGCCTGCGATCGCACGGGCCGTCGTCTCGTTATCACCCGTGATCATCACGGTCTCGAGCCCAAGCTCGTGTAAACGACGGATCGCGTGGGGGGCGGACTCCTTCAAGGTGTCTGCCACGGCAACGACTCCTAGTGCCTTTCCGTCGCGTCCGATCCACACGACGGTCTTGCCCTGTTCCTCGAGGGCCGTCGCGGCGTCCATCTCAGTCGCACCGACGAACGACCTGCGACCTATACGGACCTCGTGTCCGTCGATGGTTCCGCTGACCCCTTGCCCCGGGGTCGAATCGAATCCTTCGACCTTTAAAGGCGAGCCCGCAGCTCCTGCGATCGCGCGCGCGATCGGATGCTCGGACAGAGACTCGATCGCACCAGCAATCTCAAGGACCTCGTCCTTGGTCGCATCGAAGCCGACAACGTCGGTGACTGTCATGCGACCCTCGGTCAGGGTGCCGGTCTTGTCGAGCACGACGACGTCGAGGTCTCCCGATGCTTCGAGGACATCGCCACCTTTTATGACGATGCCCAACTGCGCTCCCCTGCCCGTTCCGACCATGATCGCGGCCGGCGTTGCGAGTCCCATCGCACAGGGGCAGGCGATGATCAGAACCGCGACAAGAGCGACGAGAGAACGCTCGAACGAATGTCCTGTCAGCATCCATGCCGCGAAGGTTCCTGCTGCGATGAATAGGACCACCGGGACGAAGATGGATGCCACTCGGTCCGCGAGGTGCTCGATCGGGGCTTTACGTCCCTGCGCTTCTTCGACGAGACGGGCGATCTGAGCGAGAGCCGTTTCACGCCCGACCTTGGTGGCCTCGACAACAAGAGACCCCGACGTATTGACCGTGGCGCCGTACACCGCGGTGCCGGGCTCGACCGACACCGGGACGGACTCCCCGGTCAGCATCGACTGATCGATCTCGCTCGTGCCTTCCTTCACCACCCCATCGGTCGGGATCTTCTCCCCCGGACGCACGCGCATCAGGTCACCGGGACGCACGTCTTCTGCGTCGACCTCGACCTCTAGCCCATCCCGGATCACGCGGGCACGCTTCGCACCCAACTCCATCAAGGTCTTGATCGCCCGACTGGCGCGTGCCTTCGAACGGTGCTCGAAGTACTTCCCCAACAACAAGAACGTCAGGATGACCGCGGCCGTCTCGAAGTAGAGCTCGCCGTGCCTGAAAAGGGAAACGACCGAGTACGTGTAGGCGGTCAAGGTTCCGATCGCAACGAGCGTGTCCATGTTCGTGCTGCCGTGGCGCGCTTGTTTGACGGCGCTCGTTAGGAACGGGCGGCCCGCCCAGAACTGGATGGGGGTAACGAGAGCGAAGAGGGTCCAACCGAGCCACGTCGTGTGCATCTCTGCACCGAAGAGCCCGGGGAACATGCCCAGCACAACCGCCGGAACGGTGAGTACCGCAGCGACCATGAAGTGACGCCACGCGACGCGGGTCAACTCCTCTTCGTGACCGATCGCGATGCCGTGATCGTGACCTTCGTGCTCGTCCATCCGCGGCATGAGCTCGTACCCGGCACGTGACACCGCATCCATCAAGGACCCGCGGTCGGCCTCGTCGGTGAGATGCACGGTGGCCGTTTCCATCGCGAAATTGACGCCTGCGTCGGCGACCCCGGGCTGAGCCGCGAGGGTCTTCTCGACCCGCCGGGCACACGCGGCGCAGGTCATCCCGCGGACATCGAACGTCTCCTGCTTACTGTCGCTCACGCCTGGATTATACCCCCGGGGGGTATCTGGTCACCTCAGAGGTTCGACGGCGGCGGCCAGCTCTTCGAACGCGCCCTCCCGTCCTGCGTCGGGCAGGGCGACGATCAGGTGGGTCGCGCCCGCCTCGATCGCGGTGACGAGATGGCGTCTCACGGTGGCCGCACTTCCCACGAGGAACTGAGCTGGGTCCCTGTCCCCCAACCTGTCTCGAGCGGCATCATCGGAGTCGGCCAGGATCACCTGTCCGGCCCACGAGATCTCGAACGCCCGTGTGCCCGCCACCGACGTCACCTTGGCGGCGTCGGTGGCGAATGTCTCTAGGTTCGCTCCCCACCCGTTCCATCCGTCTGCTATCCGGCCCGCGACCTCGAGCAACTCTGCCGAGCGTCCGCCGACCCACACGCGCACCGGTTCATCGACCTTCGGGCTGGCTGGTATCGAAACGTCGGCAAAGTCGTCGTGGAGCTCCGCCTTGTCGGTCTTGAGGAAGCGTTGGACAACCTCGAGGGTAGAAACGAGCTGGGCCACGCGCTGCCCACCCGAGTAGAAGGGAGCGCCGAACGCAACGTTCTCCGATCTGTTCATGCTGTCGCCACTCCCGAGGGTGACGATCAATCGCCCAGGAGCGATCGCACCTACGGTGGCCGCCATCTTCGCCAGCAGGGCGGGATTCCGCAGCGACGAGCGTGTAACCAAGGTGCCGATCTCTATGTCCGAGGTTGCTTCGGCGATGTGTGCCAACGTGGTCCAACACTCGAGGATCGGCCGTTCTCGTTCCCCTCCCAAGGGCCACAGGTGATCGAAGAGCCATACGGAATCGAATCCGAGACTTTGCGCGCGCTCCAATCCGCCTAAGAAACGGTCTCGATCGTCGGTGAATTGCGGGAGCGTGACTCCGATCCGGGTCACGTTGCGTTGACCATCAGGTATCGCACGAGGAACTCGGCGACACCGGCGGTCAGGATCGCCACGTAATAGAGACCGGTCGCCGACTGGATCGAGCGGATGTCGATACAACGCTTCACCATGTAGATCACGCCGGTCGTGAACAGGGCCAGGGCGAGCCAGATGAAGAAGAAGGCCGGTCCGAAGTTGTCACCAAAGCCCGGCAGTCCAAGAGCAGCCCCTTCGGTCGGGGCACCGACAAGCTTGCTCGCGCCGATGAGGCCGACCACGGCACTCAGAAGAGAAACCCACAGCCCTGCAAGCGTGAGCCGGGCCAGCGCCCACGGTTTGAGGCCGGGCTGGTTCAGGTACCAGTGGCCCAGCAACATCCCGTTGGTAACTGAACCCAACAAGGCCGCCCCGCAGACCAGTCCGGCGGTCGACAACACGATCGGCCATTGCGCCAGCAAACCGGCAGTGACTACGAGAGACATGACACCGATGGCGGTCGATGCCCATCCCACGATGGTTGCGATGTCGTCGTGGGCTCTGTACTGCGCGATCAGATAGACCAGCGCGCTTGCAAGGAAGAACGCAACGAAGACTCGCTGCGATGGTCCTCCCTCGACCCTTTCGGTCGCCGAGAGACTTGCCAGCAACGCCAGAACAGACAGCGAAGCTACGCACCACGCCACGATCCGGAAGTGCCCTCGCTTCACGACCTTCCAGGATTGCGCCCATGCCGATCCAGCTACCAGGCCCACCGACCAGGTCAACATCACGATGGCGGCGACCGCGCCGGCACCCGTCACTGCGACAAGCGCTTCTTCAACCACCCTTTGGTCACGCTGCCTCCAAGGCAAGGGTTGCGGCCCCGAGGATCCCGGCGTTGCCTTCGAGGGCACTGAGCTCGAGTCGCATCGGACGACGGCGCTGGGCGCCCGTCATTCGGGCAAGCTCGTCGCGCGCCGGGCCTAAGAAGGCCTCGCCCGCACGAGTAACGCTTCCGGCTAGAACGATGACCTCGGGATCGAAGATGTTGGCGATGTTCGAAAGTCCCACCCCGAGGGCGAGACCTGCCCTGCGAAGTACCGCCCGCGCGGTTTCGTCGTACTCCTTTGCGGCCTTTCCGACATGTTCGGCGGTGATCTGCTCGACCGAGCCTGCAAACGTCAGGATCGATGACTTCGGGTCGGTCGTGACTGCATCACGTGCCCAACGAGCGATCGCAAGACCGGACGCGAACTGCTCTAGACAGCCTTTGAGACCGCACTCACAAGTCGGTCCGGACGGATCTACAACCGTGTGTCCAATCTCGGCAGCAGCACCACTCGATCCGTGTAGCAAACGGCCATCAACGATGAATCCGCTGCCGATCCCGGTGCCGATGGTCACCATGGCGACGTTGTCTTTGCCCGTGGCAACTCCGAACGTCCTCTCACCCCACACCGCCGCATTCGCGTCGTTGTCGACGGTGACGGGAAGCTGCGTCCGCGCCTCGAGAGCGGCTCCCACCTGCGGGTCATCGAAGGTCAGGTTCGGAGAAAAGATGACGGTCGAGCCGCCGACGAAACCTGCGGCACCGACACCACATGCAACTATCTCGACGTCGGTCGCGCGTTCCAGAAGGTCGTCGACGCATGCGATCGCCCCTTTGGTTGCCGCGCTGGGGTCGGTGGGCCTGTCGACGCGCACGAGGATCTCTCCGTCGGCCGTGACGATGCCTGCCTTAGTGGTGGTGCCACCGATATCTACGCCGATCGCGGTCCGCCGCGCCGCGCCGTTAGAGCCCATGGACCCAAGGATAGTGCGGGTGCCGCCCGTGCTCAGCCGATGTCGATGCGGCGGATCTTCGGCACGTCGGGGTCATCGGCGACCCGGGCCTTCGCATCCGTCCCGATCACTTCACCTGCTTCCTCGATGAGGATGCCGGCCGCGATGATCAGCTCGCGCGCGGCAGCAGCCAGGTGGTCCAGGATCTCGGGTTTCGTCTTCCGCACGACAGCGATGGTTGCGCAGATGGGACAGTAGGCACAATCCGAGGCGTGATCGTGTGAGCTCTCGAAAAGATCTGAGTACCGCGCAGCTCGCTCTTCTTCGCTCACTTCTTCTCCTCGAACCTCACGGTCAATGCCCCGTTATCGAGGCGGGCCGAGGCGACCTCGCGCATCGCGAGAACCTTCGGCAGCATGATCGTACGCCGGTAAGGCCCGACCCTGATGAACAGCTCGTCGTGCTTCGCAGAGAGATCGAGGTCCTGTTTCTCGGTCAAAGGAAGCTTCAACGTGAGGACGTAAGCGCGCTCATCCTTCACGATCGACATCGGATCATCCGTGTGCAGGATCGCGGCAGGGTCCGAGTCTCCGTACACCTCGGCCCCAAGCGACCCCAACAACTCGGCCCCCACCAGCTCTTGATCGCGCAACCGCGCGGTGAGGATCGGCACCGGTGAGAACGACTCGTTGATCGTCTGGAGGTGGGTCGCCTGCAGTTCCTTCCACCGGTCGAAGTACGGGTCGGAAACCTCGTCGGGGAGCAATCGGTTGGCGACGATGGCATCCACCCGGTAGCCGAACAGATTCAGATAGGTGAACGTTCGTTGTGCTTCCGCGATCACCATCCGTTCCGGATTGACGACGAGTCGTACGGACGTCGAGCCCCCGTCGGTCAACACCTTGCGCACACCATCGAGGCGGTCATAGAAACGTCGAACGGCGGCGTACACCTTGTCGTCGGGAAGGGGCAAGCTCGTTACCCGCTTGGCAACCGGTCGCAGTGCTCCCATGACGCGGCGCTCGATCGGAAAGATCTTCTCCATGTACCACTGGATGATGTCCGGAAGGGAAAGCAACCTCAACGTCTCGCCGGTTGGGGCGCAGTCGACGACCAAAGCGTCGTATGGGCCCTCGTCATGATGGCGCTTGACATCGGCCAGCGAGAACAGCTCGTCGAGGCCCGGGATCACCGAGAGCTCCTCGGCTTCGACCTCTGCGAGTCCAGCCCAGTTGAGCACTGCGATCGCGTGGTCCTGGATCTCACGCCAGTTCTCTTCCAAACGCGTCTGTGGATCGATCTGTTCGGCCCACAGGTTGTCCGCAACCTCGGTGGGGTCGGGTGACAGATCGACACCGAACGCATCGGCGACCGAATGGGCCGGGTCGGTAGACATCAACAAGGTCTTCTTCCCGGACGCGGCGATGCGTAGGGCCGTCGACGAAGCAACCGTCGTCTTGCCGACCCCGCCCTTGCCCGTGAAGAGGATGACTCTCATCGGATCGATTCGACCCGCTTCTTCAGGTCCTGCAGCGCACCCTTCACGATCTGCTTCTCTCCCTGCTTCTTGAGGAAGCTTGGGATCGGGAATCCCGGGTCGATCGCGGTTTCGTATTGCACCTCGGTGACGTCATCGAACTCGTCGAAGCGATAGGAACCGGTCAATGCCTTCACGTCCCCTTCGATGAGGCTCCACGAGAACGCTTCGGGTGCCTCCGAATAGTCGTAGCCCAAGGTGTACGTGATCGTCTTCACCTTGGCATCCACCTCCATCCACACCTTCGTCGGTCGTCCCTCGGCATCTGTCTCTCGGATCTCGACCTTCTTGATGTTCGCGTTCCACTCCGGATAGGCCTCGAAGTCTGTGGCGACGGCGAAGATCTCGTCTGCCGTTGCATCAACATCGATGTTGTCCGAAACGCTGTCGGCCATCAGTCCTCCTTCGTGTGAGGGAAAGCGCGTTTGGTAGCTCTGAAGTACCCAACGTTGATGCACAGGGTGCGCCCAACTCGCAAGGTCGACATCAGCGGCTGGTGGACGTGCCCGAAATAGGCCCGGCGCGGTTGCACATCTTCGATGTAACGCAAGAGATCCTCGCTTCCACGCTCGGACTTGCCGGCCAGGGTGTCGTAGCAGAGCTCTGGGATAGCCGGCGGTATGTGGGAACAGAGTACGTCCACCTCGCCCAGCCCCTCGACCTTGGCATGCATCTCGTCTTCGGTTATCTCGCCCGCCACGTGTAGCGGCGTGGGCAAAGCACCACCGACGAAACCGAAACGCTCTCCATCGAGCACTACGACCTGACCATCGGGCTCGTGAACCCATGAACGCTCGGATGCATGGGCATGCGCGAGTGGGGGGTTGTCCACGTTCCCCAGGATCAAGTAGGTCGGATCGGGTAGCGCCGCGAAGATCTCTTCGTACTGTTGACGAACCCGCACGCCGATGGCATCGCGGATCTCCTCCTCACGTCCCACCGAACGCTCATGCATGACGCGCCGCGCTTCCTCGATCTTGCCTGCCGTTCGCAGGCGCACAACTTCCTCGACCGCGTCGGTCGAGAAGACCTCGGTCAAGATGCCCGACATCGATATGTAATCGAGGAAGTTGATCAGGTCCCCCAACAACACAAGGGTCGCGCCCTCAGGAACCGCTTTCTTGAGATCGTCCTGCGCACCATGTAGGTCGGAGACGACGTAGATCATCGGTTCGCCCGCATCGCGGCCGAAACGAGCATCACGAACATCAACAGCAATAGGCCGAGGACCACGTAAACGAAGATCCGGCTCTTCAGGATCACGGCAGAGGTCTCGCCTCGGGCTTCTCGATACGCATCATGAGCAGCCACACCCCACAAGCACATCGCCGCCACTCCGAACACCAGGGCCATCAACGTCGACCCAGCGATCCCGGCGATGACTGCGACGAGCACCACCCACGTGCTGAGAACTCCACGTGCGACCCCTGCGACCTTCTGTCCTAGGTACCAGTGCCCGGCCCCCGGGAAGAACAGTGAATAGAGGGCGACCGTGTTGGGGTCGCGCTGGGGACGGTCCTCGGCTGGCCTCACCGAGTCCGCGAACCTCGTGCCGCATACGGAACACACCTGGGCAGCCAGAGGATTCGTGGTCTCGCATCTCGAGCATTGCCACGTGATCCCGGCCTCGCTGATAGTGAACGCTCCCTCGCGCTTCACGGGCATCGGTTCCGTGGTCGTTCGTGTAGCTACGGGCGCGTCGCTGGGCACCACCGGAGGTGGAGGAGGTGGCGGGGGTGGTGACGGGGCAACGAACCTCTGCAGGCACTGCCCACACCATTCCGCCCCCGCGGGGTTCAGACCGCCGCAGTTAGGACACCTTTGAGAGCCGGACACGCCACCAAGGCTACGGTTTTCTGGATACCTCAGTCGTACGTGTGCTCGGGGCCCGGATAGGTCCCGTCTGCGACCTCCCGAGCGAAGGTTGCGGCAGCTTGCTTGATCTCGGGTCCGAGGCTGGCGTAACGCTTCACGAACTTGGGAGCCTTACCTTCGGTGATGCCGAGGAAGTCGTGGAACACCAGCACCTGACCGCTGCAATCGGGACCCGCACCGATGCCGATCGTTGGGATCCTGAGACTCTTGGTGACCTCGGATGCCAGCGATGAGGGAACGGCTTCGAGCACCACGGCGAAAGCGCCGGCCGCTTCCAAGGTCTTCGCATCTTTCACGATCTGATGCGCCTGCTCGTCGGATCGACCCTGCACGCGATATCCGCCGAACTGATTCACGGACTGTGGTGTTAGTCCGAGGTGGCCCATCACCGGTATTCCCGCATCTGTGAGACGCGCTACGAGGTCGACAACGCGGCCCCCACCTTCGAGCTTGACCGCATGTGCTCCCGCTTCTTTCAGGAACCGACCAGCGTTGCGGAACCCCTCATCGGCTGATGCCTGGTAACTCATGAACGGCATGTCGCCGACGACGAACGCGTTGGTCACCCCACGACGAACCGCAGCCGTGTGATGGATCATCTGATCGACGGTCACCGGAAGGGTGTCGTCGTGGCCGAGAACGACCATCCCCAACGTGTCCCCCACCAAGATGATGGGGATACCCGCCTCATCAAGGAGATGGGCCGAAAGAGCGTCGTATGCCGTGAGCATCGCGAACTTCTCGCCTCGCTCACGGAACGCCTGGATGTCGCGCACCGTTACAGACACTGTCGCCTCCTTGTGGGTAGCCGCAGCAGGCGCCCAGGATACGCCTTGAGGCAAAGAAAAGGGGGGCCCGAAGGCCCCCCTTGTTATCTCTAGAAGATCGGGATCAAGTCTCTTCGCCGGGCGCCTGGGGATCGATCTTGGCTTCGCCCAACCACATCTTGATCGTGAACTCTCCACCTTCACCGAGCCAGTTCTCTGCTCCGACGGTCCATCCACCACAGTCGGTGGTGCGGATGCCATCGAGCTTCTCGGAAGCATCGGTCCCGGCACCGCCGTAGCCAGTGGTCGAGGGGGAACCCGTCTGATCCGTCGTCTCACTCATGGTGTTCCACCGACGAGAACGCGCGGCATAGCTGCCGTCGACGTGCAAAAGGTTCAAGTCGTAATCGCGGCGTGTGTCGAACTCGAACAGGACGTATAGGCCCGTGTCCGCGCTTGCGGTGTCGACCTGGACGTTGAAGAAGTCTGCCGAGCCGGTGTCGATCATCCCGGTTTGGTCGAGATCGCCAACCGATTCAGCGAGTGTGACCTTCTGCTCGACCGGAGCTGCCTCGGTGGCTGCATCGGTGACGATGACGGTCGGCTTACCAGCGCCGGCTTCACCGGGGATGAAGGTCGCGCACGCTGCAGGGGGCTTGGGCCGCGGACGCTTCTTCTTCTTGGCGTCTGCGTTGCCGACCGGCAGAGCGATGAGAGATGCGACAACCGCACCCGTAACCAGGATCGTGAACCGCTTGGACATCGAGTGTTCTCCTTTGGTTTCTTAGAGGCCGAGCATCGAATAGAACGTCGCCAGCAGGCTGCCATCGGCGGCAGGCTCGTTCTCCACCGGCCCGAGCCACAGCTTCAATGTCATGTCACCACCGGGCGAGAGGAAAGACTGCATGTCGAGTGTGTAACCACCACATGGCGCGGTCTTGATGCCATCGATCTGCTCTGCGCCCTGCTCGGAATGCCCACCGCCACCGGTACCGTCCGTGCCGCCCACGACCGGAAGCTGCGGAACAACCGGAGCAGGGTTGAACCCGCCGGCGTGCGCCGCTTCGCTACCACTCGCGTAGTTCAAGTAGATGTCGTGGTCTTCCTCCATCGGGAACTCGTAGCGAGCGAAGAGACCAACGTCGCCAGCACCGGGGCCAACCTGGATGTTCTGGTAGGCCGAAATGACGTCATCGGCAGTGCTTGGGGCCGTGATCGCTACCTCGAGCGGCTTGGCCTCGGTGAATTCGGCCGTAACGAGTGACGTCGGGGCCTTGGCACCTTCTTCGCCCGGAGCGTACGGAGCACAACCGGCAGCCACGGGGGGCTTTGGCGGCTTCGGAGCCTTTGGAGGCTTGGTCGGCTTCGGCTTCGGGCACTTCTTGGCGCCCTTGCCGTTGCCTTTGCTCTTGCCCTTGCCACAATCCTTGCCGGTCGTCGGCTTCGGCGTGGACGGGGTACCCGGATCGGAGATGATCGAGCCGCCGGTGGGCACTGCGATGAATGAGTTGAAGTCTCCGGTGGTCTTGACCATCCCGTGACCAGCCGACTGGCCGTGGTTCCAGGTACGCAGTTCGATCCGATCGAACGTCTTGCTCAGAGATGCCTCGGGCTGGATGTTGATCTTGGTTTCGTGCGGGGCACCTGGAGACACCTGGAACGAGTCCGTCTGGGCACCAAGCTTCGTCTCGGTCTCCCCAACGTATCCAACGAGCTCGATCTCCAGGGTGACGTTGCCAACACTGATCCCGACAGGGGTGCATGGGACGGTGGCGTTGACGCACGAGGCACCCATGGTGAACAACGACCCGGTCACCGGGCGGCTTGCATCAAGAGCGACCGAACCTCCGTCGATGCTGTCCCAGTAGCGGGTCGCTGTCTCGCGATCGGCAACCGCGTTCTGTCCCTGAGCTCCAACGGTTCCCGTCTGACCACCGATCTCGTTCCGGATGCCCGAGCCGGTGTAGTTGCACTCGACCGCGTCATCGGCGTCAGTGACCGTTAGGAAGTCGAAGTTCACGTCCGCTGCCGAACAGCCAGTGGAACCGAGGAAGAACTTCAGCTCAGTGGTCCCAGCTGCTCGAGCTGGGGTGATCGCGAATACGCCGGCCACTAGAGCCGCTGAAAGTGCGAGGGACCAGATTCTCTTGGTCATCTTGGGTTGCTCCTGGAGTCTGGCGAGAGCTCCACTGCCCTCGCATCCGCCTTGTTTGCTGGAGTGAGGGTTCTTCGTGCGACGCGGGAGTCCTTCAGGCTCGGGAACCGAAAGGGCCGCCCCGAAAGGCGGCCCTTTGTCCGAAATGCCCGATTCACAAGAACTTCTAGGTGTGCACGGGCGCCTTCGCTCCGGCCCCCGGCGCCGACTCCTTGTCGTACATGTCTTCGATGACGGTTGCGTAGACCTCGTTGATCGTCTTGCGCTTGACCTTCATCGTCGGCGTGATCTCGTTCTCCTCCTGGAGGAAGTCACGCTCGAGGACCCTGAACTTCTTGATCCCCTCGACCTTTGCGAGCCCCTTGTTGAGTTCGTTGATCGCACCTTCGAGCTCTTTCAGGGTGCGGTCGTGGTTCGCGATCGCGGCGATGTCCCCTTCGATCCCCTGCTCCTTGGCCCATGCAGGTGCCTTCTCTTCATCCAAGGTGAGCAAGCAGGTAAGGAACGGACGGCGGTCGCCGATCACGACGACCTGGGACACGATCGGTGCCCTCGACTTGAGTTTGTTCTCCAACTCCTGCGGAGCGATGTTCTTGCCGCCCGCGGTGATGATCAGGTCCTTCTTGCGATCGGTGATCTTCAGGTAGTTGAACTGGTCGAACTCGCCGACATCGCCGGAATGGAGCCACCCATCCGAGTCGATGGTCTCCTTCGTTGCGGCCTCGTCCTTGTAGTAGCCGGTCATGACGTTGCCACCGCGCACGAGGATCTCGCCGTCTTCTGCAAGCTTGCACTCGAGGCCAGGCAAGGGGGTCCCGACGGTTCCGATCTGCACCGCATCTGCCGGGTTCCACGACGTAGGTCCGTTGTCTTCCGACTGGCCGTAGCCCTCGGAGATCTTGAGGCCGATCGAGTGGAAGAACCAGATCAGGTCGGGATTCAGGGGAGCGGCCGCAGAGACGGGGAGCTCGCACTGATCGAGACCGAAGCGCTCGCGGATCTTGTGCAGCACAAGCTTGTCGAGAGCCGCGTGTTGCAGCTTCTTCCCTAGCGGGATCTTCGCGTCGGCCATCTTGCCGCCGCGCTTAACGGCTTCTTGTTCTAGAACCGTGATCTCGCGACCGAGAGTGATGGCCTTGCGCGCCAGTGCCTTCTTGCGCTCCTCCGACTTGTCTTTTGCCGGTTGCGCGGCCATCGCCTGGAAGCCTGCGTAGAACTTCTCCCACACACGCGGCACACCGAAGAAGTACGTGGGCTTGCATGCGTTGAGGTCAACGAGCAATGTGTCGATCGACTCGGCGAACCACGTCTGCGTGCCGTAATAGATCTGCAGCAGGTGGCTGATCATGCGTTCGGCGATGTGCGACAGCGGGAGGTACGACAAGGCCCTCCCGTTCTCCGCGTTGCCGAGTGGCAGCTGCTGCTCGGAATGCGTCGCCGTCCACCAGATGTTGGCGTGCGTGAGCATGACCGCCTTCGGCGGGCCGGTCGTGCCGGATGTGTATACGAAGGTCGCGAGGTCCTCCGGCTTGACCTTCGCTGTCGCCTCGTCATAGACCGAGTCGGCGACATCCGAACCGAGAGCCAGGAAGTCGTCGTACGACATGACGAAGTCCTTGTCCGCATCACCTTGATAGCCGGCGAACACAACGACCTTCTGGAGCTTCGGTACGTCCGCGCGGATCTTCAGGATCTTCTCGAGCTGATCGGTGCTATCAACGAACGCGACCTTCGAGTCCGAGTGGTCGACGATGTAAGCCACCTGATCTGGCGAGTTCGTAGCGTAGACCGCAGCGGTTGCACCGCCGAGAGCCATCGAAGCGACGTCCACGATGTGCCATTCGGGGCGATTGCCGGACAGTAGAGCGATCTTGTCGCCATGGGCATAACCGAGCGAGAGAAGGCTCTTGGCCGTCCGCTTCACCGAGTCTCCGTACCCACGCCACGTGACGTCTTTCCACTGGCCGGAGTCCTTGTACCGCATGGCTACCTTGTCGGGATGGTTAGCGACACGCTCGTGGAAGCGCTCGATGATCGTGCTTGCAGCCATTCGTGTTCCCCCCTTGGGACGGTGACCGTTAAGAGTCCGCGACGGTGCGAGGCCTACGAGTCTAGGGCTTCGCGCTCTCGGCGGCCCTTGCAGCCTCGATGCGGTCGGCTATCGGGGGGTGGCTGTAGAACATCCAGACCGCGACCGCGGGGGGATCCAGATCGGCGATGTTCGAGATCGCGAGGCGGCGGAAAGCCCTGATGGCGGGGGCCGGATCCCCGGTCAACTCGAACGCGAAGTGGTCCGCGTGCGCCTCAAAGGATCTGGAGATCGCGTTCTGGACGGGTTGCGTTACAAGACCTGCAACGAGAGCGAAGAGCAAGAGGACCGGAAGCAAGCGCAGGTCGGCCGGACCGTCCACACCTGCCCAGGCTAAGAGGCGGCCGGAGCTCACGAGCCAGCCGAGAACGGCGAACCCCGCGAACAGTCCGACCGCAGAGATCCCAACCCCCTTGAGCACATCACCGTGTGCCTCATGACCGAACTCGTGGGCGACCACGAACAAGGTCTCGTCGACCTCGTTGCCCTCGATCAATGTGTCGTAGAGAACGACCTGTTTGCTGGCCCCGATCCCTGCGACGTACGCGTTCTCCGCGGTCGATCGGCGACTGGCATCCGCGACCACGATGCGATCGATGTGGACGCCCGCGTCGGCGGCGAGACCCTCTATGCGATCGGAAAGCACTCGATCCTGGAGAGGCGTGAAGCGATTGAACAAGGGGGCGATCACGATCGGGAACAGGAACACCAAGACGGCGGTGAGCACCGTGAACGAACCCGCACCCCACAACCACCACCACTTCGGCTGCCAGCGCACCACACCGAAGAACGCGATGGCAGCGATCGCAGCGAAGGCGCAGGAGAGTCCGAGACCCTTGACCTGGTCGAGCATCCACGCGGGGACGGCTTGGGTCGACAGGTGCCACGCATGCTGGATCACGAAGCCTCGGATGTATCCCAGGGGGAACGCGATCACTGCGACCGCCACAGCAAGAACGCCCGCGACGATCGCAGCATGAACCGCCCATCCACCTGGAGCGCGTTGTGCCCACGCCGCGAGTTGACCGATCGCTGGCCCCCGCAGAAGTAGGAGGAATACGACCTGCGTCACGAGACCGAGCCCGAACGCTAGATAAAGAGGCCCGTGGAAGGCCCCATGGCGGGCGATCTGCACGTCGGTGAACGCAGCGGTTCCATCACCGTGGTCGATCTGAGCTGCGCGGACGGACGCCGGTGTGCGCGAGACGAAGGCGACAACGCCCGCGGAGAAACACGCTAGGACGAACGCGATCGTGATCGCCCGGGCGATGCTCAACGTTCGATCAGGCGCGGCTACGGCGACGGATGGGGGCGACCCAACCCAACTCGCCGGCGGTCTTGTCGATCGCGGTCAGATGATCCGTCTCGGGGTCGTACTCCCATCGTGCGGTTTGCTCTCGCGACCTGTGGGTGTACGTGAAGGAAACGACCCAACGTTCGGAGCGCGGCTTCTTCGTGGAATCCCATGCCGAATCGAACGCGGCCCCCTCCATGCGAAGCCCCTTGTCCTTCAGATTGAACGCGACGGCGTCGCCCAAGGACATGCGCGACGACCCACCGCGTGCGCGTTCGAGGTACGCACGGCGCGCACGGGTAGCAGTGCCCGCGCGTTCCCACACGATCGGTCCTTCCCAGCGCTCGACCCATGCGGTTTCGACACCGGCCTTCTTCGCTATCGCCGGAACGGTCCTTCCCTGACGAAGGAGGTTCTGGATCTCCTTGATCGACAGTTTGCTTTCGACCCTCGCAGGGATCGGCGGGGGGAGCTCGAGCTGATCCTTCGCCCGGGCGGCAGCGCGGCGTATCGCTTGTGCATCCTCGAGCGCAGCTACCAGGTCCTCGTCCAGGGCCACTTTGAAAGCGGGCTGGGCCGCTCCCGAGGTACGGGCGAGGAGGAGGGCACTGCCATCTGGACTCGCGCCGATCGTCTTCAGGGTTGGTGCGCGCTTCTTCTTCGGTTGTGCCACCTCAGAATCGTATGGGGGCCCTGTGGTCGCCGAGAGGATTTACCCCGCCTCGGCCGTTGAGGCCTCGACCGCGGTCTCGCCGGGGTCAGGGTCGCGGGGCCGGAACTTGAGCACGGGGATCAACCCGGCCCCCGTCAGGGCCTGCAAGGGTCCATCGAGGTCCTCGTCGATCTCGACGATCCCATCCGGCGGGTGCAACAGGGCCGTGACGAGGCAATCGTCGCAATGGCTCGACTGGTACATGGTGCAATCGCTGCACTCGATCCGCATGGTCCTCTCCTTCTCTCCATGGTGATGTGGGCACCACGCTAGAGAGATGGTGTGACAGTTATCCACATCATAGCGAACATATGTTCGCTATAGCGAGCTTCCCTAACGGATAAGGGCCAGGAGCTGGTTCGAGGTAGCGATAGTGGCCCCCAGGCGGGCGGCGCGGCCCTGGAGCTCGCGGTCGTTCGTCGCTACGACCACGGGGTTCTTGGGGAGGCCCTCGAGCTTGGCGATCAGATGGTCGTCGGCGATCTCTTCGGACCTCGAGTACTCGACCTCGACCGGTCCCCTGGCCCGTCGGGAGGTCCCCGGCGCGATATCGGAACCGTCGAAGATGACCGTGGCCTTGACCTTGTGGCGACGGGCGATCTTGCCGACCTCTTGGAGAAGCCGTTCCCGCTGCGTCTCCAACCGGAGGTCCCCGAAACCACCTTCGGCTTTGCTCACGTTGTAGCCATCGATCAGTAGGTGCACGTGGGGCGTCGACAACCACTCGGTCAACGTTTCCGGAGCATCCGCATACCTCCCTTTCGGGACCCCCAGCCGCTGGCGTCGTGTGGGTTCCGAAGGCGAAGCCTTGGGAGCAGACGCTGCCTTCTTCTTGGGTGACGCCACGGGTTTCGCACTCGTGCTGGAACGAAGAGAGCGGAGCTCCGACTTCGCATCCTCGAGCGCGCCCTCCGCTTTCTCTGCTCGGCGGCGGGCCTTACGGAGCTCGCGGTCCAGCTCGCCGTCCATGCGTTCGCGCTCTCTGGTTGCGGCGCTCAACGACTTCTCCAAGGTGCCGACCTTCTGTTTGAGAACCGCAACCTCGCTTCGGAGTTCATTCACGACCGACCGCTCCTTGGCCACCTCGCGCTCCGATTCCTCTTTCGTTTTGCGGGCTTCTTCGCGCGCCTTGCGGGTCCGCTCTTTCTCTCTATCGATAGCGGCCGAAGGATCCTTCTTGGGGGCCGCGCCGTGGCGCGGTTTAGGAGCCTTGCTTGCGAGTTGTTCCTCCCAGGTCTCATCCCGGGTTGCCGCGATCGCCAGCACCGCTGCGTCCGGTTTCGAGATCCCTGGTGGTTTATCGGCGAGCCAGTCCAACAACATCGCACGAAGACCGTCGTCGTCCAGCGCTCCGAGGATGTCGCCTTGGCGTGCGGTCAACATCTTCAGATGCTTCCCTTGAAGAGGCCGAAGGGAAGAAGGGAGGTCGGTGCGCCGCGCGAACTGCATGTAAGCCGCCATCCCTCGCACGATCGCGGCTACGACCGGTTCTGGCAGGGACGCCATCAAACGACCCCTGTCGCGCGCAGCCCCTCCAGATCGGCGTCCGAGACACCGACCTCTGCGAGGACCTCTCTGGTGTGCTCACCCATCCTCGGTGGAGGTCGCCTCATCGTGTCGCCTTGATCGCTCGACAGCTTGATGGGATTCCCAACGTGGGTCCATGCACCCGCGGACGGTACGTCGGCATCGAAGAACATCTTTCGATGTCTGAGTTGCTCGTCTTCGAACGCTTCTGCGAAGTCGTTGACCGGGCCCACGCATACGTCGAGTCCGTCTAAAGCCGCCATCCATTCGCTCCGCGTCTTGGTGGCGAAAAGCTCTTCCAGTTCGGAGATCACCTCGGCGCGTCTCTCCCCCATCGCGAACGCATCGTCTTTCAGGTTGTCCTTACCGAGGGCGTTGCAGAGAGCGGACCAGAACTGCGGTTCGAGAGCTCCAACGGTCAGCCACCCGTCCGCCGCGGGATAGACCCGGTAGCAGGGGTGGCTCCCGGAAAGATGCATCTCCTCGCGTTGCGGGATCGTTTTCGTCGCGACGAAGTCGGCGGCGTGGATCGTCAGCCACGATGCGGCCCCATCCATCATCGAGATGTCGCAGAACTCCCCCCGGCCGGTAGAGGACCGTGCGTGCAACGCAGCGAGGATGGCGATGACCGCGGCCATGCCCCCGCCGGCGAGGTCACCTATCTGCACACCGGGGAGCACCGGGCGGCGGCCCTCCTCTCCGACGATGCCGAGCACGCCGGCGTAGCCGATGTAGTTCGCGTCGTGACCCGCCGTCTGAGCTCGGGGGCCATCCTGTCCGTAGCCGGAGATCGCGCAGTAAACGAGACGTGGATTGATCGCCGAAAGGTCCGCGTATCCGAGGCCCAGCCGATCCATAACGCCCGGGCGGAACGATTCGATGACGACATCGAAGCTTTCGACCAAACGACGGAACAGATCCTTCCCACCGTCTGACTTCAGGTTCATGGTGATCGAACGCTTGTTCCGATTCAGAGCGATGTGCGCCGAGGAGAACTCACCGACGATCGGCGGTGTCCACCTGATGTAGTCGCCCTTGCCGGGTTCCTCGACCTTGACCACATCGGCCCCGAGGTCGGCCATCAACAACGTTGCGTATCCACCGGGCAGCAAACGCGTGAGATCAAGGATCCTGACCCCATCGAGGGCCGAGCCGGTCAAACGTTCTCCCGAGAGCCCGTGTCCAGCGGTGACTCTTCGACGATCGCATCGCTCGAACCGCACCACCGGCACGTAACCCTCTCGACCTGGCGGCTCAGGATCTCTTCTTCCTCGATCGTGTCCTCACCGGCTAGTGAGAAATGGTGGAACGCCTTGACGCGTTTCGTTTCTTCAACGTCGAAACGAGTCTTGTTGCCGCATGAATCGCAGCGATAGCTCACTTGGGAGAAACCTTGCAGCCGAGCGTGAAGACGATGGTGTCGTCGGTAACGGTCCCGAAGTCGCGCGCATCGTCGTAGATCCTGCGCGCGAGGTCCTCTACCGAGTAGGAGGAAGCATGGTGTCCCAGCGACCTCTCGACCCGCCAGCGGCCGTAAAGCTTGGGACCGTTGCGGGCCTCGACCAGCCCGTCGGTGTAGGCCACGAAGACATCTCCCTCGCTCAGCTCGAAGACGTTCTGTTCGTAACTCTGGTCCTCGAACGCTCCGAGGATAGATCCCGAGACTTCGATCGCTTCGACCGCGCTGGATGCATAGCGATAAACCAAAGGTGCGGGGTGTCCCCCAGACCCGATCGTGAACTGGTTCGTCTCGGGATCCATCACCGCATACATGATCGTCATGAAGCGGTCTTCGGGGAAACTCTTGAGCAACGCGTTGTTCAGATGGAACAGAGCCGACGATGGCGATGCATTCCGCGTGGCGAACGCTCGCAACATGTACTTCGCCATGGCGGTTTGAGCCGCGGCCTCGGCCCCCTTGCCGGAGACATCACCAACCACGACCGCAAGGCGGCCGTCGGGTAGATCGAAGACATCGAAGAAGTCGCCGCCGATCTCGGCTTCACCACCGGCAGGCTCGTAGACCGCTCCGAAGGTGCACGAGCCCATCTCGGGAATCTCGGTCGTCAGGAGGCCGTCCTGCAGGCTGCGCGCGACTCGTTGCTGTCGCTCGAAGCGCTGCGCGTTCTCGATCGCAAGCGCGCTCTGCGCGGCGAGAACACTCAACGCCTCGACATCGTCGGCACCGAGGGTGAGCGAACGGTCGAAAAGGACCAGCACCCCGCCGAGGAGACCTTCCGAACCCGGGATCGGCGCGATCACTGCCGACATCGGGCCCGTCGGCGACTCGATCAGATCTTCGATGTTCGTTATGGGCACTGCCTTGCCCTGGCGCAAACCGACCCAGATCTCATTCGTGAGATCGATACGCGCGAGCCCCGGCACCGGTGACTCCAGGTGATTCGCGGCCACCAGCGAATCGCTCGAAGAATCCAGGAAGTAGACCCACGCGGCGTCGCCCGAGAGGAGCTCGCGGGCTCCATCAACGATCCCGGTGACAACTTCTTTCAGGGACAGTTTCGAGCCGACCTTCTCGCCGAACATGCGCAGGGTCTGCAAGAGATTGAATTGCCGGGCATTCGCGAGCGCGACGCCGACCTGGCGGGCGATCCCGCGCGCAAGGGCTTCGTCTTTCGGGGTGAAATTGCGCGGTTCCTGGAAGAGGAGTCCGATCCCACCGAACTCCTCACCCCACCGGATCAAAGGAAGCCCAACGTAGGCCCGGGAGGTCCGCAGCTTGGCATCGTTCATCGTCAGGTGACCTTGAGTGACGGTGTCCCCGATGATCAATGGAGCCCGCTGCGTCAACGCCTGCCTAAGCAGAGGAAGCCCATCGGGGAGCTCTGCAAGCTCGTAGAGCTGGTCGAGCTGGGCCCCCTCGAAGCCGACCTGCCCGGTCACCTGGAAGCGCTGCTGTCCTGGGATCCAGGTAGCCGCGAAGCAGCGATCTGCCCCCATCAGCTCGTTGACCATCCGGACCGCGAGGTCGATCGTCTGCTCGAGTGAACGCACCTCGGACAAGGCACCAGAGAGCCCTAGAAGGGCGTTCGCGAGCTCGGAATCCTCCCGCAGGGAGTCGACCATCCGCTCTAGCTCGTGGAGCCGAGCGCGTTCGACCTCGGAGGCGTGCCTGACCATGGCCCAAGTGTAGGCGCCAGAGGCACTTGGCCCGCATTGGTCCCTATCGACCCGTTCTACAAGCGGAAATATCGAACACCTGTTCGCTATCGTAGGGGGATGCTGGTCCAGCGGAGCTTCGACGACCTCGGGACGCCTCTGTCCGAGGTGACCTTCTGTGTTGTCGACCTCGAAACCACGGGAGGCTCCCCGACCGATTCGGCGATCACCGAGGTTGGCGCGGTGAAGGTTCTCCGCGGCGAGGTCGTGGGGACCTTCCAGACCCTGGTCGACCCCGGTCAACCCGTTCCGGCGTTCATCCGTCTCCTCACCGGCATCACCGAGGAAGACCTGGTCGAGGCCCCGCCGATCGAGACGGTCTTGCCGTCCTTCCTCGAGTTCGCGAAAGACACCGTCTTGGTCGCCCACAACGCGCGCTTCGACATCTCATTCCTCAACCATGCGCTGGTCTCGCGCGGTTACGAACCCTTGTCGAACCGCGTGATCGATACCGCGGGGTTGGCGCGCAAGGTCGTTGCCGGCGAAGTCCCGAACCATCGGCTGGCCACGCTGGCTTCTCATCTTCGATGCGCGCACCAACCGTGCCACCGGGCATTCGCAGATGTTCTGGCAACCATCGACGTGCTGCATCACCTGATCGAACGCGTGGCCGGCTTCGGTGTCGTGACCTTGGAAGACCTGCAGGCGTTGTCGGCGTCGCGCCTCGATGGGACCTTCTCGAAGATCAGTCTGGCGCAGGGCCTGCCCACCGGAGCCGGGGTTTACCGATTCCTCGGCTCGTCCGGGCAGACCTTGTACGTGGGCAAGGCAACGAACGTGCGCGCCCGCGTGCGCTCGTACTTCTACGGCGACCCTCGCCGGAAGATCAAGAACCTGCTGCGCGAAACGCAAGCGATCACCGTCGAGCAGCACGGATCTCCCTTGGAAGCAGAGATCGCGGAAGCACGCGCCATCCAGCGGGAGCTCCCGCCGTACAACCGCGTGGGAAAACGCCCCGCAACCTGGTATCTGAAGGCCACAGACAAGGGCAGATCGGGAAAGATCGCGCCCGCACGGGCTCCGAAAGAGGACGGAGCTTTGTATCTGGGACCGTTCGGGTCGGTGAAGTTGGTACGGATGTTGATCGATGGGCTGAGAGACGCGGCACCGATCCATCGTTGCTCGGAGCCAAGTTCATGTAACGGGTGCGCGTTCTCCGAGATGGAACGTTGCAACGGGTCAGACCGCGATGGCCACCTCGAGGAAGTGCGGAGCTTGATCGCCGCCATGATGCGCGACCCCAGCCCGGTCTTCAACGCACTCGAGAAGCGGATGCGGATCCTCGCCCAGCATGCTCGGTTCGAGGAAGCAGACGAGGTCCGTCGGCGGGGGGAACTATTAGAAACCACCCTGGCTAGACACAGCAGGATCGGTGCACTCCTTGCAGCAGACGAGATCGCTCTGAAGCACGGAGACAGGTTGTTCCTCATCAAGAACGCCCAACTTGCGGCCGCGTGCGATATCGACGGCGACATCGAGATGGCGTTGATCAGGTGCCGGGGCATCGCCATCGCGAGCGATGTGTCCTCCTACCAAACCGCCGAGCAACTCACAGAGGGCCGAGTCCTATCGGGATGGCTCGAGCGCAACACGGCCGAGCTAGAGATGGTTTCGGTGACGGGCTCGTGGGCCCTCCCGGTTGGGGTCGGCCGTGGCCGGCGTTTCGCTACGCGCGAACGCTGACACCGGGACTAAGCGCTCGACGACACCTTGATCAAGCGGTCGAGGGCTTCCGTCGCCGATCCCGAATCGATGGCCTCTTGTGCCACGGTCAAGCCACCCGCGATGTCGTCGGTGCGCCCGGCCGCTACGAGCCCCGCGGCCGCGTTCAGCACCACCACATCCCTCTTGGGGCCGGTGGTTCCATCTAGTACCGAACGGATCTCGGCCGCATTCTCGTCGGCGGTTCCGCCCGCGAGTGCCTCGATCCCGGCGGGCGGCAGATCTAGCTCTGCGGGATCGATCGTCCATCGCGTGATCGTTGAATGGTTCAGCTCGACGACGTACGAAGGACCCGCGGTGGACAGCTCGTCGAGTCCACCCGCCCCGTGGAACGCAAGCACGCGTTCGCTTCCAAGTCTGCTCAACGCCTCGACCATGATGTCGACCATCCGCGGATCCGCAACCCCGAGCGCTTGACGCGTGGCGCCGGCGGGATTCGTGAGGGGGCCGAGGAAGTTGAAGATCGTTGCAACCCCCAGCTCACGACGAGGTACTGCGGTGTGGCGCATCGCCGGGTGGAAGACGGGGGCGAAGCAGAAGCCGATGCCTGCTTCTTCGATGCATGTAGCAACCTCATCCGGAGGGAGATCGATCTTTACGCCAAGGGCCTCGAGAACGTCGGCCGACCCGCACCGAGACGAAGCTGCGCGGTTGCCGTGTTTCGCAACCTTCACACCTGCTCCTGCGCACACGAGTGCGGCCGCGGTGGACACGTTGAACGTCCCCGTCCTATCGCCGCCGGTGCCACACGTATCTAGCAGATCACCGGACACCTGAACCTTCTCGGAGAAGCTGCGCATCGTCTTCACGAGCCCAACGAGCTCGTCCACGGTCTCGCCCTTAGCACGCAATGCGATGACGAAACCTGCGATCTGCGCGGGAGTCGCGACCCCGTCCATGATGTCGGTCATCGCAGCTGCAGCTTGGTCTTCGTCAAGATGGTCACCGCCGAGCAACTGGGTTATCGCCTGAGCCCACGAGAAGTCAGCCATCACGCCCCCAGCGATCCTTGGAACGCCAGCGCGTAGGACATCGCGCCTCGCTCGAGGTCGTCGAGATCGATCGACTCCTTAGCGGTGTGAGCCAACGTGATGTCACCCGGCCCGAACACGATCACATCGGCCCCGGCCTCAGCCAGGAAACGCGCGTCCGACGCACCGCGGAAGCCGATGATCTCAACTTCGCGTCCGGTCGCCTGCATCGCTGCATCGACCATCGTCTTCACGAGAGGGGCATCGGCAGGGAGTTCGAAAGGCGATCCCGAGTCAACGATCTCGATCTCTGCCGAGATGTCCGGATAGATGGAACGAGCGCGTTCGACCGCGGCCTCGAACTGTGCGATCACGTCCTCGTTCGTCTCTCCTGGGATCGTGCGTCGGTCGATCTCGATGACGCACGAAGCCGGGATGATGTTGACCTTGGCTCCGCCGTGGATCGTCCCGATGTTCAAGGTTGGTCCACCAACCACCGGGTGGTCGATGTCAGGAACGGAGGAAAGCAGTTCCTTGATAACGGCACCCATGTGATCGATCGCGTTGACACCGCGCTCGGGGGCCGAACCGTGTGCCGCAACACCCTTTGTCGTGATGCGAGACCACGCGATGCCTCGTTGAGCTCGGACGACACGCAACATGGTTGGTTCGCCAACGATGGCGAGGTCCGGGTGAACGATGCCCTCGTCCACCAGCCACCCTGCGCCTTTGAACCCGCCGGACTCTTCATCCGAAACGAGTTCGAGCTCGAGGGTGCCCCGTGGTTCCCACCCGGCCGCCTTGAGGATCGCAACCGCTTCGAGAGCTGCAGCTATCGGGCCTTTCGCGTCGGACGACCCGCGCCCGAACAAGCGCCCGTCCTTGATCGACGCACCGTACGGCTCGACCTCCCACAACGACGGATCGCCGGCCGGCACCACGTCGATGTGCGAGCAAAATGCCAACGTAGGCCCTTCCCCCGCCTCCCACCGCGCGATCACGTTGGGTCGCCCCGTGACGGCTTCGTGGACTTCAACCTTGAGACCGAGCTCCTCGCAGAAGTCCGCCGCGATCACACCCACGCTTGCCTCGTTGCCGGGAGGGTTCTCCGACTCGGCCTGGACGAGTGTTGCCAGGCGGGACACGAGGCGCTCCCGGTCGACATGTGGCGAAAGGTCGGCCATCCGAGTGCTCATACGCGACACTCTCCTACGTGACCGCCTATCAGGGATTGCTTCTCGCCGTGCTCGTCGTGTGGCCTCTCGCCATCGTCGGCATCCTGTTCCTCATGAGCAAACTCGAGAACTACGTCAAGAGGATGGACGCCCAGACGCCGGAAGAAGCCGGTCTCGAGCCCGTCGACGGGCAACCCGGCGACCGAGAGGTCCGGATCGTCTTCGGCGATCGCGTGGTTGGTGAGTCCAAGTAGCACGACGAGCATGCTAGCGGGGGACCCACCAGGTCTTGCTCCTACCGTTCCGCGCCGCCCTGTGGTCCTCTACCAGGGTAGGTGTCCGTTCTGCAGGGCATCGGCGCGATGGCTCGACCGTCGAGCGGGAAGCGACAACCTGGCGTTCCTCCCATTCGATGATCCGTTGGCTCGATCCTTCCTCGAACAGATCCCCGAGGACGAGCGCGAGAGAACCTGGCACCTGATCGAACGGAGCGGCGCGCGCTTATCCGGGGGGGCCGCGGCCGTCGCAGTCATGGAGTCCTTGGATCACTACCGATCGTTCGGCAGCATCATCCGCGCTCTGCGGTTAACGCCGGTCGTTGCAGTCTTCTATCTGGTCATCTCGTCGCAACGAGCGCGGCTGAGTCGCTTCTGCTCCGCTGCCGCCGGTCCCCGCCGTTTCCCTTAGGGAACGAGAGCGACACACTCCACTTCGACGCGCGCCGCCTTCGGCAGTCCGGAAACCGAGAAAGCAGCCCGCGCTGGTGGCTCGGAACCCACGAAAGCCGCGTATGCCTCGTTGAACTCCGCATAATCGGCGATGTCCGCGAGGTAGACCGTCACCTTCACCATGTCGTTCAAACTCGATCCCGCGGTCTCCAACACTGCGGAGAGATTCTCCATGCAGCGGCGAGTTTGATCGGCGATGGAGCCTTCGACCAGCTCGCCGGTTGAAGGATCGAGATGTATCTGGCCAGAACAGAACACGAACCCGTTCGCGGCTATCCCTTGGGAATATGGACCTACGGCATCTGGTGCGTTTGGGGTGCTTATGACTGATTTCGGCACATTGTCTCCTTGCGTTGGGTCTGGGCTATGGCAACAATGGCACGTTGGGGCTGATCAGGGGAACAGGCGGAGACAACTTGCAGAGAGAGCATGATCCCGAGCAGTTGCTTGCTACGTTGCTCGATACGACCCTCGAGCTCACCGGCGACCTCGAGGTTGGCCACGTCCTCCTATCCGTCGTCAAGCGCTCGATGGAACTGACCGGAGCCGACTACGGGGCGGCCGTCACCATCGATGACGACGGTGCCATCGAAGACTTCGAGTACGAGGGACTGACCGATGAAGAGGTAGCGCTGCTACCCCACCTTCCAGTGGGCCTCGGTCTCCTTGGTCAGGTACTCAAAGAGGCCAAGACGATCAGGCTGGAGACGCTTGGGGACCACCCCGACTCGATCGGATTCCCGGACAAGCACGTTCCGATGAACGCGTTCCTTGGAGTCCCACTGAAGAATCGCGAGGAACTCGTCGGCGCGCTGTATCTCACCAAGAAACCGGACAAGGAACCGTTCAGTCCCGATGACGAGCGCTTCTTCGAAACCATGGCAGCGATCGCAACGGTCGGGATCACGAATGCGCGGTTGTTCTCCGCGGAGAAAGAGCGGGCCGAGCGAAGCACCCTGATGACCGAGATCTCGTCAAAGGTTAGGCATTCCCTCAAGGTCGAAGACGTTCTCGAGTCGACCGTCGAAACCCTCGGCAGAGCAGCGGGGGTCGACCGTTGCTTCATCCATATCATCCACGAGGAAGGTCACGAGCTCGGCGATATCCAATCCGAATGGGATTCGCCGGGAACATCGAACCTGAAAGAACATGCGCACGTGAAGTTCCCGATCTCGTCCTTGGTCATGACCACCCGACGCACGGAGTGGACCGAGGACGTTATGGAGGACGAGCGCATGTCCGACCCCGAGCTTGCGGGCAACCCCATGGACATGGTTAGCCATGGGACGCGTGCATCACTCGCGGCCCCCTTGGAGTGGGGCGAGCAGCTCCTCGGGATCGTTGCGTTCCACTCTCGTACGCCACGGAAGTGGACCGAAAGCGAGATCGCACTGATCGAAGCCGCCGCGCGTGAGGTGTCGATCGCCCTCAACCACGCCTCCCGTTTCGGTGAAGCCGTTGAAACCGCCGAGCGCTTGCGGCATCTCGACGAGATGCGGAGCGACTTCGTGGCGATGGTGTCTCACGAGCTTCGCTCGCCGATGACGGTCGTCGCAGGTATCGCCGACATCCTCAAGAAGAGAGCGTCGGCCCTTTCACCAGAGCAACGTAACGAGCTCATCGACACGCTCGGCCGAGAAGCGCGCCGACTGACCCGGCTGGTGTCCGAGGTGCTGGACCTCGAGGCGATCGATCAGGGTGGGATGGAACTTCAACTGGGCTTCATCGACCTCGCCGAGCTGGCACGAGAAGCCGTTACCGACGCCGGTGTCGCCGATCGCACCGACCTTTCCGTGGGCCGAGGCAATGCCGTGTGTGAGGCGGACGGAGATCGCGTCAAGCAGGTACTTCTCAATCTGATCTCCAACGCCGCCAAGTTCTCGGGTGAGGGCAAGCCGATCATCGTCACCGTTGCCCCCGAATCGGAGGGGGTGTGCCTCACGGTGCAGGACGAAGGACCGGGGATCTCGGAAGAAGACATCGGGAAGCTGTTCCAGCGCTTCGCACGCCTCGACACGGGCGACCAGCGCAAGCCGGGTTCGGGTCTCGGGCTCTACCTGTCTCGCTCGATCATCGAAGCCCATCGCGGCGACATCTGGGTCGAAAGCGATGTGGGCAAGGGCACGAAGTTCAGCTTCAAGCTCCCCCGCAAACACAATTAGCTCACCAAAAGGAGAGGCAGGACCTGATGCCGTGCTGCGGCAACTGACCTCTCCTTTTCGCCGCTTCGCGGCCAACGAAAAGGAGAGGCCCCCCGGTTTCCCGAGGGGCCTCACACAATCAGAGCGGGCCTATAAGCCGGATCCTGTCCCGTCGCCTTTCAGCGATGGGGATGGCCATCCATCTGCGACGAACGTTGCCGTTCGCCTGTAGCGATCTACCCGGGGGTTATAGAGCGGGCCACTCGCCCCCTGCTTGATCTTGCTCCGGACGGGGTTTACCTAGCCGCACCGGTCACCCGGCACGCTGGTGAGCTCTTACCTCACCCTTTCACCCTTACCGGCGAGGCACCTCTCTAGAGAAGTGGCTCGCAGGCGGTTTGCTCTCTGTTGCACTTTCCACGGCTCGCGCCGCCTGGCACTTTCACCAGCGTCCTGCCCTGCGGAGTCCGGACTTTCCTCGGCACAGGCGATCTCCTAGAAGTTCGCTGTGACGCGGCCACCCGGCCTGCTCCTACTTGCTCGACCATTATCCGCCGTCGGTGCTTGTTGTGGAATAGCTAGACGTAACCCCCTGGCGGGATCGGGTCGGGACCACGAGGATCCCTCCGTCGGGGTCCTCGATCACCCGCACGTGAGCCCCGTAATGGCGGGTGATGGCGGCCTCGGTAAGGACCTCGGACGCGGACCCGGACGCCGCGGTCACTCCGCCATCAAGCAATAGGAGTGAGTCCGCGAATTGCCCGGCCAAGGTGAGATCGTGCATCGCAGAGATGACCGTGAGGTTGTTTGCCGTTCTCAAGGAGTCGACGAGCTCGAGCACCTGCTGCTGATGCCCGACATCGAGCGCACTTGTCGGTTCGTCCAACAACAGCACCGGAGCTTGTTGTGCGAGGGCTCGTCCGAGCACAACGCGCTGCAATTCGCCACCACTCAGCGATCCGATAGGGCGATCACCGAGATCGTCGAGTTCGAGCTCGCTCAATACTTCGCCGACGACCTCGAGGTCCGTACGCGACTCTGTCCCTAGATAAGGGATGTAAGGGGTCCGTCCCATCAGAAGGTAATCCGTGACCGTCATGGATCGAGGGATGAATGGCGTCTGCGGAACGAAGGCGACCAAGCGCGCCACCTTCCTGCGGTTCAACCGTCCCACCGGCTCGTCACCAAGAGCGATCTCGCCTTCGAACGGAACGAGTCCGGCGATCGAGCGCAGCATCGTGGACTTGCCAGCGCCATTCGGACCGATCAAGCCCAACCAACTCCCGCTTGCAACGAACAACGAAACCCCTTGAAGAACGGGCACCGAGTCGAATCTCACGGAGATATCGCGCACCTGAACAGACGTCATGTGACGCGCCTGCTGGTACGAAGAACGAGAACGAAGAACGGTGCACCGAAGAACGCAGTGATCACACCGATCGGGATCTCCGCCGGCGAAAGAACGGTGCGTGCCAAGAGGTCGGCTAGGACGAGGAAGCCAGCACCGAACATGATCGAAAGAGGAAGGACCAAGCGGTAGCTCGTTCCGAACAGCAGCCGCACTGTGTGGGGAACGATGATGCCGACGAAGCCGATCAGACCACTGACGGCGACGGCCGCAGCGGTGCCAAGAGAAGCAGCAACTGCCACTAGCAGCCTTACCCTGCCCGCGTTGAGACCTAGTGCGTCGGCTTCCTCATCCCCCACACTCAGTACGTCCAACAACCGTCGGTGTAGCAAGATCGCTATCGAACTCAGCACGACGTACGGAAGGATCAGTTTCACCTCTCCCCACCCAGCGGTGCTCAGTCGGCCCAGGATCCATGCGTACACACGTTGCAACGTGTCGGACTCACGCTGCTGCACGTAGGTTTGCAACGCGGTCATGAACGATGTGATCGCGACGCCCGCGAGGATCAATGTCGCTGCAGTGCGGCTACCGATCCCCGAGCGACCCAGGACATAGGTCAACGCGACCGCGAGTAGCGCCCCGGCGAACGCTGCGATGGGAACCGGATCTATGAACCAACCTTCGGTGTGAGGCAGGTAGGCGATCGCGAGGGTCGCCCCGAGACCGGCCCCCGCCGCGACGCCGAGTAGGTACGGATCGGCCAGGGGGTTGCGGAACGCACCCTGGTACGCCGCCCCCGCCACCGACAACATCGCGCCCACGAGCCCCCCGAGCACCACCCGAGGAACGCGTAGCTGCCACAGGATCGCGGCATCCCTCGAAGAGAGTCCGGAGTCGACGTGCACGAACGGCAACCGGTCGATCAGTTCCTTCACGACACCGGTGGGGCTGAGGGTCACCGGTCCGATCAGGGTGGCGATCACCATGACGATCGCCACCCCGGCGATCGAGATCAGTAGAAGCGGCGGTCGTAAGGACGCAGCGCGGAGCTCCCTCCTCGCGATCGCTTGCTCGGCCACGGTCATCTCGGGTCTAAGACTCCAACCCCGCCACAGCTTCGGCCACGATCCTCAGGTAATCCACCACGCGCGGCCCCCACCTGCTTGCGATGTCATCGTCCAGTTCGACCACTCCGCCGTTCTTCACTGCCGTGATCTGTTCCCAGCCGGGCCGCTTGGCGACGGTCGCGGCAGACTGCCCGCAACACTTCGTATCCGCGAGGAAGATCAGGTCCGGGTCGGCCTTGACGATGTATTCCGCCGACAGCTGCGGGTATCCGGTCCCGTCCTTGTCGGCCTTGTCTGCGATGTTCGAAAGTCCCAGCGAGGCGTACACGAGTCCGATGAACGTCTTCGAGGTGGCAGTGAAATAGGTGTCGTCAAGCTCGTGGAAATAGGTCGGTGGTTCGTCGAACTGAGGCAACGTGGAGCGGATCTCGGCGATGTCTCTCAACATCGAGTCGACGACCTGCAGCGCCTCGTCCGAGTGACCGGTTGCCGACCCGAGCTCCTCGATCTCCGTGTACGTGTCGTCCAGGGTCGCCGCCGCCGGCTGCAGGAGGAAAGGGATGTCCAGCGCAGTTATGGAGTCTTCGAGGTCGCCGGGCTCGTTCGACGCGATGACGAGGTCGGGTTCGTACGCAGCGATCGCCTCGACGTTGGGCTCGAAGCCGGAAAGGTCGGTGTCGGGGGCTTCTTCCGGGTAGTTCGAGTTCTCTTCGGCTGCGATGACCTGGTCGCCTGCGCCGATCGCAAACAGCATCTCGGTCGCAGTCGGTGACAGTGAAACGATCCGCACCGGACGTTCATCGAGCGTGACTTTCCCGTTGGCCGCATCGAGCGTTACCGGGAATCCATCCGTCGAGGCACTCGGGCTGGAGCCTGCCTGCGGTTCACCCTCGTCACCTCCACAAGCAGCTAGGGGTAGCGCGAGAGCGAGCGCAAGGAACAGGTACAGCAGGGGGTGCCTGGTGCGACGATGCGTCATAAGACGCTCCCTTCTCCGGAGGTCCTCGCCTCCGGGAACGTCACGCCGGCCGGGTTTTCTGGCTTGCCGGCCTAGGTTCAGGCCGACCTACAGTTGCGGGACAGCGCCGGAGTTGGACCGGACTTGCCCCGTACGGCGTGCAGTTTTCGGTTACTTACCGGGCCACTCTATTCGCCCCCAACCTAGGCGCGCAGAAGGCCGTCTTGGAGGAAGCGTTGTCGCCTCGTCCGATCGCCCAGCTCGAAAGCTGCGGCTAGATAAACGAGCGCGGCAAGGCCAAGAAGTTCCCCGCCCCAGGTGGCTAGGTGATCGAAGGGATGGGTGATGAGATCCCAGCTGTAGGGCTCCACGGGCGTCTCCGAGAAAGCGGTACCGAAGGCGGGCCACAGGAACGTCTTGGGCGCCTGCCACATGCCGTCCGCGACGAGGTGGAGCACCCATCCGACCGCCAACCCCATCATCGACAACCGCGTCGTGCCGCGGGTGAACAGCAGCAACGCGACAGCGACCAGCACGGCGGCAAGGATCGAATGAGCCGCTCCCCT
>JAXDJJ010000053.1:0-3708 GCA_034665745.1 Actinomycetota bacterium | reverse complement strand
ATGGCCGAGCGTGTCGAGCGACACCGGTCGTCTGAGTCGAGCTCGCATGGAACCGAGCAGGATCCGCCCGAAACCTCGGAGCAGAGTGCACCCGAACCAAATAAGTCGGGCGATGTTCCGAAACTCGCAGAGGGCATCGAGCTGGTCGGTGAGTACAAGGACTCTGGCTACAAAGAGCCGCGCTTCATCGCCCGGCGGTCAGACGGTCAGATCATCCAGATGTCGGAGTTGCTCTATTCGGTCGCGGAGCAGTGTGACGGCAATAAGGGTTTGGATGAGATCGCCAAGGGTGTCTCGGAGAGTTACGGCAAGAACGTCAGCGCGGAAAACGTCGCCCAGCTGGTGGATGAAAGCCTCCGGCCGCTCGGCGTCTTGGCCGGCGCAGACGGTTCGAGCCCCGAGCTGGAGAAGGCCGATCCGCTTCTAGCTCTCAAGTTCCGCACGAAAGTGATTCCCGCCCGTTTCGTTCGAGCGTTGACCGTGTTGTTCCGCCCGCTCTACTGGCCGCCCGTCTTGTTGAGCATCCTGGGCGCCCTCGGAGCCTTCGATTTCTGGTTGTTCTTCGTTCATGGAGTTGCTCAACCCACCCGTGAACTCATCTACCAACCCGCTCTGATGATCGCTCTTCTGGGGATCATGGTGCTGTCCGTGTTCTTCCACGAGATCGGTCACGCAACCGCTCTCTCTTACGGCGGTGGGAAGCCGGGAGTGATGGGCGCCGGTATCTACATCGTGTGGCCCGCGTTCTACACCGACGTCACCGACGCGTATCGCTTGAGCAAAGGTGGACGACTTCGAACCGACCTGGGCGGCATCTATTTCAACGGGATCTTCGCACTACTGGTCGGAGGCGCGTATCTCCTGACGGGTTACGAGCCTCTGTTGATCGTCGCGGTCGTGCAGCACTTCGCCATCCTTCAACAGCTGCTCCCGCTGCTTCGGCTCGACGGTTACTACGTTCTATCCGACCTAACCGGTGTACCCGATCTGTTCGCCCGCATCCGCCCGACATTGAGAAGTCTCATCCCATGGCGCAAGACCGATTCTGCGGTCAAAGAGCTGAAGCCGTGGGTGCGCGTGGTCGTGACCCTGTGGGTGCTTACCGTTGTGCCTTTGTTGCTCTATGTGTTCACGATGATGATCATCAGCGCCCCGCGCATCATCGCGACCGCGTGGGACTCGTTCTTCATCCAGCTCGATCGGGTGAGGGCCGCGTTCGGGGACGGTCAGACATCCAAAGGTGTGGCCTCTTCCTTCCAGCTCGCTGCTTTGGGACTTCCCGCGACCGGGATGGTCTATTCCTTCGGGCGAGTTTCGAAGCGCGTCGCCGGCGGTGCTTGGAAAACCTCGGAGGGACGGCCCTTCTTGCGAATGTTCTACGGCGTGCTGGCGATCGCACTCGTGGCCGGGCTCGCTTACCTGTGGCTGCCGAACGGTGAGTACAAACCGATCCAGCCTGAGGAGCGAGGAACGCTGACCGAATTGACGAGCGCGACCCGCGACATCCGTGAAGGCCGGCCCGCCCTTACCCCGGATCGCGAAGAGGACCTCGACGGTGCTCCCGTTCTGAGGGATCAACAGGATCCGGATAACAGCGACCCGTGGGACTCTCCGACCCGCAATGACGCCGCGGTCACCGACGGGCAAGAACGCCCGGAGACCGAAACCAGCCCCACGCCGGAAGAAACAACTGAGGAAGACCAAGTAACCGTTCCCGAAGAAGAAGCGACCCCGACGCCAACACCGTCAGGATGAGGAGTGAAGCGATGAAGATGACACGCAAGGCGATGCTCGTCGCACTAACTGCAGCGCTGATGTTGTTCGGAACTCCGCTTGGTTCCGGGTTGGCGCACGCGCAAGGCGATACCGCCGCGGTGGCCGTCAATACCAAAGACGACTCGAGCGTTTTCCGTCTGGCTTTCAGCATCCGCCGGGTGATGAGTGGGGTTGTGGACCAGTCAAACGCCGCCGTCGCCTATGCAAGTTGCGAGTCGTGCCGGACCGTGGCCCTTTCGTTCCAGGTAGTACTCGTCATGAGCGATCCGGATGTCGTGACTCCAGAGAATGTTGCATTGGCGATCAACTACGAATGCACGTCGTGCGAAACATTGGCGAGCGCCTACCAATACGTTCTGAGCACTGGTGGTCCCGTTCGTTTCGATCAGGAGGCAAAGGCGGCCATCCACGACATCCTCAAGCAGCTGCAAGATCTGAAGAAGAATTCCGACTCGATGTCGATAGAGGAGATCGCCGCCCAAGCCGACGCGCTCGCCGAACAGTTGTTCACTACGATCCACGATCACCTGGTTGAGCCGGAGCCATCTGAGGACACAACCGAAGAGACCCCGACGTCGACTCCGACTCCGCAAGACACACCCACTGAAGAGGAGACGCCCACCCCTGAGGAAACGTCGTCGACCCCGGTCGAGGAGGAGACACCGACTTCCGAGCCCACCGACGAAACCTCATCCGAGCCTTCTCCAGAACCAACTTCGTCGTAGATGCGCCGGTCGATCTGGTTCCTCCTCGCCGCGTTACTTCTCGGGTCCTGCGCGTCCTCAGGACCTGAAGCTGCCCTCGGGGATACCGCGAACAATCTCAGCGAGATCAATAGCGGGGTCCTCGATCTCGAGATGAAAGCGACCGCAGCGGACGAGGATCAGGAGGAATCGACCGGGTTCGTGTTGTCCGGTCCCTTCGCGTTGCCTAAAGAGGACCAGCTCCCGGTCACGAACCTCGAATACGCCCAGATAGCGGGGGAGGAAACTGACGTCACCGGGTTCATCTCTACCGCCGATAGCGCATATGTGGTCATCGACGAGCAGGCCTACGAGCTTCCTCCAGAGCAGGTCGAACCCCTCAGGGGGACCGGAGAAGAGACCGAGGACATCTTCGGAGAGGCCGATTTCGAATCATGGCTCGACGAGCCCAAAGTCGAAGAAGGGCCCGAGCTCGATGGCGTTGCCACCGAGGTGGTGTCCGGAGATCTGGATGTTGTGGCCGCGTTGAACGACATCTTCGAGGTCGCCCGCCACTTCGGGGCCGACGAGACTGTGTTCCCGGTGATCGAGGGAGACGATGCCGAGCACCTGTCGAACGCGGTCGAATCCGCTCACCTGAAGATGGTCACCGGGACCGAGGACCGTCTGATGCGGGACCTGAAGATCGAGATCCGGTTCGACGTTCAACATCAGGCCGAGCTGGCCGAGGTCCTCGGAAGCCTTGCCGGCGTGGAATTCTCTTTCCACATGGAGATCCAAGACCCCAACGAGGCGGTGGTGGTTGAACCACCGACCGATGCTCTGCCCTACACGGACCTTGCACCCCTCTAACCTGGTAATCTTCGTGCTTCATCCCCTGGATTCGGACCTTTATCTAGCGCGTCCGACTTGCAGCAGTTGAAAGGGTCGTAGGTGAACAGACAGACCAAGCGCATGATGAAGAAGGACGAGGAACGCAAGCGCGTAGCTCCTCGGCCCGTGAAGGCCGCCGGAGACCCGAAGCGCCAACGCACCAAGCCTCTCCAATTCTTTCGCGAGGTCGTAGCCGAGCTCCAAAAGGTTGCCTGGCCGTCCCGCAAAGAAGTCGTGGCCTACTCGGTCGTCGTTCTGGTGAGCTCCGTGGTGATCGCGGCCCTCATCTTCGGGATGGACTTCGTATTCACTAAGGGCATCTTGGCCCTCTACGACATCCAGTCATGAGCGAGAC
>JAXDJJ010000052.1:0-24508 GCA_034665745.1 Actinomycetota bacterium | reverse complement strand
ACGTCGTCCTGCACCACCGCCTCGTGCTCGAGGAGATCTTTCATCTCGTTAAGGAGGCCACGTAGTAGTCGCGCCTCGTCCTCATCGAACGCAACGGCTACATCTCCGCCGAGCGGAGCGATCGAGGCCATCAGTCGCTCTTCGTGATCGTGGCCCAGAGGCCATGAGCATGCAGTCGGAAGGCATCGAGCTCTGCCTTCTCACGCGAGCCGCTCGACACCACCGACTTGCCGTCGTGATGGACCTCGAGCATCAGTCGCGTAGCTTTCTCGAGGGAATAGCCGAAGAGCTTCTGGAACACCCACGTCACGTAGCTCATGAGATTGATCGGGTCGTTCCACACGATCACGAGCCATGGCCGATCGGCCTCGGTCTCTTCGGTGCCTTCGATCTCCTCGACTCGTCCGGGCGCAACCGACGTTTCCAGAGCTACTCCCCGGAAGGTTTGCGGGTGGCGTGGCCACCGAATTCTTTGCGCAGGGCAGCGATCACCTTTCCTGCGAAAGAGGCGTCCTGGCGCGATGCGAAACGCGCGAACAACGCGGTCGCGATGGTTGGAACAGGCACTGCGTGGTCGATCGCGTACCCCAAGGTCCATCGACCTTCGCCCGAGTCGTCGATGTAGGGCGCTACTTCTTGGAGGTCGTGGTCGCCATCGAGAGCGCGGGCTGTGAGATCCAAGAGCCACGAGCGGACGACGCTGCCATGCCGCCACAACTCCGCTACTTGGGCGGTATCGATGTCGAACTCACTCTCATGCAGCAACTCGAATCCCTCGCCATAGGCCTGCATCAATGCGTACTCGATGCCGTTGTGCACCATCTTCGTGAAGTGCCCGGCTCCCGATGACCCGACATGCGCGTAGCCGTTCTCGGGGGCGAGGGTCTTCAAGATCGGCTCGACGTGCTCGAAGGCCGCCTTGTCGCCTCCAACCATCAGGCAGAAGCCCTCGTCGAGGCCCCAGATGCCGCCCGAGGTCCCCGAATCCAACAGAGTGATGCCTTTGGTCGCAAGGAGTTCGGCTCGCCTGATGGTGTCGGTGTAACGCGAGTTCCCGCCGTCGATCACGGTGTCGCCCTTGTCTAGAAGATCCGCAAGAGAATCGATCGTCATCTCGGTGATGTCACCGGAGGGGACCATCACCCAGACCGCTCGGGGAGCACTGAGCTTCTCCTCCAAGGTTTCGAGAGAATCGACCGCTTCAGCACCACCCGCAGCCGCCTTCTTCACTGCAGCCTTGTCGACGTCGTACGCAATGACTTCGTGACCGCCCCGGAGAAGGCGCGTGGTCATGTTGGCGCCCATCCGCCCCAGCCCAACCATCCCGATACGCATGGGACGAGGGTAGCCTCTTGGGCAAACGAGAACAGATGGAGGACCGATGCAGCAGACGTTCCAGGTGCCCGAGGTTTCCTGCGCCCACTGCAAGAGCTCGATCGAAGGCGCGCTGACGCCCCTCGCCGGAGTGCGTGACGCGACGGTAGACGTCGACACCAAGGTGGTGACGGTGGACTTCGATGACAGTGTTCTGGGTCAGGACAAGCTGGTCGAGACCATCGAAAGTGTCGGCTACAAGGTCGCAAGCTAGATGCCTGAGATCAAGAGGTACAAGCCTGGGATGTTCTCGTGGGTCGACCTCGGAACGCCCGACCTGGCCGGTGCAGAGACCTTCTACGAGGCGATATTTGGGTGGCAGGCAGAGGAGATGCCCGCGGGCGGTGACTTCACCTACACGATGTTCAGCCTGAAGGGAAAGAAGGTTGCAGCGGCATATACGCAACGTGAGGACCAGAAGGGCCGACCGCCGATGTGGACGGAACACTTCACCGTCGAGAGCGCGGACAAGGCTGCCGCCAAGGCACAAGAGCTTGGTGGGAAAGTCACTGATGAGCCTGTGGATGTCTTCGATTCGGGTCGCATGGTGTTGATCGAAAGCCCGACGGGCGAGTTCTTCGGGGCATGGGAGCCCAAGACGTTCATCGGAGCGGAGCTCGTGAACGAGCATGGGACCTTGGTGTGGAACGAGCTCATGACCACAGACGTCGAGCGGTCGAAGGAGTTCTACACGCGCTTCTTCGGATGGACCGCTCAGGACTACCCGGAGATGGATGGATACGTCGTCTTCTCCGTCGAAGGTCGAGGCTCGAACGGGATGACCAAGATCTCTGAAGAGATGGGCGATCACCCCTCCTACTGGTCAACCTGTTTCGCTGTCGATGACGCCGACGCGACGGTCAAGACAGCGACCGATAACGGGGGCAAGGTTGTCTTCGGTCCGAAAACGATGGAAGGCATCGGCCGGTTCGCGGTCATCCAAGACCCTCAAGGAGCGGCTTTCTCGATCATGGCCGTCGAAGGAGAGATCCCCGCGATCGACTGGTAGGCCATGAGTAACCGCGGCAGCGGTGGCATCATGGGATAGATGCTCGAAGACCTGCTGAACCCGACGGTCGTTTACGTCTTGTTCTACGTGGGCCTCATGCTGATCGGGATCGAGGTCCTGCATCCGGGCATCTCCCTCCCCGGCATCACCGGTGTCCTCGCGATGGTGGCTGCATTCATCGGATTCGGGATCCTGCCCGTCCGTATGGCGGGCATCGTCCTTCTTCTCGCGTCGGTGGGCTTCTTCCTCATCGAAGCGAAGAATCCGGGGATCAGCTTCGCCGCTGCGGGTGCGGTCACGTGCCTGGTAGCGGGTGGCTTCCTCCTCGTCGACCGCAACGTTGGAGATGTCTCTCCGTGGGCGATCGTTCCTATCGCTATCTCGGCGGTCGGATTCTTCGCATTCATGATCCCGGCTGCACTCGCGGCACGGAAACTTCCATCGGATATGAAGATCGACAACCTGATCGGCAGTGACGGCTACGCGACCGCCCCCCTCGATCCTCGGGGGATCGTGCACGTTGGTTCCGAGACGTGGTCGGCGGAGTCGGTAACCGGACCGATCGCTCAGGGAACACATATCCGAGTGGTGGGACATCAAGGCGTGCGTTTGAAAGTGGAACCGATAGCGGCGGACGAAGTGCTCGAGAGCCAAGGGGGCTGACATGACTGTTACTGGTCCATTGATCGCGCTGGGCGTGGTCCTGATCCTGATGGCGGTGTTCATACCGGCCACCGTCCGGATCGTGCGCGACTACCAGCGCCTTGTTGTGTTCCGTTTGGGTAAGTCGATCGGCACGAAAGGACCGGGGCTCATCATCCTGATCCCCCTTCTCGACCGCGCTATCCCGGTCGACCTCCGAGAGCTGTACCTCGAGATCCCTCACCAGAGTGCAATCACCGAGGACAACGCCACGATCTCGATCGATTTCATCGTCTTCTACAAGGTCGTCGACGCGGTCATGTCTGTCATCGAGGTCGAATATTTCGCGGGGGCCGCGCAGAACATCGCTGCGACCACGCTGCGTTCCGTTGTTGGTGACATGTCGTTGGACGACGTTCTCGCTAAACGCGAGCAGATGAACGAGATCCTGCGAGTGAAACTCGACGAAGTCACCGAGCGCTGGGGCGTCAAGGTCACGAACGTCGAGATCCGCGAGATCATCCCGCCGCCAGCGGTCCAGGACGCGATGACGCGGCAGATGTCGGCCGAGCGCACCCGGCGCGCGGTTGTCACCGAGGCTGACGGCGCCAAGCAAGCCGCGATCACGGTCGCAGAAGGTAATCAGCAATCCGCGATCCTCAATGCAGAGGGACAGCGCCAAGCCTCGATCCTGCGCGCAGAAGGTTTCGCTCTCGCCCTAACCAAGATCTACGAGGCTGCTCGTGAGCTCGATTCGAACACCATGAGCCTTCAGTACCTCGAAGCCTTGAAGGAGCTGGGGGCCGGCGACGCAACGAAGTTCATCATCCCGATGGAGTTCTCCTCGATGCTCGCCGGAGTCATGGGCCAGACGAAAGAAGCTTTCGAAGGAGCTGCGAGGAAGGGCTAGATCGGCTCGCTTTGGGTCGACAAGGAAGAAGCCAACGCAGAACCGTCACCGGCGAAAGTGATCGAGGTCCACTCGGTCGGGAGCGGGACGCACCCGCCTTTCGCCGTCGTGAGCGCGGTGCCGTCGATGTCCAACGGCTTGCCCGGTAAGCCGAGATCGTGGTGGCCCAAGAGACATGCGGTGGAGCCATCAACCACGATCGATGTGGGGACCGGCTGGTCTAAGACATCGGCCGCGACGTCCGGATTGTTGACCATCGCGCCGTCAACGCCACGGTCGAGGGCCGCCTGTAGGTCTGCCGCTTCGGTGGCCTTGTTGTCGCTATAGACGTTCGGCTGCACCAGAGCGCAGGCATCGTGGATCGCGACGATCGCTTCAGCCGGGTACCACGGCAGATCAGAGCCGAACCAGTCGTACTCGGCCCCCGCGACATAGAGCGCGCCCGGCGGTGTGGAGAACTGTGGGTTGAGCATGATCTTGGCGTCCGGAACCGCCGCGAGGATCTGCTCTGCGCGTGCCGGGACATACGGCTGGAATATGGACTTCTCGATCACACCCGGGTACTGCGCTGCAAGCAACGCGACATCAGCCGTGTCGTAGACGGACTCTTTGAGATCGAAGTTGATCCCGACACCATGCTGACTTGCTAGGGCGAGGATCTCCTCGAGGTCGGGCATGTAACTCGGGTCGTAAGCACTACCTTTCCAACGGCCGACAAGTCCGCTGCCTTTCTGCACGACGTTGATCGCCTTGACCTCGGCGTAGGTCATCAGTGGGATCTTGCCGGGTTGACCGGTCCGGCTTTCGATGTCCCAGTCATGGAACACGACGTAGCGATGATCGAGCGTTTGCTGTACATCGATCTCGATCATGTCGACGTCGTACGCGATCGCGTATTCATAAGCGGGGACGGTGTTCTCGGGCGCGAGTTGCGCCGCTCCGCGATGGACGGTGATGCGCGTGTCGGCGAGTCCTGCATCAGGCGTGCCCGCGTCCTGCCACCGTCCGAGTTCTGGTACTTGGGTGCACCCAAGCGGGTCGGGCGCTGCAGGCGCGTTCGCCGGGATGATCACCAACGCCGCTAATGCCAGAAGGGCCGCCGAAGCAGCCCTTCTGCTACTACTTGAAGAACCCAAGATCACTTGCCCTTGGGGACCGTGTAGATGCCCGTAACCAGGAGCTGGTCGTTGGGCAGTGATGCGTTGGTTACGAACGCGGCTGTCGCGGAGTAGATGGACATCCCCAGTGAGCTGGCTCCGGGCCCGATCTTCGAACCTGCCTTGGCCTTGATAGTCGCCAACGGCACCGGGATCGTGACGGTGCCTGCCGCGGCATCGAACGTCGCGTGCAGCAGTGCCACTTCGGTGCAATCGATGTTTGCTCCGACGAGGCAAGCTCCTTGGCGAAGGAAGAACGGAGACGCTCCGGGATCGCGGGGTGGCGGGCAGGTGCCGGGCGTCGTCGGGTTGCAGATGCCACGCAGGTACTCGGTGAAACCGCCAGTGAGCTGGAAGGCCTCGCTGTTAACGGTGAAGTCCCAGTTGTACCGGGAGATCTCGGGCGTGCCACCGGACGGGGGCAGGCTGTTGACCTTGATGACGAAGTTGACGGTGGAAGCGTCGGCCATGCCGATCTCAGCGCCAACGAGGTCCTGACCGAGTGCATCGCCGACGGGCGCAATGCCCGCATCGACGTTCGCTCCCCAGTCGCCTGCAGGATCCGTGCCAACCACGAGAGGGCCGGCTGCTTTCTTGCCCTTGGCCATGGCAAGGCCAGAGGGGGCCACGAACGCGGCCACGAGACCAAGAACCAGTAGGGACAAGGTGAACTTCTTCATCAGAGACCTCTTCCGGTGATGGATGGAATACACGCTGGACAACTAGGAGATTCGCCGGAACCTCGCGTCGTCCTGCCGGATGCGATGTTGTAGCCGAGGGGAGGAGCCTCGAGGGGCCCGACGTCGACCGGAGCACGACAAGATTTTCGTGCCCCCGGCAGGATTCGAACCTGCGACACCAGGTTTAGGAAACCTGTGCTCTATCCCCTGAGCTACGAGGGCGCTCGGCCAGATTAGGACAACGGATAGCCTGATTCGCCTATGGGCGAGCGATTGATCGTTATCGGCGGAGATGCCGCCGGTATGAGCGCAGCCTCGCAAGCCCGGCGACGAAGGGGTCCTGAGGATCTCGAGATCATCGCCTTCGAGCGAGGCGACTACACCTCTTATTCCGCGTGCGGGATCCCTTACTTCGTCGCCGACACCGTGACCGAGCTCGACAAGCTGATCGCGCGCACTCCAGAGGAGTTCCGGGAGAAGCAGCACATCGATGTGCGCATGCGCACAGAAGTCACCGAGATCGACCTCGACAAGAGGGCGGTCAAGGCCCGGGATCTTGGCGACGGTTCGGAGCGTTGGGAGAGTTTCGATCAACTGATGGTCGCTACGGGTGGAGCTCCTCTGCGACCGCAGCTCGATGGCATCGATGCCGCTGGGATATTCGGTGTGCAGACCTTGAACGATGGGGTCCTGGTACGCGAGGTCGTCGAGGACGAGAAACCGCGACATGCATGTGTCGTCGGTGGTGGATACATCGGTCTGGAGATGGCGGAAGCGTTCGTCGCCCGCGGTATGGATGTCTCGCTGGTCGAGGCCGGCCCGCAGCCGATGGCAACGTTGGATCCCGACATGGGCGAGCTAGTTGCTGAGGCGATGCGCGCTATCGGTATCAAGGTGTTCACAGGCGAGAGGGTCACTTCGTTCGAGAAGAACTCCGAAGGGCATGTCAGCGGAGTCGTCACAGATCAGCGACATCTTCACGCCGACATCGTGGTGCTGGGTCTCGGCACGCGACCGAACGTGACCTTGGCTAAGGACGCGGGACTCGAGATCGGACCTTCGGCGGGCGTCGCCGTCGATCAACGCATGCAAACAGCGACCGAGGGGGTGTGGTCGGCCGGAGATTGCGCGGAGAAGTTTCACCTCGTGTCGCGCAAGCCGATCGCGATCGCGCTGGGGACCCACGCGAACAAGGAAGGTCGTGTCGCTGGGATCAATATCGGTGGGGGATACGCAACCTTTCCGGGCGTTGTGGGGACGGCGGTATCGAAGGTGTGCGATGTCGAGGTCGCGCGGACCGGACTGAAGGAGGCCGAAGCAGAGGCTGCCGGGTTCGACTTCCTGACTGCAGCGGTGGACTCGACTACGCGCGCCGGTTACTTCCCGGGAGCTGCCCCCATCAGGACCAAGCTCGTGGTCGAGAAGCGCTCAGGGCGACTCCTCGGCGCTCAGATCGTCGGCAAGGAAGGGGCCGCCAAGCGGATCGACGCCTTGGCCACCGCCTTATGGAACGAGATGACCGTCGACCACATGTTGAACATGGACCTGTCCTACGCTCCGCCGTTCGCGCCTGTATGGGACCCGGTCTTGATCGCGGCACGGAAAGCGTGGGAGAAGGTCGAGGCGAGTTTGAGCGGGTCCAAGTGAGCAACGAGATCCTCGACCTGGCGGTTGAAGCCGCTCATTCGGCCGGTTCACTGCTGCTCGATCGCTTCCGCCAACCGGCCGAAGGGGTCGAGGCCAAGACCACGCCTACGGATCTCGTCAGCGATGCCGACAAGGCCGCCGAGGCGTTGATCCTGGACCTCATCGGCTCGAAACGGCCCGACGACGGCGTTCTGTCCGAAGAGGGCGGAGGCGGGTCATCCTCGTCCGGCCTCACCTGGGTCGTCGATCCACTCGATGGCACGGTGAACTTCCTGTTCGAGATCCCGGTCTGGTCGGTGAGCATCGCGGTCGAAGACGACAAGGGGGGTCTCGTTGGCGTCGTCCACCACCCCAGTACCAAGGAGACATTCACTGCGACGAGAGGCGGCGGCAGCCATCTAAACGGCTTGGCTATCCACGTAAGTGAACGCACTGACATCTCGAGCGCCTTGGTTGGAACCGGATTCGCATATGACGCCCGGGCCCGGGCGGTTCAAGCCGAGATCGCGACGCGCGTCTTGCCCAAGGCACGGGACATAAGGCGGGCGGGCTCGGCCGCCCTCGACCTCGCAGCTCTGGCTTGTGGTCGGTTGGATGCCTTCTATGAGGCACCGATGGAGAGGTGGGACAAGGCTGCGGGGATCCTGCTGATCACCGAGGCAGGCGGGGTCGTCACCCCCCTCGAGGCCCCCTTCGACCTGTCGCCTGGAGTCGTGGCCGGCAATCAGATCCTTCACGACCAGCTCCGAGACTTGATCGAGGCCTAGACCCACCTGAACCGGGGTATGGAGGACTTGCCGGTGGCTCGGCGAACCGACGTGTAGCGGGCCTTGCCCTGCTTCGTCCATCTACCTGGGAGATGCCTGGATGCGTACCGTCCCTCGGAAGTCCTACCTCGCCCTCGCCGCCGTACTTGTTGTTTCGACGCTCGCGTCGGGGCTCGGGGTCGCATCCGCTCAGTCCGAATGGACCGGAGAACCCAAAGAGATAGGTCACCGCTCGCACGCTCGCTTCCCCAAGGACCGTTACGACCTCGCCGGTGGTTGTTACGCCGTTCTGACCGACAACGGGAAATACATAGTTGCTACAAGCGACGGTTACGCGGCAACGGCGGCGGACCTCGACGACGCACAACCGTTCTACTTCCAAGCGACCGATCTGGGTCGCTACCTACTTTTCGACCCTGAGACGGACTTCCTCGCCGCGAGCGAAGGGGCACTCGCTGAGGGGACCTACGCGGCCACACGTTCACTCCCGGGCCAGATCGCCGGAGGGGTCGCGCTCGAGCAGAGCGATGTTGCCGCCGACGAGGTTGCGCATAGTGAAGCCAACCGCGCTTCTGGTCGTGGGGCATCAGTCGTTGCGGCCGCCGACCCGAACGAGCTTGCCGACTGGAAGATCGTTGAGGAGCCCCACAGAGAGTTCCATCTCACGCTGCCCGCAACCAGTCAGGCCCTCGTTGCGGATGGTGCCGGCGCGCTGGAGCTGGTCGACAACCCGGATGACGCCCAGGGCAACACCGGCGCAGGCGGCAGCCTCATCGATTTCGAGCGCACCGATGGGTGCACGCCGTTCCCCGAGGTCGAGGTCAACATCGATGGTCCCGTCATGGGTGGCCAGACCGACTTCCAAGAGGTGCGTGGGTTCATGGATCTCCACCTGCACGGGATGGCGTTCGAGTTCCTCGGGGGCCGCGCTCGTTGCGCTCGCCCGTGGAGCCCCTACGGTGTTACGAAAGCTTTGGTCGACTGTCCCGATCACCACCCCGGTGGCGAGGCAGCGGTCCTCGAGCAGGTCCTCAGCGGATCCGTCGGCGGTCACGACCCCGATGGGTGGCCTTCGTTCGTTGGCTGGCCTCGTGCCGACTACCTCACTCACGAGCAGCTCTATTACAAGTGGCTCGAGCGCGCGTGGCGCGGCGGATTGAGGATGTACACCAACCTCCTCGTCGACAACGCAGCGTTGTGCAAGCTCTATCCGTTCAAGAGCAGCCGAGCCGTCGACACGCAGTGCAATGAGATGGATGGTGTCCGGTTGCAACACAAGAGGATCCTCGAGCTGCAGAGATACATCGACGCGCAGAGTGGTGGGCCCGGCGAAGGCTGGTTCCGCATCGTCACTGATCCTTTCCAGGCCCGCGAGGTCATGAACGAAGGGAAGCTCGCGGTCGTACTCGGCATCGAGGTTTCCTCGTTGTTCGATTGCTTCATCAAGCTGGACATCCCGCAGTGCGATAAGTCGGACATCGATGCCGGGTTCGACGAGGTGTGGGACATGGGCGTGCGTCAGATGGAGCTCGTCAACAAGTTCGACAACGCCTTGTCCGGGGTCACCGGTGACGGCGGTCCAACGGGTGTCGTCGTCAACCAGGGGAACAAAGAGGAGACGGGCAACTACTGGAAGATGGAAACCTGCCCCGCGGATGCGGGCGATGCTCACGACAAGCAGCAGATGAGCCCCTCGGACATCCCCGGATCGCAGTCGTTCACCGGGAGAGACTCGTTGGTGGCTCAGATCCTTTCCCTCGCGGGAACCTCGGGAGCCGCTCCCGCGTATCCGGCCCCCCCACACTGCAACGTGTTGGGTCTCAGTCCTCTCGGCGATTACCTGATCAGGAAGATGGCTAACAGGGGCATGATCTTCGACCCAGACCACATGAGTGCCAGCGCGCGCGACGCGGGCATGGACATCGTCGAAGAGCTTGGTTACTCGGGCGTCGTATCCAGCCACAGCTGGGCCGACGACACGATCTATCCCCGCGTCTATGCCGCCGGTGGTGTGGTCACACCTTCCGACAGCAGTCTCGGTGGTTTCCTCGAGGACTATTACAAGTCGAAGAGCTGGGCCGACGATCGGTACCTATTCGGCTTCGGCTACGGATCGGATGTCAACGGTTTCAGTTCCTCGGCGGGCCCGATCGGAGATGAGACCACCGTGGTCTACCCATTCACCGGCTTCGGCGGTACGTCCGTTAATCACCAGGTGAGCGGCACGATGACCTACGACGTGAACACTCAGGGTGTCGCGCACTACGGCTTGTACACGGACTGGATCCAGGGACTTCGTCAGTTGGGCGGGGATGGATTCTGGAACGACATGACACTTGGTCCCGAGGCGTATCTCCAGATGTGGGAGCGCGCGGTCGGGATCCCCGGTGACGCGTGCCGATCCGACATCCCCGATCTCACGTCCGATGATCTAGCTGGGCTCGACGCGGGGATGAACACGCAGGACGTTCTCGCCGCCCTAGGCCAGCCGCACTCACGCCTGGGTACCGACTACACCTATTGCTTCGAGACGGGGACCGGAACTTTGAGGTTCACGCCAGGCGGGGACCTGTCTGAGTGGAGCGTCACTAACTCTTAGGAAGCGCTAACCTCGGGGTTCAATGGATGTCGTTCATCCCGCGATAACTCGCTACCTCGAAGGGCTTGCTGCTTACGACGACGAGCCCGTGCTGCTCGAGATGGAACAGCTTGCCCGAGAGAAGAATTTTCCGATCATCGGAAGGTTGTGCGGGCAGTACCTCGAGCTGCTCACTCGTTCTATCGGGGCTAAGCGGATCTTCGAACTTGGTTCTGGTTACGGTTACTCGGCTTACTGGTTCTCACGCGCGACAGGCGCTGATGCCGAGATCCACCTGACCGACATGGACCCCGAGAACAAGCGCCTCGCTCTCGACTTCTTGTCCCGTGCCGGCATTGATGGCCCGATCGACTACCACGTCAGTGATGCCCTAGCTGCGCTCGCCGACACGACGGGCGACTTCGACATCGTCTATTGCGACATCGACAAAGAGGGTTACCCCGACGCGTGGGAAGCAGGGCGAACGAAGGTCCGGGTCGGTGGCTATTACATCTGCGACAACATGTTGTGGTCGGGCCGGGTGACTGACTCGTCCGACGAAGAGGACCCTCGCCCTAAATGGACGGACGCCATCAAACGGACGAACGAGATGATCGCGTCCGACCCGCAGTGGCGCTCGATCATCAACCCGACACGGGATGGGGTCGTGACTGCCCTGCGTATCGCCTGATAGTCCCGCCTGAAACAAATCAGCCCCCGAGTGGGTTTGAATCAAGCAGATGAGACGTGGTCACGGCCTAGTGCCCCCAGATAGCCCAGACACTCCGGCGCGCCCCGGCACGTTCAGGCGCATCGTCAACACGTTCAAGCCGTACCGCAAGCAGGTCTATCTGGTCGGCGTACTGATCCTCATCACCTCTGCACTAGGTCTGGTCAACCCACTCCTGATCAGGGTGGTCCTCGACGAGGCCATCTTCGGTGGTGGAAGCAAGGCGCATCGCTACTCGCTCCTCTACTGGATCGTCGCGATCATGATCGCAACGCCGATCTTCAACGGTGCCTTGGGTCTCTGGCAGACCTACACGAACAACCTTGTGGGCCAACACGTCATGCAAGACCTACGCAACTCCTTGTACGCGCACTTGCAACACATGCCTCTGAAATTCTTCACCTCTACGCGCACGGGTGAGATCCAGTCGCGCTTGTCGAACGATGTCGGTGGTGTGCAAGGTGTCCTTACCGACACGGCTGCCAGCATCCTCGCGAATGTCAGCATCGCCATATCGACGATCGTCGCTATGGCACTCCTGAGCTGGCAACTCACGGTTCTGTCGCTCGCGATCCTTCCGGTGTTCATGTGGATGTCCAGAAAAGTTGGGAAGGTCCGCAGAGTGGTGTCGGGGCAGACGCAGGAATCCTTGGCGGACCTGACCGCGCACATGCAAGAGACGTTGTCTGTATCGGGCATCTTGCTGTCCAAGGCATTCGGTCGTCAGAGTTTCGAGATCGACAGATTCAAGAAGGAAAATTCACGGCTCTCTCAACTAGAGATCAAACGAACCATGGTGGGCCGGGGCTTCTTCTCCCTCGTCCAGATCTTCTTCTCGATCACGCCGGCCTTCGTCTACCTCGTCGGAGGCATCCTGTTCTTGCGCGGGGATACGTCTATCAGCGCCGGGACGATCGTTGCGATCACGACTCTGCAGAGCCGCTTGTTCTTCCCGATGGGCCAGCTGCTCAACGTCAACGTTGAGATCCAGTCGGGTCTCGCGTTGTTCGATCGCATCTTCGAATACCTCGACCTCGAGCGAGACATCGTCGACAAGGACGGAGCTCTCGAGGTCGAGCCTGCATCCGTCACCGGCGAGGTCAGATTCGATGATGTCTGGTTCCGCTACGAGCGGCCGATCGAGGAAGACCGTTTGTGGACGATCGGCGGGGTGGACTTCACCGCCAAACCCGGCGAGCTCGTCGCTCTCGTGGGTCCCTCGGGTGCTGGGAAAACGACTTTGACCTATCTGTTGCCGCGTCTCTACGACGTCGATCGTGGAGCTATCAAGATCGACGGGATGGATGTGCGAGACATCCGGCTCGAGTCGATCGGCGAAATCATCGGCATGGTCACTCAGGAGACCTACCTCTTCAACTCCAGCGTGCGCGACAACCTTCGCTATGGGAAACCGGATGCGACGGATGAAGAGCTCGAGACGGCTGCGCGTGCAGCTCACATCTGGGAGCGCATCGAAGAGATGCCTGAGGGTTTCTCGACCGTCGTAGGCGAACGCGGCTACAAGATGTCCGGTGGCGAGAAGCAACGCTTGGCTATCGCGCGCGTGATCCTCAAAGACCCCCGCATCTTGATCCTCGACGAGGCGACGAGTGCGTTGGACACGATCTCCGAGCGCCTCGTGCAAGAAGCACTGACCCCATTGATGCGAGGCAGGACAACGATCGCGATCGCGCACCGCCTTTCTACGATCCTCGCGGCCGACACGATCCTCTATCTCGAGAAGGGACGGATCGTCGAACGCGGCTCCCACATGGAATTGCTCGAACGTGGCGGCGCTTACGCCGCCCTGTATCACGAGCAATTCTCGGACGGGAAGGTCGAGACCAGATGCGAGGATGGTCTTGTCCTCGCTTCTGGCGAGGTCGTTCCCAACCCGGAGATCGAGGAGGCAGTGTGAACATCAGTGGGAAGGTCGCGCTCGTAACCGGTGGTGCATCCGGTCTCGGTGGCGCGACGGTGAAGACCCTTCATGACGCGGGTGCCTCTGTTGTGATCGTCGACCTGCCTTCTTCTAACGGCGAGGTCGTTGCCAAGGAGCTCGGTGACCGTGCTCGGTTCGCAGGTGCTGATGTCACATCGGAAGATGACGTCAAAGCGGCGGTTCAAGCCGCTACCAACGATTTCGGTGGGCTCAACATCGTCGTCAACTGCGCCGGCGTTGGGTTCCCGGGCCGCGTTCTCACTCGAGATGGAGAGCCGAACGACCTCGAGCGCTTCGAATTCGTCGTGAAGGTGAATCTCATCGGTACGTTCAACGTCATCAGGCTTGCCGCAGCTCAGATCGCCAAGAACGATCCCGAGGACGAAGAGCGTGGAGTCATCGTCAACACGGCAAGCATCGCCGCGTACGACGGACAGATCGGGCAGGCCGCCTATTCCGCATCGAAGGGAGGCATCGTCGGGATGACGTTGCCGATCGCCCGCGATCTAGCAAGCAAGTTGATCCGGTGCGTCTCCATAGCGCCCGGAACGTTCGACACGCCGATGCTCGCTGGCCTACCGGAGGAAGCGCGCCAGAAGCTTGCAGAGGGCATCCCGCACCCACACCGGTTGGGGAGTCCTCCAGAGTTCGCGGCTCTCGTGAAGCACATCGTGGAGAACCCGATGCTGAATGGAGAGGTCATCCGCCTCGACGGCGCTCTCCGCATGCCGCCTAAGTAGCTAGTTGCTGGTTGCCTCTACGAGAGGGGCATCCTCGTCGTCTTCAGCCCCAGGGAAGGCAGCTTCGGACAGCTCCTTGTCGAGCTCCCGCCACTCCTTCTCAGCCCAGCGCAGCTTCTCTACCGCGGCCGCGAGATCGAGGAAGTGGACGGGCACGATCGATGCTCTGGGGCGCAGATAAGCGTCTCCGATAAGGGCGTCTAACTCCCTACGAGCCTCAATCAGGCGTGAATGGATAGCCCGGAGTCGCTCGGCCTGCTCGGGGGTGTAGCTGTACCCGTGGCTCAGGGCGCGCTCCTTGTCGTGGAGGGGGCGGTGAGTGACGTTTGATGCCTGAAACGGCATAAACAGAGTAACGCTCCCGAGCCGCTTGGCACAAGCGCACGAGGCCAACAGGGGGAATTGTCCGTTTCGTGACGGCTATCCTCCTGCGGTGCTCGACCACGATGTGATCTCTAAGGTTCTCAAGGCCGCGGTTGGGACGGGGGCCGAGCACGCCGAGATCTTCGTCGAAGACCGCGACTCCACCGGATTGAAGCTGGAAGACAAGCGCGTCGAGGACGTTGCCTCGGGACGAGATTCAGGTGCGGGCGTGAGAGTCATCTCCGGCGACAAGGTCGCTTACGCCTACACGAACGTCCTAACGGAAGAGGCGTTGGTAGAGGCAGCGCATGCGGCACGTGCCGGGCTGGCCACCTCGGGAGCGGGATCGACCACCGACCTGAGGGAAGTCACCCCGAAGGTAAGCCATCCCGTCGTGCGGCCCCCGCTAGAGGTAGATCTCGCCGACAAGGTGCTCGCGATCCAGTCTGCCGATGAGGCAGCGCGAAGCGCGGGGGCCGAGGTCAGGCAGGTCACGGCGTCCTACATGGATGTCCGCCAGGAGATCTTGATAGCGAATACCGAAGGACTCTTGGTCTCGGACGAACGAACGCGGGTTCGGTTCGCGGTTCAGGTGGTGGCCGCGCGCGGAGAGCGGATCGCAACCGGGTTCGAGGCACCGGGCCACTCGGGCGGATTCGAGTTGCTCGACGCGCGGCCCCCTTCAGAACTCGGTTCCAAAGCCGCTGCGAAGGCATTGAAGATGCTCGAGGCGCGGCCTGCACCTGCAGGCGAGTTCCCCGTGGTTCTGGCTCCCGGAACCGGCGGTGTCCTTATCCATGAAGCATGCGGACACGGCCTCGAAGCCGACACTTTGGTCAAGCAAGCAAGTGTGTATGCATCGCGCGCAGGTGAGCGTTTCGGCTCCGACGACGTGACGATAGTTGACGACGGAAGCGACATCGGTGCCTGGGGAAGTTTCGGGGTCGATGACGAGGGCACGCCCGCGCAACGCACCGTGCTGTTCGACCGCGGGATCCTCGTCGGCCATCTCAGCGACAGACGGTCCGCGGCGAAGATCGGGCATCCGCCCACTGGGAACGGCCGCCGCCAGTCCTACGCGCACCTCCCGATCGTGCGGATGACCAACACATATCTGCTGCCAGGCCCGGACGATGCTGCCGAGATCATCCGCTCTGTAGAGAAGGGTGTGTACGCGGCCACGTTCGCTGGTGGTGAGGTGAATCCCGCGACAGGCAACTTCGTGTTCGGGATGTCGGAGGCGTACATGATCGAGAACGGCGAGCTCACCTTCCCCTTGCGGGGGGCGAACCTCATCGGGAATGGTCCTGCTGTGCTCGGTGCGATCGACGCGATCGGCGGAGATTTCGACCGTAAGGAAGGGGTCTGCGGCAAGGATGGTCAACACGCGCCGGTCACGAACGGCATGTCGACGGTCCTGCTGCGCAGGATGACCGTTGGGGGGACCGAGGCATGAGCGAACTCCTCGATCTCGGACGCAAGGTGTGTGGACGCGCTGGCGCAGCCGAGCAGGTCGAAGCGTTCCTAACCCATGAGAAGACGTTCGAAGCACGTGCATTCGATGGCGCGATCGACTCGGTCTCATCGGCGGAGCCGCGTGGCGCGGGCATCCGCGTTGTCAGCGGGGGCCGCGTGGGCTTCTCCTACACGACGGACCTGTCCGAGGACGGTCTCACGACCGCGCTCGAGCGCGCCCGTACGAACGGCCGTTACGCAAGCGAAGACGAAGCCGTGGTTCTGGCGACATCGTGGGCGGACCCACCCCCCGAGATCGGTGGGCTCATCGATCCGGATCAAGAACGGGTCACCGCCGAGCAGAAGGTCGCCTTCACGGTGCAGCTTGAACGCGCGACGCATGGAGCAGACCCTCGGATCCGCACGGTCGAGGACGCGGTCTATTCCGACTCCGAGGCGCAGGTCGCGATCGCAACGTCGACCGGAGTCGAGGGCACCTACTCCCGCACCGATGCATGGGGCTATTCGGTTGCCATCGCAGAAGATGGTGGCGACACGCAGGTCGGATTCGATTTCGCGATGGCTCATGGACTCGCGGGACTCGATCCTGAAGCGATGGGTTTGGCCTCTGCCACTAAGGCCCTCTCGATCCTGGGTGCTACGAAGATCCCTTCGGCTCGGATGCCGGTCGTGTTCGACCCCTACACGTCGGGGCAGTTCCTCGGGGTCATCGCCTCAGCCTTGACCGGCGAGGCGGTGCAGAAGGGCCGGTCGCTGTTCGCGGGCAAGCTCGGCGAGAAGGTCGCCGGTGCCGTCACGTTGATCGACGACGGAACCATCGACGGTGCTCCCGCATCGGGCCCATGGGACGACGAAGGCACTCCGACCCAGCGGACCGAAGTGATCACCGAGGGTGTGTTGACCTCTTATCTCTACGACCTCGTCAGCGCTCGTCGTGTCGGCGCGGCATCAACCGGGAACGCTTCGCGCGCTGGATTCAAGAGCGGGCCGGGACCAGCACCGACGAACATGGCGTTCGATACGACGGGTGAGTCACGCGACGAGCTCTTAAGGTCCGCCGGGCGTGCGTTCTTGGTTCAGGACTTCCACGGCGTGCATTCGGGTGCGAACGCGGTGTCCGGTGACTTCTCGGTGGGCGCAACCGGCCGTTTGATCGAGAACGGCGAGCTGACCCAACCGGTGAAGGAAGTCACGATAGCGGCCCCCATGCTCGAGATCCTCAGCGGCATCGTCGCGATCGCCAACGACCGCAGATGGTTGCCCTTCGGGGGTTCGTTCGGCGGAGCGACGACCCTTATCTCAGAGATGACCGTCGCAGGCAGTTAGGTGGTTCGGCGCTAGACGACTAGATAGAAGAACACTCCGGCGATCACGCAATAGATCGCGAACGGGTAAAGGGTTCTGTTTCGTAGGTAGCGGATCAATCCCGCGATAGCGATGTAGGACGTAACTAGCGACACGATGAAACCGGCGATCGCCGGACCGCCTGTGAGCTCGGCGCCGCCGAGGTCGGGCACCTTGACGAGTGCGGCTCCGAACAGCGCGGGGATCGCCAGTAGGAACGCGAAGCGGGCCGCGTCGTCACGTTCCATCTTCAAACCGAGTCCGGCCGCGATGGTCGAACCGGAACGAGATATCCCGGGAAGGATCGCGATCGCCTGGGCAACGCCGATAACCGTTGCGTCGGTCGCGTTGAGATCGTCGATCGACCGCAAACGATCTTGTCGCGCTCGGTGGTGCCGGTAGACGAGCTCCGCTCCAACAAGGATCGCTGCGGTGAATAAGAGTTGGATCGCCGACGACTTTGCATCGTCGAAGGCTTTCTCGAAGTAGTCGTTAAGCACGAGCCCGGCGATCGCGGCGGGCACGGTGCCGATGACAAGCAGCAACAGCAGTCTTCGGGACGAACGATCGCCCGAGAAGACTCCCCGGACGAGCCCGATCAGGTCTTTCCTGAAGTAGCCGATCAAGGCGGCCAAAGACGCGACGTGCAACAGGACGTCGAACCCGAGGCCCGGCTGGTCCCAACCCAAGGCTTCGGGGACCAGGACGAGGTGTCCGGATGACGAGATCGGGATGAACTCGGTGAGACCTTGTACGGCTCCGAGCACGGCCGCGTGGAAGACAGACATCGGGCGGCAGCATACGGGCGGCTCCAGTGACCGATTCGCCCCTTTTCGAGGTTCTGTATGGCCCTAGAGGGCCACGGGGTGGAAGGAATCGGAAACAAGGCGACGAATCATCCCTCTACAACGGGCCCAACCAAGGCCCCCGAGACCCACGCTTTCTGGAGGTCGACATGAAGAAGTCAGTTCTGTTCGTTGCTCTGGCGCTGGCCGCATCACTGCTGCCGAGCGCTGCCCACGCGCAGTTCGCGCCGAAGTTCACTGTTTCGCTGTCCGACACGAAGGCTCTGGGTCACCCCGAGATGACCTTCCACCTCGAGTTCGCCAACGACGACGAGGAGATCGGTAACTTCATCGGCTACATCCCCAAAGGCTTCGACATCGCGTCCGACGAGGCGATCCCGACCGTCACGGATCCCGCAGGCCGTGAGAAGGGCGAAGTCATCGGCAGCGGCAACATCGTCATCGCGGCGGGGCCCGGATGTCACCCGAGTGTCCCCGTGAAAGAGGCCAAGGCTCCCTTGACCGTTCCGGCAACCTTCTACGAGCGCACCCGCACGGACGAAGAGGCCGACAGTGGCGTGCACGCAGTGTGGTTCCTCGACATCGAGCCTGCCAACCGTGTCCGTCTGCTAGTTACCGGTAGCAAGGCCACCGGATGGAAGATCGAGGGCGCTCCGACCCCAAGCGATGCCACTTGCAACGCTTTGACGGTCGACCTGACCATCAACTCGGCGTCCGAGTCCGGTGTTCCGATCATCACGAACGCTAAGAAGCCGGGTGCAAAGAAGTTCATGGCCGACATCGTCAGCCAGGACTCACCTGCGATCGCTCACTTCGAGCAGATGATCACCATTACCAAATAGTCAAAGATGTAGGTACTGGCACCTACGCGGGAGAGGCCCCCGGTTTTCCGGGGGCCTCTTTTTTTTCACTCTTGGTCTCGGTCTTGGTGGGGGTCTTCTCGGTCTTAGAGGGCTTCGTGTCCGACGTCGAAGTCGTCGACGTCGAGCTCGACTTCTTCTTGGCATCGGTCGAATAGAAGCCCGAGCCCTTGAAAACGATCCCAACGGGTGAATAGAGCTTGCGCAGGCTCCCGCCACAATGCGGGCACTCCGTCAGGGGTGGATCTGCGAAGCTCTGCTTGGCCTCGGTGCGCTCGCCGCAGGCGGTACAGGCGTATTCATAGATGGGCATGGGCCCAGTCTAGAGGTCACCCCGCCCAGTAAAGTGAGCCTCACCTCCTGCCGACAATTAAGGGCAAAAAGGAAAAGGGAGACCCGTTGTCGCTCCAGCGACGCCTCACGCTCTACTTCGTGCTCATCGTGATCCTGCCGCTTGCCATCGCCGGGGTCTTGGTGCAGCGCGTCGTGGTCGGCGAGCTGAGCCGCCGTTCGCTCCTCGCTCTTAGGCCGGCACTGAATAGCGCGGTCAGCGAGTACAACGCCGAGGTCGAGCTGCTCGAACCCGAGATCAAGTCCCTCATAGGGACGCGGAGGTTCTCGGGCCTGATGGATCACCGTCGGCTCGAAGCCAGCCCGATCAGCGCGCACCTCGATGCTCTGGTGAGTCGGAGCGAGGTCATCGACTTCTTGATCGTCCGATCGCCCTCGGGCCGGCTCGTGGCGGCAGAATCCGAGCTCGGCCAGTTCCTCAACGGTTTCGAGATGCCGTCGTGGGAGGAGATCGGCCTGGCCTCTAGCGGTCCAGGGTTCGCCCGTTCACCGGTTTTGCCGATCCGACTGCCCGGTCGAGGGAAGGTCGCCGAGGTGACCGGCGGGTTCTGGGTCGACAGGAACCTGTTGCCGGCGCCGACCCAGGACGACGTCGATCTCTCCATCGTTTCGGACGGCAGCGTCGTAGCGACCACTGCATCGATGGCCCAGGTCCGGCCGGCCGACCCGAAGTTCGGCGACCAGTTCGACGTGGATCTCGCAGGCGATGCAAAGGCCGAGGCCGAGCAACTGCCGGGTGGGATGGCCCTGATCGCATCGACGTTATCTGCGCCGATCGACGCATTGTCCCGGCAGTTGGTGCTTCAGATGCTTGCCGTGTTACTGATCGCGATCATCGGAACTACCTTGCTAGCGACATACCTTTCCAGACTCCTGACGCGCGAGCTTGCGGAACTCTCTGAAGGTGCCCGGGCGATCGCGGAAGGTCGCTTCGACATGCCGATCCCCGTCCGCACGAAGGACGAGGTCGGTGAACTTGCGACCGCGTTCAACGAGATGCGCGACAAGCTGAGTGTTTCTTATTCGCAATTGTCGTCGTCTCGGGACCAGCTACAGCGGGCGGTTCGTCGTGTCGGCGAGACCCTCCGGTCAACACATGACATGAAGTCGATGCTCGAGTCGATCTTGAACACCGCTTCGGATGCGGTCGGCGCGGATGCAGCCGCGTTGTGGATGTTCACGCCAACGCGCGACGCTCTGCAACCCACCAGGATGGTCGGGATGGGTGACGACCAGCCTCTGCCGGTAGCGATAGGCGAGGGTGTCGTCGGCTTCGTCGCCGAGCGCGCTACTCCGGTCCTGTTGCCTTCGTCGGGGGGGCCGCGGCCCGGCCGCAACGAGCCCCCGTTCCCCGTCGCTATCGCGGTGCCGTTGTACAGCGAGGATCGCATCATGGCGGTACTTGCTGCGTATCGGAACGACGCCGGAGCCCCATTCACGGCAGAGGACCTCGAAACCGTTGTGTTCCTCGCAGAGCAGGGGGGCGTTGCGGTCGAGAACGTTCGGTTGCATGAGGAGGCTCAGCGGCTGTCGCTGACTGACGGACTGACCGGCACGTGGAACCGTCGTTACTTCCAGATGCAGTTCCGGCAGGTGCTCGCAACCGCAACCCGGTTCGAGCGCCCCTTCAGCTTGTTGATGCTCGACCTCGACCACTTCAAGGAGCTCAACGACTCTCAAGGCCACCAACGTGGTGACGCCGTGCTTATCGAGTTCTCGAAGCGCGTCAAGCAGAGCCTCCGTGAAGTCGACACGTTCGCTCGTTACGGAGGTGAGGAGTTCATCTGCTTGCTCTCGGAGACTGACGCCGAAGGTGCGTTGACCACCGGGCAGAAGATCCGCGAAGCGATCCGCTCCGTGCCGTTCGGTGGGCCGGGGGACGAGCCGGTGAAGGTCACCGTCTCGATCGGGGGCGCCGCCTATCCGCAGCACGGCAACTCCTTCCACGAGTTGGTCGAGGCCGCCGACCGAGCTCTCTATCGAGCGAAGGAAGGGGGCCGCGATCGTGTCGAGATGAGCGAAGACGCGGCCCCGAACCTCAAAGTGGCTCGATGAGCGTCGTACGGAAGGCGGTCATCCCCGCCGCCGGTCTTGGAACGCGCTTCTTGCCCGCGTCTAAAGCGATACCGAAGGAGATGATCCCGGTCGTCGACAAGCCGGGGATCCAGTACGCCGTCGAGGAAGCCGTTCGTGCGGGCATCGAACAGATAGTCGTCATTACGAGTAGCGGTAAGGGCTCGATCGAGGAGCACTTCCAGCGTGCACCTGAATTCGAAACTCATCTGGAGGCTGCAGGCAAGCGTGACGCCCTGAGCGCGGTTCGGCATGTGTCTTCGCTGGCCAAGATCGAGTACGTCCTACAGACCGAGCCGCTCGGTTTCGGGCACGCGGTTCTCACCGCGGCCGAGTTCGTCGGTGACGATGCGTTCGCCGTGATCGTGCCCGACGAGATCGTTCCAGAGCCGATAGGTGATGAACCGGACCTACTTAAGGCCTTGATCGACATCCACGATCGCTTCGATGCCAGCGCCCTAGCGGTGCAACAGGTGCCGCACGAGGACATCTCGTCTTACGGCGTCATCGACCCCGAAGAGGTTGGCGACCGCACTTATCGGATCAAGGACATGGTCGAGAAACCGCCTAGGGACGAAGCACCCTCCGATCTTGCTGCCAGAGGTCGCTACGTCTTCAACCCTCAGTTGTTCGACGCGCTCCGCGTGACGGAACGGGGCGTCGGGGGAGAGATCCAGCTGACCGATGGCATCAGGCTGCTGATGAAGGAACAGGATGTGTACGCGTACTCACATCCGGGCCCGATCTACGACGTAGGCAAGAAGCTCGACTACCTCAAGGCATCGATCGAGTTGGCTCTACGCCGCGATGATCTGGCCAAACCGCTGAGGGATTTCCTCGTGAAGCGCGTCGCCGAGCTCTAGTGGTGGAACAGCATCCCGAGTCCGAGGCCCGCATGGTCGACGTCACGTCCAAAGAGGTGACTGTGCGAGAGGCCGAGGCCTCGGGGTCGGTGCTGATGGCCTCAGCTACGCGTGACCGCATCCTTGCGAAAGAGCTCGAGAAGGGCGACGCCTTGGAAGTGGCCCGCATCGCCGGGATCATGGGAGCCAAGAAGACATCCGAGCTCATCCCTCTGTGCCATCCGATCGCGATCGGCGCGGTCGAAGTGACCTTCGATCCCAACGAACGCGGAATCGAGATCAGGGCGATCGTTCGTACCGCCGAGCGCACGGGGGTGGAGATGGAAGCCTTGACTGCGGTCTCGGCCGCGGCCCTCACGATCTACGACATGATCAAGGGCATCGATAGGGGAGCGTCGATCACCGACATCCGGCTGCTACGGAAATCGGGGGGCAGGTCGGGAGACTGGACGGCTGGTTAGCCCTCTTGCTTCGGGCGTTTCATGAACGCGATAGTCCCCGTGGACTGGCTCTCTTGAACCTGAACGAGCTCCCAGCCTTCTTCGCCCCACTGATTGAGGATCTCTTGCAGTGCGTGCGAGATCAGCGGCACGCTTGCGTACTCCCATTTAGTCAAGCTCGGAACCTCCTAGTCGTTGCCTCGCAAATAACCTAATCGACATGAGGGAGCGATTGACCCACGCGGGAGCCCCACTGGCCGAAGAGGTCGTCTGGGCGCGCGGCTGGCGGTCGCGCGCGCGTGGGCTTATCGGCTGGTCACTACCGCCGGAGCGAGCATTGATCCTGCAGCCGGCCAGTCAGGTGCACACGTTCTTCATGTCGCAACCGATCGACGTTGTCTTCTGCGATCGCAACTGGGTCGTGCTGCATGTCATCTCGCCTATGCCCACCTGGCGCGTGAGCAAGTGGGTGCGCGGCTCGCGATACGTGGTCGAGCTCAATGCGGGGGCCGCGGCCGCGATCAGACCTGGTGACACCTTGGGTGGTTAGCCCTCGAGTGTTCTGTAACCCCGTTTGAAATAGATCAGGGGGTGGCCCTCGGCCGATCTGCATCCAGTGACGTCGCCGATGATGATGTCGTGATCGCCACCGTCAACGATGCTCGACGTTGCACACTCGATCCATGCGAGAGCACCGTGCAACAAGGGTGCGCCGCTCGGGCCGATCTCGTGTGGGAGTGAATCGAACGGCTTGTCGCCAGCGTGGGAGAAGGAACGAGATACCCCTTCTTGTTCCGAGCTCAAGATGTTGATGGCGAACGTGTCGGCGAGCAACGCCCGAGTACGCGAGGACTTGTCGAGGCACACGAGCACGCGCGGTGGATCGAGGGAAACCGAGGCGAAAGAAGACGCCGTCATCCCGTGCAAGGTTCCGTCGGATGCGACGGTAACCACTGTGACTCCGGATGCGAAACGACTTAGCGTTTCCCTGAAGGCCTCGGTGTCGATAGTCACTGATTCGGGACTTCGTCCATCCCCGTGAGATAGGTCTCGCGCGGCAGGAACATCCACGAGCCGCGTACGTCACCCATCGTTTCTTGGATGAACCGCAGAGCTTCGGGGTTGGGACCCGAGCTCGTCCCATCGGCGCGGATGGCCCCGCGACGTGAGAGCTCTTCGACGATGTCTTGGGTTGGGTGTCCTTCTATCTCCATGTTGCGCAGTCTAAGAGGGCCTCACCCGCGCCGGCCACGTGCGTACGTGTCGCGGGCGGCCGTCAGGATCGTAGCGAGCACCCCCGCGAAGAACAGCACGATCGAGGTCAAGAAGAAGGCGACGACGACCCGGAGGGAAGGTCCCGACCAGTTCACGGTGATGAACGCGAGCGCAGAAAGGAGCGAGCACACGGCCGAAAGAGCCGTCATGAACAGCGCGAACGTGTGGAGCTTGCTGGATCGAGGTGGGGGCCCGGGAGGTGGTTTGGGTGGCTCAACCCCTAGCGGGATGACCTCACCCGGGGGCTTGTCGTTCAGCTGGCTCTTCCCTCGACCCAGTTCACGAGGGTGCGCACCGCAACGCCCGTTCCGCCCTTCGCGTGCTCGTCGTAGTCGCTGTCGGCACGCGCCGCCCCGGCGATGTCCAGATGAGCCCAAGCGATGTTGTCCCCGACGAACTCACGAAGGAACAGGGCCGCGATGATCGCGCCGCCCCACCTAGAGCCAACGTTCTTGAGGTCGGCGATGTCGGACTCGAGCTC
>JAXDJJ010000051.1:0-14801 GCA_034665745.1 Actinomycetota bacterium | reverse complement strand
CCCCAGGCGATCCCCGGTGGCGTCACGCTTGACGTGTTCGCATACATCGGCGGAGATGCAACGTGCCCGGGAAGCATGGCGGTATCCGGAACGGTCACCGCGACCTTCTCGAACCTGCCCTAGTGGTGGTGTTGGCCACCTCGCGATAGGTGACCGGGGTTGGTGCCGGAGAACGTGGCAGTAACGGTTCCTTGTGTCGTCCAGCCCCAGTTGTGATTGCCGCAGAGGCCGTGCAAGACGCGGACGGTGACGACGTTGTCGCTGACGAGCTCATAGGCAGCGGGCATGACGTTCGCGCACATGTAGCCCTGGAGTGGATCTTCCCCACCATCGGCGTCTTGGTGGATCTCGAGGATCACCGTGCGGCCAGTGAGGTCATTTGCAGTAAAGGTCACATAGCGGTCGGCAGCGGTCGGGTGGAACTCGAGCGCCGGACCGACAGACTTCGTCGGTGTGGTCGGGAGGGAGTCCTCATGACTCGTCGTCACGCCCGTTGGCAGGAGGTAGGCCTGGGTCTCCGAGTGGTCGGCGCGCGGCCCCCCCATGGACACCGGCGCGAGACCGATGACGCACGCGATCACGGCGATAGGAAGGCGAACCCGCATACCGGAAGGGTTCTACGCCGAGGGGGGTGAACCTCCCAGGCCCCGATCGCTCGGGGCCTGGGAGCTAGCTACGTCCTAGGCAGGCGGTGGAGCGACGGGCTCGGTGACTACGGCCCCACCCTGTCTCATGGCCATCACGGCGCCTACGACGGCGACGATCGATCCGATCAAGCAGATGTAGAGGCCCATACCGGTGCTTACCTCGAAGCCCCCTGCTTGTCCCGCGGCGACATCTTTGATGCTGGAGATGTCGTTGATGGCTCCGTAGACCCCGAAGAAGCCGACGATGATTATCGCCAGGATCGACATCACCTTGCGCACGGTGGCACCACTCGAGAACCACACGACGAGCCCCGTGAGGATCGCGAAACCACCGGCCACGATGTAATTGGAAGCCTCGTCGGCCTCCTTGCCGCTAAGGCTGAAACTGCTACCGCCACCCGAGATGGTGGCGAAGGTCATGAAGGTGCCGACGATCGCCAGAAGCCCACCTACGAGCAGCGCGATCTCTGCTTTCTTGTCGGTCACTAGCTACCCCCTTGGCTGTGCCCGAACGGGCGCCGGGCTAGGGAAAGTGAAGCGCAGGATGGACGCTAGAGCCGGATTTCGTGCCAGGACCTAGTCGGTGCAGGAGTCTCCGTTGGTCGTGCTCCACGCCTGAGAGAGGCCCTCGCTCTTGGTCCACGAGAGATGCAGGGTGCCGCACGAGCCTTCGGCAACCGCCATCTCGAGGGCATCGAGTCCGTTGTAGAGCCCTGCGACGAACGACCCCGAGCACTCGTTCTTCTGCTCGGCGTGGCCACACAGGCGATCCCCGAGGTTCTCGACCGCATCGAGGTGCTCGGTCAGGATCCAGCTCAGGCGCTGGTGGAACTCGGCGCTCACCGAACGGGAGAAGACGTAATCGCACGAGTGGTTCTCGCTCGAGCAATGACTGTCCGATGCCGGGACCCCGAGGAACGACGAACTCGACTGTCGCTGGTCATGGCCTCGGCGGTGGCTGTGATGCTGGCCGTTCGCCGACGCACTAGGAGCCAGCACAACGACGAAAAGCAGGCACGACAAGATGAAGTGGATCTGGGTTCGCATTCGCATGTAGTCATCTTCGACGGTTCGGCCCCCGGACATAAGGGGTCCAAGCTACGAAAGTTACGCAAGGTGCTCGCATCGCTACATAACGGAGCGAGCTGTGTCTAGCCGGTGACTTCGAGGGTGCCAGTCATCGTGTCCTTGTGGTACTTGCAGAAGAAGTCGTAGGTGCCGGGCGCAGCGTGACCGAGATCGATGGTCGCCGATTTCCCGCCCTCGACATCCTGGTCGATGCCGAGGTCTTCAACCGTGAAGTTGTGCTCGACGTCGTCGCTGTTGGTGTAGTCGATCGAGTCGCCGGGAGCCGCCGACAGCGAGGTCGGGTCGAACGAGAAGTCGGCCGCGGTCAGTGTCGTGCTTCCACCGGCTGCTGCACCATCACCGGGCGTGTTGGCGGTGTCATCTCCACCACATGCAGCCCCAAGCACAGCAAGACATGCCAGCCCTACCAGGATCTTCCTCATGAGCGCTCCTCCTCGTTCCGGTCAGGACACCCTCATACAACGAGGGCGGCCCCGACGCGTTACGGACGGAGCTAGAAAGGCAGGGTGGTCCGCTGTACCCCATGACCGAAGGTAGCCAAGGTCAGGGTGTTCGTGGGCTGGTGGTAGCGCATCTCGATGACCGGGACGGCGGGGAGGTTCGAGCCGAGCTTGAACCACTCGCCGTCACCGTCCGAGACGAAGACACCGACGTCCGTCGCGACGATCAAGCGATCCCCGACCACGACCAGATCGTTCGCCGGAGCATCTGGGAGGTCGCCGGAGATGTCCGTCCATGTGGTTCCCGCGTCGGTCGTCTTGAAGACATGCGCTCCGTCTTCACCGTTGCGGTATCCGGAGTACGTGACGTAGACGGTATCCACATCCGTCGGATCGACCGTCACCCGCGTAACCCACTGGGTATCTGGAAGGGCCGAGCTCTGGATCTGCGTCCACGTCGGGCTAGCGCCGACCAGGTTCGTCGTCTTCCACACGAGCCCGTCGTCCGTACCGGCCCACATCGTGCTCGCGTCGCTAGCCGACCTTGCGATAGCGGTGATCACGTGTCGGATCCGGTACCCGCTGTTCGGATCGAGCTGGGTCTCATTGCGGGTGAGATCAGGGCTGATCGCCGTCCACGCAACTCCACCGTTCAACGATCGCTCGACCGTGTTGCCCCCGAAGTACATCGTCAAGGAATCGGCTGGGTCGAAGATGATCGGCGTCCACCAACCCTTGCGGGGCGAAGTGAACGTCATCGGGACGCCGAGGGGAAGGCCGTCGGCACCGACCGAACAGCCGCCGTACTGAGAACACGCGTACAGGGTCTGCTCGTGGGTTGGGTTGATCAGTGTCTCCAACCCGTCACCACAACCGAAGCTCGTCCACTTATCGATGCCCGAAGCGGTGGCGCTCCAGTTCTTGATGCAACCGTTGTCTTGGAGACCGGTCACGACATGCCCGGGGGTCAACTCACCGACGTCTACGGAGTAACTCTGCGTCCAACCTTCCTTGACTGCATGGGTCCACGCGTTGCCGTCGGTCGCGCTCGTGTACATGCCACCGTCATTCCCTAGGTAGACCCTGTTCGCAACCTTTGGATCCCACGCCATCGCGTGTTGATCGGAATGGGGACCACTGACAGAAGAAGCGCTTGCGCCTCCATCGGTCGACCGCTGGAGGTTCAGGCCCGTGATCCAGAGCCGATCGGCAGTGTCAGGGTCGACGTAAAGGCGCCCGAACCACCATCCGTAGCTGGATTGACTCAAGCTCGAGACGGAAGCAGCTGTTTTCGTGAACGAAGCTCCACCATCGTCACTGCGGAATAGCCCGACACCTGTGCCGTCGGGCTTGCTCGCCACGATGGCATACGCCCTGCTCGGGCTCGAGGGTGCGAAGGCAACGCCGATCCTGCCAACGTCCGCGTCGGCGAGCCCGTGGGCGAGAGGGATCTCGGTCCACGTGAGGCCACCGTCGGTCGAGCGCCACACGCCGGAGCCCGTACCCGTGTACACACGGTGCGAAGGCAAACGGTGGTGGTCCCACATCGCGACGAGGATGTTGTTCGGGTTCTGTTCGTCGAGCGCGATGTCGACCGCGCCGGTCGTGTCGTTCTCCGGCGCCAGGACGCGGTTCCACGTGTCGCCGCCATCCTCCGAAAGGAAGAGACCACGTTGTCCGCCACGCTTGTAGAGGTTCCCGGCGGCAGCCGCGAGAACGCGTTGAGGGTTCAAGGGGTCGACCATGATCCGACCGAACGCACCGGATTGCGGAAGGCCGATGAACTGCCACGTCTCACCGTGATCGCGCGAACGGTAGATGCCAGTGCCGCCGTAGGTGATCGATCCACCGCCGGGGTTCGACTCGCCGGTACCGGCATACAAGGTGCCGTCCGGGGCGGTCGCGATAGCGCCCATCGTCTGGGTGATGTCGTCTGGCCATGAGTAGCTCCAGTTGATGCCCGCATCGGTCGACTTCCAGACGCCGCCACCGGCGGTCGCCGCATAAACGGTGTCTGCAAGGATCGGATCGACGGCAACGTCGTTGACGCGGCCCCCGATGTTCGTCGGACCCATCAAGCTCCACTCGGCTGCCGCGAGCTCGGGAGCGTTGTCGATCGTTCGTTGTTCTGCACGTACGGACTGCTGGAGAGCGCGCCGGTAGGCGTTGGCCGAGATCGTTCCGTGCCTGCCGGTCCGTTGGTTGATCAACCAGTCGGCTCCGGGGCTGTTCGGCTCGACCTCGAGCCCTTCGTCTTCTTCTTCAACCGCCGGGGCCGCCACCGAGGATGCGGAAGCGATGGTGCTCACGGGCCGCGACCTGAAGGCCAGGCCAAGCCCGGTGGAAGACATAGAGAAAGCCAGTGCGACAACGATGAGGAGCTTCAAGGTTTTGGTCATGGGGCGGGATTTGACCGTTTCGTACTGATTTCCTTTGTGCAAGTGCCCAGGGCTACGGCGCTGGGATCGCCTGGACCGCCTTCAGAGCGTTCAGACGTCCGAACCCGTATAGGGGGTCGTATCCGGGGGCACCGAGATCATCTACCGATGACAAGATCGTCTGCACGATCAGGTCGGCATTTGCCTTGGACCGAACCCCACCCAAGCGGTCGTACAAGAGGGCCGCGACACCAGCCACATGCGGAGATGCCATCGACGTGCCGGAAGCCCACTCGTATCCGATGCCCTCCGAGCAGAAGCGGTCGGCGGCAGCAGCACCTCGCCAATACGTCGAGAGGATCCCGTAGGTGCACTGCTCGAAGCCGAGGTCGTCGCCAAGGAACGCATCGGCGGCGATACCGGCCAGTTCCTTGCCCTGATCGGTGAAGCCGCCGCCACCGGGGGCCGCGATCACCGGCTGGATACCTGTCTCGGGATCGCTCTTGTCGAAGTTGATCGCAAGGTCGCTGTAATCGACGCGCTCGTCATTGCGGTCGGTTGCCACCACACAGATGACGTTGCGCGAGAACGATGGGTACTCACATGTGGGCTGCGAGAAGTTGCCTGCAGCAGCCGCGATCACAACGCCTGCCTGACGCGCCGCGTTCATCGCTTGCTCGGTCAATGGGTAACCGTCAGGTCCTTGGTGACTGAAGGGCGGGATGTCTCCGATCGAGAGGTTGATGACGTGAGCACCATTCGCCGTCGCGAAGTTGATGCCGTCGGCCATCGCCTTGTCGATATCGTCGCCGGTGATCCCCGCAACGCTGGAATCGTAGGGCTCGAACTTGACGGGGAGCAGCCGAGCGTCGGGAGCCACTCCTGCGACACCCTCGCCATTGTTCGTGCACGCGGCCGCGATGCCCTGAACGTGGGTACCGTGACCATCGGTGTCCTGCGGGTTGTCATTGCCCTGCCCCGTGTTGCTACCGGGGGCGACGATCACCTTCCCGGGACAGTCGAAGTCGGGGTGGGTGAGGTCGAGCCCGGTGTCGACGTCCGAGATGATGATCCCGAAGCCCGTCGACTGCCCAACCTGCCACGCTTCGTGCGCCTTGATCTTCTCGAGGTTCCACTGGTCCGACAGCAGTGGATCGTTCAGGGCACCGGAATAGTCGTGGCGGATGTAGGGGTTATCACTCGGCGACGGTTCAGGGGTGGGCCCGCCGGTCTCGGTGGGCGTTGGTGTCGGGGTTGGCTCCGGGCCGCCGCTCGTGACCGTCAGTGTGATGGTGATGCCCGACGGGAAGGGGACGTCGAAGTAGTCGGTGGCGATGACGAACCTCGTCCCCGCCGGCAGATCAGCAACTTCGTCCGTACCCGTCTCGAACGACGTACCGGTACCGACGCAATCTTCTCCATAGAAGGACATGTCGATGTCATAAAGGTCGCCGCCGGGGCCTGCCGCCGTCACGGTGAGACCATCACCGAGAGGCGCGCCGAGATCGAAGAGGTAGCCATCGAGACCCTGGGTCGGTGGGATGTCCGGGCAGCTCGCGAGGAATCCGCCTTCTACGGTTGACAAGGGAGTCGCAAGCTCGACCGAGCCTTGCCCTTGGAACACAACCTCAGTGGCACCGGCCGGTGAGGCGATGGTTGCCACTAGACCGCTCGTGAGCAAAGACATGGCAACTGCCACGGCCAACTTCTTCATAACGTCCGCCTTTCGATTCCTACTGGAGGGTGGTCGGGAGATGCAGGCTCAGGTCCGTGAATACGAATGCGGCCGGAGCACGACTCCCGTGACCGAAGAACATGTCGGAGACGGGCGTGATCGTGAGGAACAAACTCTGGCCGGCGGGGATCTCCGCCGCGATGCCCGGCAGCTCGATCGAGAATCCGGCGTCATCGAGAGGCGTACCCGGCAAGATATTGCGCAACGGCATCAGGTTGTTCGCGATGACCTGTGCATCCGCCGGCGTCGTACCCATAGAAAGACCGAAGAAGACACGCGAGTCGATGCCGCTCGAGTATGCGTCTCCTGACAAGGTCGGCACACCTGCAACTGTGATCGGGCCTTCGGCGATCGGCAGGTTGATCGGAGCACCGGCGCCGGCCGTCGAAACCATGCCATTGCTGCCTGTCGGGTCGACGCCATCGTTGACGGCGATGGTCGTGCCGCCACCGAGGGCGTTCGCCCTCAGGCATTTCGCGCCGCCGATGTCGGACAGGTTGTATCGAGCTGGGTAGATGCCCGCCGTGTCTTCACCCGCGAACACCTTCTGGAAGAACGCGATCCGGGTTGCCGCCCAGGCTCCAGCATTCCCGGTGCAGAAGTCGGCGCCGGTTCCCACGTTCGCAGCGATCGGGGTGCCGAGTGGGGCGACGTTAGGCAACGCATGCCCACCATTGAAGCCAACGAAGTAGCTCTGGGCGCGGGCCTCGGGAGTAAGGGCCTTCTGGAAGATGTCGAGGCCCTGGTTCAGGTTGAAGAGGTTGTCCGACTGGCCCTGGCGCATCAGCACCGGGATGTCGAGTTGCACTCCCCTCTCGACGAACGCCACCGGGCTGTGCTGGTGGAACTCGGCGTCGAGGTTGGGGACGTTCTCGTTCGGGATGCCGTACAACGTGCCGTCCGGCCACTGGCCACTGGCAACTCCCCACGCGAACGCAGTGTGCACGTACTGAGCGATGTCCTTCGCGCCGGCCCCGTAGAGCACCAGGTTCCACGCGGTCCGCACGACCTTCTCGGGAGCGAGGCTGCGCGGCAGGTCGTACCAAGAGATCTCCGGCGACAAGGCGTCGAAACGCGTGTAGCCCTCCTCCTCGGTCTCGTCCAGGGCAGAGATGGTCTGGAAGCCGCCCCCGTAGCTGAGGCCGATGGCGCCCAGGAGGGGGTCTGTGAGGATCGGGTTGCCGTCGGCGTCGAGGTTGTGAGCAACCCACGGGAGGGCCGCGATGAAATCGACCAAGGTGTCGACGTCTTCCGCCTCGAGGTCGGGGTCCTGCACGTTCGCCTCGCCACCGCTGTTACCGAAGCCGCGCTGCGAGAAGCTGAGAACACCGAAGCCTGCGTCGAGGTACTGGCCGATCTCGGCGGTAATCGAGGTCTGCTTGCTACCGCCCCAACCGTGGCTCTCGATGATCATCGGGACCTTGTTGGTCTCCGACGCGGTCTCGGGCTGGAACAGCGTGTAGTCGATCTGGGTCCCGTCGGCGTCGCTGGTCACGAACCCAGTCGAAACCACGTGGGTCGCGGCTTGCGCCGGGGAGATCGTGAATGCAGATACCGCCGCGAGCGCGGCGAACAGAGCGACAGCTTTCTTCATCAGCCTGGTCTCCTGTCTTCCGGCTTCTTATTCGGCGGGGATCGCTTCGGCCGGCGGTCCCTCTGTATAGGTGCCTGGTGCCCACGAGGGCTGCACGCACACCCTGTCCGATGGGTGGTTCTTGGTGATGTAGGTATCGCCGTTGCAAACGTCGAGCAGCCACCCAGTGAGGATGAACTGTGCCTCCTGCCAGCCGGATGCATTCTCGTCCCGAGCGTGGCTGTGAGGGTCACCGATGTTGTTGGCAGGAAGGTTCACGTTCGGCGGCGTCCCGTTACCGCTGTTCCAGTAAACGAGAGCTGAACCTTGATGCGGGTAAGAGGCCGTGGGAAGGAACATCCGCTCTGGATGTGCTGGGTCGGTCCAGTGGTTCGCGTAACCCTCCATGAGCGGTGCCCCGACCGTCGCTGCTTCGACCTCAGCCGTGTGGTTACTGACCTGGTGGTCGCCATACATGACCTGCAAGAGCACTTCGTGCGTCGGTGTGTTCGGGTACGGGTCCGTGGTCATGTGAGCTGCGAAACCGTTCGCCTCGCCCCTATCCCACAGCATCTGCATCAGGCCGAAGCCGAGCTGCTGCTCGATCGGGTCACGGTAGTTCGCGTAGTACGGGATCGCGTAGAGGTTCTCCCAGTCGACACTGCGTTGGAGCAGCGTCGAGTAGTTCATCCCGGTCACACCAAGAACACCGCGGGTGATGTCCGGTGACAAAGCGACGAGTGAGCCACCCATGATCCCGCCCTGGCTGTTGCCGTCGTAATAGAGCTTTGCCTCCTCGCCCTCTGCAGCAGTGTCGATGAGACGAACGGTCGAGCCGTCGTCTGCGGTCCGCTGGAACGCCGCGTTGGAAGAGAACCCATCCGGGTGGACGAGCGCACGGCCGAGGTACATGAAGTTCAAGAAGCCCTGCTGGGCACGGTCCGCCAGAGACTGGAAGTTCGACATGTCTCCGATGATCGCTGCGACGGTTGGGAGGTCGTTAGACGACATGCCCCACCAGTCGACGGCGCAGCCCATGAAGGGTCCGTTGCGGCGAGGAGTCTTGAGGTCACCGACCTGCGAGCGAGTACCCAACAACCCATGGCCATAGAGACCGGGGATCTGCGGCCCCGCGGGAATGCCGTCCTGCGAGATGACGACATCGCACATGTAGGGAACCTGAACCTCGGATTCGACCGGGTTCTGATCCGGCAACGAGTCCGCGTCGGTCGGGTCGTCGTAGAAACGCGACAGGGGTACGGGCGGATCTGCGGGGGCCTGGTTAAGACGCTGGTGACCTTCGCTCTCCTGAACACGGTCCATGTAGTTGGGCACCGTTATGCGTCCTTCGACACGACGGATCGCTTGGGTGTGCTCGATGCCTGACGAATCTCTCCAACCATCGGTGCGGTCCGACTGCTTCTCGACCGTAAACACGGGCGAGTCGCCCTCGACGATCCGGTCGGCAAGGTTGGTGTCGCCGAGCTGAGCGAACGCGTCATCACGGATCGAGAGCGCACGCTCTGCCAGGTTCTGCCCACTTGCGATGGTGAAGTCCCAGGCGATGTAGAGGCTGCTCTTGTCGATCCCTGCTCCAGTCAGCGCAGGGAAGATCTCCGAGTTGTACTGCGCGCGACGTGCGGCCACGTTGGGAAGTTCTGCAACCGGAACGGCGCCATCACGGATGGATGCGAAAGCGGAACCCGCGGGGATGGTCGCGCCAGCACCGTCCTTGAGGTTTCGCATCGCAACGATGTAGTGGTGACCCTCGTCGAAGTTGCGGGCAGGACGAAGGATCAGCACTCGATCCGACTCGTTCACTACCGGCGTCTCTTCCATGTCTTGCGCGTTTGGGTGAGAGTCGAGCTCGGACCAGAATGGGAAACGCTGGCCGGTGTCGGTATCGAGGATAACGATCGGAGAATCCGGGGCGACCGAGAGGTTGATGTCGGTGATCTGGTCCCGGTAGTCGAAGTAGTCGTCGGAGTTGTATGACCCCTGGTGGGCACGGTCCTCGGTCCCCCAGGTCTTGGCTAGATCGATATTGCTGACCTTCGTCATGACCAGTGCACCTGGAGACCAGCCATCGTTGCGGTTCCACTCGGTCGGGTCGACGGGCTTGCCCTCGCCACCTTCGGTGACTTCGGAACCGCTTCGAGGCATCGCGTCGATGCTCAGGTTGATGTGAAGTCCGGTCGGGGTGTTTGCCGGAGCCGTGAAGAAGTCGTTCGGGAACGGCAGCAGACATGCAGCCGGGTCGATGGGATCGCAGAATGCTGCGGTCTGCACGGGAGCCACGGGGGCGGCCTTTACTAGGGCCGCCGGGAACGCGGTCGCGATGATCGCGAGAGCGGCGCAGACTGTTATCGAGCGTGGGGTGCGTCTCATCTATCTATCTCCTATCGGGTACATGGGCGACTTAGAGCGCGTTGACGACTGACGTGGTTGCTGTTTCGAGCATGTGATTCAAGATCGTTCCGCCGGTGACGGTCACTCCGTAATCAGACAGACCGAAGAAGTGGTCGAACCCCTCGCTCGCGCGCGGGAGCAGGGCGCCGATGATCCGCACGGTTCCCTGTCCCAAAGCGATCTCGCCAAGGGCAGTGCCGGTCGTTGCGGTCGAGTGTGCGACGTGGGTACCACCTGCCGCCTGCCAGGCAGCCTTGTCGACCGTCCAATGGGGAGACTCTTTCGTGCCGGTTGATTGAACGCTGAAGCCAAGTGGGACCTCGTAATAAGTCTGGCTCGCGGTGTCGGGGAGACCTTGGGTGAAGGGATGATCGAAGTCATCGATGTCGATATGACCCGCGTTGTATTTCGCCAAGGTGACCTTCGACGCGTCGATCCCCGAGATGCCCAGGTCCGCGAGCACCTGCAGCGCACCGTCGGTAAGGACCAGGTTGCCCCCCTGCTCCACCCACGTCTTGAGTGCCGACACCATCGCCGCGTGGTCGTATTCGCGACCGAGCCGGTCCTCAGGGAAGACGACATCACTGATGACGAAGGAATCAAGGTCAGCGAGTGCTCCGGCTGAGATGTCTCCCGGGTTGATCGCACTCAATGGCTGACTCGTGAACTGCGATAAGTCCTCGAAGTACTTCATACGGGTAGCTGAGTACGACTGCGGGACCACACCATCAGGAGGCGTCGGACCCCCATACCCGTCGGCGTCGGTGGTCAACGAGGGATCGAACAGATAACCGACCTTGCCTAGTTCAAGCGACACCTGGATGTCCTGGAACGACAATGCCTCTACCAACAAGGTCTCGATCTCGCCGCGCACGGCCGCTATGTGCGCTTGCTCGAGTGGCGGGAGCCAAAAAGCGTTTGGCACCGTGTGCGAGAGGAAGTGTTCGACGTCGATGTCGATGGCCCCGATCTGCTCGTCGAACCAGTCGCCCATGAAACCGGAGTCGTCATACCCAACGACGTCGTAACCGGTCGCATAAGCCGCGGGGCGCATGTTCGCTGCGCCGGCAACAGTGCCGAGGACGACGTTGTTCAACTCGAAATAGCGATCGACGTTGGATTCCATGTGGTTCGCGAGACTCTCGTGACGAGCCTGCTCCAATGGATCCCACTGCCCGGCCGGGAGCATCATGTCGGCGAATGCGTTGTTCACCGAAGTCAACTCACCATGTAGGTCGGCAGTCAGTCGCGGCTTCACCTGTTCGATGAAACTGACCCAGGCACGAGATTCGTTCTCGGACACTGGCGTGTAGGACTTCTTGGTCCAACCCTTTGTTGGGAACTCACGGTTCAGGTCGGTGCCACGAGAGTTAGTGCGAGAGAAGGATGCTCCATTCGCGAGGTCCCCCTTGGACCACCCATCGGGGTTGATGTCGGCAAGGTAGAGGTGGACCTTGGACAGCACCTCGGACACGTCATTGCAATGTGAGTCCGGAAGAGTTCCGTTGCAGAGATCGTGAGATGGATCCGACGTTGCCCAGCGAGCAAGATCCTCCGCGTAGCGGACCCCACCTTCGAGGCCAGCGCGCTCGTTCCCGTGCACGGACAACGAAACGGCGACGGGGATCTTGGGCGAGGTAACGCTGAAGTCGGTGACCTCGATCACCCAGATCGGACGCCCGCCCTGAGAGGTGGCGGTCGGGTCGCCCAGGAGGTTCGCCAAGGTGTTCACGTGAACGAAGTTCGGGAATCCGGCAGCCAAGGCCTGGATCCCTCGTGCGTATTCACCGTTGTCGTGCTGGATGAAGGTTGCCGAGCCGATGGCCTCGGCGAAGATCCGCCCGCCACAAGCAGCTTCGGGGATAGCAGGCAGTCCTTCCCCTGCCGGGGCACAGACGGGGGCCGCGGCAGCCGGAAGGGCAAGGGCGCCAAGGAGCAACGCCACCAACAGGCTCATCGCCCAAGTGGCTCTAGACGTACCTCGCATCTAAGACGCCCTTCCAGGTAGGCGCGGGCGCCCTAGGAGGGCCCGCTTGCGTGTGGGGTTCCACGGCCCGCGGCGGTCCCCTGTTGTGCATCCGCACAAAAGGGACACCTAGGCCCCCGGCGAACAAGCCGAGAACAACAGGCTCAACAAGGGGGATCTATGACTCGCGCGGCACGCCTAGTCCTGTCCGTGGCCATCCTGGCCGGCTCACTTCTCATCGCTCCGGGGGCGTCTGCTACCCCCGTCTGCACAGATGGCTACAAAGGTGGTCCTCCATTGACGGCCTGTGGGGGGCGCACGTTCCCCGAGGCCCAGGAATCTGTCGACTACGTCCAGTACCTCGCCGACCCCCAGAGCGGGTTCCGCGAGTACCGCGACGGTCTCGACTTCCTGGCTCAGAAGTACTCCAACTACCTCGACGTATTCACGCTCAGGTCGCATTACGACGACCCTCTGGCGGTCAGCGCCGGCTTCGACAAGAAGCGCTCCACCGATCCCGCCGATAGTGGCGATGGCAACGATGTAGTGGTCGCCAAGCTGACCGACGAGTCGGTGCCGGACGAGGGCAAGCAAGCTCTGTTCTTCTCACTGTCCGTACACGGCGACGAGAGAGGCGGACTCGAAGGCGGCGTCCGGGCTCTCGAGGATCTGTTGATCGCGACCACCAACGACGGAACCATCAGTGACGGGATCGCCGGGTTCACATCGACGACCGGCAAGACGCCCGAATTCCATACCTACAAGGTTGCGGACGTCCTGAAGGAGGAGATCGTGTACTTCGTCGATTTCAACATCGACGGCTGGACGGCCGGGGAGCGAAACCGCAACTTCAACGGGATCAAACAGGCCGACCCGACCAAGAGCAGCGTCTCGGCCCCGTTCCACACCCGAGGCAACGCGATCGGCACCGACCTGAACCGGCAGATGCCGACCGTCGGCTTCATCGACACAACACGTAACCCGCTCGAAGAGCCGGAGATGCTCTACGGCCACCGCTTCATGCACGAGGTCGCAGCAAACAGCCTCGGCGGCAAGATGGCGTACGGCGCTGACGTTCACGGCGAGGCGCAGTCCAGGGCCTATGTGGACATCATGTATCCCGCGGGTCAGTTCGACTCGGTCAAGCATCGCCAGCACATGTCGATCGCGCAGCGCACCAAGTCCGAGATCGATGACTCCTTGTATCTCGGTCTCGCCGACATGATCGAGGAGCAGACCGGTGGCGATGCGGGCGAGGGTATCGAGGACAAGGTGATTACGCCCCAGGGCCCAGTGCCCTTCCCCTCGCAAACGCCGGGAGGGACCTTTTCGCAGATTTCAGATCTGCCAGTTTCGCCCCCGCAGAACACGATCCCGACCAAGCCAGCACGTTGGGGCACCGTTTGGGACACCTTGGGTTACACCGACACGGGTTTCATCGGCGACTACCTCGCCGGAGAACTCGGTGTCACCGGGATGGACTACGAGATCTTCATGAACCACTCGGATGCGACGCGCGGATACGGCCGCCCTTGGACCGTCGTGTTGCAGGAGAACTACATCAACGCAACCCGCGCCATCGTCAAGACCGCCATGGCCTACGCCATGACGCAGGAGGAAGAGTTCGCCGACTTCCAGCTGGAGACCGGGGGCCGCGTCGGGTACCTCGACAACCCCGACACGACAAGCGACGGCGACGAGGACGGCATCGGAACCTTGGCCGGACCGCAGCACAATGGCAAGAGCCGCAACGGCAAAGACGTGACTCAGAACTCCTATAGCGCCACGAACATGCGCTTCTTCGAAGATGAGTCGAAGTACGTCCCCGGTGGCATCACCAAGGTCTCTGCAGCCGACATCGCGGACGACTCGTCGGCCCTCGATGGACTGGACACTCTTGTCCTAGCGGACGTCACTACTCCGCTGGATGCAGAGGGCAACGACTACGACCCCGCGGTGTACTTCGCGAACCTGAAGTCATGGGTCGAGCGGGGCGGCAACCTGGTCCTGACCGACCGGGCCCTTCACGTTCTCGGCGACACGGGAATCATCCCGCCTGCCGAGATCAAGGACATCAACGTCTACCAGCCGTACGCGAACGTCGTGGACTTCGACCACCCGATGGTCGAAGGCTTGCGGGGCAACGCTCGACAGTTGTCGGAAGCGACGCTGGTCGGTTACGGCATCGGGAACAACGCTTCTCCGATGACCATCGTCACGAAGGCCGCGTGGGAAGCAGCTGGTGGACACACCGTTGCCACCACCGGCAACAACGCCGGCTCGAGCGACTCCGGAACCCAGACGTCGGTTGGTCAGATCCCAGTCGGGCTCGGCCAGGTCAGGATCATGGGCGGTGGCCTTCCGATGCCGACCGAGATCAACGACCACCGCTACGGTCTGAAGGACTACGCCCTGACGTACTCGGGCCTGTACATCATGGAGAACTCGATGAAGTACGACTCTCCGACCCTGGGACAAGAGAGCACGGAACTCCCCAGCGGGATCTTCTCGCTGTTCACGTTGTTGCCCCTCGGTGCAGGGATATTCATGCGCCGGAAGAAGTA
>JAXDJJ010000050.1:0-3372 GCA_034665745.1 Actinomycetota bacterium | reverse complement strand
CGAAGGTTTCACGTTGATGGGCTTGCCAACCCTGAAGCTGACATTCGCCGCGACCGCTCCCGGCGGGGACTACTGGGTGGCGGCCCGCTTGTTCGACAAGCAGCCGGACGGAACCATCACCCTGGTGACGCGCGGCGTGTGCAAGGTGAATACCAACACTGACCCCGATGTCGATTGCAGCGTGTTCCAGTTGTGGGGCAACGGTTGGACGTTCGAGAAGGATCATTCGATCCTGCTCGAGGTGACGCAATCCGACACGCCTATGTTCCGCAAGGACAACATGCCGTCTTCGCTGGCGTTCAGCGCGGCCGAGCTCAAACTGCCAACGACGAACGAAGAGCGCAGGAGAGATTTCAGGGACTAACCTTCGACCATGTTGCAGGTCGACGAGGCGCGCGCCCGCATCCTTGCGGGATTCTCTCCGTTGGACACCATCGAGGTCCCCGTTGGCGACGCACTCGGGATGGTGCCGAACACCGACCAACTAGCTCCGCATCCGTTGCCGCGCTTCGACAACTCCGCGATGGATGGGTACGCGGTCCGCCGCGCTGATCTCAGCACTCTCCCCGTTGAACTTCGTGTCACAGGTGAAGTGAAAGCCGGTGACCCTGGCGAACATCTCGTTGAGGAGCACACGGCAGCACGGATCATGACGGGAGCACCCCTTCCCCCCGGCGCGGATGCCGTCGTGCCTGTGGAGGACACCACGGAAGCCGGTGGAACGGTGACGATCACCGCGGCCCCCCCGAAACACGGCCACATCAGGCCCGCGGGTGACGACGTGGCCACCGGAGACGTGTGCGTCGGGGCGGGGACAGAGCTTGGCGCGGGCGAGCTGGCACTGCTGGCTTCCCTCGGGCTCTCACCCGTCACGGTGCATCGCAGACCGGTGGTTCACGTCCTCTCGACAGGAGACGAGCTCGTCGCGCCGGAGGCTCAGCCGGGGGCCGGGCAGATCCGGGACTCCAACTCCGTCGCCCTTCGGGCCCTGATCGAGGAAGCCGGCGGCATCGCAACGGTCGTAGGACCCATCGCAGACGACCGTGCAGCGGTCCTCGACGCGGTCGCTGCCGCAACCGAGGACGCCGACCTGATCGTCTCGTCCGGTGGCGTTTCGGTCGGGCGCTATGACTTCGTCAAGGAGGTAGTCGAGGAGCTTGGTGCGATCGATCTCTGGCGGGTCGCGATGCAGCCGGGTAAACCGGTGGTGTCGGGACGTGCGAAAGATGTGCCGTTCCTCGGGCTTCCCGGCAATCCGGTCTCGATCCATATCGGGTTCGAGCAGTTCGTTCGTCCTGCCATCCGGAAGATGCGCGGTTGCTCGAGCTTGTTGCGACCGACGATCGAAGCTCGGCTCGCCACTGCCATCGAGAAGGCCCCCGGCCGACTGCATTTCGTGCGCGTTCGGCTCGAGTTCACCGCGAAGGGCGCGATCGCGACTCCGATCGGCAAGCAGGGCTCACATATCCAGTCGAGTCTGGTTGATTGTCACGGCGTAGCAAGGTTCGATGTTGATCGGTCCAAACTCGAGGCCGGCGATCCCGTGGTCGTTGAGGTTTGGAGGCTCCCCTGAGATTCGATGCACTCGTGTTGTGCGGCGGCTCCGCTCGCCGTTTGGACGGCACCGATAAGGGTGCGTTGGTGATCGGGGGCAGAGCCCTGTTGGACCGGGCCCTGGATGCGGTTGCTGGAGCACGCTCGACGATCGTTGTCGGACCCCAAAGAGCCACCACGCGCGCTGTGTCGTGGACCTTAGAGCGACCGGCAGGCGGTGGCCCGGTGGCGGCGATAGCTGCAGGGCTGAAGTTGGTTCAGGAGCCGGTCAGCGTCGTGCTCGGGGTGGACTTCCCGTTCGTCGATCAGGCGTGCGTCGATCGCATCCTGGCCGACCTCACCGAACAAGATGGGGTCATATTGCGAGACGACACCGGCCGGCACCAGTTCCTCGTCGGCGCATACAAAACAGAGGCCCTGAGAACCGCACTTAGCGGCCGCGAGCCACATGGGATGTCGGTGAAGGACCTCATCGGAGACTTCGACCTGTTGACGCTCGACGATCCTCGTTCGACGCGTGACTGCGACACCTGGGAAGACGTCTACTCGGTGGAGGCAGCGTTCTCGACGGAGGCGGTGTGACCGAGGACTGGACCTCCAGAGCGAAGACAAGCCTCGGTATCGATGAAGCGATAGACGAGGACGACGTCTTAGATCTTGCGCGCGTCGTTGCCCATGGGGTCGAGCGGAAGATGGCGCCGGTCAGCACGTTCCTCGCGGGCCTCGCCGCCGGGAGAGCCGGCGGCGATCCTGCTGCGATGCGGGCTGCGATCGAGAAGCTGCGGAACCTCGCCCAGTCCTAAGCGCTCGACGGGATCCGGCAGCTCGAAAGCCCGCGCTTCTCGAGGTATTGCTGGTGGTAATCCTCCGCTTCGTAGAACTCGGTTGCGGCCTCGATCACCGTAACGATCGGCTTCCTGTAGGCACCGGACGCTTGACGTTTGGCGAGCGACTCCAACGCTTGCGCCTTCTGCTCGTCATCGTGAACGAAGATCGCGCTGCGGTATTGACGCCCGACATCCGGCCCCTGACGATTCATCTGGGTCGGGTCATGCTCGTCCCAGAAGACCTCTAGGAGATCGGTGTACGAGATCTCGGCGGGGTCATAGGTGACCTCGACGACCTCTGCATGCCCGGTGCGGTCGGTGCATACCTGCTCGTAAGTGGGGTTGACGAGGTCTCCGCCGGTGTACCCGACCCGGGTCGCCTTCACGCCGGTGGATAGCTGCCTGAACGCGGCCTCGACACCCCAGAAGCAACCCGCTCCGAACGTGGCCTGCTTGAGCATCAAGTTCTCCCTCCTCGTTGGCTGTCGCCAACCGTAGCGAACTGTTTCCGCTATCGGAAACGCCTAGAGGAGAGGCAAAGTTCCCGGGTTGTCCACGAAAGTGTCGGAGTAATCGGCCACCACCACGCCGTTGTCCACGAGGCTCCACAGGCGGGACAGAGCGGTCCTCATCACGATGTGGGTCGTGCTGGTCTCCGACGCGTGGCCGGCACCGGGGGAGTCGTTATGCCCGCTGTAGCCGGTGATCGTGGTGCCCGATTCGCCACCGTTCTTGGTGGCCGCGCTGTACATCTCGGTCGGCATCTCTGCCTGGACCAGTAGGCCTACGAGTTCACGCGCCTGGTTGTAGGGGACCAACCCATCTTCGAGAGCGTGAACCATCACGACACCTCGAACGCCGGACTCAACGATCTCGTCGACATGGTTGACGACCGCGAGGTCTGCATAACCTTCCGGATCGCTGTCGGGCGTGCCGTTCATCTCGTCCTCGATGTCGGCCTTGGCGTTGTTGGCGAACGCGTTTCCGGATC
>JAXDJJ010000049.1:0-11389 GCA_034665745.1 Actinomycetota bacterium | reverse complement strand
GACCGGGACAACCCTTGCTTGCGCATCCCGGCCAATAGCTGCTGGACGTCGAGCGGACGTATCTGCGCCATTGATGTGCCACCCAGTACCGGAAAGATGTGCCGGTTGAACAGACTCTCGTAGCCTTCGGACGTCTTCGGCTTGAGCTCGGTCGACCGAGCGGTCAGCCATTCCCCGGCCCAATCGCCCAACGTCTTCTTGCCGAGACGGGGGTCTAGGAACTCACCCCGGCCGATATCCGTTTCAACCGCAGCGGCGAACGCCTCCGCCCTAGCTTTCGTATCGAACGTCTTGGATCGATCCTTGCGATTGGGGTCGCGATATCGCACTTCCCACGCCCAAGTTGTGCGCGCTCCCGTGCTTTTGCGCTCCACCTTGCGGATGCTCGCCAACGCTTCTCCATTCGCCGTGTGGGTTTTTTGTGGGTTTCTAGCTTACGACCACACGCAGCGAAAGTCCAAAAATAGCGTCTGACCTGCGCTATTGCTAGCGCGCCCGGAGGGATTCGAACCCCCGACCCTCGGATTAGAAGTCCGATGCTCTATCCAACTGAGCTACGGGCGCAGACGGGCATTTTCGCAGGTCATGGGTGGAGCTACTAGGAAGTAGTCAACGGACTACCCCGGGGGTCCCTTCTGGCTATGGCCGGGACGGCCTGGAGGGCAGACAGTACTTATATGGAGAAAGTGCACGATCTTGAGCAGTTCGGGATCAACCGGGCGAGATTCAGTCCCTGGATGCTCTACTCGGTTCTCGGTCTGGCACTGGTTGGCATCTTCGCTTTCTCGAACGCAGTGGTCCAGTCGTACATCTATGACCTAACCGGAGTTTCTTGCGTTGGGGCCGTGTTCTGGGGCGCGCGTTGCCGCCCGCTCGGTGCGAGGCGCCCCTGGTACCTGATCGGATCCGGCCTCCTCGCGTGGGCGATCGCGGACATCATCTGGCACGGTTTCGAACTACTTGGTCGCGGAGCGCCATCTTTCCCGGCCCCCATGGATGTCCTCTACGTAGTGGGCTATCCCCTCGCATTTGCGGGGCTGTTCCTTATGGGCCGTTCGGATAAGCGACGCCGCGACAACAGCATCGACTCGGCGATCATCGCCATCGGTTTGGGCGCGGTCGCATGGGTTTTCCTCGGGGCCCCCTACCTGAACGCGCCCGGCTACTCCAACCTTCAGATCGGCGCTGCGCTCGCTTACCCTGCTGGGGACGCGCTGCTGATCGGCGCTGTCGTCGGCATCCTGCTTCTAGGCGTACGAAGCGTTTCATTGCGGCTGCTCATCGCATCGATGGCCTTGCTTATCGCCACCGACGCCATCTATCTCCATCAATCATTGCTGGGCAACTATGTATCTGGCGGGTGGCTCGATCTTGGCTGGTTGATCTCGTATGTAGCCGTGGGAGTCGCAGCGTTGCACCCCAGTTCATCAACGCCAGCGGGTGCAGAGGCCGGGCGGGACCGCAAGCTCTCGCTCGGACGGCTGTCATTCCCGATCCTGCTCGCGACCATCGGACCAGCCTTGTTCAGCGTTCAGCTGATCGCGGGCGTGCACGTCAACCGCCTCGTGATCGGCGGCAGCATCGTCGCGCTATTGATCCTGGCTTTAGCACGCACCCGAGATGTCGTGGCTTCGTTCAACGAGCAATTGGATCGGCTCGATGAGCAGAAAGAGAGCCTTGAGTTTCAAGGGCGCGTGCTCGAAGAGATCAAGTCGTTCGTCGTGGTGGTTGGGGAGGACTCCAAACTCACCTATTTCAATTCCTATGCGGAGCGTTACTTCGGCTGGGCGAACGGTACCGGGCGCGTCTGGAGCGAGGTTTTCGGCGGTCTGGCAGACAACGACTGGGCGGAGATCGTGGCTGCCCTGAAGCAAGGTGGGACTTGGGAGGGTGACCTCTTCATCCCGGTGCAGGGCGAGCAACGAGCTATCAGTGTGGCGGTTTCCCAGATGCACGACGAGGCGGGGAGACCAACAGAAACCGTATGCATCGGTCATGACATCACGCAGCGGCATGAGCTCGAAGAACGGCTGAGGCGGGTTCAGAAGCTCGAGGCCTTCGGGCAGCTTGCTGGCGGTGTCGCGCACGACTTCAACAACCTTCTCGCGGTCGTACTGAATTATGCGAGGTTCCTAGTTGAGGACCTGCCGGAGGGGGACCCGCGTCGTGAGGATGCGCAAGAGATCGTAAGGGCCGGTGAAAGGGGAGCGAGTCTGACTCGCCAGTTGCTCACGTTCTCCCGGAAGAACGAGGCCAAACCCGAGGTCACTCTTCTCAACGATGTGGTTGGGGAGATGAGCCGGATGCTTTCACGCACGATCCCCGAGAACGTCCGGTTCACAATCGACCTGGCCGCTGATCTGTCGTTCACCCTGATCGACCCGGGCCACATGGAGCAGATCGTCATGAATCTCGTCGTGAACGCGCGCGATGCGATGCCCGATGGTGGTCACATGCGGCTCGAAACCCGTGACAAGGCGATAGAGGCCGTCGACGCGACCGCCCTTGGGATCGCCCCCGGTCTGTATGCCACTTTCTCCGTGACAGATGATGGGATCGGGATAGACGAAGAGACCCTGGCTCGAATCTTCGAACCGTTTTTCACAACGAAAGAAGTAGGAAAAGGAACTGGCCTGGGATTGGCCACGGTTTACGGGATAGCCCAAGAGGCTGGCGGTGCGATCGGGGTTAACAGTTCGTCGAGTACTGGAACAGAGTTCGTCGTCTACCTCCCGGTCTGCGAGCGTCAGGGGTCGTCGTCGACATCGAGCGTTGTAGACCCGTTGGTGCCAGGCACAGGGGAACGGATCATCGTGACCGAGGACGAGTCCGCGGTGCGAGACCTCGTGTGCCGGATGCTTCGACGCAACGGCTACGTGGTGATCCCCTACGCATCGTCCGAGCAAGCCGCAGCAGACATCGAGGGTGGTCTCGTCTCCGCCGACCTCCTGCTCACTGATGTAGTGATGCCGGGGCTCTCGGGCATGGAGCTCGCACAGCGAGCAGGCCTACCGACCCTTCTCATGTCGGGCTACTCGAAGTTGGATGCACAACAGATCGGACTGCTTCCGATCTTGTCGAAGCCATTCGATGAGGAGCAGCTGACTCAAGCCGTTCGATCCGCTCTCGAGAGCCCCGTAGCCGCTGCGTAGCGCCCTTATCGCCCAGAGATATCAGCGTCGCGGAGCAAGAACTCGGTCGGATCGATGTACAGCGGACTATCGATGAGTTCGCCGTCCTCGATGATCTGCGGATGCGTGAGCCGCGCCTTGTCGACGATCGCGGGGTGAACCAAACGTTCGTCGTAGAGACAGAGAACCGTCGTCGGCATCGACCTGAACGCCAGATTGAAGAACGACTCGTACTCGTACCACTTGCGAGCTTCTGTCTCGGATTCCCCTGCCCACCTAGGTTCCCCGATCAGCCGTATCCAGGGCGCACCGTCCTCGAGGGAGCTATCAACGAACGACCTGAACTCAGTGAGGGCGGCCAGCGGGGAGGTGTACCGGTCTTGCGCATCGACGAACTCCACCAGCGCGGCTGCGTCGGCCAGCTGTTCCTTCAAGATCCCGATGTTCCGATGCTGCGTGATCGCTAACACGGCCTCCGACCGTTCTATCCCCTCGAGCAAGAACGGGACGGCGCCAGAAACGAATCCGGCATCGTCACCGTAGATGTGGACCTGGTGACTCAGCATCCGTGGGGGATTCGAGTCGCCCAAGAGATAGTCGATGGTTACCCCTAGGGCTTTCGCCAGTGCTTTGAGGGTGCTAGGCCGGGTGTGGCTGCGGCGCCCCGATTCGATCTGTTCGATCGCCGACCAGCTGAGACCGCATCGATGCGCCAAGGTCTCACGCGTCCAATGCAGGCGAGCTCGAGCTGCTCGGACCCGAGGGCCGATAACTGAGACGTCGTTTGCAGTTCCGGTCCTAGGCCGTGATGACACCGTTACCCCCCGGTAGACCCGATTCCGGCCCCCAGAGTATACGTCCCTTTGACGTAACGCTATGTCATATGGCATTGTCAATTGACAAATCAGCGGAAACAAAGCAAGAAGGTCGGAAAAGTGGACTCCAAACAGGAGAGATGTCTAGCTTGTGGTGATACCTCGCCTACTCGCTTTGATGGACGCTCTCTCCATATGGATGTGAGAGCCCACAGGGGTATCCGCCGTGACTGAGGCGTGGCGTACGAACGCCACCGAGATCTGGGAGGCCATGAAGCGGTCACGTGCCGGCTTCGCACTCATCGACCCCCTCACCCACCGCTTCATCGATGTGAACGATCACTACGCCGAGTTGTTCGAGCTCGACGTCGCGGAGCTCAAGGTCCGGACGGTCACCAGCCTTTTCCCGCCCGAGATCAAGAGCTCGATCCAGGAGATCAACGGCTCGTTCGCCCGGAGAACCCAGTTGCTGATCCGCGGTCAGATATCGATCGAGCGGCCAAGCGGTACAACGATCGAACTGGTTGGCTGGTCCAGAAGGTTCGAGGGCATGGCGGAAAGCCCCCTCATCGTTACGTGCACCGTGGAGGTCGGCGGGGATGTCTTGCCCGACGATCGTGCCTGGGTCGCTGAAGCTCCACATGTTTTTGGGCTACCGGATGGTGGGTCGGCGTCAGAGGTGAATGCCGCTCAGCGCGCAGACGAGCTCGAGCACCTGCTGTGGCGCATCGGTCACGAGCTCCGAGCTGCCGGTTTGATGCCTGCAGCCGGCGAGAGATTCTCGGTTGGCGCGATCAAGGAGTTAGGCGATCTGACCGCGCGCCAACGAGAGGTCGTGGTGAGACTGGTAGCCGGCGAGCGAGTGCATCAGATCGCCCAGGAGATGTTTCTCAGTCCTAGCACCATCAGGAACCACCTCACCGCGGTCTATCGCAGATTCGGGGTCCATTCGCAGATCGAGCTGATCTCCGTCCTCAATGATCTGAGGGGAGACGAGACAGACGCCTAGTGATGTGTGACATAACGCCTAGCCCATTTTCTGGATATCGGCGAATGCTTGTAGCAGATGAAGCCTGTTAGCGCGATCGACCTTTGCGATGTCATCCGAAAAGTGTCACCACTTCTTGAAGGGTCCCTCGGGGAAGACGTCCGCCTGGTCATCGAGGGTCCTAGTGAACTGCCTCTGATCATGATGGATCGCGGCCAGGCCGAGCAGATCATCCTGAATCTCGTAAACAACGCGCGCGACGCCATCACCGACGGCGGCACGATCATGATCAAGGCGAGTGATGTGGATCTCAGGACGGGGATGCGTGAAGATCTTCCGGCCGGTCGATATGTGTCTCTCAGCGTTACCGACACCGGGGGCGGGATCGCTCCGGATGCGCTCGGGCACATCTTCGAGCCTTTCTTCGCCTCCAGGCAGAGTGGCCGTGGTACCGGTCTCGGACTCGCCACCGTCTACGCGATCGTCAAGAGGGCTCGTGGCGGGATCTACGTGAACTCCAAAGAGGGCTTCGGTACGTCGTTCGACGTCTATCTTCCGATCTCCGACGGGCCGGCATAGACGACCTGACCTTCGACGGGATGGCGGTGGTCATAGTCTCGGCGACATGACCGTAGACGTCTCGTTCAACATGCACCGGGCGGACCTCGCGCTCAAACGTCCGGATGTGCTTAACGCGATGGACTGGGACCTCTTCGACGCTCTCGCCGCCGGTGCTGACGAGATCGCCGCAGCAGACGACATCAGGGTCGTCGTTGTAAGCGGGGAGGGTCGATCGTTCTGTAGCGGGATCGACACCTCGACGTTCGGCGACCTCACGGGAACACCGGACCAGAGGATCGCCCGTGCTCAAGCGGGATTCCGGAAGATCGCAGCTTTACCGATGCCGACGATCGCGAAGGTTCAAGGACATGCGCTCGGTGCCGGATTGCAACTGGCGCTCGCATGTGACGTGCGCGTCGTTGCAGAAGATGCATCGCTGGGATTGCTCGAAGGAAAGTACGGGATCATCCCGGACCTCGGTGGAACCCAACGGCTACCCTCCCTCGTCGGGAAGGGCCAGGCGAAGAAGATGATCTGGTTGGCCGAGCGCATCGACGGCATCACCGCCGGGCGGATCGGTCTCGCGGAAGTTGTGGTGCCGGCGATGGACCTCGATGCCGCTGTGGATAGCCTCGCGACCGAGATCTTGAAAGCACCTCCCCTCGCTGCTCGTAAGGCGAAAGCCCTTGTCGATCTGGCCGGCACCGTCCCGCTCGAGGCGGGCATGGACGAGGAAGCCCGGGCCCAGGAAAGCCTCCTAGCAAGTTCGGATTTCCAGGAGGCGATCGGGGCCTTCATCGAGGGCCGGGCGCCCAGCTACAAAGGCGAGTAAAGGCCACTCATCAGCCCAACCCGCAACGCGTTGTCGGTGTGCCCAGCAGGTACCCGTTGTGCATTTGCACACAGGTAGGCCGCCCTAGGGGGATGAACCAATTGGTTCAAGGTGACCCGAAGGGGCCACGATGCGTGCGCGTCTAGTACCGCGCCGGGTGAGGAGTGTGTCCATGCGCAAGCTGGTCCTTCTATCGATCGTCTCGGCCCTTATCGCCTTGGCCCTTCCAACTCCCAGCGGGTTCGCTCGATCTCGTGCAGCCGAGCTCACTTACAAAGACCCGGGGGTCGGCGGCTTCATGTCGGACAACCTCTCTTATGTCGCGACGCTTCCTGTCGAATCGCCTGGCGTGAGCGCCCGCGTCGTGCAACTTGGTGCTCAGCGTCGGTTGTACGTCAGCAGCGCCAAGGACCTGGCGGTCTATGACGTCACGAACCCGGCGATCCCATTGTTGATGGGGCGTTTGGACACCCACAACTGGGAGAACGAGGACGTAGCCGTATCGAAGGATGGCAAGACGGTCCTGATGAGCGACTTCGAGGGCGTCGCCTACCTCATCGTCATCGAAGTAACGGACCTCCCCGGAGGACTCGTCACCATAGTGCCTAAGGGATACATCGCTCCTGGTGGAAACCACACGATCGAGTGTGTCGACGATGCTTGCAACTGGGCTTACGGATCAGAGGGCAAGACCTACGACCTCCGTGACAAGGCGAACCCGAAGAAGCTTGCTGCGGGGTGGAGCGCGGTCACGAAGACGGGCAGTTCAGGCCACCACGTCACCCGCGACTCGAGCGGTCTCATGTGGACCGACACGACGCCGATCTACGCGCTCGATCCCTCGGTCGATCCTGCTAATCCCACGATCGTGGCGAAGAGCGACCGACCGGCGATGCAGGCAGGCAAGACCGCATACCAGCACAACAACATCCGTCCTTTCGCGAACCTCTACGACCCACGCGATACAGAAGAAGAGCAGGCGATAGAGACCCTGCGCCCCGGCGAGATCCTTCTCGGCGAGGGTGAGACGAACTTCGGCCCGAAATGTGGGTCCGGGAGTGGGCCTTTCGCGACCTACAGCCTTCGTGACTTCGATGTGACTGACGCGGCTCCCTTCGCGCCGATCGAGGTGTTCCGGCCACTTAACGGTCAGTACGACGTCAACGGAGATCCTGCAGTCAACGTCATGGGTTGTTCTGGACACTGGTTCGATGTCAGTCCGCTAAGCACGACGGACAAGATCATCACTGCGAATGGTTGGTATGACCACGGCACGCGATTGTTCTCGACCGATGGTGCAACCGGACACATCAAGCAGTTGGGTTACTTCCAGCCTGTGGTTGGTGCCGCATCAGCGGCCTATTGGGTCGGGCCCGAGTACGTCTACGTGATCGATTACGAGCGCGGGCTGGACATCCTCCACTTCGATAAGGACGTGGCGCCGCCAACACAGGCGGAGTTCAAGGCTTCCTGGCTCGCCAAGTTGCACGAACGTTCCCCCTCGACGATCGCTGAGCAGTACTTCTGCGCCTTGGCGCAGCGTGGCGGAGTCAAGGGCCAAGCGAGGCTCCTCAGTCACATCTGATCTACGGTCCTGAACCTCCTTGTAGGGCAAGAGGGCATGGCTCAGCATGTGAGTGGTGACCCGGGCCCTGCTGAACACTTTCCCCACGTGGATGCTCGGGATATTCATCGTCGGAGGCTTCGCTCTTTTCGGCGCCCTCGGCCATCAGCTGGTCCAACGCAAGCTCGGGGGTCATGCAGGAGGGCACAACGAGCTCGCCGGCCGATTGATCGGTGTGCTCATCGGCATGTACGGGATCATGCTCGCCTTCATCATCGTGTCCCTGTATCAAGAGTTCAACGCGACCGAGGCGAACGTACGGACCGAGGCAACCGAGCTTTCGCAGCTGCTGCGCGACAGCAAAGCGTTCCCAACGGATGTGCAGGACGATCTTCACGGCGTGATCGGGGACTACATCAGGACGGTGATCGACGAGGAATGGGACCTCATGGCAGACGGCAGATTCAGCCAGAGGGCGTGGGATGACGTCCAGGATCTCTATGTGATCTATCAGTCCTACTCACCCGAGGGAGCCCCGGCGAACGCGTTCTATGACGAGAGCGTGACGAAATTGAATGACCTTGTCGGTGCTCGGCGAGAGCGTCTAGAGCACGCGGAACGGAGCTTGCCGCGCGAGCTCCTCGTGCTCCTTCTGGCCGGGGCGTTCTTCGTGGTTGCTTTCATGTCGTTCTTCGGTTCCAGCACGTCATGGGTTCAAACCGCGATGGTTGGAGCCGTTGGGGCGTTGGTTGGATTCAACATGCTCTTGGTCGTCACGCTCGATCATCCGTTCTCGGGTGACGTCACGGTGTCGAACCATGTCTTCACCGAAGGTGCTTTGGCAGAGTTCGTCGCCCCTCACTCGGGCTAGAGCCGCGCCATCATGTAGATCATGTCCCGGTCGTCACCGGGTGCGACGCGGATCGCATCGGGGATCCGGCCGACGACCTCGTAACCGAAACGTTCGTAGAAGGATTCGGTCCCGGTCTTGCCGCGCACCGTCAGTTGGAGCTGTTCCAAACCGAGCTCGTCCCGGGCAAGTCGCGTTATCTCGTGCATCAAAGCCGATCCGATGCCTTTGCCTTGAAGATCCGGCACGACCTGCAGGCGCTTCACGATCGCCCAGTGCTGGAAGAGGGGGCCGGGGTTGTGCGTCAAGAACCCGAACCCGACGGGTTCGTCGTCGAGGTGCACGACGACGATGTGATCGTCACCTTCGGTAACGCTGCGGAACGCCTTTCCCGACAGGACTTTGACATCCTGCAGGGTTGCCTGGATCGGGGTCCCGACCGATCCGCCGGAGTTGCCGACCGCGAGCCAAACCTGCTCGAGTCTGTCGATGAGCTCGCTCGTCAGCTCGGGGTCGAGCTGGAACGTGAGGTTCACTCCGTGCGAGCGAAAGTATCGAGGTACGCGACCGTGTACTCGATGATCTTGAGGTAGTCCTCGACCCGGCAATTCTCGTTCGGAGCATGGATGTCCGAGGTGGGCCGGTAGACACCCGCGGGGGACACCGTCGGTACGCCAAGTCCTCGCGCGATCACGTGCATTGGTCCGGTTGCGATCATCAGAGGCGCGACGGCGGGCGGTTCGTCGAAGACATCTTTCGCCGCTTCGATCGCAGCACGCCCGAGAGCGAATCCAGGCGTGGACCTGACTGGGTGCTCCATCGAGAACGTCTGGATCTCGATGTCGCCGAAACCCCGCTTGTCGAGGTGCTTACGCAACTTGTCGACGATGTCGTCCGGGTCCTGATTCGGCACGAGGCGCATATCGAGCTTCGCCATCGCTTGCTTGGGAAGCACCGTTTTGGACGCTCCTGGAACGGTGAAACCGGTGACGATGCCGGCGATGTTGCACGTGGGCTCGAAGAAGTAGCGCTTGAGGAACTCCTGCCCGGTCACGTCGCCGACGAATGCGTCGACGCCCAGACGCTCGCGCTCGGTGTCTTCATCGAACGGGAAGTTCTCGAGGATGACAAGGTCCTCGGCCGTTGGCGCAACGACGTCGTCGTAGAAGCCATCGATCGTGACCGTGCCATCCGGCGCTCTGAGCGTGGCAAGGGCCTCGACCATGTGCCACGCGGGGCTGGGGGCGTAGACCGCGAATGACGAGTGCTGGTCCTCGTTCAATCCCTTGAAGGTGAGTTCGACGTAAGCGAGACCCTTCGCGCCGAACACCAAGGACGGTCGCCCGGAATGATCGATCCCTTGGCCCTCCCAGATGCACCCGTCGGCAGCCAACTTGTCGCGGTTGCGTTCGACCGTTTCGTGGAAGCTCTTGGACCCGGTCTCCTCTTCACCTTCGACGAGGAACTTGATCGTGAACGGGATGTCACCGTGAACCTCTTGATAGACCTCGAGAGCCGCCAGCCGGGCGACAAGGTCACCCTTGTTGTCGGCGGACCCACGTGCGAAGAACAGCCCCTCGCGGATGTCCGGCTCGAATGGCGGTGAATCCCATTCGTTCAACGGATCGACCGGCTGCACGTCGTAGTGGTCGTAGAAGAGCAAGGTCTTGTCGCCCGAACCGAGGAGGCCCAGTAGCGCGTCGGGGGCGTCCTCATGAACGAGGCGCTCGACCCTCGCGCCGAGAGCGATCAGTTTGGCTTCAACCCACGCAGCCATCCTGACGAGCCCGTCGGGGTCGCTCTCCATCGAAGGGATCGAGCAAGCGTCGGTCAACCAATCGACGTACTTGTCGGCCCGTTCACGCACAAGCCCTCTAACGTCTGTCATGGAGCTTGAGCGTAGTTGTTTGTCGGAATTTCTGTCACACCCTGCTGGTAGTCGTGTTGTATGCAGTTACCGATCGACGGTCTTGGCGGCGAGCCCCAGATGCGATGTAGCAAGTGCGGCTCGTTCAAGCCTCCCGAGCAATTCATGTGGCGCAAATGGGAATCAAGGTTGCGCGACGCCTACTGCCGACCATGTAGAGCTGCCTACCACCGGGATCATTACCAAAGGAACAAGCAGCGATATATCGCGAAGGCATCTGCGCGGACTCAGCGCATCGTCAAGGAACGAACCGAGTACCTAATTGCGTTCTTCAAGGAGCATCCGTGTGCCGACTGCGGCGAGTCTGATCCTGTGGTTCTTGAGTTTGACCATTTGGACGAGAAAGCCTTCGGGATTGCCGCCGGGATGCGGTCTCGTAACTGGGACGCAGTTCTTGCAGAGATGGAGAAGTGTGAGGTCGTTTGCGCCAACTGTCATCGACGTCGAACATCTCGACGAGGAGGCTTCGCGAGGGCAGCGATTGCAAACGCCGAAATCGATATATGAGCTGTCGCAGAGCGGGCGAACGGGATCGAACCGTCGTCATCAGTTTGGAAAACTGAGGCTCTACCATTGAGCTACGCCCGCAAGGGCTGGAATTGTATGACTGTCCTAAGTCGGGGCGGCCGGATTCGAACCGGCGACCTCGTCGTCCCAAACGACGCGCGCTAACCAAGCTGCGCTACGCCCCGTGCCCCCATCTTCGCATCTGAGGTTGTCT
>JAXDJJ010000048.1:0-12433 GCA_034665745.1 Actinomycetota bacterium | reverse complement strand
CACGCCCGACATCATCGCTCATGGGCATCTGGAGCTGACCCAGGAAGCCCTCGCGCCACCAAGGCGTTAGCTTGACGGCCCATATATTGAAGGAGACACGTGGCTAAACCCCTCGTGATCGTCGAGTCGCCGGCCAAGGCGAAGACGATCGGGAAGATCCTCGGCAAGGACTTCACCGTCGAGTCCTCTATCGGTCACATCCGTGACCTGCCGGCGAGCGCGGCCGAGATCCCTGCTGCCTACAAGGCTTTCGCCTGGGCCCGCCTCGGCGTCGACGTGGACAACGATTTCAAGCCCCTCTATGTCGTGTCGTCCCGTAAGAAGGATCAGGTCAAGAAGCTCAAGCAGCTGGTGAAGACCGCAACCGAGGTCTACATCGCAACGGATGAGGATCGCGAGGGGGAATCGATAGCGTGGCACCTCCTCGAGGTTCTCGCGGTGCCCGACACCATCCCGGTCAAGCGGATGGTCTTCCACGAGATCACATCCGCCGCGGTGAAGCACTCGTTGGACAACCCTCGCGATCTCGACCGGCGGCTGGTTGATGCACAGGAGGGCCGCAGGATCCTCGACCGTCTCTACGGGTACGAGGTCTCGCCGGTGCTCTGGAAGAAGGTCCTCCCCGGGCTCAGCGCGGGCCGGGTGCAAAGTGTCGCTACCCGCTTGATCGTCGACCTCGAGAAGGCGCGCATGAAGTTCCGTGCCGCGGGCTACTGGGATGTCGAAGGTCAGTTCCACCCGACGATCGGTGAAGCCACTCCGTTCGCCGCCACCCTCGTCGAGCTCGACGGGAACCGTCTGGCGACGGGGAAAGACTTCGACGACCAGGGCAATCTGCAGCGTGACAACGCGGTCGTGTTGGACGAGGGGGCCGCGCGTTCGCTAACCGAGCGTTTGACCGGTGCCAAGTTCAACGTGCGCTCGGTTGAGGAGAAGCCATACCGCCGGTCTCCCTACGCGCCGTTCATCACTTCGACGATGCAACAAGAGGGTGGTCGCAAGCTCGGCTTCACTGCCAAACGAACGATGCAGGCCGCGCAACGTCTCTACGAGAACGGTTACATCACCTATATGCGTACCGACAGCACCACTCTTTCGTCCGAAGCATTGAAGGCAGCACGGTCGCAAGCCGTCGAGATGTACGGGAAGGACTACGTTCCCGACCAGCCTCGCCAGTACACGGGGAAGGTGAAGAACGCCCAGGAAGCGCACGAGGCGATCCGCCCTGCCGGCGAGTCGTTCCGGCTACCCGCCGATGTTGCACGCGAGCTGCATGGTGACGAAGCTCGCCTCTACGACCTCATCTGGAAGCGCACGGTCGCGTCGCAGATGAAAGACGCTACTGGCCAGAGCGTCCAGGTGCGCCTCGGTGCGAACACGGGGCAGGAGGACGCCGAGTTCCAGGCAAGCGGGAAAGTCATCACGTTCCCCGGTTTCCTCAGGGCCTACGTGGAGGGATCCGACGATCCCGAAGCAGAGCTCGAGGACCGCGAGGTCAGGCTCCCGCAGCTGCGCGTCGGCCAAGAGCTGGCTGTCAACTCTCTCGAGCCCAAGGAACATGCAACGCAACCGCCGGCGCGCTACAGCGAGGCTCGTTTGGTCAAAGAGCTCGAGGAACGCGGCATCGGACGTCCGTCCACCTACGCGAGCATCATCGGAACGATCCTCGACCGCGGCTACGTGTGGAAGAAGGGCAGCGCCCTCATCCCGTCGTGGACCGCGTTCGCTGTTGTCGGCCTCCTCGAAGACCATTTCTCGAAGCTCGTCGATTACGACTTCACCGCAGCGATGGAGGAAGACCTCGACGAGATCGCCACGGGTGAAGAAGAGACCGTGCCATGGCTCAAGAAGTTCTATTTCGGCAATGGCGAGATCGGACTTCACGACATGGTGAGCGTCCGGCTCGACGAGATCGATCCGCGCGAGGTCAACTCGATCCCGATCGGCAAGGACGGGAACGGTGAAGACGTCATCGTGCGCGTCGGTCGTTACGGGCCATACCTGCAGCGCGGCGAGGACAAGGCGTCGATCCCCGAAGACCTTCCGCCCGACGAGCTCACGATCGCGAAGGCCGAAGAGATCCTCTCTGCCCCCAGCCAAGACCGCGAGCTTGGCCCCGACCCCGACACCAGCACCACGATCTTCCTTAAGGCGGGACGGTTCGGGCCGTACGTGCAACTCGGCGAGCTCGAAGAGGGTTCGAAGACCAAGCCGCCGACGGCGTCACTCCTCAAATCGATGGATCCCGCCACGGTTACCTTGGACGACGCACTGAAGCTCCTCGCGTTGCCACGTGTCGTAGGCAAGGATCCCGAATCGGGCGAAGAGATCCATGCGTTGAACGGGCGCTACGGCCCGTACCTGAAGAAGGGTAAGGACACTCGCTCGCTCGAGACCGAAGAGCAGATCTTCGACGTCACGCTGGAACAAGCTCTCGCCCTTTACGCTCAGCCGAAGAAGGGGCGCAGGAACGCCGCGACGGTACTGAAGGAGCTCGGAGCCGACGAGAACACCGGCGCGGAGATCAGTGTGAAGGATGGTCGCTTCGGCCCCTACGTCACCGATGGCGAAACGAATGCCTCATTGCCGCGTGGCACCAGCCCCGAGACGATGACCCTCGACCGGGCTTTGGAGATGCTGGCCGAGAGAAGGGCGAAAGGCCCGGTGAAGCGCAAGAAGTCGACCGCCCGGAAGAAGACGACCAAGAAAAAGACCACGAAGAAGAAGGCCTAGGCCCAAACGGGCCCTATCGAGGCCGTTCCAGCCTAGGATTTCGGTTGAGTCGTCAACCGGGGGAGGCATCCGATCCAGCCAGTTCCGCAGCAGCCTGACCTACGACTGCTGACCCCTCCAGAGGAGGAAGTCTCCTACCTCACGCTCCTCAGGAACGGGAACTACCTGCGGTTCTTCCTCGCCCAAGCGGTGTCCAGCCTCGGGGACTGGATCGGAGTCATCGCCATCGCCGTGTTCGCCCGGCGTCTCGGGGGAGACACGTTCGTCGGAGCCGTGATGATCGCCCGGGTCCTACCGGGGTTCGTCGCGGGGCCGATCGGTGGCGTGCTGGCCGACAGCTGGGACCGCAAGAGGACGATGGTCATCGCCGACATCTCGAGGGCCGCGATCATCTTCTCGCTGCCGTTCGTCCCCAACAAGCTTTACCTCTTGGCCGCGTCCGTCGCCCTCGAGAGCCTCACCCTGATCTGGGGGCCGGCGAAGGACGCATCCCTTCCGAACTTCGTCCCCGCGGCCCAGCTGACGCACGCGAACTCTCTGTCTCTGTTCGCGGTCTACGCGCCGTGGCCACTGGCCTCGGTCGTGTTCTTCGGCTTGTCGTCTCTCGGCGGCTTCATGGGCGATCACATCCCGGTGATGGAGGGGCTGCAGAACTCGAGCGAGTCCCTTGCCTTCTGGCTCGATTCCCTGACGTTCGCATTCTCGGCCGTGATGGTGTCGTCGTTGACGATCGCGTCGTCCCGTCGGAGGACGGCGAAGTTCGATCTCAAAGACGCGAAGCGAGATCTCGTAGAAGGGCTCCGTTTCGTGCGCGACGATCGTCGCGTCCGTCCGTGGCTGCTTGGCATCGCGTTCACTTTCACTGCAGCAGGTGGGGTGTTCTCGTTAGGGATCGGTTTCGTTCAAGAGGTTCTGGGCGCATCCGAGGACGGTGGGTTCGCATTCCTTATCGGGTTCCTTGCAACCGGGATGATCCTCGGCCTCTTGCTAGCGGGACCCCTCGCGAAACGGATCCAGAAGGACATCATGTTCTCGTCGTCGATCCTCATGACGGGGGTCAGCCTGATCGCGATGGCGAGCATGGCCAGCCTCAATACCGCCATCCCGATCGCCAGCGCGCTCGGCTTCTTCGGTGGTGTTGCTTATTCGACCGGCTACGCACTTATCCAAGAACGAACGGCCGACGAGCTACGCGGCCGAACGTTCTCGGCTGCGTACACCTTGATCCGCATCGGCACCCTCGTTGGTCTGGGCCTGTTCCCGTTCCTCGCCGGGGCGATCGGCGACCATGTGTTGAACACGCCACTCGGTGATCTCAATCTTCCTGGTAGTAGAACCACCCTTTGGATAGCAGGCTTGTTCGCGATCGGTGGTGGGGTGTTCTCGATGCGAGCGATCGGTGAAGGAGGGATCGGACTGCCCGGCAAAGACGTCATCAAACGCGGCTATTTCGTCGCCTTCGAAGGTGGGGAAGGCGCGGGCAAGACGACCCAGATCGAGGCATTCACCAAGTGGCTCGACGCCCGCGGGGCAGAGGTCGTACGGACGCGGGAGCCGGGGGGAACCGAGATCGGTGCGCGTATCAGGGATGTCTTGCTCGATCCGGCGTCGGCCGCGATGGACGAGCGGACCGAGGCTCTGCTCTATGCGGCCGACCGCGCCCAACACGTCGCGGAAGTGATCAAGCCCGCATTGGACGCGGGCAAGGTCGTGGTCACCGATCGCTTCATCGATTCGTCTCTCGCGTACCAAGGTCTAGCTCGCGGCCTCGGTGTCGACGACATCTTCCGAATCTCCGAATGGGCGACCGGTGGATTGATGCCAGACCTGGTCCTGTACATGAAGGTTGATCCGACGGTGGGGCTTCACAGGGTCGATCGTGATCTCGATCGCATCGAGCAAGAGGATGGCGACTTCCATCGCAAGGTCGGCGAGGCCTACCTCGAGCTGGCCATCCGTTACCCGGGTCGATTCGTTGTTCTCGATGCCTCGGGCGGCCAGGAACAGGTCCACGAGGCGGTCGTTGCCGCGTTCCAGAAGCACCATCAGGACGACGACGTCGTCATCTTCGGTGGCGCCACCTCGCCTCCCGGTCCCCCGGTACCACGATGACCGTCTGGGATCCACTCGAAACGTCGCGGGTGGTTACCGGCTTGGCGCGCCAGGTCGCGTCGGGCGAAGTGGCGCACGCGTGGTTGTTGCTCGGCCCCGCGGGCTCTGGCAAGCGTCCGACCTCGGTCGCGATGGCGGCAGCGATCCAGTGCCCCGAGCAACCTGGCGTTGGGTGCGGCAAGTGCTCGACGTGTCTTCGGGTGTTGCGGCAACGCCATCCCGACGTTCACCACATCGTTCCCGAGGGGCCGTTGATCCCCGTCGATGTCATCCGCGAGTCTGTGATCCCGGAAGCTTCACGCTCGCCCTTCGAAGCGAAGATGAAGGTGTTCATCATCGAAGAAGCCGAACGGATGAACCCAGCAGCTCAGAACGCGTTGTTGAAGACCCTCGAAGAACCTCCCGGCGACACCGTCTTCATCCTGAGTAGCGATCGCGAGGAAGAGTTGCTCGAAACGATCAGCTCGCGTTGCAGGGTGGTTCGTCTCGAGCCGGTTCCGGAGCAACGGATCATCGAGCTCCTTACGCGCCAGGGCGTCTCCGAACAAGCAGCTTTGATCGCGGCCCGGGTGTCCGACGGAGATCTCGAGCGTGCCCTATCGATCGCTCTCGATGATTCTGCAGGCGATCGCCGTCGGATGTGGCTCTCGATACCGCACCGCTTGTCTTCGCCGGTCGAAGCTCTGGACGCGGCCGCTGAGATCCTCGAAGAGGTGAAGCAATCGTTGAAGACGGTCGAAGCCAACCAGAAGATCGAGACCCAAGAGCTGGCCGACATCCTCGGCGAGCGGCGAGGAACCGCGGCAGCCCGCAACGCCCTAACCAAGAAACACAAGAGAGAGCTCCGCCGGCGTGAGGAAGAGTTGCTCGGTGAAGCTCTGCAAACGATCGCATCGTTCTACCGTGATGTCCTCGCGCTGCGGTCCGGGGGGGCCGAGGCCGTCTCGAACATCGACCTCCTCGGCGAGCTCGAGTCTTGGTCAACGGCCTCTGTCGATGACGGAAGGCTGCTGCGCGCAGCCGAGCGATGCGTCGAGACCCGAGCGTCGTTCTTGAGCAACGCCAACCCAACCCTTGCGATGGAAGCCACCCTGGTAGCCATCGGCCACCTCGTTCCCGCCGACGCCCGGGTCCACGGCTAGCCCTCGAAGGAGAAGTCTCCCCCCTGGCGAAACCTCCCATACCGCAACGAATCGGAATCGGGAGGCTTCAAGTGAAGAGGTACGGCTGGGCGCTGGTGTGCGCCGCGATCATCGCGATGTTCGTTCCTGGTGGCACCGTGGCTCAGGCCGCTACCAACTGCTCGAAACCCGATTCTGCGGCCGGTGACTGGCCGTCTTTCGGACACGACGTCCTGAACACTCGGACCCAGCCGAGGGAGAGCCGTATCGGACCGGACAACGTCTCCGACCTCGAGGCCGAGTGGGCGTTCGCCTCGACCGCAGAGGGCGGGACCCTCGGCGCCTTCCAGTCGACCCCCGTCGAAGCCAATGGCTGCATCTTCATGACCTCCGCCTCCATCAGCACACCGACGACCCTCGACTTCTTGGGCAATCCGATCGACTTCGACCAGTACGCCGCGGGGTGGCTCTTCGCGGTGGACTCGGACACTGGGAAGCTCGTGTGGAGAGTGAGCCTCGGTCCCGTGGCGAACATCAACTTCTTCGGCGGTGTGTTCGCGCCAACGGTCGTAAACGGCACGGTTTACGTGCTCATCGGCTCGGGCGTCCCCTCCGTGATCGCTCTGGACGAGCAGACCGGTACGCAGCTATGGCAGACGAACCTCCTCGACCCCGGTTCGCGTGGAGCGCTCGCAAGCATCCGGGTCTTCGACGGGATGATCTTCGCTCCCACGGTGGGTGGGGACGGTAGCAACGCGAACACCCCCTTCTTCATCCTTGATGCGGAGAGCGGAGCGATCATCAAGACGACCTACATGTACACGAACGAGCAGTTCATCGACGGGCATGCCGGGGGCGGCAGCTGGACGACGCCGGTCATCGATGAGAAGTCCCACTACGCGTACCTCGGAACATCGAACCCGTACGGCCAGAAAGAGGACAAGTTCAACAACTCGATCGTCAAGATCGATGTCGACAAGAACCGCAAGACATTCGGAGAGATCGTCGGGGTGTTCAAGCACACGCGTGACGACGACCCGAAGCGCGGCGGCGACGTGGACTTCGGTGCTTCGCCAAACCTGTTCACGCTGCCGGATGGGCGCGTCGTGGTGGGAGACCTTCAGAAGTCGGGGGAGTACCACGCAGTAGACGCCGACACCATGAAGCTCGTGTGGACGAGAGGTCTCGCGCCGGCATCGGCAGGAGGCAACGCAGCCACGAGTGCAGTTGACGGCGGTACCGTCTACGTCGCACCGAACGGAGGCAAGCTCTACGCGTTGAACGCCTTGACGGGTGCTACCCGGTGGGCCGGCAAGTACCCCGAGGACATCGGCCATTACCAACCGGTGACGATCGCCAACGGCGTGGTCTACACGATCAACCACATAGGTGAGTTGGTCGCGTTCGACCAAAAGACCGGCAAGTTGTTGCTCAAGAAGATGATCACGGGGTCAACCGGTGATTGCGTGTGGAGCGCGGGTGGCGGCGTCGCGGTTGCCCGGGGCTTCGTTTACGCAACCTGTGACAAGGGCGGCGATGGCGGCGGCATCGTGGTCGCCTACCAAGCACCCTGAGGCATCTACTCCACGGCTAAACTGCCCCCGCACCAGGCCGGGGTAGCTCAGTCGGTAGAGCGATTCACTCGTAATGAATAGGTCAGGGGTTCGATTCCCCTCCCCGGCTCCACGAGCGCAGCGAGTTGAGCAGGGAGTAGAGGGGTGTCGGCTACTTCGATTCCCCTCCCCGGCTCCACTAATCAACTAGGACGATGTCCGAGCTGTCGCGGAGGGATAGGGCCAGTACCTCCTCGATGAGTTCTGCGAGGTGTTGGGTGCGCCCGAGCACCAAACCTGCAGTGTCCGCCATGGCTTCCGGGGTCTGGCCTTTCAGTTGCTGCACCAGAGTGGCGATCCCAGCCAAGGGCTCCTCCAGTCCATGTGCCGCCAGCCGCATGAAGACGGACTTCTGCGCGTCTAGCTTGCGGCGGTGGTCCCATGAATCTCGCTCGCGCGACAGCACCAGTGCGTTCTGCATCGCAGTTGCGACCGCTGGTGCGAGGGCGATCAACAGGGCACGGTCCTGTTCGGAGAAAGCATCCACTTGCTTCGAGATGGCGTGGATCGCGCCGATCACCTGATCGCCTTGGGCGAAAGGAACAGCGACCACGGATCGATCCTCGGTATCCCACCTGTGGCGCGTCTGTTCGACCACACGTTGATCGACGGAGATGTCCGGCGAGTAGATGGGCATGCGCTCGGCTACCGCCCGGCCCACCAGACCCCTACCGATCGCGAGTCCGTTCTCCATGATCTCCAGCGATACCGGGGGATCGGCGGCCAGCACCTTGATCAGGCCCTGCTCGACAAGGGTGATGACGACCTGATCGCAGTCGAGCAGGTCGTTGACCGCCGAGAGTGTTGTCCGAACGACATCGGCCAGCTCGAGACTCGCAGTGATCGCGGCGCAATGCGGGAACAGAGCTTCGAAGTCGGCGGTGGCGGAGCGATCAGGCATCCGGCCCCCTCACAGGCAACGTGATCGTGAAACGTCCCCGCGTGCCCGGCACGACGTTCAAGGTTCCGCCCATGCCTTCGATCAGGCCCCGGGCAACGGGGAGACCGATCCCGAGACCACCAACCTGTCGGGTCTGCGGTGACTCTCGCTGCGCGAACCGCTCGAAGATCTTCTCGGCATCTTCGGCGGGCACACCTTTGCCTCCGTCAACGACGTCGATGTGCACTACTCCCTCGCCGTCCGAAGAGGTCGTGATCTCTATGGGCGCTCCTTCGGGCGAGAAGTTGACTGCGTTGTGCAGCAGACATCTGAGTGCGTCCCCCAAGCGTTCGGGGTCGCCGGTCGCGTACCCAGCACCCTCGAGGTGAAGTCGCATCGGTCGATCGGCCATGAACGGTGTTGCGGTCCCTTCGATGACGGTCACGAGATCGATCGGTTGGCTCTTGAGGTGCAGCGCATCCGCTTCGACCTGTGCGAGCCGCTGTAATTCCTCGACAAGCCCGCGCAGACGCTCGACCGCGCTCTCGAGACGCTCGATCACTTCCGTCGTGGGCGTAGTCAGGTCAGAAGCGTCCCGTGTCGCGAGGAGCTCCGCGAAACCTAGGAGAGGTGTCAACGGCGTGCGGAGCTCGTGACTCGTGATCGAGATGAAATCCGAGCGCAATCGTTCGAGCTCGAGCAATCGTTCCTGCGTCTCGAGCTCTTCCGTGAACACCCTCGCGTTCTGGATGGCGGCGCCGATCAGAGGCGCGAGAGATGCGACCATCGCCCGCTGCTCTTCCGAGAACCCGTCGACATTCTCCGAGTCGATCTGCAACACGCCGACGATGTCACCCGACGCGACCACCGGCACGGCGAAATAGCTCCTGATGGTTGAGTTCGTGTCGAGGGACCGCACGTTAGGACTGACCCGCTCGTCGTTCTGGAGATCCCGCGAATACATCGATCGACCGGTGGAGGCGACCCGTCCGGACAAGCCCTGACCGACGGGCAATCGCAAGGCTGCGACCTCGGGCCCGACGGGTGGGTCCGCCACGGCGATCGAGAGGTGTTCGTCCTCGACCAGGGCGATCGAGCCTCCGCGGAACTCGATCAACTTGCGGGTGGCAGAAAGTGCCTCTTTCAGAACCTCGCCGACGTCGAGACTGCCACTCAGCCCGTAAGCGAGCTCGAGCAGGAGTTCGTAGTGACCCGAGCGCGCCTCACTCGACGAGCTCGTTGCGATGTCCACGGCCTAATGATGGGCCAGTGGAGGGGCACCGGGCTAGGGGCTACGCCGCTCCGTCGACCGGAGGCTTGATCTTGTCCCGAGCCATCTGGCGCGCGGCCCCCGTGGAGGCGCCTATAAGAGCGATCCATGCCGCCTTCTTCGCGGGGCGGACGGCCTGGTCGATCTGGGGTGGTTCCTCGCGCGTCACCAGCCGCCAGATGGTGGTCACGATGTAGGTCACGACGCGCACCGCGATCAGCCCAGCGATCATCGCCCCCACGTTCTGGAGCATGTTCGCCCTCTCGGTGGGCGATCCGTCGGGTTGGGTGATCTCTTCTTTGCTCATGTCTGTAGTTGTTCCCTTCCGGAGCAGTTGTTAAGCCTCGATCATCTCGCGTCGCATGCCGACGAGGCGGTCGAGTTCCTCGCCACCCTCCGCCGGCCCGATGGCGATGACACGATCGTCAGCCTGAAGCCGGAAGTGCGGTTTCGGTCGGTAGTTCCACCGTCGCCCTCGCTGCACTGCCAGCACGAACATCCCGGTCTCGGTCTCCACCGAGAGTTCCTTGATCGTCTTTCCATCCGCCATCGAGCCTGCGGACACGATCGTTTCATGTCCAACCTCGTCCGATTCGACGAGCGCGGCCGCGATCACCGGGTGCAACTCTTCGCCGCGCTCGACCATCCGGGTCATCTCCCGAGCTGAGTCGAAGATCATCTCGGACGCGTGGGCGAGTCGGATCAGCCCGCGTAGGTCATCGGGGTTGCGCGCTTCCTGCGCGCTCCGCAGCACCCATGATTCGAGTTCGTCGTGGATGGCGTCACTCCTCGCTTCGAGGTTCGAGACCTCGGCTGCGAGTGCCTGGTCGTTGAACAGGAGGGCTGAGTACGCGAGTCCGACGGCAACCTCGGCCGAGTTCTTCATCTCGACGAGCAGATCGACAGCGCGATCGAGGTCGGTCAAAGCAACGTCGGGAGGATCCGGAAGCTCCGGCATCGGAGGCGCACCCATCAATTCACGTGCGAGGTGAACTCCATCCTCGGGGCCCTTCACCAACACGGCATCGTTCGACCCCAGCACGAAGTCGGGGCCGGGGTCCAGGTCCCACTCGCCACCTCTGCGGATCGCGATGACCCACATCCCGATCTCGACGGGCATCGAGAGATCGCGCAGCGACCGACCGATAACGGCCGAGTCCTCGCGTACCTTGATCCTGGACACGATCTCGTCGGCGTGGCGGAGGTCACGCCGGAAGTCATCGAGAACCCCCAGTCCCGACGAGACAACGCGAGCGATGTCGTCGGCCGCATCGGCGATCTTCTCGACCGCAGAAGCTATGCCAAGTACGTGGGCCATGTGCTCGGCATCCTCGGGACTGCGCGCCGCCAAGATCGCGATCTTGCGAAGGTCGTGGAGGTGACCGAACATCCGGTCCTCCAGGCGCCCAACCTCTTTGGCGAGGTCCGCGTCGGAGAAGAAGACGGCTGCATAGGCCAGGTCGACCATCAGCTCGGATGAATCCTTGATCTCGGCTAAGAGACCCTTGACGGTTCTTGGACCGTCGTCTGCGTCCATATATGCCCTCCTAGGCTACTCCGAAGACAACCAAAGCGATCACTAGACAGATCGCTCCCAACAGGTCCATGCCGCTCGATACCAACGGGATCGTCTGGTTGTCGGGGTCGAACCCACCTCGGTACGACGCGATCGCGGCGTAGTACCCGATAGCCCCAGCAAGGATCAAAGCCATCACTCCGCCGAACATCGCCGCGCCCAGGAACGTCAGAACCCCCGGATATGGGTCACCCGTGACTTGAGCGACGAGCAGACTGGTAACCGCCGACACCGAGTAGATGAAGATGCCAAGCACGGCCACGATCGTTCCGTCTAACAAGGCCGGTGCCCCCGGCCGCGTGGTGGGTGACACCGCACCTAGATGAAGCTTCGTACCGAGACGCGCCGCGAGGATCGATCCGAGTGCGCCGGTGTTCTCGAGGAAGCCGGGAAGGAAGATCAAGAATGCGGTGTACGTGCTGAAGATCTCCGCGATCCGACTCTGCACCACGGTTCCGGCAAGGAGATCGAGAACGATCGCGATGCACAGCACCGGGAAGCTCTCTCTCACGATGCGCTGTGCCATCTCTCTTCGGGTGCGCCAGCCGACGACGACTGCGCCGAGGCCGAGGACGAGAGAAACACCTCCGAGCACAGGCGTGAAACCTCTGATGCCAACGAGGTAGGACGACAAGAACAGACAAGGAAGTGTGACTACGTCGCCGACTGCGGTCACGAGCACGGCACCCACAGAGTCGAGGTCCCACCCGCGGTGGTACGACTGGATCGACAACCAGATGGTGAATGCAAGAACCAGCGCGGACGACAGCAGACCACCCACGAGCGCTACAAGGATGAAATCCCAGACCGAGATCGTGTCGACACCAAGCAACGCTGCGATCCCGCGGGCGAGAAGCCCCATCGTGACCGAAGTGCTTACGGTCAACAACGTCGTCGAATAGATGTTCTGGAACAGTGGCTTGTCGCGCTCGAAGGTGATCTCGAACAGACCCGAATGGATCGATGTACCGAGTCGTGCCGACAACGCCCCGAAGATGTTCCCGCGCATCCCGATCGAAACCGGGATCAAGATGAAGAAACCCTGAACGTCTTCGAGCCTGTCGCTCATGCTCGCCAGCACGAGCCCGGCTAAGAGAGAGGTGAGGGCCGAGACGAGGTTGGCCGCGA
>JAXDJJ010000047.1:0-96795 GCA_034665745.1 Actinomycetota bacterium | reverse complement strand
GCTCGGAGAGTATCGGGCCGATCTCGGCCTTAACCAGCATGGGCTGCGGGGCACCGGCGATCGCCCAGTCTGGATCCTTCAGACCGTGACCCGTCAGCACGCACGCGATGATGGCTCCGGAAGGGATCAGCCCTTGGGACTTCATCTGCCGCAGCCCCGCGACCCCAGCGGCGGAGGCGAGCTCTACGAAGATGCCCTCCTGGGCCAGCGAGCGATAAGCCTCGAGGATCTCCTTGTCCCTGATCGAATAGATGCCGCCCCCGGATGAGCCGGCCGCCTCGGTAGCACCGGACCACGACGCCGGGTTACCGATGCGGATCGCAGTCGCGATCGTCTTCGGGTCGGCCACGATCTCGCCACGGACGATCGGATTCGCCCCCTCCGCTTGGAACCCGTGCATCTGGGGCAGCGAGTCGCACCATCCCAATGCCTTCGCTTCGTTGTAGCCACGCCAGTACGCCGTGATGTTCCCGGCATTGCCGACCGGCATGACGTGGAGGTCCGGGGCACGCCCAAGGGCCTCGACGATCTCGAACGATGCGGTCTTCTGACCTTCGATGCGGAACGGGTTGACCGAGTTCACCAGAGTGATGGGGTGGGTCTTGGACATCTCCTTGGTGAGCTCCAAGGCTTGATCGAAGTTGCCCTCGATCTCGAGCACCCGAGCGCCGTGCACGAGTGCTTGTGCCAACTTCCCCAAGGCGACGTTCCCCTGGGGGATGAGGACCGCGCAGATCATCCCGGCACGAGCCGCGTACGCGGCGGCGGAAGCCGACGTGTTGCCTGTCGATGCACACACCACTGCCTGCGAGCCTTCTTCGAGGGCCTTCGAGATAGCAACGGTCATGCCACGGTCCTTGAACGACCCCGTCGGGTTCAAGCCTTCGTACTTGAGCCACACTTCGGCATCCATCTCCTTGGAGAATCGTTCCGAGTAGATGAGAGGTGTGTCGCCCTCGTCCAACGTGACGATCGGTGTGGCATCCGACACCGGAAGGTGCTCGAAATACCTGCGGATGACGCCGCGTTTTCCTGCAACCGTGAGGGGGCCGGTCACCCTTCCTGGGTCCCTTCGACCCTGATGGTCGACTCAACCGCCTTGACGCCCTCGCTACCTCGAAGTTCTTCGAGCGTCGCGCGGTGTTGCCCCTCGGTGGCGATGTGCGTGATCAACATCAGCGTGGCTTCGCTACCGAACCCTTCCTGTCGCACACTGGCGATCGACACACCATGTCGTGCGAAGACGCCGGCTACCTCGGAAAGCACACCGGGCTGGTCCGCCACGGACAAGACGATGTAGTAGCGAACCGCGGTTTCGTTCTCAGCCCTGATCGTCGCGTTGTGGTGGAATCCCACGTACCCAGGACTACGAGCACCTTGCGAGGAGTTTCGGGCGATCTCGACGACATCGCCCACGACGGCTGCGGCAGTAGGTGCGCCGCCTGCTCCTTTGCCAAGGAACATCAGGTCGCCGGATTGCTCGGCCTCGATGAAGACGGCGTTGTAGACGTCACGTACTGATGCCAAGGGATGGGTCTTCGGGATCATCGCCGGATGGACGCGCGCCGAGATCTGACCGTCGTTCAGTTCTGCCACTGCAAGGAGCTTCACTTCGTACCCGAGTTGACGCGCCGAAGCGATATCAGCACGTGTGATGTTTCGGATGCCTTCGGTGGGCACGTCGCTCGATACGACCCTTGCGTCGAAAGCAAGCGACGCGAGGATCGCGATCTTGGCTCCCGCGTCGTGTCCATCCACGTCAGCGGTTGGATCCGCTTCGGCGTAGCCCAGACGCACTGCTTGCTCTAGCGCTTCCTCGAATGACTCCCCCATCTCGGACATGCGCGTGAGGATGAAGTTCGTGGTGCCGTTCACGATGCCCATCACGCGCTTGACACGGTCGCCAGCCAGCGACTCGCGGATCGGACGGATGATCGGAATGCCCCCTGCAACGGCCGCCTCGAACAAAAGATCGACGCCGTTCGTCTCGGCGGCCTCCATCAGTTCGGCACCGAAGGCAGAGAGCAGTTCCTTGTTCGCCGTCACGACGTGTTTCTTGTTCGAGATGGCCTCCAGGATCAGCGCTTTTGCCGGTTCGATCCCACCCATGACTTCGACGATGACGTCGATCGACGGATCGCCGACTACCTCCCAGGGGTCCGTGGTCCACGCCGATGCATCGAGATCTAGGCCTCGGTCGAGCGACATATCGCGCACCGCTACTCGCTTCACCTCGATCGGAGCGCCCGTGCGGGTCTCGATCTCGGCCGCGTGGCTAGACAGGATGCGCGCGGTGGCGCTGCCTACGACCCCACAACCAAGAAGGCCCACTCGAACGGGTTCTGCCATAGATAGACGGTATCCGAGGCTTCTGGACTAGAGGGGAGAACCGTCCAAACGACGGTCGAGGCGAAGGAGATCGTCCACCGTTTCTCGTTCTTGGATGACCGTGGACCTTCCCTCATGGACCATCACAACAGCCGGGCGAGGCACTCTGTTGTAGTTGCTTGCCATCGAATAGGTGTAAGCGCCGGTTGCCGGAACGCACAGGAGGTCACCGGGCGCGATGTCGTCGGGCAGATGGACATCCTTGATGAGGATGTCACCGGACTCGCAATGCTTGCCGGCGACGGTTACGCGCGGGCCTTCGGGCGCGTCCATCCGATTCGCGAGGAACGCTTCGTAGCGCGCACTGTAGAGAGCGGGCCTGATGTTGTCGGACATCCCGCCGTCCATGGACACATAGGTCCGCACTCCGGGGATGCGCTTGACAGTGCCGATCCGGTACAAGGTGACGGCGGAGGACCCAACGATCGACCGGCCGGGCTCAACGAAGATCTGCGGAACCGGAAGTCCCTGTGCGCCGAAGCTCTTCGCGATCGCAGAGCTCATCCGTTCGACCGCTTCGGCAGGATCGGGTGTCATCTCATCACGGGTGTGTGCGATACCGAGACCGCCACCAACGTTCAGCTCGCGCACATCGAATCCATGAGCGCGCTTCGCTTCGGCGGCCAGTCCTGCCAACCGCTCGATCGCGAGGTCGAAGGCGGCAAGTTCGAAGATCTGTGAACCGATGTGCGCGTGGAGACCGGCAAGGTCGCATCCTGGAACCTCGGACGCGCGTTTGATGGCCTCGAGTGCAACCCCGTCATGCAAAGAGAATCCGAACTTCGAGTCTTCCTGACCGGTCTGCACGAATTCATGCGTGTGCGCCTCGACCCCAGGGGTCACTCGGATCATCAGCTTCGTCTTCACGCCGCAACGTGCGAGTCGGTCGATCTCGTCGAACGAATCCACGACCACCCGTCCGACCCCCGCAACCTGGGCAGCACGCAACTCGTCTTCGGACTTGTTGTTGCCGTGGAACGTGATGCGTTCCGCCGGGAAGCCTGCGGCCAACGCCGTGGCGAGCTCTCCCCCGGTGCAGACGTCGAGCGACAACCCGAGTTGGTCGACCAGCTCGCAAACTGCAACACAACAGAACGATTTGCCGGCGTAGTGGACCTGGGCCGGGTCGAGGGCACTCGTGTAAGTCTTCGCCCGGCCCTCGAACGTCGCACGGTCGAAAACGATCAGGGGCGTGCCGAACTCGTCGGCGAGATCGACCGTGTCGAGGCCACCGATCATCAGATGACCATCGGCGGAACTAGAGGCAGAGAGGGGCAGAACGTCTTTCATGGTCGCAAGATTAGTTGCTTTGCTACATGCGCTCGGGGGCCGATACCCCGAGGATGGCGAGACCGTCGGCGATCACCCGTTTCGTCGCGACGCAAAGGGCGATGCGCGCGGCGGTGAGGTCATCGTCGTCGGTGACCACCTTGCAGTCCCGATAGAAGGCACTGAAGTCTGACGCCAGCTCTTCGACGTAACGGGTCATCTTCTGGGGGGACCGCTGAGACGCCGCTTCGCCGGTCACTTCCTCGAACGACGCGAGTTTGCGCATCAGCTGGTCCTCGGCAGGCTCCTTCAAGAGATCGAGCGGTGCCGTGTCCGGATCAGGTTGGTGGCCCTCGGACGCCGCCTTCGCGAGGATCGAACAGATACGCGCGTGCGCGTACTGCACGTAATAGACCGGGTTCTCGGGTGCTTGTTCTTTCACCGCCGCCACATCGAAGTCGAGTGGAGCTTCGATCGAGCGGGTTAGGAACGTGTAGCGAGCCGCATCAGCGCCGACTTCGTCAACGAGATCATCCAGTTTCACGATGACCCCTGCGCGCTTCGATCCCTTAAGACTCTCCGAGCCGCTGGACAGCGTGACTACCTGGACGATCGGGATCTCCACCGCGTCGGCGTCGAACCCAAGTCCTTGGGCAGCAGCCTTCAATCGATTGATCGCACCATGGTGATCCGCGCCCCAGAGATAGATCAGCCTGTCGAAACCGCGACCGAATTTGTTCATCAGGTAAGCCGCATCCGCAGCGAGGTAAGTGGGCTCGCCACTGGCTCGGACGATGACGCGATCCTTGTCGTCGCCGAAGCGGGTGGTCAAAAGCCACTTGGCCCCATCGCGCTCCTCGACGAGTCCCTTGTCCTCGAGCGCAGCGATGGCACGCTCGACATCACCGGCCGCGTGCAACGTCTGCTCGGAGAACCACAGGTCGTAGGTCGTTCCGAAGCGCTCCAACGAGGCGCGCATCTCATCGAGCATGAGAGCAAGGCCACGACGTCTGAATTCCTCGTTGCGAGTCTCGGCATCCTTGTCCACGAGTGAGTCGCCTATCTCGGCATCAACCGCACGCGCGATATCGATGACGTAGTCGCCCTGGTAACCCCCTTCGGGGATGTCGGCGACGCTCCCGTGCAACTCGAGGTAGCGGGCCGCGATCGACTCACCGAAGAGGCGCGCCTGGCGTCCGGCGTCGTTGACATAGAACTCACGCGTAACGGTGTGTCCGGCGGCCTCGAGCAGGCTCGCGATCGCATCGCCGATGGCCGCGTGCCGGCCGCTCACGACGTTGATCGGTCCGGTTGGGTTCGCGGAGACGTACTCGACGTTGAACTTCGTTCCTGTAGGCGCCCCTCGTCCGAAGGTCGTCTTCGCATCAGCCGCCTCGCGGACGACATCATGAAGCCACGAATCGGCAAGCTTGAAGTTCAAGAACCCGGGCCCCGCTATCTCGACCTTGTCGATCAGATCGGACTCGGGCAGATGCTTGACGATCGACTCGGCGATCGCACGTGGATTCCCGCCCCCTTGTGCCAGAGACAACGCGATGTTGGTGGCCCAGTCGCCGTGCTCACGACGGCGCGGACGTTCGAATAGAAGTTGGTCGGAAAGGGGGGCCGGGATGTCTCCCGCTGCTGCGGCAGCTTCCAGAGCACGGCCCACCAGGGACGCCAAGCGGTCGGTGATCAAGCCGGAGTCCTAGGAGACGTGCTGCTCGACCACCTCGAGCAACTCGGTGGGGTCGAAAGGCTTCGTCAGGTAAGCAGCCACCCCGTAGGACTGGCCCTTCTCTATGTCACCTTGTTGCGCTTTCGCGGACAAGAAGATGACCGGGATCTCCTTGGTGACATCGGATGCCTTGAGTTGCTCGCACGCCTGGTAGCCGTCGAGGCGCGGCATCATGATGTCGAGGATCACGAGGTCCGGGTTCTCGGCGGTCGCCAGATCAACGGCCTCCTGGCCGTTGTTCGCAAGCAGTACCTGATAACCCTCGAGCTCGAGGTTCACCTGTATCAATCGCAAGATAACGGGGTCGTCATCTGCGATCAGGATGCGCTTCTCTTCTGCCGCCATATCGCGATGCTATCTTCCGCACCTTTTCCGGCGACGATTAGGGTGACAGGGGCATCACGCCCCCGTAGCTCAGGGGATAGAGCACTCGCCTCCGGAGCGAGGGGCGCAGGTTCGAATCCTGCCGGGGGCACGAGCGCAGCGAGTGGTCAGGATGGCTGCGTCACGAGCATGCTTTTGCGAGGGGCGCAGGTTCGAATCCTGCCGGGGGCACGAGCGCAGCGAGTGGGCACGCTAGGTGGCGTCGACGACGCCTTTGACCGTGTCCTTCGGGCTACCGGCCGTCGATTCCGCTGTGACGAGGAAGGTTCCCCGTTCGGCGGCGCTGGACGACAACTTGACGATCACCTTCATCGCGAAGCTCTGGCCCCGGGCGAGCGTTCCCGTGTTGAACGTCCCATTCCTGATGGCTGAGGTGATGTTCTCCCCGTTGGAATAGTCGATGTATGTGACTGTGTAACCGGTCGCCGCTCCGGTGCCCTTGAGAGTGAAGCTCGCCGGGAGAAGCCCGTCGTTCTGGATGAGAACCGGGAAGAACTTGCTGGTTCCTCGCCCGATCGAGACGGTCTTCGTTTGGCCCGCCCCGGTGGTGCTATAGACATCGTTGCCGACATAGTTCCCACTGGAATTACCGATCTCGGCGTCGGCCAACTTGAGTGAGCGTGAGGCTGCGAAGTTGGCTTTCGGATCTCCCCCGGCGCTCGTACTGGCGCCGCCCGCGTAAAGGATCCCGCTCACGACCGCCAAGCCCTCGGTATTGGCGTTCAAGGCGCCGTTCCCAGCTCCGTTCGACCCGATCGCCCTCCAGGTGGTCCCATCGAAGTACGCCACCATGTCGGCTTTGGGTTGTCCATTTGCGTCAAGCCACTGTCCGGCCGCGAACAACAACGTTCCTGACGTCGTGAGCTCGTTGATCGTCGCGCTTGATGGGAAGTAGCCGTTCGTACCGGCGGTGTCACTGCCGACGGGGTTGTAGGTGGTGCCGTCCCATCTCACTAGATGGTCGGACCGGCTTTCGCCGCCGATGTCCAACCCATCCGAGCTGACATAGACATCCGTGCCGATCGCGTGCAGGCCCCGCACGATCCCACCGATCGCGGTCGTGCCAAGACTGCTCCAGGCGGTGCCATCGAAGGAAGCAACGAAGTCCGCGGCGGCGATCTGGTCGAGGTTCGAGAAGGTTCCGCCTGCGTACAGGATCCCATCGGTAGAGGCTGTCAGGTCGTACACGGAGCCGGTGAAATCTCCGTCTGTACTCACCACGGCGCTCATCGCTCCGGTGTTCATGTCGCAAGCAACAAGGTAGTCCGCAGCTGCTACGCCACCAGCGTTCTGGAACGTTCCGCCCACGTACAAGGTCGTACCGATGACTTGGAGCGCCATGACGTTGCCGTCGAATGCAGGGCCGATCCCCGAATTGCAGAACGGTTGCCAACTGACGCCATCCCACACCGCAAGGTTGTCCGCGTTCGGATCCCCACCTGCGTTCATGAAGTTCCCGCCCGCGTAGATCTTGCCCCCGTAGTGGGCTATCGCGAAAACGCTTCCGTTATCGGCGATAGGGGTTGGGCTGAGTGACTTCCAGGAGTCACCATCCCAGGACGCGATCCGGTCCGCCGACGGGATGCCTCCAGCGTTCGTGAAGGCTCCACCGGCGTACAGGATGGTGCCGGCCCTGTGCATCTCATAGACGTGGGCATTGAGCGCCGAACCCTGTGGAGTCTCGCCGTTGGTTCCAAGGTGGCCCCAACTCCCGCTGCCCGTTAAGGCGGACGCGGGCGCGACCAAGACAAGGCACGAAGTCATGGAGAGGACCAAGGCGAGCAGTGAGCGTCGGGATCTCATCAGAACAGTGTGACGGACTTCTTGCCGATCAGAGGGAGCCTGAACTCGAGCTTTCCGTCGTCGATGCTGCCGCTGAGGTCGATGGAAGCGCTCGCCACCTTGTTATTGCCGACGTAGCACTTCACGCTGCCGTCCAGTCCCACCGATCCGGACATGTGCAAGCCGTTCGAGTACGAGAAGGCGAGAAGACCCCTGGCGCTGGCCGTCGCCTTGCAACTGGCGGACGCGCCCTTGTATTCGATGCTGCCCTTCATCTCGACATCCCCGCGCACATCGGCCTCGATACCGTCGTTGTCGAGACGCAGCTCGATAACGAACTCGGCGGCAGGCGACACGAAGCTGGTTCCTCCGATGACGGAGAACTCGCCGTCGCTGTTGATGGTCCCTTCGAAGAAGTCTTCCTGCGTCAGGTTGAGGAACTCGAACGGCGTGCCATCCAGCGGACTGTTCTCCGGTCCCTTCCTGCCCCTGAACCAGAAAGTCTCCTCTTGGCCGTTGTAGACCGCCGTGGCTCTACCGAGTGGAGTCTCGAAGTCGAACTGGTTCCGGTCGCTGTCGTAGTGGAAGATCACGCGCGCGTTGGCACCCACATTGATATCCTGGAGCACCTCACCGAATGCTGAGAGGTCCCCGTTGAACAGCTGGTCGGCGTTCCCCTTGCCTGCCAACCAAGTCCCGTCGTCGTTCGCATCAACGTCGAGCGCACCATCCGCGAAGATCGTGATGTATTCCGCCAACGCGGGGTTGGGTGGAACACCGGCGCTGGTAAAGACGTGGCTGTAGAAGTCCGTGACCCCAACAGCGCTCGAGATCGTCGGCTGAAGGTCGGGATGGAACGGGATACGCCCGCCCCGGGAGAAAGCGAGAGTGGGCTTCTTGACCTCGCCGGCTTCCTCGCTCCTGATGTAGATGAAGGGATCGATCGGGTCGAGGATCAACAACACCTTCTGTTGACCGACCTCGTACTCGATCGCGACGTCTCCCAAGATGGCGGTGATCGCGGGCTCGTCGTTGAACCATAGATAAGGAACGCCAGGCATCAACTGCTCGACGCCGTCCGGCACACCGCGGCCCCCCGCCATGATCTCGCTCCCCATCGCGATGGTCCACCTCTCGAGCGCCGACACCGCCAACGTCAGGCCGAATTCCTCACGCATCGTGTCCGCGAGCGCGCCGAGCGGGATGCCCAACCGAAGAGGGATCGCATCGGCCACCTTGCCGAACAGATCTCCCCATTGGTTCTCACCTGTGGTTACGACGATGGGTCCCAACGATTGCAACCGGAGGTCGCCAAAGGCGGTCGCGAGGTCGACCGTTTCACCCGTGGCGAGGGTGTAGACGGATGTTGAGTTGCCGGAACGCTTGTTGACCGTAGTTGCCTCGGTCCAAGCTCCTTTCAGAGCGAAGCCATAGCCGGTTGGTCCTGTGATACCAAGCGTGTCCCCACGCAACCACGCGAACATCGGCCCCTCGTCGTCGAGGATCGCAGGTTCCTGGAAGCCCTCAGCTAGAGCTAGACGATGCAGTTCAAGGCTGTACCCGTTGAGTCGACGTTGGTCGGTTGAGAGCCGCAGGTAGTAGGTGCCTGCCGCCTCCGCATGCAGCAGATAGGCAGGGTTGTCCGTTGAGCCCGAACCGTCTGGCTCCTTTGATCTCCCTACGGTCGCGAGCACGGTCGTGCCGTCCGGTCCGATGATCGTGAGAGTGCTCTCTGTTAAGGCATCGAATTCCAGCCTGCCTCCCGGATCGACATCGATAGCGACGTCGTCTCCGGCGTCCAGTTGAACGCGGAACATGTCCATGTCGTTGGAGGGGGAAAGCGATTCTCTGATCACCTGCCGCGGTTGGGCAACGAGGTCCACGGCGCGGGCCGACGTTGTCGTGTCACCAGCGGTATCGCCACTCGGATCGTCATCTTTGATCGTGTAGGTGTGGCGGGTGATCGGGCCAAGTTCCGCATGCGTGGGTGATGAGAGCTCCACGACTACCGTTTCCGATCCCTCTTTCAGGTTCTCGTCGAGCACCGTGAGAGGGATCGATGGACTGCGGGCTGAGAATCTGAGTGTCCCGGCGGCAAGCGTGAAGTCCTCCCCTGCGACGGCCGTTCCGCCGGTGACCGTGTAAGCGACGGTCGCTCCGCTGGCCGGCGACGACAAGAGCACGTTCAGGCGCGGGCTCGTGACCTCTTCCGACCCACTCGAGGCGGCTCGCTCGAACGAGATGTTCGGGTCGTTGTCGGAGATCGTGAGCACCGCCGTGGTGATGGGGCCGGGCGCAGCACCACCCTTCGCGGCACTCAGGGTCAGATTCACGGTCTCGTCGTTCTCGACCGCTCCGTCGTCGGTGATCGGGACTCGGAATGACTTGGTGGTCTCGCCGGCGGCGAAGACGAGGACCCCCGAGGCCTTGAGGTAGTCGGGCGGTGGCACGTTGCAGGCTTTGCATTCGCGCGTGCTCGAGGACTTCGCGGTCCCGTCAGATGTCGTGAAAGCCACCGTGGCGGTTCCAGATGTACTGCCGGTGCGCACGAGCGTGATCGCAGCGCCTAGAAGCGAACGGGCATCGCCGCCATTCTCGCTACCCTCATACGAGGTAGCGGAGAACCCGATCCCCTCGCTGGGCGGCAATGCGCCTCCCGTCCCTCCCCAATCGGGCTGTCTGTCTTCCTCGTCGGGAGTGTTCGTGATGTTTACGACGTCGCTTCCATCGCTGTCCATCACCCAGATGTCTTCGTCACGCTGGAACGCGATCTTCGTTCCGTCACGCGACCAGGTTGGGTGCTCCGCGGGCGTGCCCGTGGTGAGTTGGGTCGCCGCAGATCCGGTCGCGCTCATGGTCCAGATCTGATGGTCACGCTTGAACGCGATCTTCGTGCCATCCGGGGACCACGACGGGTCGAAGTCGCCCGCGTTCCCGTCGTCTCCCGTGGTGATGGTCGCCGCGCCGGACCCATCGGCGTTCATGACGCCTATGTCGGAGTTTCCGAACCCATCCTCGTAGGCGATCTTGGTGCCGTCGGGTGAGTAGGTGGGGTCCTGGGCATCGAGGTCGAGAAGCTGAGTAGCGGTGCCCCCAGCAGCGGGCACGACGAAGATGCGGTTCCCTTCGATGGTGTCGATGAACCCGTCGAACGCGATGGTGCTCCCATCGGCGGACCACGTCGCGTTGCCCGCAAAGGTGTTGTGGCTGACCAGGTCCTTCCGGTTGCTGCCGTCAGCGCTCATGGTTCCGAACGCGTGGTCGGCGTCGGTGAAGACGAGCTTCTTGCCGGTCGCGTTCCACGCCGGCTGGGTCTCCGACCCAACGCCCGTGTTCGTCAGGTTGGCCCGCCCGGTCCCGTCGGAGCGGATGACCAGGATCTCGCCATCCGAGGAGAACGCGATCTTGCCGTTCGTTCCGGGGAAGGTCCCGGCCGAGGCGATCGACTGCCCGATGGCAGCGACGGTGACTATCGCCGCCGTGAACAAGGCGTGGGACCTGATCCGCACGAGAACCCCTCTGCCTAGGTGTTCTGCCACATACGCACTTTTTGCCCCAGACGGCAAGTAGTTTTCACTCAGAAACCATCGAGAGATACGGCGGACTCAGGTTGATCGACTACATGTCCTACGAGCAGTTCGGGGTGAACTTCGTGAGGCACGCCGTGACGGCGGAACGGATCCGTGCGTCTATCGCGGATCAGTCGGGCACGGACGTGAACGTCGGGCCCATCGCTGCCGGGCCGGGGGGCATCGCAACCGCCACGTCTACCGGAACCATCGGCGAAGTCAGGGTTACCCCCGATCCCGGTGACCTGTTGAAGTTCAAGGCGGTGCTTCCGATCGACCTCGACCTCGAAGTGAAACTCGGCCCCGTTTCGAATCGGTTCAAGGGCTTGGTCGAGGTGCCTCTTGCTCTAACCGTTCATGCGGCGCAACCTCTGACCCTCGTCATCGAGATCAGCCCCGTCACGCCGAGCGATGTCCGAGTGGACCTGCGCCCAGCAAGCGCTGGAGCGGACATGCTGCAGAAGATCGGCAACATCGATGCCGAGGTTCAGGCGCAGGTCGCTCGCACGGTCAACGACCGCATGAACACCGACCAAGCGAAGGCCGCGCGGGTTATCGACATCGCCACCCAGGTGGACGAATCCTGGGACTAGATCGCTAGTACGTCGAAACCGGTCGGCTCGATCACCGGCGGCGGGATGGTGCCCTGGACCGCATCCGAGCCGGCGCTGTTCCTCTCTCCGTAGTTGTCCTCGATGTCGCCGGGTGCGAAGAACGCTGAGTCCCCCTGGTAGAGGATCACGTCGGCACGCCAGACGTTGTCGCCCACGCGCTGGGCGTCCACGTATTCAGTGGTCCCATCGGATCGTTGAACGGTGAGCTTCGCGGCACTCACGAGACCACTAAGAGCCCATGGTCTGAAGCTGCACGTGTCACACCAGGTTCTGATCTCGTTGGACGGCAGCTCGCCACGGTCGGCCTCGTTACGGATGTGGTTCGCCACGTACCGGAACGCGGCCCCCTCGTCGATCACGGGGTAGGTCGCGTCCACGGTGACCGTGACACCGGTGTCGTCCTGAGCTACGTGTGTCACCTCGAGGCCATCCCAGCGGTCAACCGTGAATGGGTTCGACTCGAATGAGTACGGAACGTCGGCGTCGCCACTGCGGATCAGGCCATCGACGACGAAGCGGTACTCACCGGCGGGAGTGCTGCCGATGCCCGCGGGGAACGCGTCGAAGGCTTCGAAGTTGGCCGTCCAGAGCCATTCCTGGCTACCGGCATAGGTCTGAGCCATCCCATTGATGCCTTGTGGGAACGCCACCTTGGTCTGAATCTCTCCAGACTGGTCGGCGAACTCGACCCAGTTGCCGTTGTCATCCTTGCGCTCGACGACCACATGGGGAACATCGAGTGCGTTCGAACCGCCGCGCCACGTGAATGTGGTGGAGTCGAAGCGCTTGATGTTGGTCGGTTGCGTGACCGGGGCCGCTGGGCCCTTGTCGTTCGGCAGGTGAGCGCGCCACTGGTCGTAAGCGTTGCTCGATGCCCGGCCCAGTGCAGTCGTTACCGCAACCTGGCGAGCCTCGTCGGCTGCAGCGCGCGGCTCGTCCTGTGGGGAGTAGTGCCAGCTGTCGTCGTTGTCTCCGTCATTCAACGTGCGAGCCAGCTCCTGCAGGACGGTGTTCATGTAATCCGCGGTGTGCGGTCCGTACGCGGTCAAGGCCTTGCGATAGTGGTCGTAGGACATGTACTCGCGGTAGCTGACGGTATAGCCGTTGTAGTCGCCCGCGTGGCCCACGCCGATCGGCATCTTGTAACCCTCATCGGCGGTCAACTCATCGTGCGTGAAGTTGCCCCAGATCTCCGCAGGGTCTCCAGGCTCGCTGTTAGCAGCCACGACGTTCTCGGGAGCGTTCCACCCGGCCGCATCGTTGTAGACCTGGGCGATCATCCGATCGTGCTCGGCATCCGTGAACGTCACCGGGTTTGCGAAGGTAGCGGTAGGAGCCGCTGGGTCGTTCGCCTTGCGGACACAGGTCCAGTCACCCGTCGGCTCGTTCGCCTGGGTGCAGTCGAGTCGCTTCGTCCAGTCGTAACCGAGGTACTGATCGCCCTGCACCTCGTTCGTGCGGCTCTCGAGGTTCAAGATCAGATCGACCTGGGCTTCACAAGCACAGGACATGAGGATGACTTCGCCGAGCTTGAAGGCTTGGAGGTGAAGGCGGAGGTTCTCCTCGACACCCGTGAACGCGGGGGCGTCGTAGTGATCCGGCACGGGGATCCCGTGAGCTTTGAAGTTCTCCCAGATGAGGTCGGCCTTGCTCGCTTGGTCCCCACGTTCACAGTCGGGAAGACCGGCCGCGGGAGCACCGGGGGCACCACCCGCGGTTGTCGCCGAACGGCAGTTCCCCACGCTGGGATATGGATGACTCAAAGGACCGGGTACCCACGCGTTGCCGGCCGCTACGTCGAAGTCTGAATCGAATGGAACCTGAGCATTGCCGTCTCCGATGTCGTTCCACCCGCGGATGACGTCGCGGGAGAGCAAGTAGGCGCCGCGCTCGACCTGTGCGTAGCCCGCGTCGTCCCACTGGCGCATGATGCCGTCGGGGAATTCGTAGGGCCGTGCGGGGCCCGACTCTGCGCTACCAACATCACCTTGGCCGAATACGAGCGGTGCACCCGTCTCTCGTTCGACGAAGCGCTCGAGGGGACCGAGGAACTCAGCCGTGATGAGGTCGTTACCTTTGAGGCCCTCGGGATGCATCCCCCAGTTGATCATCACCGCGATCGGTGCTCCGTCATCGAGTGCATCGAAACGGATGATGGGAACGCCGAAGTCACCGAAGTCCAACGGGTACCCGCCGGGGGTTCCGTCGTCGGTGAGCTGACGACGCGCAACCATGCCTTTGAAGAGGTGATGGGTGACCTCAGTGGCGCCCATACGAGCAGGCTCGAGCGCGAGCTCGGCCGTGCGGATCGCCTTCGCCATCGCCCGCGCCTGGTACTCGTACGCGCGGATATCGAAAACGTCCTGGAACAGCCAAACGCCCCACGAGGGAGTCGAGTACATCGGCGTGAAGTGGTTGTGCGTCGCCATGTGGAAGATCTCGTCGTAGGAGATCTGTGAGCCTTCAGCCGCAAGGATCTGCGCGGCCCTCCTAGCGAGCATGTCCATCGCGAGGTAGTTGTCGGACTTGACGAAGGCGACCTGATCGCCCTCACCGTCTTGGACAACGATCGAGCGGAAGCTCAAACGCGCCTGAACTCCGTAACTCATGCTCTTCTTGGTCGAGAATCGGTGCGGGTCGACGTCGCCTTGGGTCCCGAGACCCTGAACGGAACCGACACCGTCGGAGGAGTACTGCCCGGCCCCTGAACCCACGTGCCACGTCATGTCTGCCTGTCCGTAACCAGCCATGATCGTGCCGCCGAGGTCAGCCCCTTTGGTGGCCGCGCCCGCAGTTTGGGCAGGCAGGGCGAATGATCCGGCGATAAGGGCCGCGCACAGCGCGATGCCGATCGAACGTCGATCCATCAACTTGAGTACTCCTTTTTTCGTCCGCTATACCGCCGGGATCGCGAGGCCGGGATCTTCTGCAGGCGTTTCGGTGGCCGTGAATTCGAGCGCATCGGAGCCTGACCCGTTGGTCTCTCCGTAGTTGTCGATGACGTCCCCGGGAGCCACGGACACGTGATCGCCGGCGTTCAGTACTACCGGCGCGTACCAGCGGCCGTCGTCACCGAGGGTTGCGGCAACTTTCTCGATAGCGCCGTCGGCCCGTTCGATGGTTACCGTCGCGGACTGAACCTCGCCGTGATCGGCCCACGGCCGGAAAGCGCACGTGAGGCAGAACAGCTTGCCGTTCTCGTCTCTCTTAATGACGTCATCACCCTGCGGGGTCTCTCCCGAAGTCTGGATGTAGGGGAAGGCCGCTGGTCCCGTGTAGGTCCCTGGGTATGTGGAGTCCACCGAGAATGACACCGAGTCACTCGTAGCTTGCAGATCCTGGACCTTGAGACCGTCCCACGCCGACACCTGGAAGGCGTGAGAGACGAGGTGGTACGGAGCGTTCGCGCTAGGCGTGCCCTTGCGGATGAGCCCATCGACCACGAAGCGGTATCGGCCCTCGGGGGTCGACCCGATGCCCGCGGGCAACGCGTCGAACGCTTCGAAGTTGGCCGTCCACAGCCACTCCTGGTTGCCCGAGTACGTGTCGGTGAAGGCGTTGACACCCTTGGGAAGGCGAACCTTGGTCTGCACCTCACCCGACTGATCCGCGAATGGAACCCATTTGCCGTCGACGAAACGTTGCACCTTGACGGTTGGGTTGTCCACCGCGTTGTCGCCACCGATCCACGAGAACGTCGCTGCGTCGAACCGCGAGATGTCCTGGGGCTGGGTGTTAGCGGCCGCGGGGCCTTTGTCGTTCGGCAGAGCACGGGTCCACGCTTCGTAAGCAGCGAACGACGCCGCGCCCAGAGCCGTGGACATAGCGACCTGACGAGCCTCGTCGACAGCAGCGCGTGCCGTGTCGGCCACCTCTTGAGGGTCGAGCGGCTGAGGCTGACCATTCAACGAACCGGCGAGCTTGGTCAGCCGGGTGTTCATGTAGTCGGCGGTGTGCGGTCCATACGACGTGAGTGCCTTGCGGTAATGGTCATAAGACATGTACTCGCGGTAGCTAACGGTGTAACCGTTGTAGTCACCGGTGTGGCCCGTACCGATAGGAAGTTTGTAGCCGTATTGCTCCGGAAGCTCAACGTGCGTGAAGTTGCCCCATATCTTCGAGGGGTCGTTGGGTTCCCCGTCCGCGAATGCAGCGTTCGAGATCGCGTCCCATCCATTCGCAGGGTTGTGGATCTCAGCTTTCATGCGCCGGTACTCCGCGTCCGTGAACGTGTGGGGGCCGAGCACAGCCTGGGGCCGCGGTTCGTCAGACTTGGGCACACAGGTCCAGTCACCGCCGGCCGAAGCCTGGGTGCAGTCCATACGATCGGTCCAGTCATAGCCGTCCCAGATGTCGTTCTGGGTCTCGTTGGTACGACTCTCAACGTTGAGGATCAGGTCGACTTGCGCCTCACACGAGCACGACAACATGACGACCTCGCCGATCTTGAACGCCTGGAGATGGATGCGAAGGTTCTCTTCGACCCCGGTGAATGCGGGAGCGTCGTACTGCTCGGGAAGAGGTACGCCCTGGGCTTTCAGCGTGTCCCATAGCTGACTGAACGGTCCACCGAAGGGATGATCGGGGTAAGGCACCGTGTCACCACGGTCACAATCTGGGAATCCGGTTACCGGTCCTCCAACATCACCGTCGACCGTTGGCTTGGTGCGGCAGTTGGACACGCTCGGATAGGGATGCGAGTACGGGCCCGGCACCCATGCGTTTCCGGCTTCGACATCGAAGTTCGAGGAGAAGGGGACGAAGTTCGCGGCATGCTTCTCGTCGGCTGGATGTCCCTCTCCGATCGCGTTCCAGGCCTTGATGACATCTTGCGCGAGGAGATAGCCGCCTCGTTCGGTCTGGGCATGACCCGCGTGGCTCCACTCCGTCGGGATGCCAAGCGCCGCCACTTTGTCGGGGCGACCGGGCCCTTGCTCGGCGCTGCCCACGTCACCTTGCCCACTCATCATCGGGGCGCCGGTGCCGCGCTCGACGAAACGTTCCAGCGCAGAGACGTAGTCGCCGGTGATCAGGTCATAGTTGTCGAGGCCCTCAGGGTGCTGACCCCAGTTGACCATCGTGCCAAGGGGTTGCGGGTCAGAAGGGTCTGACATGTCATCGAATCGGACGACCGAGAGACCGAGGTCGCCGAAGTCGTCTGGGTAACCCTTTGGGGTCCCGTCGTCGGCAAGGCCCTTGTGAGCAACCATGCCCTTGAACAGATCGTGCTCGATCACCGTCGCGCCCATGCGCGCAGGAACGAGATTGTTCTCCGCGTTCAAGATCGCCTGTGCCATCTGGCGTGCGTGGTACTCGAATGCACGGATGTCGAACGCGTCCTGGAAGATCCAGACGCCCCATGACGGGGTCATGTAGTACGGCGACGAGTGGTTGTGACTCGCCATGTGATAGATCTCGTCGAAAGTGATGCTCGACCCGGCAAGCTGCAGGATCTGCGCAGCTCGACGCGAGAGATAGTCCTGCGCCAGGTAGCTATCCGATTTCACGAACGCAACCTGGTCGCCCTCCGCGTCCTGCACCACGATCGCGCGGTAGCTCAGACGGGACTGAACGCCATAGCTATCGTGTTGGAGAACCGAGTGTCCGTGAGGGTCGACGTCGCCGTCCCCCACCGCGTTGACGACGTCGTCGCCGTCCTTGTTCGTGTACTGACCGGCGCCCGCCCCAACGTGCCAGGTCGCGTCGGCCTTACCGAAGCCAGCCTTGATCTGGCCGGGCTCTTGATTGACCACCTGAGCCTGGGCAGGTGCCGACTGAACTACGAACGAACTAGCGATAACCGCCGCGCTCAGCGCGAGGCCGAGCGACCGACGGCTTACTTTGATCCTCATTAGTTAACGACCGGAACACGTACACGCAGGCCGTCGAAGCCCATGAGACCTGGCGTCCTGCTGCTGTGGCCGAACGACTCGTCCGAAACCGGGGACACCGTGAGACAGAGGCTCTTCCCCGCCGGGATGTCGGCCGCGACTGCGGCCAGGTCGGCCGAGAACGGGGTCCCATCGATGCTGGCGCCTTGCGGCATCATCGAACGCAACGGCATCATGTTGTTCTGGATGACCTTGGCGTCGGCGCACTCGGCGGCTGTCGTGCCGATCGAGAGAGCGAAGAACGCCCTGGTGTCGGCCCCGAAGTTGTACAGGTCGCCCGTGATCCTGGCGGCGCCCGCAACCGTGAGCGGACCGTTAGCCAAGCGGATGTTCTGCGGCACGCCGGCACCAGTCTGCACGCCCCAGTAGCCGAAGCCGGTGGGGTCGACATCGAACGCGTCATCGGCGGCAGGCATCGAGTTCAGGTGCAAGCAAGTGTTCGCGTCGGTCGCGAGGTTGTACTTCGTCGGTGCAACAGCAGCCGTGTCGCCACCAGAGAACGCTGCGGTGAAGAACGCGAGCCGCCTGCTCTCCCAGCTACCGCCGTTCTCGGTGTTGCAGGGGTCGCCGCTCGGCGCGTTACCAAGAGGAAAGACGGAACCGACGCTAGTGGGCACCTCGGAGCGACCGGGAAGAAGGTGTCCGCCGTTGTAAGTCGTGAAGACGCTCTTCGCACGAGCTTCAGGCGTAAGAGCCTTCTCGAAGATGTTCAGGCCCTCGTTCATGTTGAAGAGGTTGTCCGTTACTCCCTGACGCTGGATCACGGGGATGTTGAGTTTGATCCCCTGCTCGACGAAACCGCGTGGGCTGTGCGAACGGAACAGGGTCGTCATGTTCGGGATCCCGGCGGCGGCTTCGGCCGCGGCCCATGGCTCTTCGCGGTGCGGCCACTGACCCGTTGCCGCGCCCCACGCGAATGCCTGGTCGATGAACGTAGGCACCTTGTTAGCCGGAGCCTTCGCCGTGCCATACAGGCCCGTGATCCACGCGGTACGCGGAACGTTATTGGGAGCAAGTGCAGTGGGAAGGTCGTACCAGGTGATCTCGGGAGCAAGCGCCTCGAAGCGCGTCTCGCCCTCCTCGGCGATCTCTTGCAGAGCGGTGATCGTCTGGTACCCACCACCGTAGCTCCCGCCGATCGCGCCGAGGACGGGGTCGCCCGCGATCGGGTTGCCGTCTACGTCGGAGTCGAGCTTCACCCAGTCGAGCGTGGCGATGTAATCGATCACGGCCATGATGTCTTGCGCCTCGAGCTGAGGGTCCTCGACATTGCGAAGGCCGCCGCTCTCGCCGTGGCCACGCTGGTCGATGCTCACAACACCGATCCCAGCGGTGAGATATGGCTGGACGGTTCCATCGATCGATTTGCGACGAGATCCACCCCAGCCATGGGAGTCGAGGATCACGGGAACGTCGGCCGTCAGTGCTGCGGCCGGCTTGAACACCGTGATCACGATCGGGTTGGCGTCGATCGCACGGCTCGTGACCGTGTAGTTGTAGAACTCATCGCCCGGGGCCGCGCTTGCGGGCGCAATGGTGGCTACGAGGATGGACAGCGTTAGCAGAGCTAACAGACGACGGAGCATTCTGGGCCTCCCAGGCGCGTAGGGTTTCCGAACTGTTTCGATGGATTGCTGGGAGATTTGCCCTGCCTCGTCCTGTACCTGTTGTGCGTTTGCACAAGAAGGGCCGCTACCTCAGGTTAGGGGCCCCCAGGAGCCGAGCGACCAGGCCCTCGTATTCACCCTCTCGAGGCTTCAGCTCGGTGCATTTGGCCATACAGCCATCGACGAATGCCCCGTAGGCGAGCCCGTCGGGACCGATCTCGACGTCGATGAAGTCGTAGGCCCAATGACAGCGGCCCGGGCCACATCGGGCTCGGATCAGAGGGTCGCTCGGAGAGTTGATCGTCCCCGTGAAGAAGGTCGGGTCCGCGCTCAAGGCGTCGGCGCTGACGGTCAGATATCCGTTCCACTTGGTCTTCGCGTAGGCCTTGGCGTCGCACTCGAGCTTGCACTTTGGGAACGGAGAGTTCTCGGAGCCGTAATAGACGATCGCGATCTTGCCCGGGCCCTTCACGTCGATCTGAGGGATGTTCGCCTCTTTGACCGCCGGAACGTTCACCGTCACCGGCTTGCTCCACTTGGTCCCTCCGTCTTTCGAAACGGATAGGTAGAGAGCGCGGTCGTCGGCGCCGATCCAGGTGTAATAGATGTTGCCCTTGGCATCGACTGCAACGCTCGGGTGTCCGGTTCCGGTTTCGGGCTGACTCGTGCTGCGGATGTCTGAGACCTTTACGTTCGTCCAGGTCAGACCCTCGTCCGTGCTCATCGAGAGATACGGCACGCCGCAGTACTCACGGGGAAGGTAGACCGTGCCGTCCTCGCCGACCGCTCCATGGCCGTGGAGACCACCGCAGAACCCATCCACACCATAGAAACCGGGATCAGCGCTTCCTGGGGAATAGCCGGTGAAGGCGGGCTCGCCCGTGTTCAGGAACGTGAGGCCCCCGTCCAGAGACTTGGCGCACGAGGACGAGCCGACATCGTTCCAGCAGTAATAGAGGACGTTCGGGTAACCAACGGTCGTCGAGCTGACGGGAGGGCCCGAGAACAGAGTCTGGTGGTCGTTGACCGGTCTGCTGCACGACAACGGACTTGTCGTCCACGAGGAACCGTCGTCATCGCTGAATGACAGGTAGGAGCACGCGAGGGTCAGGTCGATCGTGTAGATGCGCGCGGTATCACCGTCAAGCCGATCATCGACGAAGACGTATGGGTCGAGGGATACGGGGCGTTCGTCGATCCCTTGGAGCCGTGGGTTCGTGTTCTCCCAGGTCTTGCCCCCATCGGTCGAACGCATCACATCCGTCATCGGTGCATCGACCGCGCGATCCGCCGCGTCTGCGTTCGGGTTGTCGAAGTCACCCGCCGCGAAGAAGATCGTGCCGCCTGGCGTGATCCCGAGGGTTGGCTCGAGCGCGTGATCGCCGATCGAGAAGGTTTCTGTGGTCGGCGCCTCGCCTGCGACCGTCTTGCCAGCGCGGGTCACGAGCCCGGGCCCGCTCGGTCGCGACGTGCTCTTGGCTTCGGCCCCCATGGAACCAACGATGGTCAAGACACAGAGCGCGGCGACAAGCGCTGCGCTTCGTCGGTGCGTGAACAGTTGCATTCGAGAGCCCCCTCGAGACGGTCCGGTATGCCCGATTTCTACCTCTTCGAGAAGGATTCGGGGGCCGGGCGAGAATCCCTCCAGGGGGCTACTCCAGCGTCTGGGCCCAGCCGTCCACGACCTCTCCCTCGGGCCCTCCTCCGGACACGAACGGCAGGCCCTTGGATGCCCACAGAGTCATGCCCCCTTCGAGGTTGTGAGCGTCGAACCCCCGTTGCCTCAGGAAGTCCGCGGCTAGCTCACTCCTCTGCCCGATCTGACACGCGACGACGATGGTGCGTTCTGGATCGAGCGATCCGAAGTTTGTCGGGAGATGACGCAATGGGATGTGTACGGCTCCTTCGATGTGGCCGGCATCCCACTCGTAGTACTCGCGCACGTCGAGGAACAAGACCGAATCTCTTGTCGCGAAGGCATCGTCGGGGAGCACGTCGACCTCCTATAGCTGTCTGAAGTTTGCGTTTTCGAGAGAGAACTCGACCACGACGGTCGACCCCGAAAGTCGGACGGATCTGTACTGCAAACCCTGCACGAAGCGAGGTAACGCAACCTCGAAGCTCCGACCGATCCCCGGGGCCCGCACGACCAGGTTGGTGTTCTTCAGGGTGACGTCGGCGGACACTTCCTTGCCACCGGCCCGCACCAGGAGCTTGCCGTCGCGCAGGGTCACCTCGAGCCCGCCGATGGCACCGAGGGCAGCTACGAGATCGTTGCCCTTGATCGCCGCGCTTCCATGGCCGTCTCGCACCTTCACCGAGCCGAGCTCTCCGGCGATGATCTTCGACACCGAGAACTCGATGTCTTCCAAGGTCATGCGCACATCCGTGAACATGACGCCGTCTCTCTCGAGCGAAGAGCTGGTCACCTTCGCACTCGGGATCGTGCCAGAGATCAGCTTCAGCACGAACGGGAATCCACCGAGTTCGACCTTCGACGTGCCGGGGCTGTCGAAGGTCTTCTGCATCGCCTGTGCCACCCGGCTCTCGGCGGTTGCCTTGAGCCACATATCGCCCGCGATGAGTGCCCCCACGACCACGAGCAGGACGACAAGTTTCCGGATCATCGGCCTTCGATTCCCATCGCCCGACCCTAAGTCGAGTTCTATGCTCCGGCGCGATGGTCAAGAAGACGAAGATCAGAGGCTGGCGCAAGATCACCTCCGCGACGTGGGGCCACCCGAACGACCCGCAGATGTACGGGGACCTAGAGATCGATGCCACGGCGGCCCTCGCTTTCATCGACCAAACGCGTGATGCCAGCGGAGCGAAGGTCACGGTCACTCACCTAGCAGGCAAAGCCATCGCCCATGCCCTCGGACAGAACCCCGACCTGAACGTACGCATGTACCGAGGCCATTTCATCCAGCGTGAAACGGTCGACATCTTCTTCATCGTTTCCACCGATGCCGGGTCGGAGTTATCGGGGGTCAAGATCGAACGCGCCGATCAGAAGTCCGTGGTCGAGATCGCCGCCGAGCTTGCCGGGCGAGCGGGTCGCATCCGCAACGACGAAGACGTCGAGTTCGGAAAGACCAAGAGCATGCTCGATCGCACACCCCGCAAGCTGCTCGGAGTGTCCATGCGCGTCGCCGCGTGGCTGACCGCCGATCGCGACCTAGACATGAAGAACCAAGGACTCCCACGGCAGGCGTTCGGGTCCGCGATGGTCTCCTCGGTTGGGATGTTCGGGATCCAGCACGCGTACGCGCCGCTATCGCCCTATTACCGGATCCCGTTCTTGATCCTCGTTGGCGAAGTTGCGATGAAGCCGACGGTGATCGACAACAACGTGGTCGCGCGACCCATGGTGACGATCACCGCGACGATGGACCACAGATATCTCGACGGGTTCCACGCGTCCAGGCTGTCGAAGAGCACGCGCGAGTACCTCGCGGATCCGGGCAGGTTCGAACCGAGTTAGAGCTTTACGTTTCGCCCATCGCGTACGTGGTGTCCCCTGGCGGCAACGGAGGGATCAGGCCGCGCACCGCCAGCCTGGCCGCGATCTTGGAGGTGCCGGGGTGACCGGCGTTGGCCGACCATGCACCCTGAGCGCATAGGCGCGCACACGCGTAGGTCAGTCCAAGACCCATCGCGAACGGTCGGGCGTGGAGTTGCGCCACCTCCTCGTCGTCCATCTGTGCCCAACGGTCGCGCAGCTCACCAACGGCACGTTTCACGGCGGATACGGGTTCCGCGACCGATTGCTCCTCGCCGAGCGTTCCGATCGTCTCTTCGATGTCTTGGAGCAGGGCATCGACAGAACCGGACCTCACGGCCGCACGCAGCACGTCGAGCGACAAGACGTTCGTGGTGCCTTCCCAGATCGGTTGAACGTGAGTGTTACGAACCAGGGATGGGATCGTCGAATCCTCGCAATAGCCGACCCCGCCGACGGCCTCCATCGCCTCGGTCACTCCTGCGACCGCAAGGCGCGCGCCCAGGAGCTTCGTGATCGGAGTGAGGCCTCTGAGGATGGCAAGGTCCGTCTCGGATGCCAAGCCATGCTCGACACGACCCGTTATCTCGCAACACCTGAGCACAAGCGCAAGAACGATCGCCTGATCGACCGTGATGTCGGCAAGGGTTGCCCGGTGGGCCGGCAACGTGTGTAGGGGAACACCGAATACCTCCCGCACGCCAGCGTAGGCACGCGCCCACGCGATCCCACGTGACAACGAACCGATCGAGCCGATCGCGTTGTGGATGCGGGTGATGTTCAACATCGTGGCGATCTTGCGAACGCCACCACCCTCCAGGGGATCTCCGACGGGATGCGCGATCGCCCCTTCAAGTTCCAGCTCTGCGGTCGGTAGCGTGCGAGTTCCCAGTTTGTCCTTGAGTCGTCTCACGATGATCGCGTTCCTGGTGCCGTCGTCAAGCATCCTGTGAACGCGGAAGAGAGATAGTCCGCTGGAGCCTTCGGCGGCCCCCTCCGGCCGGGCAAGGGTCAACGCCATCTCGGAAGTCGTTGCGCTCGTGAACCACTTCGTTCCGTGCAAGCGCCATGCGCCGCCATCGCGCCGGGCGATCGTTTGGGTTCGAGAGACATCCGAACCACCGATCGTTTCAGTCATCCATTGCCCGCTGGTCCACGCCATGTCGCCATCGCGCGTGGTTAGACGTTGGACGACCTGACGCTCTGCCTCACCGCCGTACTCGAGGAGGGTGCGCGCTGCAGCATCGGTCATCGCAACTGGACACGAGTACAGAGCAGACGACGGTCCCCACATCGAGATGACCGCAGCCCAGACGAGGCGCGCCTTGTCACCGAACGGTCCCGACTCGTATGGGATCGCAGTAACCCCAAGCTCGACCCCGAGTCGGCCCAGCGCGACATAGGCATCCGAGACACGGATCTCGTCGATCCGTTCGCCGAACGCCGAGAACGGGATGTGAACCGGGGGTTCGGTCTCCGCTCGGGCGGCCAAGGCCAAGGTCTGCGGAGAGGTAGCGATGTGGCCCATCTCTCGGAACATCTCGACCGCTTCGACGAAGACGTCCTGTCCGAGGTGGAAGGCGATGCTCTCGCGCAGCAGAGGATCAGATGCCCAGGCATCCGGTAGCTGAGGCGGGGTCTGCAAGAAGCCGCTCACGGTCGCGAGCTTATTCTTCCCCGCATGACAGCCCCCGCCATCGAAGTCAAAGCCCTTCGCAAGTCCTATGGCGACTTCGAAGCGGTGCAAGGCGTTGACCTGACGGTGCAGAGCGGCGAGGTCTTCGCCTTGCTGGGTCCGAATGGAGCGGGGAAGACGACGACCGTAGAGATCATGGAGGGCCATCGGCAGCGCTCGTCCGGCGAGGTCTCCGTGCTCGGCTTCGACCCCGGCAAGAGGGAACGGGGTCTCAAGGAGAAGATCGGCATAGTCCTACAGGAGACGGGGGTCAACCGTTTCTTGACCGTCGCCGAGGTCATCGAGCAGTTCCGTGGCTACTACCCACACCCACGTCCGTTGGACGAGATCATCGATGTCGTGGAGCTCACCGAGAAACGCGATGAGCTCGTTCGGAAGTTGTCCGGGGGACAACAGCGCCGGTTAGATGTCGCCGTTGGTCTCGCAGGAGACCCGGACCTGCTCTTCCTCGACGAGCCGACGACGGGGTTCGACCCATCCGCCCGACGCAACGCGTGGCAGATGATCAAGAACCTCAACGCGCTGGGCAAGACGGTCTTCCTGACGACCCACTACATGGACGAGGCCCAGTTCCTCGCCGATCGCGTCGCCATCATCGTTGGCGGAAAGATCGTCGCCGAAGGAACTCCGGCAAGCCTCGCTGAAGGGATGGCGGTCGACCCCAGATCGACCTACTCCGTCGCCAACGAACAAGCGCCGCAGCTGATGCAGCTTGCTCAGGACAACGGGATCGAGCTTAGAGAGGTAGCCGCAGGCAAACCTTCCCTTGAGGACGTTTACCTCGAGCTCACCAAGGACGCAGAGAAGAAGGTCGAAGGATGAGCACCGTCGCTCTAACCCTCAAGCAACTGCGATACGAGAACAAGTCGTTCTGGCGTAACCCTGCATCCGCGTTCTTCACGTTCGCGTTCCCCTTGATGTTCTTGTTCATCTTCAATCTGATCTTCGGTGGGAACGACATCGGCCCGAAGGGACAGGAGATATCGGGTTCAACCTTCTACGTCCCTTCCATCGCCGCGTTCTCGGTCATCACCGCGTGCTACACGAACATCGCCATCAGCGTGACGTTCCTGCGGGATGAAGGAGTGCTCAAGCGCGTTCGCGGCACTCCCCTGCCCCCTCTGTCGTATCTGCTTGCGCGGATGCTTCATTCCACGTTCATCGCGGTGTTGCTCGTAGCGATCGTGTCGGCGGCGGGTGTTCTCCTCTACGACGTCGAGTTCCCGACGTCGGACATCTTCCAGCTCTTGCTGGTCGTTGCGGTCGGTGCGTTCACCTTCTCGGCACTCGGCCTAGCCATCACGTCATTCATCCCGAACGCGGACGCGGCCCCCCCGATGGTGAACGCAACGATCCTGCCGTTGCTCTTCATCTCGGACGTGTTCATCCCCCTCAACGACGCCCCCGCGTGGCTGCTCACCTTCGCCAAGGCGTTCCCGATCTGGCACTACGCGCACGCGATGCTCGCCGTGTTCGATCCGTTCGACTTCTTCGAGCAGGGAAACCTGTTGATCGTTGCGGCTTGGGGCGTCGCAGGGATCCTCATCGCTGCCCGGTTCTTCAGCTGGGAGCCGCGCAAGTAATGCGGACCGGCTTCAGCGGCCCTCAGATCCTCGAGGACACGATCAAGTTCACTTTTCCCGACCCAGATCGGGAGCTGCGCGGCGTACGCCTGCATCAGGACCTCGTCCGCCCTCGAAACGGGCCTGAATTCGTTCTCTTGCCCGGCGACCGGGGGTGGGTCCTCCATTTCCCCCGGCTCGAGGTCGACCGGATGGAGTACAAGCTCGAGCTCACCCATGCCGATGGCGGCAGCGAGTGGCTCTGCGACCCGTGGAACGAGAAGCGGGTCGGTGGCGCGTTCGGGGATAAGTCAGTCATCGAGTTCCCCGGCTACACGGCGCCCGAGTGGTTCGACAAGGAGACGCCCGGCGGCCATATCCAACACTTCGAGTTGAAGAGCCGCGCCGCGCGGGGACGCGTCGGAGGATTCCTCTGGACGAGCCACGGTGCTGCGCCTGATCAAGAACTGCCACTCCTGATCGCGCACGACGGCCCCGAGTACGCCCACCTTTCAGCTCTCACTCATTACCTCGACGCGTGCATCGCAGATGGGCAGCTCCCCCCGATGCGAGCCGCGATGCTGGCGCCAACCGGTGACCGAAACGAAACGTATTCGGCCTCGGCTGCGTACGCCCGAGCCTTCGCGCACGAAGTTCTCCCTCAGCTGTCGCAGATGGCTCCGACACCGCATGGTCGGAGGATGCGGGCAGGCATGGGGGCGAGCCTCGGGGGGTTGTCGATGCTCCACGTGCATCGCCTATACCCCGCCACTTTCGGGTCTCTCTATCTCCAGTCTGGGAGTTTCTTCAGGCAGCGATACGACAAGCAGGAGTCCGGATTCCCCCGCTTCCGTCGGATCGCGCGTTTCGTCGGGCAGGTGTTGACTGCGCAGGAATGGGCACACCCCATCCCAGTGACCATCACTTGCGGCACCGTCGAAGAGAACCTCACGAACAACCTCGCCACTGCCGACGCCTTGGTTCGACAAGGCTACGAGGTGTCTGTTGTGAAGAACCGTGACGCTCACAACTACACGGGGTGGCGAGACACGTTCGACCCCCACCTTGCCAACCTGCTGGCGAAGGCATGGGCATGAGACGGGAGCATGTGTCTCTCTACTCAGAGGCGATAGGTGCCTACGGCAGCCTGGTCGCATACGGCGACTACGGCCGGCCGTTGCTCGCGTTTCCCTCGCAAGAAGGTCGTCCCGAAGACTGGGAGGAACGCAACATGATCGAGTCGATCAGGGGACTGATCGACGGGGGCCGCGTCAAGGTCTATTGCATCGATAGCTTCGATGCGCAGAGCTGGCACGACGAAGGGCTACCGCTCGAGGAGCGCGCCCGGCGACACGGCTACTACGAGAGTTGGATCCTCGACAGTGTGGTCCCGTGGATCTTCGAGGACTGCAGCGGACCGCAGGAGATGATCACCGCGGGCTGCAGCTTCGGTGCGTACCACGCTGCGAACTTCACGCTGAAGCGCGCCGACCTGTTCCCGATCGCGATCTGCATGAGCGGTGTCTACGACGTCTCCGTGGTCGGCGGCGGCGAACGTGGTGAAGCCGTGTACTTCAACAACCCTGGGGACTACGTCGGCAACCTGAGCGGCGACCATCTCGACTGGCTTCGTAGCCAGGCCAACCTGGTGCTTGTTTGCGGCCAGGGGCAATGGGAAGACACAACTGGAGCCTTGGATTCGACGAAATGGTTCGCCTCCAGGCTGGCCGAGAAGGGCATCAAGCACGAACTCGACCTATGGGGGTATGACGTACCGCACGACTGGCCGTCGTGGCGGAGCCAGATAGCTCACCACCTGCCCCGTTTCGTCTAAGGAGTGGCTATGGACAGGAAGCATCTGATCGGCATGTTGCTCGGGACCGAGGAAGACTGGCCGAGCGCGTTCGAGTTGATGATGCGGAGGCTCAAGCCAGAGATCACCTACGAGGGCACCCACAACACGTTCGAGACGGAACGCATCACGATCGAACCGTTCGACCTTCGGATGGTCCCGCGTCACAGCCTCGTTATCGACCGCCTAGCGCACTGGTACTACATCCCACGCGAGTGGTTGAAGAAGACGGCGTTGATGAATGACGTCTACCTGATGAACAACCCGTTCACGTTCCAGTCGATGGAGAAGCACGCGGCTTACTGCGCAATGATCCGATTGGGACTGAAGGTCCCCGAAACGTGGATGCTCCCAAACAAGAAGCCGCCGGAGAACGAACGCTTCCCGTACACCGCGGCCAAGTACAACCGCTCGTTCGATCTCGAGGAGGTCGCGCACCAGGTCGGGTACCCCTTGTTCATGAAGCCATTCGATGGTGGCGCGTGGGTCGGGGTCACTCGCATCGAGAACGATGACGAGCTACATCTCTGGTACGACGAGTCCGGCGAACGGCTGATGCACCTGCAGGCGGCGGTCGATGACTTCGACGTCTTCGCTCGCAGTCTTTCTATCGGTGCCGAGACGATGGTCATGCACTTCGACCCGGCGAAGCCGATGCACGATCGCTACCAGGTCGACCACGGTTTCCTCGCGCCAGAGATCGGTAGTGAGGTTGTCACGATCGGGAAGCTCGTCAACTCGTTCTTCCGGTGGGAATTCAACTCGTGTGAAACCTTGGTCAAGGGCAGCGAGGTCTATCCGATCGACTACGCGAACGCGTGCCCCGACGTCTCTCTGATCAGCCTCCACTACTACTTCCCGTGGGCGATCAGTGCGCTCGTCAAATGGTCGTTGTTCTGCACCGTGACCGAGCGGGATATGCGCATCGACCAGAACACCCGTGAGTACTTCGATATCGGCGACCGACAGGATCTCAGTTACGAGGAGAAGATCGCCGAGTATCAGAAGTTGAACGACTCCTACTTCGAGACAGCACGGTACGAGGAGTTCTGCGCGAAGCACCTCCCTCACGTTAACGAGACGATGGTGGACTTCGTCGAGGGAAAGGAGTTCGATGACCTTCTGATCGAGACGGTCCGTTCGACGTTCCCGGCTCACGAGCACGACAAGTTCATCCCGCACTACCGGGGCCTTCTAGCAGCGTGGGCCCACGACCAAAAGGGGCAAAGCAAGATCGAGCCCTAGACCGGAGGAGTCAAGATGTCAGACCAAGGTCCCGTACCGGCAACCACGATGGGGGGACCTCCTCCAGACCCGGGATACCAGCCTTCCGTCGGCCCACGCGCAGGTTTCGGTAGACGCCTCATGGCATGGATCATCGACGCTCTGTTGTTCGCCGTCGTCGGCTACATCGTTGGTCAGCTCTTGGGGCAAGACACCTTCAGCTCGAAGAACGGGACCGTGTCCTACGAACTGAGCGGAGGACCCTTCTTGCTCACCAGCTTGGTAGGGATGATCTATTACGTCGCTATGGAGGGAAGCAAAGCCGGGCAAACCCTCGGCAAGAAGGCGATGGGCATACGCGTTATCGACGAAAAGGTTGGAGGGCCGATCGGCTACGGGCGAGCATTCGTCAGATGGATCGGACGAGTCGTGTCCGCGATCCCCTTGCTCCTCGGCTACTTCTGGATGATCTGGGATAAGAACAAGCAGACATGGCACGACAAGTTTGCGAGCGCGATCGTCGTTCCGGTCGACGCGTACCCGGTCAAACCATCTAGCTAAGACTTCGGGCGATCTCTAGGGCTTGTTTCAGGGAACCGGCCGTTTCGATCCTTAGGGTGACGCCGTCTTGAACCCATAGGAGGACGTTCTCGACGAGACGGATGGGCTCTTCCGAAACCCGCCCGTTCGCGCGGTAGTAGAACGAGTGAGGACCCCCCGATATCCAGTAGCCCGGACTGCCGTTCACCTCGACCTTTTCGATCGTCGAGTTGGCGACCATCTTCTTGAAGAACCCGGTCCCGCGAGCGAGGTTCGCGCGGAACTCGGTTATCAGGACGCTCACTCCCGAGGTTCCGGAGAGCTCATAACCATCTCGTTCGCCGTAGACAAGCGAGATCATCCCGTCGTTCGGGAGGATGCTCTCGAGGTAGACCTCGTCGGGCTCACCCAGGGCCGGGAGCGATGGCGTCACGATGTCGAAGTCGAGCGCTGCCTGCGCATCCTCGAGGGTCGAGACATCGCCAAGATCTAAACCGGCGCCCGGCTGTGGCTCGGGTAGATCCTTCTCGTCTCCGAACTCGATGTGGACCCCGCCGATACCGATGAAGTCAGCAACCGCGTTCCGCGTCGCAGGCGAGAACGTAACGATGGCAGCGACGAGGACACCAAGTGCGGAGAACGCGGGAACGAAACGCCGCAACGATGACTTCCGCGGGGCCTGGTTGATACGCGCAACTACGCGGGTCGAGAAACCGGTTGATGGCTCAGGCCAGTCGATCGCGCGTCCGGCATCCGCAAGCATCATCTCGAATCGGTTATCCATCGCGCCCCCCACGACGTTCGAGCGCGACTTTCAAACGCGCCTGTGCACGCGAGATCCGTGACTTGACGGTGCCGCGTGCGATGCCAAGGGCCGCTGCCATGTCGGCCTCGTTCATGTCGAGGAAGTACCGGTACGAGAGAGCGAGCCGGTCCTTGTCGTCCAGCAGATCCATCGCGGCCAGCACCTCAGCGCGGGATTCGCTGTCGAGAGCCGCCACCTCGGGGGATGGGGCCGCACCCCCCGAGGGGCGAGCCTCTTCGGCACGCACGGCGAGGGCCGCGCGTCTCGAACCAGACGTGCGGCGGTTCTTGGCCTCGTTGGACACGATCGTGAGCACCCAAGGACGGAACGGCGAACCGGCACGGAAGCGCCCCAAGGCGCGATAGGCCTTGACGAAGGCTTCTTGGGTTGCATCCTCGGCCTCTCCTCGATCACGCGTGATGAGGTACGCGACGCGGATAGCGAGTTGCTGGTGCCGCTTGACGAGCTCCTCGTACGCACCAACATCGCCTTGCCTCGCGCGCTCGACTAGTTCGTGGTCCTCCGCCGGTCGGCCCTCCACGGAGATCTCCTCTGACCCTCTAGTTACAGCACGGGATCGGCATGGGTTCCCTTGGGCGCCTTGTAGTTGCGCAACGAGGGGAACAGCCCGGCAACCGCGCCGGTGCCGAGAAGGCACGCGAGGCCGCCGATAACCACGGAAGCCGGGGCTCCTGCGATGCCCGCAACGAGGCCCGCTTCGACGTCTCCGAGGCGGGGCCCCCCCGTCACCACCATGATGTTCAGGGAGTTCACCCGGCCGAGCAACGCCTCAGGAGTCCTCTCGAGGAGGATCGTTCCTCGAAACACCGCACTCACGACGTCGGCCGCTCCGGCGCACGCGAGGAAGAACACGGTGAGACCCAGCGAGAACACGGACAGACCGGCCAGGGCGATAGCCGCCCCCCAAGCAGTTACGGCAAGCACAACCGCCAGGCCTTGACGCCGGATCGTCCCAACCCAACCGGTGGTCAACGCTCCGACCAACGCTCCTGCAGCCGGAGCGGCATAAAGGAGTCCGAGTCCGAACGGCCCCATGTGGAACGTCTCGCGCGCGAGGGCGGGGAACACCGCCCGAGGCATACCGAAGATCATGGCGACGAGGTCAACGACGAAGATCGAGAGCAGAACCGGTGTGCGCGTGGCGAAGGACAAACCCTCCTTGATCGCCGACCAACGACTCTCACCGTGGACGTCAGCTCGGGGGATCTTCGGGATCCACCGCAAGATGAACAGGGCCGCGGTGAACGACACGGCATCGATCAGGTAGACCCATCCGACCGAGACCGCGGCGACCAGAAGCCCACCGATCGCCGGACCCACGATCGTCGTCGTTTGGAACAAGACCTGCCGTAAGGCCATTGCAGCTGTCGTCTTGCCCTCAGGAACGACATGCGGAAGAAGTGAGCTGCGCGCCGGACGGTCTATCGCGTTGAACGCTGACGCGATGCCCGTGAGCACGTAGATCCACAGCACGGTGATCGTCCCGGTCAGAGATAAGGCTGCAAGCAGACCGGAGCACATCATCAGTGCGACCTGGCAGACCGCGATCAAGCGCTTGCGGTCGCCGGTATCGACGAACGTGCCGCCGATGATCGAGACAGCTATCAAGGGAACGACCTCGACCAGGCCAACCATGCCCACCGCGACGGTCGAATGCGTCAGATCGAACACCTGCCATGCGATCGCTACCAGGCGCATGTTGGAGCCGAGCAACGAGATCATCTGCCCGAACCAAAGGGCGCGGTAAGGGAGGGACTCCCTTAGGGGAGAGATATCGACGAGGGCCGCGGAGAAGCGGCGGTTCACGTCTTAATAATGCGGACCGGCTTCGCCGGTCCTGTTGCTAAGCCGGTGTCGCCGTAGCCGACACATGGCTTAGTAGAGGGTGTCGGAGAACTTCTTCAGCTTCTCCGTGCGATGTAGGGCGTCGACCTGTCGCACCGTGCCGGAGCGTGAGCGCATGACGATCGATTGCGTGACGGCGTTGTCGCCTCGGTAACGGACACCGTTGAGGAGATCACCATCGGTCACACCGGTTGCAGAGAAGAAGACGTCGTCGCCCGATACGAGGTCATCGGTAGTCAGAACCTTGTCGAGGTCATAGCCGGCTTGGATCGCGGCGTCGCGTTCCTCTTCGTTGCGGGGCCACAGGCGACCCTGGATGGCGCCGCCGAGACACTTGATCGCGCAGGCCGCGATGACCCCCTCCGGGGTTCCGCCGATGCCGAGCAACATGTCGACCCCGGTGCCCCCCCGAGCCGCGGAGATAGCACCCGCAACGTCTCCGTCTTGGATGAAGCTGATCCGGGCTCCGGCCTCGCGCACCTCTTTGACGATCTGATCGTGACGGGGCCGATCGAGGATCGTCACCGTGATGTTAGCGACGTCTGTCTTACGAGCCTTCGCGAGACGAGACAGGTTCTCGGCGATCGGGGCCTCGATGTCGATGACATCCGCAGCCTCCTCGCTCACAGCGATCTTCTCCATGTAGAAGCACGGGCCCGGATCGAACATCGTGCCGCGCTCGGCGGCCGCGACTACGGCGAGCGCTCCGCCCATCCCTTTCGAGGTCAATGTCGTTCCGTCGATGGGATCCACAGCGATGTCCATGACGGGAGGCTCACCGTTGCCGATCTTCTCGCCGTTGTAGAGCATCGGGGCGTTGTCCTTCTCGCCCTCGCCGATCACCACGACGCCGTCCATGGATACCGTGCCCAGCATCAAGCGCATGGCATCGACGGCGGCACCGTCGGCGGATTCCTTGTCCCCCCGTCCCATCCAACGGGCTGCAGCCAGGGCGGCGGCTTCCGTGACCCTGACGAGCTCCATGGCCAGGTTCCGGTCGGGGGCTCCCCCGTTTCCGGCCGACTCCGGCATCGTTGCCTCCTGTCGCAGATGTCTAAGAGGGTTGGGGGCACAGGGTATCGGGAAACAATCCATCTCATGCCCCGATTGAGAAGAGTCGACTGCTCTGGCCCCGGCCTCAACCGCCGGAAGCAAGGTCGCGGCTTCGTTTACCTGGACGGCGAGACGGGCGAGCGCGTCACCGAGGACGAGGTTCTCGTCCGTATCAAGGAACTCGGGATCCCGCCGGCGTGGACCGACGTGTGGATCTGCCCCTATCCGATGGGACACATCCAGGCGACGGGGATGGATGCCGCTGGGCGCAAGCAATACATCTATCACCAGAAGTGGCGCGAACGAGAAGACCAGAAGAAGTTCGACCACATGCTGGACTTCGCCCGTGCCTTACCGAAGATGCGCTGGACATGGAACGAACATCTCGCGCAAGAAGGTCTGCCGCGCGACAAGGTTCTGGCGACGTCCGCGCGGCTCCTCGATCTTGGTTTCTTCAGGATCGGCACCGAAGGCTACGCGGAACAGAACCAGAGCTACGGCCTCGCCACGATGCTCAAGACCCATGTCGCACTCGACGCGGGGATCATCACGTTCGACTACATCGCAAAGTCCGGGAAGCGACGGATACAGAAGATCGTGGACGAGGGGGTGTACGAGATCGTCGGCGACCTGAAACGACGGAGAGGCGGCGGCCCTGAACTACTCGCCTACAAGGATGGGTCGCGTTGGGTCGACGTGAGGTCGCAAGACATCAACGACTATCTCAAGTCTCTAACCGGCGAGGTCTTCACAGCGAAAGATTTCCGGACCTGGAACGCAACGGTCTTGGCCGCGGTCAGCCTCGTTCCATTCGTCGACGCGAAGTCGAAGACCGGACGCACCCGGGCCGTTTCCCAGGCGGTAAAAGACGTGTCCCGGTATCTCGGCAACACGCCCGCGGTGTGCCGTGCGTCCTACGTCGACCCACGGGTTTTCGACCGCTTCCGGTCGGGATGGACGATCGCACCCGCGATGGATGCGCTCGGCGGCGAGGGCCCAACCGCCTTCGGAGAGATCGAGACCCAACAGATCGTCGAAGAAGCAGTCATCGACCTGATCGAAGATCGCAGGGAATCAGACGCTCTGGAGAAGACCGCTTAGCTACTGAAGTCGGTCCGCATTACTGAGGGCTGGTGCAGAACGCGCAGCGCTTCGCACCCGCAGGGATGGCGCTCAGGCACTCGGTGCACGATTTCGTCGGCGAGTCCACATCCGGTTCTGTCTTCATCCGAGCCATCAGCATGTTCACAGGCTTGACTACAAAGAAGAAGACTGCAGCGGCGATCAGCAGGAACGAGACGATCGCGTTGAGAACCTGCCCGTAGAACAACTTCACGCCGTTGACCTCGAAGAAGAGTTTGCCGAGGTTCTGACCCCCGACGCTGCCGATCAACGGGGACAAGAGGTTGTCGACGAACGCGGTGACGATGGCGCCGAACGCGGCACCGATCACGATCCCTACGGCGAGATCGACGACGTTGCCTCGCAATACGAAAGCTCTGAACTCTTTCAGCATCTGGGCCCCCTCTCAAATAGAGGGGCCCCCTTACGGGACCCCCCTCTCAAATAAAAGGGCCCCCTTGCGGGGGCCCTTCAAGAACTGTTCGAACCTAGCAGTTAGCAGTTCGGGGTGATGCACAAGGGACGAGTCTTGCGGGTCTTGTCGGGCTTGGTAAGCATCTTGGCGCCGCTCTTCTGCTTGATGAAGATCGGGTTCGAGATCGCCTTGGGGCCGCCGGTGGGGCTCTTCAACATCGTGTCTGCCGACGCGATGATCAGGTTGCCGTCCCGGTCGAAGCTGATCGTGAAGAAGTCACCGAGGCGACGGTCACCGCCCTCGAAGCTGGGATTCGCGTTGCACGTCGTTCCACTGAGGCAGATCTTCGCATCGTGGATCGGTCGACCCGATGCATCGGCGACGGTGAACTGAGGCTCGATGAACTCCTTCGAACCATCCGAGCACGTAACCGTCTTGCCGTGTGCGTTCAGCGTGTAGGCGACCTTGATGCGGAACTCGTTCGTCTCGGGGGTGCGCTCGAACCATGCAACCGCAAGACGCCCGTCATCTCCGGCGGTGAGCCACGGCCACAGTGCGTCGCGGCCCCCGTTCGGGATGTAGATGGGGTCTGCCCACTGCTTCGTCTGACGGTTGAAGTAGTTGACGGTGACTTCACCGTCGGACTTCTCGTCGCTCGAGCCGTTGTAGCCACCGGCGGCAGCGGAGTACGCCCATCCGGCGCGGTCGGCAGCGATCGCACCGAAGAACTGCGTGGACTTCCCTAGCTTGCCCGGGTATTCCTTCCACGTGACACCCTGGTCATCGCTGATCGAGATGCCGGCACCGTTCGGACCGATCAATCCGGTCTTAGGGTTCAACGGGTCTACGAGGATCTTGGAGTCGACGGGGAAGCTCGAAGCCTGCAAGGTGAAGGTCAGGCCACCGTCGGTCGAGTGCCACAGCTGGTTACCGGTGTTGACATAGAGGTAGACCTCGTCGGGTCCGGCCCCCGTGAGCCACGGACGGTCACCACTGGCTGCGATCGGGTTACCTCGCGGCCAACTCTGTCCGTCGTCGGAGCTCGAGAACACGGAAACGTTCGCGAGGTTGATCTCGGTGTTGTAGATGCGACCGCCGGAGTCGATCGCCAGATCGGGGTCGGAGAAACCCGTCGACGTCGCGGTGTGCGGACCTTCAGGCTGGCCGAATAGACCGATGTACTGCCACGACTTGCCGCCGTCGGCAGAACGCCAGTTCAAGGTCTGGTTGTAGTAGCTCCGGCCGAAGTCACCGGCACCCGGAGCAGCGGTTGGGTCCTTGTAGATGTGCGTCGTACCTGCGTGCGAAGACAGGATCAGCGAACCGTCCTCGGCCGCGAGGATCACGGGCTCGCCACCAGCGCGACCTTTGTCGACGTAGACGGGCTTGTTGAACGCAAGTTTGGGGGGACGGAGGTCCGGACAGATCTTGGGCGCTGATCTCGCTATCCCTGCGAGTGGGAGGACCCCAGCCATGACGGCGAGGATCAGAAGGCTCTTCGAGAAACGACGCACGTGGAGCTCCTTGGTCGGTGAGCGGCTTTCATCAAGGGTTCGGCCCTGAAGGCTCAGCTCCTGCCCCTTGGTAGGGGCCGGCTAGGGCGGAAATTGTGATTCAAGGGGCCCGGGGGGCCGAGCCGATACAAACCACGTGAGTCGGACAAGGCGGACAATCATGTCACTGACGGTTCTGGGCCTCCTGGTACAGGCAGCCCCGGCCGGCGCCGCCGCGCCCTCGATCCCCGAGTGGGTCAAGCCCGCGGTGCGTTACCTCGCAGGCCAGGACTGGATCGAGAAGGCCGACTTCTCCCCGAACGAGCCGATGACCCGGAAGGCCTTCTCCGCCCTGATGTCCAACGCTTTCGGCGGGGGTTTCAAGCGAACGACAGGCCTTGTCCGAGCTGAAGAGGTCTCCGCGGCTCTCGTTCGTGCGCTCGGTAAGGTCTCGGTGGCCGATGGCTTGAGGCAAGTGAGCTCACCTGATGGATGGCACCCCACCTTGGGCCGGTGGTTCGGGACCGAGATCGTCGCGCGTGAGATGGGCCTCCGCTACAACCGCCTCGAGAGCGAGGATGCGTTCGAGACCTCTGCGGGCGAAGCGATGAAGCAAGCCGACGCCCTGTACGCGGTCTGGAAAGCAAAGACCTCGCCGTCTACCTGGAGCGCCGACGCGTTGGCGTCGTTCGGACTGGCGAGTTACTCCGACACCCGCAGGAAGGTCGTGCAGTTCGCCTTGTCGCTGGTCGGTACCCCGTACGTCTGGGGTGGCGAGTGGAGGACCACTACCCCCTCGAGCTACCCGTACGGAGCGCAAGCACACGGCGGATTCGATTGCTCCGGCTTCGCCTGGTACGTGTTGAAAGAGAAGAGCTCGTCGTGGAGTCCCGCGGGTCGCGACTACACGGGGTGGTCGTTCCCGGAACGTTCATCCACCGATATGGCGAAGGCCGCAACGACAAGACTTGGGTTCAAGAAACTGTTGCCGGGTGACGTCGTCTTCTTCGCACCGGGCGGCACCGAGGCAAAAGCGCGCGACGTGTACCACGCGGGCATCTACCTCGGGAATGGCTGGATGGTGCATTCGTCGGGTTCGCGTGCCGGGATCAGCCTCGCTGCGATCGGACCCGGTTCGTGGTGGAACGATCAGTTGGCGTGGGGACGCCGGATCATCACCGACTGATCAGTCGTGAACGAAGACCGGGCGCTCGACCGGGTTGCGGTAATAGAACGCCTTCTCGACGTAGCGCGGGATGCGAACACATCCGTGGCTCGCGGGATAGGTCGGCACAGAGTCGCTGCCGTGGATCGCGAATCCACCGACGAAGTACGACGGCCAGTACAAGATGCCGAGGTGGCTCTCGCGCTCACCTGGGATCTTGCGCTCGATCCTGTAGTCGCCGCGCGGCGTGTGCGCCTTGTAGGTCTTGCCCTCTGACTCGTAGTACTCCTCGTTGCCCGTTGACACAGGGATCGTGTGGATCACCTTGTCGTTCTTCACCTCGAACAAGACCTGTCGCGACACGTCGATGTCGATGAAGTTGTGGAACTTGTGGTCGGGGGTTGGGGGCCGGGGACGTCCAACGATCTCGAGCATCTGCCATGCGGGTACGACCCCATCACGCGTGTAGCCCCAAGTCTTCTCGAACGCGTAGACCGCCTCGAGCGTCGCGTAACCGAACGAGCCATCGATCTTCCCGGACGGGTACGAGTTCTGTCGAAGGACTTTCTGAAGGAACGTGACCTCGGGTCCGCCGGAACCGGCTTGCAGGGTTACGTCCCACCGCACCGCGTGAACGTTCGCCAGACGATTGATCGTTCCCAGCTCGAAACCGCGTCGGCGCAAACCATCGATGATCCCCGGCAACGCACGCCGGTGGCTGGCGCGCCATAGATCGAGCGAGACGATCGATCCGTAGCGGGCCTGGTGGACGACAGCACGTTGGACGCGCGTTGCGGTTCCGCCTCCCGGGTGATGCGTCCACCGCACCGAGCGGTAGCCCATCGAGCCGGCTATCTGCAGCACTCGTAGGTCGCGTGCACCTTCCGGTGCCCGCAGGAACGGCGCGGGGCTCGCCCCAACCTTGTTCAGAGCGCCTTGAGCGCGTTGGATCGACGACCGCAGCGTCGTCTCGTCCATGGACGTGAACGCTGCTTTCGTGAAGCCACGGTTCCCGAGTGCTTGCCCAGCGACATCGACGAGACGAGCTTTCTTTGGATGAGATGCGATCCACTCCCCCGAGATGAAGAAGGACGCTTTGGCGTTCTTGGTCGTGAGGGTGGTCAGAACCTTCTCGAGGTATCTCGCTTTCGTCTGACCGTCGTAGGTCAGCAGCACTAAGGGTTTGTGGGGACCGATGACCCATTCCGATGGAGGAAGGCTCGCACCGGATGCGATCGGGGCCCCTACGACGAGGACGGATGCAGCCACGGCGGTGGCGGCGAGCAGAGAGAACGACCTTCGGAGGGGACCCATGGGATGGGGAGTCTACCGAGGGAACCGGACCGAGCTTGCCCACCAGGCCCGAGGGAGGAACCGGACGAGCCCGTCTAGAAGACTCAAACAGCAACTACCACTGGGAGGTGGGCGATGGGGTCTAAGACGATCCGCAACCTTGCACTCGTAGCATCCGCGGCATTGCTGGTGGGCGCTTTCGTAGCCGCCCCGGCGAGCGCCAAGAAAGCCAAGAAGTGCCCGAAGTACACGGCCCCCGACTGGGCGGCCGATGTCGAAACGGCGACGGTGACCGACGCCGCGACCGAATCCGATCCGTTGACCTATGACCTGACCACGGGACCGGGCGCAGGCACGACCAGCACCGACTACCCGGAGGACGGCGACGGGACCCTGGCACACTCGTTCCAGAACATCGTTGTTGATTCCAAGGCCTCGACCGCAAGGGTCTTCGCGCGGATCGACTACATCCCCTCGTTCGACTACGACCTGTTCGTCCGCATCCCTTCGGGGCCGGCGGTCGCCTATGAAGCCGACTTCAATCCCTTCACTGCCGCTGGACCGACCCCGGTGGGGGGTTACTCCGACGGCTCGGCGGGGCCAGGATGGAGCCAGATCGATGGATTCACCACCGCGGACTGCGGGGGCTACACAGTCGACGTCGCCAGCAGCATCACGCCTGGCGGCCCGGTTACCTTGAAGATCTGGCTGGGCAAGTAACGCAGGAAGCTCTTCGGGCTGGGCGAACCTTCATCTCAGGCCGCGTCTCTGTTCGGACCACTGTGCTGGGAGGCATGACATGACCAAGACGTTCCGCACCTTGGCAACCGTTGCGGTTGCATCGCTACTGCTCGGCGCGCTAGTAGCAGCGCCCGCCGAAGCTCGGAAGAAGAAGCCGAAGCCCAAGCCCCCAAGCTGCCCGGCAGCGACGTACGCAGACCCTGCAAGCCCTTCAGCGAGCCGCCCAGAGCCTGGCGCCGCGACCACGACAATCACGGACGCAGCTACCGCGGAGGCCCCGGTCACGATCGAGTTTGAGCACGGGCCCGCTCTGTGGGAGACCGCTTCTCAGACGCCCATCCAGGAAGACACGAAGTGGTTCCCGATCCAGGTCGACTCGGCCTCCTCGACGAAGGGCATCTACCTTCGCCTCGACTGGGCCGTTCCGTCTGTTAGCGACATGGATCTCTACCTCTGGGATGGTGGAAGTGGCGAGCAGGCGGCAGTGTCCGGTGCGACCAACGCCGTGCCCGTCAATGCACCGTTCGTCGCCGAGACCGGCGCCATGGGTTACGAGTCGATCAGCGGTTTCGCCGTCTCCGACTGCGCAACCTTCCTCGTCGAGTCACGGGCATTCATGACCGCCGGTGAAGCGGTCACGCTGACGATGTGGTTGGGCGACCCCGCCGCTTAACGGTTCGACAACACAGCTGTTCAGAGGCCGGGCCGCTAGGTCCGGCCTCTTTTCTTTCCTCCGAACGCGAATACGAGGGCCCCGATCAAGAGCGCGGCGGCGCCGCCGAATAGCAGAGCCGCCACCGGCCTATCCGAACCCGGCTGGTCGATGCTTGCGCCGGGTGCGTTCGACGGTGCACCCACCGGAGCGTTTGTCCCTCCCGATGACTTCGTGCGCGCCAGATCGAAAACCTTGATCGCATCCGGCGTCGAGAAGTAGAGACCACGCGGTCCCCACGCCATGGCGATGATCGGCTCTTCGGAGTGGAACCACTCGATGTCTTTCAGCGCGGACGAGCGGTCGTGGTCGAGCACAACGCGATGGATCGTTTGGTCCCCGTAGGTTCCGAAGAAGAGATCCCCCGCTACGAACGGAAGAGAGTCATCCGGGTCGGCGAACGCGATCCCCGTAGGCACGATGACCGACTCGTATGCGACGACGGGGTCGTGATATTCCCCTTGAAGGTTCGACACCTGGTCGCTGGTCGCCGGCCCGTACACGATCGGCCAGCCGTAGTTGCCGCCGGCCTGGATGTGGTTGATCTCGTCGAACGCCTCGGGCCCGTTCTCGGTCACGAACGGGTCACCCGACACCGGATCGAACGTGAGCCCGAACGGATTGCGATGTCCGATCGAGAACGCGGGCGAGTGCGGAAACGGGTTGTCGCTAGGTATCTCACCGTCGGGCGTGTAGCGGTACACCTTTCCGCCGAACGCGTTCGGGTTCTGGGCCAGGCCGGTGTCGTGCTTCTCTCCGTTCGAGATGTAGAGATTGCCGTCGTCACCGAAGGCCACTCCACCACCGTTGTGGTACACGCTGCCCGGTAACCCACCCACGACCTTGTGCGGCTCGCCCCCTTCGATCGGAACCCGCCAGACCGCGTTCGTGAAGTCCGGTTCCGTCGCGAAGACGTACACGAAGCGGTCGTCGGGGGACACCGCGATCCCAAGCAACCCCGTCTCGCCTTCGGTGATCGTCGTGATAGTCGCGAGAACGTTCGCCTTCTTTCCCTCGAAGCTGAGGATGCGCCCGGCCCGTTCCGTGACGTACATGGTTCCGGTGGAGTCGAACGCGATACCGGCAGGGAACGCGAGACCATCCGCAACGGTGACAGGATCCGCCGCGTGGGCGGGAGTCGCGAGAAGGAGAAGGGCCGTAACGGCCGAGGCCACAGCTAGTGGCCCACGGGTCATTTCTTCTTTTTTGGTGACGGTGACGGGGACGCGGTTGTCGTGTCCTGGGTCGGCGTTGGGCTCGGGCTTGCCCCGGTGAACGGAGAGTCTTGATCGTTCGGGCACGGTTGGAACGCCTCGGGAGCGTCACCCTCGCGTCTGAACACGTTGATGAACTCTTTTGCCGCCGCCTCGTCCCATTCATCCAGACGCATCATGTGTGCCCAGGCGATCAGAGCGATCGGCGTTTCCATCTCGGCATACGGCGCCGTGATGATGTGGGAGTCGTATGTGCGCGTTAGGGCCTCGATCTGTTCGATCGTGGCGGGATCGAGGTCCGGCTTGTACATGATCCCAACCGCACCATGCTCGAGCGTGTGCACGAGGTTCTCGTTTGGGATCTGTTCGTTGTAGATGCCACACGTAGCAGGCTGGTTCGCGTGCTCGCCGGACACCGGAGGCGCGGATTCATAGTTGACGGCCCCCTCCACGTGCTGACCGGACCCTCGCGTAGAGAAGTCACTGATCGGATGTCCGAGGATCTCGTCCGGGATCTGGCCTCGGAGGAAGACGAACCAGAACGCGGCCAGGAACAGGCCTGCGATCAAGAGCCAGCGGATGAGCCGCTCGCGCCGCTTCACCTTCATCTGGGCCGCAACGACCTCGGCCTTCGCTTGGCGCCGTGCCTCTAGGCGCTGACGGCGGACCTCATTCGGGTCTACCGAGGGGTCGCTCGGCCTCTTCTTCTTCGCCTTCTTCTTCGCCACGGACGGGAGGCTATCTTGACTCCCCCATGACTTCAGACGCCTGGCAGCTCACCCTCGTCGTCGCTCTCGGCTTGAACGCCGTGATCGGATTCGGTTACCGCGTGTACCGGCTGACCAAGGGTGGTCCTGTGGCGGACGTCATCGGACAAGCGATCCTGGGGATAGTGCTGGTCGGTCTTGCGATGGCGACGGCCGTCGGGGCGGGCTGGCCGCGGTGGGCTGCGCTGGTCTATGCGTTGCTATTCGGCGTCGCGGTCATGCCCGTGTGGGTGCTCGCCGTGTTGATCCCCTTGCAACCGCGCGGGCTCGACTACGCATTCACCGGGTTGTACTGGGTGTGCCTCGCAGCGATAGCGATCGCCGCGGTGCTGATCTAGTTCTAGTTCTCGGTGTAGAGGAGGCCCCAGTCCTTCAGGCGACGGGCAAGCTCGTCCGAGGTGGTTTGGTACAGCAGCGCTAGAGCCATGAGGTCGTCCTCGCGGATCGTCAGCACGCGGCCGTTGTAGTCACCTCGCTGGATCTGGATCGCGTGGGTGAAACGAGACAACGGGTCCCTGTCGGTCTCGGGCACCTTGGCGAGGCCTTCGAGATCGAGGACCACTCGCCTGCGCGCCTCGATTGCCGGGGTCGGTGCAGTGCCATCATCCGGAAGCAACTCAGACACCGGCACGCCGTAGAAGTTGGCGAGCTCGGACAGGCGGGCAACGGTCACGTTGCGGTCGCCGCGCTCGTAGGCGCCGACCACCGCGGCCTTCCATTTGCCGCTCGAGGCGGACTGGACGTCCTGGAGGGACATCCCTTTCTGAACCCGGATCTTCCGCAGGCAGTCGCCCAGGGCCTTGGAATACTCGTCGCCCATGTTGGCTCACGCTCCTCTTCGTAGTCGTCAGCGACCCAAGACGTCACGGGCCGTCACTGAAAATGGCAATTTTGGCTACCCTACGGCATGGGTTCGACGCGGAGAGTGAACTTCCTCCCGAGAACGGTCACTTTCCGCATTCGTCCTGGTGGGACCCCCTGAACCGTAGAATCTAGATATGCGACCGATCTGGAAGGGCGCCATCACGTTCGGCCTGATCTCTATCCCCGTCCGGCTCTACTCGGCGGTCCAGGAGAAGAGCCTCAAATTCCACCTCATGCACGAGGAGGACGGGGGCCGGATCAAGCAGGAGCGGGTCTGCTCGAAGTGCGGCAAGAAGCTCTCCTGGGACGACCTCGTCAAGGGGTACGAATACTCCAAGGATCACTACGTCACGTTCACCGACGACGAGCTCGAGGCCCTGGATGTGGACTCGATCCGAGCCATCGATGTCGTTGCGTTCGTGCCCCTCACAGACATCGACCCGATCTATTTCAACAAGACCTACTACGTCGCTCCCGAGGTTGCGGGCCTCAAGGCTTACAAGCTCCTCGCCGACGCGCTCGAGGCCGAAGGTCAGGTCGGCGTCGCGAAGGTCGCTTTGAGAGACAAGGAACACCTCGCAACCGTGCGTCTGAAGGACGATGTCTTCGTCCTCGAGACGATGCACTGGCCCGATGAGATCCGCGAGCCCGAGTTCGAGGAGCTGGACAAGAAGGTCAAGATCCAGGACTCCGAGGTAAAGATGGCTCGCCAGCTCATCCAGCAGTTGTCTGCGGAGTTCGATCCGTCACAGTTCGCCGACGAGTACCGAGGCAAGCTCGAGGAGCTCGTGCAGGCGAAGGTCGATGGTCAGGAAGTCACGGTCGCCGCGGTGCCCGAGGAAGAGCCCACCAAGGTCGTGGACCTCATGGAGGCATTGAAGGCGTCCGTCGAGGAGGCCAAGAAGCGCAAGTCCGGGGGCGCCAAGAAGAAGACGACCTCGAGGCCGGCGCGTAAAGCGTCCGCCTCGTAGAGCTTTATCTTCAGCGGGCACATGGAAACCATCTCCGTCACTATCCCCGCGTCCCCTGAATATCTGAAGGTCGTCCGTCTCATCGTGTCCGGCCTGGCAACCAGGCTGAAGTTCACGATCGACGACCTCGAGGATCTCAAGATCGCGGTCGACGAACTCAGCGCCTACCTGACCGGCGCCCAGGGCCGGGATGGGACGCTGGACATCGGCTTCGACCTCCACGACGATCGCATCGAGATCAGGGGGGCCGGACACTTCAGCGCCGGCACGAAGGTTCGCACCGATCTCACCGAGATGTCGAAGATGATCCTCGAAACCGTTGTTGACGATGCCGTCCTTGAACAGACCGACGGCAATCCCACCTTCAGATTGAGCAAGACGAAGCGGCCGTGACCGATCGGGTGATGCTCGAGAAGGAAGAGGTTCGGGCCTTATTCATTTCGTACCAGGCGGCCGAGGGCGACGCGGAACGTTTGAAGATCCGTGAGCGCCTCGTCGGACAGTTCATCGGTCTCGTCGAGTTCCTCGCCCGCCGGTTCCGCAACCGTGGCGAACCGCTAGAGGATCTCGTCCAGGTTGGCACGATCGGGCTGCTGAAAGCGATCGAGCGCTTCGACCTCGAACGCGAGGTCGAGTTCTCTACCTACGCGACCCCAACCATCGTCGGCGAGCTCAAGCGGCATTTCCGCGACAAAGGATGGGCCGTTCGAGTGCCTCGCCGGTTACAGGAGCTTCACCTCGAACTGACCAAGGTCGTTGGGTATCTAGGTCATGACCTCGGGCGGGCCCCCACGGTGAGTGAGATCGCCAAGGCGGCCCACATCTCGGAAGAAGAAGTGCTCGAGGGTCTCGAGATCGCACAGGCCTACAACTTCACCTCGCTCGATGCACCGATCGACACCGATGACGGTGGCTCGACATCGTTCGCTGATCAACTCGGGGAAGACGACGAGCACCTAGAGAACCTCGAATACCGCGCGTCACTTGCGCCCGAGATGGCGAAGCTCCCTGAACGAGATCGAACGATCCTCTATCTGCGGTTCTTCAAGGGCCTCACGCAGTCCGAGATCGCCGACAAGCTGGGGATCTCGCAGATGCATGTGTCCAGACTCCTCAACCGAACCCTCAGTCACCTGCGCGAAGCCTTCGAGGAGTAATGCGGACCGCCTGCAGCGGTCCTGTTGCTAACCCGGTGTCGGCAGTAGCCGACACGAGGGTTAGTAGGCCGGTGCAACGGCGCTGGTCGGTGACCGTGTCGAGCGTGATCGCAGGTCTGCTGGTCGTCTCTTGTTCACTCGCACCGATCGACCTCAACACCGAAGAGATCCTTCCTTTGCGATCGACCATCCGCGCGGCCGACGGAACCCTGCTTGCACGATTGTTCCGGGAGAACCGGGCCTTGGTCGACCTCGCACAGATCTCGCCCGATCTGATCGACGCGACCCTTGCCGCAGAGGATGCGCGTTTCTTCGAGCATCGGGGATACGACCTGAAAGCCATCGCACGAGCCGCTCTCGTGAACCTGCGCGAGGGAGAAGTCGATCAGGGCGGCAGCACGATCACGCAGCAATACGTGAAGAACGTCTTCTTCGTCGACCCCGACCGAAGCCTCGAGCGCAAGGCACGTGAATTGCGCTTGGCCATCGAGGTCGAGAAGGCTTACGACAAGCGCGAGATCCTCGAGCGCTACCTGAACACCGTCTATCTCGGTCAGGGCGCGTACGGGGTCAAGGCCGCGGCGGAAACCTATTTCGGCAAGGGCGTTCTCACCTTGACGCTGCCGCAAGCAGCCACGCTCGCGGCGCTGATCAAGGCCCCCGCGATCTACGACCCGCGCGATCATCCCCAGCGCGCCATGGCTCGACGCAATTACGTGATCGATCGCATGGTCTCGCTAGGAACGGCGACGACAACGGAAGGCGAAGCGGCAAAGCTCGCGCCCCTTGGTGTGTTGCGCGACCCGCCGCGTTTCTCAACTCGGCAGCCATATTTCGTCGAGGCAGTGAGACAAGAGATCCTGCGCGATAAGCGACTGGGGGCGACGCGGGACGCCCGTGACAAAGCCTTGTTCAGTGGGGGCCTTCACATCGAAACGACCCTGGTGCCTCGTCTCCAAGCTGCGGCGAGACGGGCCGTAGATGGTGTGCTCAACCAGCCGGGCGACCCCGAAGCTGCTCTCGTCGCGATCAGACCTTCAACCGGGCAGATAGTTGCGATGGTCGCGGGACGCGACTGGAACGTGTCGCAGGTGAACCTCGCGCTGGGGCGAGAGGGTGGTGGCTCGGGACGACAATCGGGCTCTGCCTTCAAACCGATCGTTGCCGCTGCGGCTCTGGAGGCAGGGATCTCACTGGACACTCGTTACGAATCGGCTCCTGCGACATTCACGTTTCCGAATGCTGCCCCCTGGACAGTGCACAACTCCGAAGGTTCCGGGGCGGGCCTCGTACCGCTCGACGAAGCTTTGGTCCGATCGATCAATGGCGTGTACGCACGCCTGGGCCTCGCCATCGGGGCAGGCACGGTTGCGACACAAGCGCACCTGATGGGCGTCGAGTCGCCGTTGCCCAGCTACCCGTCGATCGCGCTCGGATCCGCGCAAGTAAGCGTTCTGGACATCGCCACCGCGTACTCGACCCTCGCGAATCACGGCACCGCGATCGAACCCACCACGATCCGCCGCATCACGTTGTCGGACGAATCGATCCTCGAACCAGCTCAGAAGACACTCGTAGGTGCGATGTCACCCGGCAACGCGTACCTCCTTACCAAAGTCATGGAACAGGTGATCCAGCGAGGAACCGGAACCGCCGCACAGATCGGAAGACCCGCTGCAGGCAAGACGGGCACTACGAACGACTACGTCGACGCGTGGTTCGCGGGATTCACACCCGACCTCGTCGCGGCAGTGTGGGTCGGCTACCCACAAGGCAGCATCCCCATGACATCCGTCCACGGCATCCGCGTTTTCGGTGGCACGTTCCCCGCACAGATATGGCGGGCGTTCATGATGGCAGCGCTCAAGGATGTGCCTCCGCGGGCGTTCAAGCTTCCGCGGAGCGAACTCGTAAAGGTGGAGATCGATCCGATCACGGGGTTGCTCGCGGCCCCCTGGTGCCCCGGCGAGAAGGTAACGATGTTGCGACAGCTGGCTCCGCTCGAGTACTGCCCTCAGCCGCCAGTCGTTGTGCCGACCTTTGCACCGAGCCCCACCCCTAGCAGCGGCAAGGGTGGGGGCGGGCAGAACCACTCGCCCGAGCCGGACCCGGAACCTTCGGACCAAGGCTCGCCGCGCCCACGGCCAACGCCTTCGGGGGACTGACCGAACATGGCGATCGTTCTCAGCCTCTTCGCCGCGCTGTCCTACGGCGCCGCAGATTTCATCGGTGGCGTGGTGTCCAAACGAAACGCCGTCTTCCGTGTGGTGTTGATCTCTCAGCTATTCGGCACCATCCCGCTCCTTGCAGTCTTTCCGCTGCTCAACGATGGGGCCTTCTCGATGTCGGCGATGTGGTGGGGATCGGCCGCTGGGGTCGCAGGTGGGGTTGGTGTCGTCCTGCTGTACCAAGGACTAGCGAAAGGCCGGATGAGCGTCGTCGCCCCGATCACATCGGTAGAGGCGGCGGCCGTCCCTGTCATGTTCGGTCTGTTCATCGGAGAGCGGCCAAGTGGGTGGGCACTGATCGGGGTCGGTGTGGCGTTGTTGGCCGTCGCACTCGTGTCTTCCTCCGCCCACACGTCGCCTGAAGAAGGGAAGAGCGGGATCCCGGAGGCGATCGGAGCGGGGGCCGCGTTCGGCGTTTTCTTCATAGTTCTGGATCAAGCCGGAGACGCCGCAGGGATGTGGCCGATCCTGTCTATGCGCGCTACCTCCTTGGTCCTTGTCGCGATCGCGATGCTCGTGACGAGAACGAGCATCGCTCCGGCCGCGGGAACCTTCGGGGGCATCGTGCTGTCGGGAGTGCTCGATGTGGCGGCGAACGTCTTGTACCTGCTCTCAACGCAACATGGCTTGCTGTCATTGGTAGCGGTCATCACTTCGATGTACCCAGCAGCGACGGTGGTGCTTGCAAGGTTCGTGTTGAAAGAGCGCTTGACCCGGAATCAGCTGTTCGGACTTGGCCTGGCTGCGACCGGGGTGATCCTGATCGCTATGGGTTGAGCTCCGAGGTTCGGGGTCACTCGTTGAAGGTCATCACCGCGAAGTCTGAACAGCTCAAGAAGTTGATGGCGCAAGTCGGGCTTGCAACGGCCGCCATGCCCGAGATCGCCAAAGCATCGCCGTTGCCCGACACAGCCATCCCTCGCGGGTACTGCAGGTAGATCGAGCTCAGATCCCAACTCGTCGTCGAATCCCACAATCGGGCTCCGCTGGCACCGTCAAAGGCAGCGACCACGACCAGCGACTGGTAGACCGGGAACGAGCCGGACAGGTAGACGCGCTCGAGGTCTCGATCGGCAGCAAGGAACGGGCCGCAGCTGGGGCAGTTGGTGCCGTTCTTGGGGGTGTTCGCTTCGACCTCTTGTCTCCAGAGGAGCTCGCCCGTACGCGCGGAGCGGGCGATGGTCACATATCGCGGAGCCTCCAGTCGTGGGCTGAAGCCAGCAACGGCGACGGTGGGTGGGAGTAAGACGTGCCCCGATACGACCTTGCCTCCACCAGCCACCAGGGCGCGACTCGAGGCATAGAGGTATCCGCCCCGGGGGTCGTCATCGGCGGACCACAGCTTGTCGCCGCTCGAGGCATCGAACGCGACTATCTGCGACGTGCCGTTGTTGATCTGGCTGTTGCTCCCCGCCAGAAACACCGTTCGGTCAGCAGTGGCGATGTCTGGCGGATTGCAGAACTTGTAATCGTTATCCGCACCAGGAGCTCCGAAGACCCGCCTGCAATCGTAGTGAGCGGTCCACAGGGGATCCCCATCATCACCGGCGAAAGCCCGTAGCTGCCATTCGGTGAGTAGCAAGCCTCCGTCGGTCTGGGAGAACGCGATCGGTGAGCTAGAGACGAAAACTTCGTCATCGCGTGAGACGGCAAGATGCCAGTTCACGAATCCATTGCCTTCGACAGGCGTTTCCTGCTGCCACTTCACGGATCCATCTGAGACGTCGAACGCAGTGGTGAGGCCAACCAGCTGATCGTGATCGTCGAATCTCTGCCCGGTTTGCACGGTAGTGGATACGTACAACCTCTTGCCATCGGGACTGAGCTTCGCATCGGGAACCTGATTCCACACGCTCCAGTACGGATGGCACGACCGTGCTCCTTTCGGCACGGTGCTAGACCAGCGCAGTGAACCGTCCGACACGTCAACGGAAGAGATGATGAAACTGCAGTCGACGGAGTTGAAATCGCGGGCCACCGTGACCGCGTAGAGGATCGATTCATCTGGGGCGAGCTGGAGCGCCGTTGTTTCCGCTAACGGTTTGGCGGGATCGCTTGAGCCAGTCGACATCCATAGACGGCTTCCAGTCGAGTCGTAAGCCTGGACGATCGAGCTCCGCCCACCTGGACCCGTGCTGTATCCGCCGACGTAGACCCGCGACCCATCATCGTTGGCGATGACGGGGCCGGCGATGTCCGAACCCTGCACGCTTCCGTCGTAGGTCGCGGTCCAAGAGGGACATCGCTGCCCATCGAGACAGGGCATCGTCGCCACCGGAGCAGCCGCCACCGGGGCTGCGATAGAGCAGAACAGAGCCATCCCGATGCAGAGGGCACCGATACCCCGAAACCCCACACGAACCTCCCCCTAGAGCTGAACACCGCTTCATTCAACGTGTGCCGCCTAGCTCCTGCTTAGTTCTCCCTGACGGGGACGCGCAGTTCTGCCCGGGTTCCGCTGTCCGACGTGACAGAGAAGGTCCCGCCCAACTCTTCGATCAAGGAACGCACGATCTGCAGGCCCAGCCGGCCACTGCCCAGAGCGTCGTCCTTGATGCCAACGCCGTTGTCTCTGACCACCACGACGACATCACGAGCTTCTCGTGCGATCTCAACCGTGATCGTCCCCGAGCCTTCGGGGAAAGCGTGCTCGATGGAGTTCTGAAGCAGCTCGGTCAGTGTCACGGCCAATGGGGTGGCGACTTCGGCCCCCAGGGGACCGGTCGAACCAGTCACCTTGATCTCGATCGAATGCCCCGGAAGCACGAGGCCTTCGGTCACCATGCGACCGATCCTTCGAGCGACCCCACCGAACTCGGCAGCATCCGACGGGTTCTCGGACAACGTCTCGTGCACCAGGGCGATCGACCCGATGCGTAGAACGCTCTCGCGCAAGGCCTCCTTGGCTTCCTCGGAGTTGAGCCGGCGACCCTGAAGCCGCAGGAGACTTGCGATGGTTTGAAGGTTGTTCTTCACGCGATGGTGGATCTCTCGGATCGTCGCGTCCTTCACCGAGATCACGCGCTCCTTCTGTCGTACCTCGCTGATGTCGCGCGCCAGTGCGAGGGAGCCGATCAGCTCGTCCCCAGACAGAAGCGGCACGACGCGCAGGACGATGGTCGTATCCCCGCGTTCAAGCTCGCCGTCCACGAGTGCCTTCGTCCGCAAGGCGTGGGCGATGGGAGTCCCCCCGAGCCCAAGCTCGTCGATCCTGCGACCGAGGACGTTCTGGGCAACGCCCATCCTGCGAAGGGCGGACAACGCGTTCGGGGATGCCCACGTCACACGGCCCGAGTCGTCCATCACGAACAGACCGTCACCGACGCGCGGCCATTCACCCTCAGGGCGATCGCGCCATGGGAACGTTCCATCGCAGATCATCTGGGAGACGTGCTCGGCGGCCTCGAGGTAAACCTGCTCGAGACGACCGGGCCTCCTCGACGTTGCGGGGCTTCCCTCCTTCGTTACCACCCCGATGACCTTGCCTCCGAACCGAACGGGCACTGCGTCCATGCGGATCGGAACGCCGTCTACCAGAACCGGTTCGTCCTGAGCCCACACGCGACCCTCACGGAAGGCGCGCTCGACGATCGGTTGCTCTGGTTGCGTGACGCGCGTACTCACCATGTCGTGCGGATACAGGGTTTGCGACGTGAACGGCCGCAGCTGGGCCGCGACCTCGAAGACCTCTTCACCACTCCTGCGCACGTACAGCAGGAGGTCGGAGAACGACAGGTCGGCGAGCACCTGCCATGACGAGCACAACGTGCGAAGGTGCTCGGCTTCCTCGCGCGTGAGGTCGGTGATCGCCATGATGCGGTCGGCAAGAGTGGCCATGAGGTCGATTACGGTACCTGCCGCCTATGAAAGTAGCCGTCGTTTCAGATATCCACGGGAACCTCATGGCTCTCGACGCCGTGGTCACAGACATCGAGAAACAAGGCGTCGACGAGGTCTGGTGCGGTGGCGACATCGGATGGGCGGGCCCGTGGGCATCTGAATGCATCGCCCGAGTGCGGGACTACGGGTGGCCGTCGGTGCGTGGGAACGCCGACGTGTGGATCACCGGTGATCCTCAAACGATCACCGATACGGAACAACGCAAGACGTTCGAGGCCATCGCCGAACAGCACGCCATCTCAGATGACGATGCGAAGTGGCTCGTGAGCCTCCCCTTGGGTCATTCGGGCCCTGGATCGTTGCTGCTTGTCCACGGGACGCCGAAGAGTCCGTTCGAAGCACCGCAACCCGACGCCCCGGCGATCGAGTTCGAGCCGTACGAGGACCAAGCAGGCCTGGTTGTCTACGGCCACGTGCACAAAGCGTTCATCCGCAAGCTTCGTGGTGAAACCCTGGTGGCGAACAGCGGCTCGGTCGGACTACCGCTGGACGGAGACACTGCTTGTTACCTGATCATCGATGCACAAGGCCCCGAGGTCACGCTGATCCACAGAAGGGTCGCGTTCGACCGGCGGGCGGGGATCGCTCAAGCGAAGATCATGGGCGGGCCCGCCGAGGAGCTGTTCCTGAAGCTGCTGGGTCAGCGATGAGCGAGGAACGGATCTACACGGTCCCAGAAGCGAACGAACTGCTCCCCTATCTTGCTCCGACCCTGGTTGAGCTCAGGGAGAAGTTCGAAGAGGCCTCTCGGATCCGCTCGAAGATGGCAACCGCGTCGCGTTCGAACGGGTGGTCGACGGCCCGGGACGAATGGGCCACGAAACTCGCGCGCGTCGATGAGTTGATGGATCGCATCACGGGATGGAACATCCAACTGCGAGACATCTCGAGCGGGCTCGTCGATTTCCCTGGGATGCGTGAAGGCGAAGAGATCTGGTTGTGCTGGCGCCTAGGCGAGCCCGAGGTCGGCTACTGGCACTCACGCGAAGAGGGGTTCGGGGGCCGCGAACCGTTGTAGTTAGATCCCGCCGAACTCTGGTGTGCGCTTCTCCGCCATCGCCTGGATGCCTTCCTGGAGGTCCCTGCTGTTGTAGGCGTTGGCCACAAGTTGGTCGATCTCGGCGATGACATCAGGTTTGGCTTCCCGTGCTCCGGAGAGATGGTCGACGACCGCTTGGATCGAGCGTTTCGTGCCTTGCACGGACAACGGTGCACCGCTTGCGATCTCAAGAGCGAGGCCATCAACGGCCGCATCTAGATCGTCCACTGGTACCGCGCGGCCGACCAGCCCTCTCCCAGCGGCCTCTTCACCGGTGAACGTGCGACCCGTCATCAAGACGAACTTCGCGGCTGCGACACCGGCGAGCAGGACGAGACGTTGGATGTTTTCGAAGTTGACGAGGATCCCGAGCCTCGACGATGGGATGCCGAGCTTCGCATCGCTCGTAGCGATGCGGAAATCACACGCGGTTGCGAGCTGGAAGCCCCCGCCGAGGGCTGCTCCGTGGATCGCGGCGATCGTCGGCAACCGGTGACGTGCCAACGTCTCCAACATCCGCTCGAACGAGGGAAGGAACTCGAGACCGTTCGCCCCGGACACCGCCGATAGGTCGGCACCGGAACAGAAGACCGAGCCGCGGCCCCGGATAACGAGAGCGAGAGCATCTCCGTCACGAGTGAGGTCTTCGAGAGCCATCACCAAGGCATCGCACATATCTATTGAAAGAGCGTTGCGTGCCTCCGGCCGGTTCAGCCACAGGGTGGCGACCCGGCCGCTCTTCTCTTGTTCGATGAGGGACATCAGTCGATCACCGCGATGACGTCGCCCTCTTGAACGACACCACCTTCGGTTACCTTCAGCTCGGAGATCGTTCCGGACGCGGTGGCTTCGACGGGGATCTCCATCTTCATCGACTCGAGGATGCAGATCGTGTCACCTTCCTCGATGGCATCACCTTCGGACACGACGACCTTCCACACGTTGGCGACCATCTCGGCAAGGACCTCCTCAGACACTCGCTGCCTCCTTGTATGCGCTCCGGTCCGGGGGGTCCTGGAGGGACAACAGGCTGCGGGCCTCTGCGGGTGTTGCGACCTTTCGGCCGGACAGCTCGACGATCTTGGCCGCGGCAGCGATCAGGTCGCCGTTGCTCGATGCCATCTCCCCGGACGGGACATAGAAGTTGTCCTCGAGACCGACCCTGACGTTCCCACCGAGAGAGGCTGCTGCGGTCACGAGCTTCCACTGCTCGCGGCTGATCGCGATCACTTCCCACGTGCTCGGCTGCGGCAGCAGCTCGGCCATGTGCGCGAGGGTCCGCACCTGCGGAGGTGCGCCGCCGAGGACGCCCATGATCAACGAGAACTGGATGGGCGTTTCGATCAACCCCATATCGATGAGGGGGAAGACATTGCCGATATGGCCGGTATCGAAGCACTCGCACTCGGGCTTGACGCCGACTTCGCGCATCTGCTCGAGCAGATAAGTGATGTCTTCGAATGGGTTCGCGAACACGAAGTCGAAGACCAGTGCCTTCCGCTTGGCCGAATACTTCGCATAGTTCATCGATCCCATGTTCAAAGCCCCGATCTCTGGCTTGAGGGCCTTGATGTGGTGCACCCTCTCGGCGATCGGGATCCCGACCGCGCCGGTCGAGAGATTGATGACCACGTCGGGCACCTCGGTCAGGATCGCCTCGGTTATCGAGCGGTATTCCTCGACCCTGAAGCTCGGCCGTCCGTCGGGATAGCGAGCATGGATATGCAGCACGGACGCTCCCGCGTCGTAGGCCCGTCGCGCTTCTGCTGCGTAGTCCTCCGGCGTGTAAGGGATGGCGGGGCACTGATCGCGGTTGGCGGCGACGCCACTCATCGCGCACGTGATGATGCAGTTGTCCACGGCTACTCCTTATCGGCTACGAGGATTCATACAGGAAGGACGCCGTGCTTCCGCCACGGTCTGTCCATGACTTTGGACGCAGACGCCTCGAGGCCCCGGATGATCGTCGACCGAGTGTCCGCCGGGTCGATCAAGTCATCCACGAACGCCCAGCCGGCAGCTATCTCGGGTTTGATCTGTTCGCGGATCATCGAAACCATGTTGTTGCGCGCTTCCTCCTGCTGATCCTCGGGCATCGCTTCGATCTGCTTGCGGAAGATGATGTTGACCGCTCCCTCGGGTCCCATCACTGCGATCTCCGCAGTGGGCCAGGCGACGATCAGGTCCGGTTCATACGCTCGGCCGTTCATCACGTAATAGCCGGCGCCGTAGCCCTTCCGCAGCACGACAGTGATCTTGGGAACCGTTGCCTCGGCGACAGCGAACAGCATCTTGGCGCCATGCCGGATGATCCCCTGCTTCTCGACCGCGCTCCCAACGATGAATCCTGGGCAGTCCATCAGGAAGACCAGGGGGATGCTGAACGCGTCACACAGCCACACGAAGCGCGCAGCCTTGTCCGCGCCGTTCACATCCAGCGCGCCTCCGAGGAACTTCGGTTGGTTCGCGACGATCCCGACCGGTCGTCCCGCGAACCGAGCGAAACCCGTGACGATGTTCTTCGCCCAGTCCGGCTTCATCGGAAAGAACTCGCCGTCATCTGATATTGACTTGATGACCTTGTGCACGTCGTAGGCCTGACGCGGGTTAGCGGGCACGATGTCATAGAGCTCTTCGCATCTGCGGTCGGACGGATCGTCGGTCTCCGCGATCGGAAGATCGTCCGTGTTCGACGACGGGAAATACGAGAGGTACGCGCGCACGGCCTCGATGCAAGCAGGGTCGTCAGCGACCTCGAGGTCCGCAACCCCAGAGATCTTGCAATGGATCTTCGAGCCGCCCATGTCTTCGGCCGTCACGTCTTCTCCCACGGCGGCTTTGACCAGGTGAGGCCCGGCGAGGGCCATGTTCGAGTTGCCCTTCACCATCGGAACGAAGTCCGCGAGACCTGGGATGTACGCGGTCCCCGCCGCGCCCGGCCCCATCATCGCTGCCACCTGCGGAACTACCCCCGACATGATGACCTGCTCACGGAACAGGTCACCGGTGCGAGCGAACATCGAACCCGCCGCTTCCTGGATGCGTGCGCCTGCGGAATCGATCAACCAGACAAGCGGGATGCGTTCGCGCAGCGCCAGCTCTCGCATGCGCGTTGCCTTGATCTCGGTGACCATGCCCATCGAACCGGCCATGACCGTGAAGTCGTAGGCGATGACCGCCGCCCTACGGCCGTTGACCTTGCCGACTCCGGTCACGACGCCGTCCGCGGGGGTGTTCTTTCCCTGCATCTGAGGTGATTGCGATTGATGATGCGCGAGCAACGAGAGCTCGGTGAACGATCCTTCGTCGAACAAGAGGTCGAGCCGTTCACGCACGGTGAGCTTGTTGTCCCCGTGCTGTCGGGCGACCCGCTCCTCGCCCCCCATCTCGCGGTACTTAGCCTTCTTCTCGGCCAGGGCCTTGGCCGCCTCTTGCATCGAGGGGCCTTCATAGGTGTAGGTGATGGCCGCGGGCGCGGCTGGAACCTCGGCATCGTCTGCCATGAGACGGACCTCCTTCGGGGGCCCTTCGCCGGCGCAACCGCCGATGCCTACCCGGGCCTCGCTCGGTCAAGGGTACTGGCCGCAGAGGGGTGCGCTCAGAACGCCGATCTCAGGCCTTGGCTACTTTGCCAGCTCGTTGGGTCTTCCCGGAAAGCCCTGCCCTAGTGGTTCCTGTGGTACCGGTACCACAGGAACCACAAAAGACCGACACGCTGGAAGAGAGAGCCGTTCTTTTTGCGGTCAGCTCCTCGAGGGACTGAAGCGCATGAAGGAACCGTTCGTAACGTGAACGTCGATGTTCGCGCCATGCAGGGGGGGACATCTCGTGTCATCTCGCCTACACACGATCTGAATCAATACGTTCTTCAGTCGTCTGTGCACTCTGCGCACATGTGACGATCCCGTGCGACCGTTTGCAGAGTTCGACGCGGCTCTAGGCGAGACCGAGGCGGTGATCGCCGGCGATGCGGCGATCACCGGCTTGGAGTTGATCAAGAATTCGTCAACCAGAACTCCCACACCCGTGGCCACGGCGAGAACCAAGAGGAGAGCACCTCCGGCCTTGGCTGCCTTGCGGGCCGCACGCAGCAGCTTGGTGGATGAGTCAGCGGATTCCCCGACCATCTGGTGGACACGCTGGTGGCTCAGCCCCAGGGCCTCGGCGACCTCTCTCAATGACATGCCGGTTTGGTTCAGTGCTCTGACGGCGTCGTAATAGCGCTCACGCGCCGTCTGCACATCATCTTGTTTCGCTTCGTAGTCCGCTCGCGCGGATCTGACCCGCTCTAGCGCCTTCTCGACACGCCCGTCATCTGCCATCCGTCTAGTGTGCATAGACAGACGACCTCTGTCAAGCGGACCTAGACAGTGGTTCCGGCGGACCAGCCCGCGGCGGAGAATCACGGCATGCGGAAGGTGATTGTGATCCTCGTGCTCGCCACGGCCTTGGTGATGCCCATGCGGGCCGCTCCCCTGGCGGCCCCCTCGGCGGTGCGCCAGGAGGTCCCGCTGCCCCCGAACATCTTGTTGATCGTGACCGACGACCAGCGGACCGACACGATGGAGGCGATGCCGAAGACGTCCCATCTGTTCGCCGATCAGGGGACGACGTTCTCGAACACGTACTCGACGACGCCCCTGTGCTGCCCATCGAGGTCGTCGATCCTCACAGGTCTCTACGCCCACAACCATCATGTGGAAACCCAGTCGCACGCAGGCACGACCTTGGATGTCGGCTTGACCCTGCAGCACTACCTGAGCGAGAGCAACTACTACACCGGGTTCATCGGCAAGTGGCTGAATGGATGGAAGCTGGATGTCCGGCCCCCATACCTGAACGAGGTCGCGTTCTTCACTAGCTCCGGTATCGCCTACGACAACGGCATGTGGAACGTCGACGGCAAAGTGAAAGAGGTCCCCGGCTACTCGACCGACTTCATCGCCAAGCGCGCGTCCGGGTTCATCGCCCGGGCCGATTCGATCGACGACCAACCGTGGTTCCTCGTCATGACGCCTCCTCAACCGCACTCGCCGTTCACCGCTCAGCAGAAGTATGCGGACAAGCGCTTCGGCCCCTGGGTTTCCGACCCGTCGGTCGGCGAGGACGACAAGGCCGACAAGCCCGTGTGGCTCGAGAACAAGAAGGCGGGCCGGTACCTGGGTCGCAAGGTCCGCTTGAAGCAGTTGCGCACCCTCCGCTCGGTCGATGACATGGTGGCCAAGACCTTCCGGAGCCTCGATGCATACGGTGAGACCAACCGCACCTTGGCGGTCTTCATGTCCGACAACGGATACCTCTGGGGCGAGCACGGGATCGTCGACATCAAGCGCTTCCCCTACACCCCATCGGTGCAGGTTCCGCTGTACCTGCGTTGGCCGGGGCATGTAGCCGAGGGAGTCACGGACGAACGCTTCGCGGCAAACGTCGACATCGCTCCAACCGTGTTGGAGGCCGCGGGGAATCTCGACCGGGCCGGGCAACTCGACGGTCGCTCGCTGTTACAGCCGTCGAGCCGCCAGAAGATCCTGCTCGAGTACTGGCGGGGCGTTGGCAACCCGCTGGACACGTGGGCGTCCGTGCGCACCACGGACTACCAGTACATCGAGTACTACGACTCGAACGACACCGTGATCTACCGCGAGTACTACGACCTGGTCGAGGATCCTTACGAGCTCGAGAACCTGTTGGACAACGGGGACGTGCTCGACGACCCCGAATGGCTCTCGATCTCTAACGACCTTGCCCAGATGCGGACGTGTTCGGGGGCAACCTGCCCCTAGCGCCCTTTCCAGTCCGGAGCGCGCTTCTCAAGGAATGCGGTGACGCCTTCGATCGTGTCTTCAGATTCCAGGCACACCGTCAGCATGCCTGCTAGGTACTCGAGTGCGTGATCGAAGTCCATGTCCTCTGCGGCATAGAAGGAACGCTTCCCGAGCGAAACGATCAAGGGACTCTTCGACGCGAGGATCTCCGCGGTCTCATTGACCGCGTCGTCCAAGCCCGCGCGCTCGACCACTCGGTTGATGAAACCCCAGCGCGCAGCTTCTTCGGCCCCCATACGCCTGCCGGTCAACATCATCTCCAACGCGACCTTGCGCGGCACGTCCCGCTGGATCACGGCGGAGATCATGAATGGCCACAATCCGATGTTCACCTCGGGGGTACCGAGTTCCGCATCGTCCGCCGCGATAACGAGATCGCAGGCAAGCATCAAGCCGAAGCCGCCGGCAAGAGCGTGACCGTTGACGCGCGCCACGATCGGCAGCCGAGACGCACGCATCTGCTTGAAGAGGTCTCCGACCTCGCCCCGGATGAAGTGCTGGGCCACGCGGGAAACGTCGGCCATGCCCCCGAGGTCCCCGCCCGCACAGAACGCCTTCTCACCGGCGCCGGTCAGGACCACGACCTTGATGGACTCGTCGGCTTCCGCCGTAGCGAGACCCTCGGACAGACCTGCGATGACCTCGGGATTGATCGCATTGCGGCGGTCGGCGCGATCGATCGTCAGGCGCGCAACGGGGCCGGACGATTCGAAAAGGACGGATCCGCTCATGGAGCGGAACCCTAGAGCAAGTGCTAAACGACCTCGAGCTTGGTCGCTAGACGCTCGATCGCTTCGGCGGGGAAGCGGCGGTGACCACCGAGGGTCACGACGTGCGGGAGTTTCCCTTGCTTGGCCCAGCGGGACACGGTCTTCGGAGACACACGCAGCATCTTGGCTGCTTCGGCGGTCCGGATATAGACCGAGTTCACGTCCGAGTGCTGTGGGTCGGCCATGCCCATAACTGAGACTCCTGAAGTCGCGTTAGTCCGTCTCAGTCCTATCGGCGGTTTCGGGCGATTACCTGAGAGAAAAAGGAAGCTAGGAGGCTAGGCGTCCTCTAGGGCGGAGGAGATGCGCTCCTTGAGGGAGTCGGGGCAAGGGGTGGAGCCTCTGAGGCGGGCGATGATCACGGTGACGACCTCTTTCTCGACGCCGTAAGACTCGAGGCAGGGTCCGCAGTCTTCGAGGTGTGCCTCGATCTCGATCCGCTGGACGGCGGTTAGGCCCTCGCCATCGAGATACAGGTAGGCCTGCTCGAGGACTTCCTTACAGTGGTGACTCATCTCCCACTCACAGCTCTCGCTCTCCCCCGGTACGTTTTTCCAGCCTAGGACTTAGGCGGGCCTTTGACTATCCCTCTGTCGCGGGCTACTTCCCACAACCTCTTCTGGAGGGCCTTTCTTCCCCGATGGAGCCGGGACATGACCGTCCCCAGGGGGACATCCATGATCTCGGCCATCTCGGCATAGGAGAATCCCTCGATATCCGACAGCACCACAGCCATACGGAACTGCTCGGGCAGGTCGTCGATCGCCTCGATGATGTCGGAATCCACGAGGTTCGAGAGCACGATGTTCTCGGGCGTTGCATCCCATGCAGGGTCGTGCTCTTTCAGCTCGCGATACAGATCGAACTCAGCAAGCTCGTCCTGACTCACCTTCAATGGTTCGCGCTGCTTCTTGCGATAGGTGTTGATGTAGGCATTCGTCATGATGCGGAACAGCCACGCCTTGAGGTTCGTGCCTTCCTCGAAGCGCTCGAACGAGCGGTATGCGCGCATCATCGTTTCCTGCACGAGGTCCTCGGCATCCGCGGGGTTCCGCGTCATCCGCAACGCACCCGCGTAGAGGGAGTCCAGCAGAGGCAAGGCGTCGGCTTGGAACCGTTCCTTGTCTGCGGCGCTCAGGTCTACCGGAGATACGTCTGGCACTAGAGCTTCGCTCCCGACTTGTCGAGGATCCCTGATTCGAAACTGAACATGAGCTCTGACTTCTGCTGATGGGTCTTCACCGCGATATCCAGCAGCGTATCCATCAAAGCCTCGAAGCTCGTTCCCGACGCCTCCCACAGGTAGAAGGAGAACGAGCCGGGCACGGTGTTGATCTCCATGACCCATGTCTCCCCGGAGCTCTCGTCGACGAACGAATCGATCCTGGCCACTCCGGCGGCCCCCACCGCGCGGAAGGCCTCGAGCGCGTTCGCCTGCACCTTGGCGGTCAGCTCGTCCGAGATGGGGGCCGGGATCCGGCGATCGAGTGACGCCATCCCCTCGCCCTTGGCGCCGCCGCCTCCCTTGCCGCCTCGCATGTATTTGTCCGAGAACGACAGGAACTCCTCCCACGGGATCGGTTGCTCGCACACGGAGACACGCGGTTCGGTGTCCGCGCCACCGAGAACCGAACAATTGACCTCGATGCAACCCTCCATCGACCGCTCGATCAGCAAACGGTTGTCGTAGCGACGCGCGACGTCGATAGCTTCTTCCAGCCCGCCTCTATCTTTCGCCTTGCCGATACCAACGCTCGAACCTAGGTGGGTTGGCTTGACGAACGCGGGGTAACCGATGACCTCCTCTACGCGCGCTATCAACCCATCGACGTTCGCGAGGTCCTTGGGCTCGGCGAGAACGTCCGGGACGGTCGGCAGGGCTGCACCTTTAAACGCAGCTTTCATCGCAGCCTTGTCCATCCCCACCGCGGAGCCCAGGACCCCCGAACCGACGTACGGGAGGTCGGCGAGCTCGAGCAGCCCTTGGATGCTGCCGTCTTCTCCGAAGGTTCCGTGGATCGCAGGCACGACGACATCGAGGGCGATCTTCTGAGAGCCCTTCAAGCGCCCCCCGGCGACCTGAAGGCCTCCGAAGCCCTTCACGGGCGGGATATGGGCTGCCTCTCCGACGTCTTCGGCCCGGCCGGTCTTGTAGACGTCGAGGTCGTTCAACCCGGGGGCAGACAGCCAGCGGCCATCGCGGGTGACGTAGATCGGGACGACTTCGTGGTGGTCGGAGAGGACGGCCATGACCTGGTGCGCAGACACGATCGAGACGTCGTGCTCCACGGAACGGCCGCCGAATATCACCCCGACTTTCATGGGCCGGAGTGTATTAGGGCTATACCTCGTACTGATCGGGGAGGTCGTTCTCGAAGAGGACCACGTCGCCTGGTTTCAGGAGGGTTTTCAAGCGTTCGGTGGCGTCGTCCAGGGTGTCTACGACGATGACCTCGGCCTTGAGATCACCCTCGCCGGTGGCTCCGCGAACGATCGCATCGCGGTTGACGCGCCCGACGACGATCAAGTGGTCTGCCACGGTCGCGGCATGGCGGCCGAAGCGCTCGTTGGCCTCGCTTTGGAGTTCGCCGAGCTCGACGATCCCAGGTGTCACAACGACGATCTGGTTCGCGTCAGTCTCGTCGAAATCGGCGAGGACCTCTAGGGCTGCGGCGGCGCCCGAAGGGTTGGAGTTAAACGCATCGTCGATGACCGTCACTCCTCCGGCCCCCTTGATCAGCTGGAGACGATGTTCGACCGGCTCCATCGCTTCTATCCGGGGGCCGAGGTCGGCCAGGGGGATGCCTTGGATCCGTGCGATCGCGACCCCAGCGAGGATGAACTGGATCGCGTGTTCGCCCAGGAGTTTCGTCGTGATGCGAAGCTCCCCGCCCTCGGCATCCACGATCGTCGCGACGGTCCCTTGCGGTGAATAACTGTGGTCGCGCGCCGTGACGTTGGGCTCGCCGGTGCGATCGATCCCGTACCTGACGACCGGAACACCAGTTGTGCGGTCTGCCAGCGCCCGAACGTTCAAGTCATCCGTGTTCATGACCGCAACACCGTCGCGCGGAAGCTTCTGGATGATCTCGTACTTGGCTCGCTTGATCGCGTCCATGGAACCGAAGCGCTCGAGGTGGGCAGGGCCGATAGCGGTGAGCACGCCGATCGAGTGCCGTGCGAAATCGCACAACTGGGCGATGTCGCCCTCGCGGTAGGCCCCCATCTCGATGACAACGAACCGGTGTGTGTCCTCGAGTCCTTCGTTGATCGCACGGACGACCCCCATCGGCGTGTTGTACGAGCCGGGTGTCGCGAAAGCCGCCTCGGACCCGCCCAAGAGTTGCGCGATCGCGAACTTGGTCGACGTTTTCCCGAACGATCCGGTCACGCCGATGACGACAGGGCCTACGCGGTCGAGCCGCGCCCTCGCTTTCCTCTGATAACCGGAATTGATGAACGACTGGATCGGCGTCATCAGGATGTCTGCGACGGTCAGCAACCTCGGTGCACTGAAGAACAGCAGCACCGTCACCACTGCCCACGTGATCAGGTCGTAGGGGGCTCCGCCCATCAGATGAGCCATCCCCGGGATGACAAGTGATGCGATCGCATTCAGGAACGTGGCGGTGACCAAGATCCGCCATGCCCGGCCCGTCATGGCCAAAGGCTTCTTGTTGCCGAGGGGCTTCAGGAAACGAGCGAGTTGCGGATTCGCTCGGCACCACCGCAAGAAGTAGGGGCGTTTGTAACCCTCTAGTTGGAAGACGTGCAATCCGCGGCGTAGCCGGAAGTACTGGAACGCGGTGAAGGCAGGGATCAGTACGTAGATGATCGTCCGGAGTACGAGCGAGTAGCCGGTGAACGGGTCGGCGCGGTTCATGCGAGTGGAGCCCCGAGGAAATGCCTCGCCACACGGCAGAAGCGCTGGGGTTCGTCCAGGTAGGCGAAGTGCCCGGCTCCCTCGAACAAGACCAGACCGGCATCGGGGATCGCTGCTTCCATCTTCCGAGCATGCGCCACAGGAACCGCGTCGTCCTCGGTCCCCCAGATGAGCAAGGTGGATGCGGTGATCGACGGCAGAAGGTCCGATAGGTCCTCGTTCACGACCTTCACGAATGTCGGACGCAACGGACCTGCGTTCCGGTAGTCCTCGGATGCAAGACGTTTGTACGCAGCGTCTCGGATCGCACGCCCGGGGGGGCCGAGTTTGCCGGCAGCGCGCGCGGTACGGGATGCCAGTCGTTTGACCCGCGCCTTCGTGGATGGAGCACTGCGCAATCCCGAGGCGCCGCAGAGCAGAAGCTTGTCGACGAGTTGGGGGTAAGTAGCGGCGAGGTACAGCGACGTCTTGGCGCCGAAGGAGTGGCCGACGAAGTGCGCCCGCTCTATCCCGAGGCCGGCCAAAGCGTCGCGTACGAAGCTCGCATAGTCGGCCGTCCCCCACACCCCGACCGGCGGAGGCGATTGCCCGAATCCGGGGAGGTCGAACGCCACGACCCGGAAGGACCCTCTAAGGCAGTCGATGACCGGTGCCATCGACTCGATACGTCCGCCCCAGCCATGCAGCACGACGCACGGCGTCCCCGACCCGGTCTCAACGATCCGAGCCTGCTGGCCTGCCGCTTCTATGACGTTGGATGCGTCCATGCGGGCATGAGTATCCCCAATATGCCGAGGGGGATTGACCGAGGGCCGGCTGGGCAAGAACCTTCAAAGGTGGCGGACATCGCAACGGTAGACACGATCCAGCCTGGATCCAACGATGATCTTCATCGTGCCGCAGGCACGATGATCCTCGTTCGTTGGTTCGCTGCACCGTGGGTTGCGATCCAGATCCTCGGCTACGAGATCCCGTACCCGAGCGGCTACAAGACCCTGGCCTTCGTCTTCCTGGCCTTCCTGGTCGCCGGGAACGCTGTCCTGATGGCGATCCACCGCGGCTCCAATGGGCGCCGTTTCGCCCGCCCGGTGGGCGTGCTCGGACTTGCGCTCGATGTCGCGGTGCTATCCGCTTTCGTGTGGCTCTACGCGTTCGACTACCAGACGCAGATCTGGGCCGTGCTGTTCATCGCTCCACTCGAAGGCGCGATCCTGTTCCAACTACCGGGCGCGTTGTTCTCGTGGGCCGCTATCGCCATCAGCTATGCCGCGCGCGACGTCTGGGCCGCGGGTCGCTACGACAATCCCCTGCTCTGGAACAGCATCTCTTTCCGGATGGGGGTCGGCGGGATCATCGCGATGGTTGCGGGCCTTATGGCGCGCGACCTCCTCCGTCAGCGAACGAAGTTACAGGAAGCACTCATCGAGATCCGTCGGATCGATCGCATGCGCTCCGGGCTGGTGTCGATGCTCGGCCACGACGTTCGCAGTCCACTGACCGTCATACGAGGTGTGGCAACAACGTTGTTGGCTCGTGGCGACCTGGTCGCCGAAGAGGACCGTCGTGCACTACTCGAGTCGGCCGATCGTCAAGCCCGGCGGTTGGAACATCTCGCGAACGATCTCTTGGACCTGGCTCGTTTGGATGAGGGGCGTCTCGAACTTCAAACCGAACCTGTCGATGTCCAAGAGTTGATCCGTGACTCCTTGACCTACCTGGAAGGGGCCAACGAGATCACGCTCGATATCGCGGAAGGCACCCGAGTGAAAGCCGATCCGCGCAGGTTCGAGCAAGTCGTCATCAATCTCGCATCCAACGCCTTGAGCCATGGCGCGGCTCCCATCTCGATAAGTGCGCGGTCCACACCCGACACTGTCGAGATCGATATCACCGACAGTGGCCAAGGTGTGCCCGAACAAGAGCTCGGTGGCCTCTTCGAGCCTTTCAATACAGAACGCAAGAGCGGTTCCGTCGGTTACGGCCTTGCGATCGTGAAAGCGTTGGTGGAAGCGCAGGGGGGCGATGTTGCCTACGAGCGCGCCGACCATGGTGGCGCGCGTTTCCGCATCACCTTGCCCCGGGGCTAGCTCAATCTCGTAGGGTCGCTCGCGATGGATCGATCGAGTGGCTGGTTGCAAGACGCGTCAGGGTCGGTCGGCGACCTCGGGGTACTGGCGCCGATCGTTGCCGCGCTCGTTATCGGCAACGGGCTCGATCCCGCGACCGTGCTCTGCGGGGTCGGGGCCCTCTACCTTCTCGCCGGTTGGTATTTCAAGGTCCCGGTGCCGGTCCAGCCGATCAAGGCTGCCGCGGCCATAGCCATCGCTCGGAAGCTGCCACCCGAGACCCTGGCGGCCGCAGGTGTGGTGCTCGGTGCTTGCTTGATGGTCCTTGCCGCCACGGGAGCGTCGCGCTGGATAGCCAAGGCGTTCTCGGTGCCGATCATCCGTGGTTTGCAGCTTGGCGTGGGGTTGATCCTCGTCAAGACGGCCATCACGTTGGCGTCCCCGGACGCGGCCGGCATCCCCCTGATGGTCGCGATAGCGGTGGCGGTCATCCTCACGGTCGCGGCCCGGCGCACTCAGCCCCTACCGATGGCGCTGATCCTCGTTGTCGGGGCGGTCATCTACTCGTTGATCTCGACCGGCGCCGTTCCGGACATGGAGTTCGCGCTGTGGCATCCCCACCTCAACCACGGCGCGTTGGATCTCGCCACCCTTGGATCGGCCTTCGTGCTACTGGTGATCCCGCAGATCCCCCTCACGTTCGGGAATGCGGTCGTCGCCGTCGTCGACCTGGAACACCGCTACTTCCCGGTCGAGAGTCGCAAGGTGAATCCGCGTTCGATCAGCTTCTCGTGTGGTCTCGCGAACATCACCGCAGGGATGCTGACGGGGATGCCCATGTGTCACGGGTCGGGTGGCTTGACCGCGCATTACCGAGCTGGCGCACGCACCTACCGCATGAACCTGATCATCGGAGTCGTCCTCCTTGGCCTTGGTCTGTTCTTCGGCCCGACGGCACTCACTTTGATCGCGCTCGTACCCGTCCCGGTCCTTGCCGGGTTCCTCGCGTTCACAGGGCTCTTCCACTCGTCGCTTGCCGCGTCCTTGCGGGGTACCGATCTTGCGATCGCAATCACGATCGGCGTGCTCGGTCTACTCACTACGAACCTCGCGATCGCACTGGCCGCGGGCCTCGTGCTGTACTGGCCGTTGGCGTTGCTCGGCGGGGGCCGTGACCTGGAGCCTGCCCCGAGCTAATCGAGCATTGCTCGGCTTCATTGATTACCTATGTATCGAGAGGCCCCCGCTCTCCAGACTGAGTCGGACATACCCGACTTAACAACCTGGGAGGCTCGGTGGCGACCGAAGACATCAGAAGGGCCGCGCTCGCGGTCCTTGCCGTATTCGCGGCCCATACGTTTGCCGTGATGTTGACCGAACCTCTGCAGCCAGCGGTCATCCGCTCTTCGCGCCATCCGGTTGCGATGGCCGCCGTCGCTCCCAGAATGAAAGTGCGTCCCGTCGTGCACGCCCCCAAGAAGGATCCGATCAGGACCGTTGCCGAAGCGAAACCCAAGAAACTCAGCATCCCTCTCGCGAGCGGTCCCGATCTCACCGCGTACCAAGGCCTCGGCTCGTGGATCGACCTCTTCGACCGCAGTCCATGGCGCAACCCGAGTTGGACGGTGCGGCGGATGGCTCACCGCGGCGTTCGCACGATCTATCTCCAGACTGCTACTTATGGTTCGTCCGCTCCCATCGTCTGGCCCAAGAAGGTTGGCGAGTTCATCGCCAGTGCCCACCGCCGCAAGATGACCGTCGTTGGTTGGTCGGTGCCGTCGTTCAAGACCCCCGAGAAGGATTTCTGGCGCGCTCGCGCCGGCGTCAACTTCAGGACCGGAGCCGGAGAACGGTTCGATTCGTTCGCGCTGGATATCGAATCCGACATCGTTGACAACATCTGGTTGCGTAACCACCGGTTGCTCGACCTCACGCGCAAGGTGCGGAAGGTTGCAGGCGCCGGTTACACCCTGGGTGCGATCATCCCCGACACGCACTCACGCTATTGGCCCGACTTCCCGTACAAAGAGGTGGCCGCGCGCTACCAGGTCATCGTCCCGATGGCCTACTCGACGTTCCAGACACACGGCTACAAGGGTGTGCGCACCTACACCGCCTCTAACATCAGAACGATCCGCAAGGAGACAGGAAACCCGAAGGTCGCGATCCACGTCATCGGGGGCATCGCCGACGACGTGGGAGTGCCGGCGGCACGTGGGTTCATCCGGGCGATCAAGGACAACCACGCGTTAGGGGCGAGTCTCTATGACTTCCCGATCACGAGCGAAGCGACCTGGAAAGAGCTCACCGCCCTCCCCTAGACAGCGTTGCTCTAGCATGTCGGTTCACCTTCCAGAGAGGAGCTTGGCATGCGCTCTCGCTACTTCAGGGTTGCTTCCGTTCTCGGTGCCGCGGTGCTGTGCGCCTGGTTCCTCCTTCCCGCCTTGAGCGCCGTTGCCGCCGCGGGTTCCAGCACACTTACCGTCACCGGCTTGACCTCGAGCCAGACCGCGACCGACACAGACTTCGCCGTCAGCTCGTTCTCGTGGGCGGTGGCCGGAAGCTCGTCCGCCGGATCGGGGGGCGCGGGCACCGGCAAGGCCACGTTCGATCCATTGCTGGTCCGTCACGAGCTGAAGCCCGCCGAGTCGCTGTTGATCAAGAGCGCCACCGAAGGCCGGCACCTGCCCGAGGTAACCCTCGTTATCCAGATCGGCGACGTGAAGGCGGTGGAGTTCCTCCTCACCGACTCGACGATCACTCGAGCGGCACTCTCCGGCAAGACTGCCCAACCGGAAACGAGCTTCGACTATCGAACGATCACCGTGACGACCAAGGGCTCGAGCTACTGCTTCGACCTCGCGCTGAGCACCGCCTGTCCGTAGGTCCCCGTAGAGGCCCGACCGTGAAAAGGGCGTTCGCAGTTCTTGACTAGCGGTGGAACCCCAGCCGAGGCGAGCGATAGCCCTCGGCGGTCCACCTGACGGTGTACGCACCCGGGCCCTCGTTCGGGAACCGCTCGGCCCAGCTCATGCGTCCGGTCCAGATGCCGTCATCGTTCCCATCACGCATCATTCCGTTGCGACAGGTCTTCGAATCGTCGGGAGCCGTCACGCAGACCCTGTAGGCATCGAAATAGTTGGCGGCTGTTGAGATGCCGAAGACGCGCTCTCCATCGATCTTGCGGGCGCTTGCGCACACGTCACCCGACTCGCTGCAATAGGAGTTCGGGTGATGGCTGGCCTGCGCAGGAGCAACGACCAACAGAAGAGACCCAGCGAGAGCGGCAAGAACGATCGACCTCATGGTTGCAGGGGCGGGATTTGAACCCGCGACCTCCGGGTTATGAGCCCGGCGAGCTACCAGACTGCTCCACCCTGCCCCGGCAGATTAACAGCGCTCAGGAGCGCGTAAGGCGCAGGGACTACCGCTGAGGGTCGCTGGATACAACTTATGGCGCCACATGAGCACCTTGGTTCGCTTAGTTCGACAGCCTCTCGGCCTCGGCGATGATCCGGCCCAGCTTTTCGATCAAGCGGCCGTAGGTCTCGAAATCGCCGTCGGACAACGCCTGCTGCGCCTGTTGGTAGACGCGCCCGGCCTCGGCGATGAGCTTGTCCAAGGATGTCGTTGGAGGCGGTTTCTCCCCACCGGTAGTGGGCGGCGGTGGGATGTCCTCGGGGGGCGCGGTGATGCCGAAGAGCGAGGCCAAGGCGTCCTCGAAGGTCTCCTCCATGACGACGTCTTCGCCGAGGGCGAGCACGACACGCTTCAGTTCTGGGATCCCGACGCTCTCCGCCGTCACGAACAAGGGTTGCACGTAGAGGATCGAATCCTCGACCGGCAGGATCACAAGGGATCCGAAGTCGACGGTCGAGCCCCCCTGCCGAAGAAGCGTCAGGGTCTGGCTGATCTCGACGTCCTGGTTGATCGCGTTGTCGACCTGGATCGGGCCCGGCACCTGTTTGCCACTGGGGAAGTCGAGCGTGAGGAACTCGCCGTAGTGGTCAGGATCGGAGCGCGCGATCATCAACGCGATCATGTTGTTGCGTGCGCGTGGCGAGAAGGGACGGGACAAAACGAACTCGGGTTCCGTTTCCCCCGGCAACGTGATGAGTAGATAAGTCGGTTCCACGAGCGGGGACTTCACAACCGAGGTCCCGTTAGCACTCGTCGGGTTGATCGGGATGCCCCACACGTCTTCCTTCGCGTAGAAGTCATCCGGTTGGGTCATGTGGTACGTCAGGTACACATCGGATTGCAGGTTGAAGAGGTCTTCCGGGTAACGGAAGTGCGCTTTCAGGTCATCGGAAGGCTCGCCCGCGGTGAAGAGGTCGGGGAAGACCTTCGCCCACGCTTGGATCAGAGGGTCGGTGTCGTCGACGATGTAGTAATCGATGGTGCCTTCGTAGGCATCAACAACCACCTTCACGGAGTTGCGGACGTAGTTGATGTCACCGCGCAGAACACCCGTTTCTTGCTCGGTGATGATCTCGTCAGCGTCGAAATGCTGTGCGTATGGGTACATCGACGTCGTCGTGTAAGCGTCGAGGATCCAGACGACGCGACCGTCAACGACCGCCGGGTAGGGATCGTGATCGAGCGACAGGAATGGCGCAGTCCTCCGAACCCGGTCACGGACGTTCCTGTAGATGAGGATGCGTGAGTCGCCTTCGATGAGGCTCGACAGGACCAGGTTCGGATCGCCTTCACGCAAGGCGAATGCTGCACGGCGCAAGGGACCGCCGATGTCGATGCCGCCGTGACCGTCGTAGTTGCTCCTGACGACCTCGTTCTGGCTCGCATAGTCCAGCTCGTCCTGACCGGAGTTAACGATCGAGTACTCACCCGGTTCGTAGACCTCTCCGAAGTAGAGACGGGGCTGTTCGGACCCGAGCGACTCGGCGTCTGGCGCCACCGTGCCCGGAACGTCTTTGACGAGGAAGTCCGGTTGTCCAGCTCCGGTACGCGCGTTGGCAAGACTCGCAACTAGCCCGAATCCGTGGGTGAACTGAAGGTGCTCGTTCGACCACGTCCTCGAGGTCTCGGGGAGATCACTCAAGGAGAGCTCTCGTGCCGACAACAGCACCTGGCGCGGAACGCCACCGATCTCGTAGCGATCGATGTCGACGTCTTGGAACTGGTAGTAGGTGCGGAGTGCCTGGAGCTGCGCGTACCCGAGTTTGAGGATGTCGGGATCCCACAGCCTGATGTTGTCGAACAACGCGTCATTCGTGGTGACTTCCTCGGACGTCAGGTCGGTCGATGCCAAGAAATCCTGGCTCTCGATCGCGGAGAGGCCGAACGCGTCCCGGGTCGCCGTGATGTTGCGATCGATGAATGGGCGCTCCCGAACGAGCTCTTGGGGATCGACCGAGAACTTCTGTACCGCGAACGGGAACACGCCACCGGCTAGGGCAGCGGTGAGGATCCAGATGCCCACGGCCGCGAACGGCAACGACAAACGACGCGCCCAGATGTTGACCAAGAACAGGATCGCGGAGATCACCGAGATGATCGCCAGCAACTTCAGCGCGGGTAACTGCGCATGAACATCCGTATAGCTCGCTCCGTCGACGACACCTCTAGGCGAGTAGTTCAGGTAGTACTGACCCAACCAGTACTGCACCGCCTTGATCAGCCCGAGAAGGCCGAGCAACACCGAGATGTGTGCCATCGCGCCCGACGAGACGCCGCGCAGCCCGGCCTCTGGGCGGATCGAACCGTGGAAGAAGTGCGCTGCAACCGAAACGACGAGCGATGCGATGACGATGAACCAGGCCCAGCCGAGCAAGGTGCTGAAGAAGGGCAGTTGGAAGACGTAGAAGCCGATGTCCTTGCCGAACTGCGGATCGACCTCGCCCCATGAGACCCGATTGCGCCAGAGAAGGAAGTCCTGCCACCCACTGCCGGCTGTGGCTCCGACCGAAAAACCGATGAATGCGGCGACCCCGATCCGTATCCACGAGATGAACGGTCCGAAGACCTCGCGGTAGCGATCCAATGGGTCGACCCGCCCGGCGACCTCGACCCTTCGGTACGGCGGCGCCACGCGCTGTGCCAGCCTGAGGTTCCCCCACGCGACCAGGGCCCCCACGATGCCGACTCCGACTCCGAGGCCGAGCTGAGTGCCCAGGGTGGTCCACAGGACAGAGGAGAAGCCCACCTCTTGGAACCACAGAACATCCGTGTAGAAGCGGGCGATCGCTCCGGAAGCAATCAACAGAACGATGAAGGCGATTATGAAGAAACTGCGCCGGGGCCTTCGTCGTTGTCTGGTTGACATCTGGGTGGAGGCTAAACGCTTATCTGGTTACCGCGCGAGAACCTCTCTGATCCGTTGGACCAGAGCATCGGGAGAGAACGGCTTGCCCACGAACGTGGCTCCAGGCCACTCGGACGGCTCGCCTCGGGCCATGCCGGTGAGAACCAGCACGGGGATGTCCTTCGTGGAATCGTTGCTGCGCAAGGCGGTCAGGACCTCTTTGCCATCCATCTTCGGCATGATCTGGTCGAGCAAGATGATGTCTGGTTTCGACTCGAGGGCGACCTTCAGGGCCTGCTCGCCATCCTCTGCGAGTAAGACCTCGAACCCCTCGTCGTTCAGGACGAATTCGATCGTCATCCGAACGCTTGGATCGTCCTCCGCCACCAGAACAACCTGCCCCATCCACGCAATCTACCCGTGAGGCAGGGCTAGGGCTTTACCCCATCCAGGATGTTCGAAGGGCTCGGCTGAGGGGTCGGGCCGTTCGGCAATCCGTCGGTGATGTCCTTGACGTCACACTCGGGGCCGCTGCTGCAATCCTCGGCCTGGTCGGGGGGTGGTTCGTTGCCGCCACCGTCGTCCGGCGGTTGAGCCACGGTGCCATCACCGTTGTCGCCGCCACCGCTCGTGTCACCTGGTTGCGAACCAACACCAGAGCTTGCGTCCTTCGCAGCGCCAGCGCTGAACACCGGGTTCTCGCCCGTCCCACCGGCGACGACCTGACTAGCTTCGATGATCCCCTCGAGGTCGGCGAGTAGGAGCTTGGGATTCGAGCGCAGTATCGATGCAACGACTCCCCACGACCCGCCGCTATCGCGATTGCGGAACGCTTCGTCCAAAGCATCGGCGAACGGATACGCCTTCGTGTTCAACGCAACGGTGAAGCCCAGCAACAGGTCGACCGTCGGACGACTCATGTAGCGCTTGATGTGGCTGACGTCCTTGTTTCCGGCGAATGCGTTGAAGTACGCCAGCGGGGGCTTCTGCTTGCCGAGTTGGTTGACGAATCCGAGCGACAACGTCGTAAGGGTCTTCTCAAGCTCGATGACATCGCCCAACTGCTTGCCATCGAAGGGGTCCGCCGGGTCGAGTTGATATGGCCGCGGAGCACGGAGATCGCTCGCTGTGGCGGGAGCTTCGAAGAGACGCTCGAGAACCACGTTCGCCTCGCCTGGTGCTGCGACGCGCACGGTTCCCTCGTACGACGCGGCCCGGGTGTAGCCCGAGCGCCGGTCGACTCGGAAAACGCTTTCGGTCCCGCTCGCAACCGCGTCGCCGAAACGGATCTTCATCGGATCGGTGGCTTCGGCCATCACGGTTCCGGTCTGGTTCTCGACGCTCGAGGTGCTGACGATCTTCATCTCGGCTTGTGGCACGCCTGCACTTGGCTGGGCGCGGCCCCCGACCCATGCGACACGTTCGCCTTCGAGCGCGACCTGTGCGAGGGCACCTTCGTATGTACGGATGATGTCGCCCGGCTGTACGGACACATCCTCGGCGCCAACTGTGATGGTTTCTTGAGAGGCGCGCACGATCTGCACCTTGCCGCCGCCCGGCTTCCGCAGGGTCATCGCAGCAAGGGCTTCTTCACCGTCGAACGGCCAGCAAGCCGCCCCGGCGAAGAGAAACATCACGAGAGGAATGGCGAATTTCTTCATCGTTCCTTGGGTTGTCGGAATGCCCTATGTCCTACTTAAGTCCGATATACGAGATTCTGCGCATGTTGGGGGCGTATGTGAATAGCCCAGATTAACTAGTTATCTGCGCCTGGAGCCGTAGCTTTTGCGGCTGGGAGGCTGACGGTCAGGCGGGTTCCGTGGTCGAGCTCGCTCTCCACGCTCACGCTGCCGTCGTGCGCCTCGACGATGCGCCTAACGAAGGCAAGCCCCAGCCCCAGGCCCCCGTACGAACGGGTCTCGGATCCGTCCAGCTGGTGGAAATCCGAGAAGACCGAGGCCAGATCCTCCTCGGGGATCCCGATCCCCTCGTCGGACACCACGACCTCGACCGTGCGAGTCCTCCGCCGGCGCTCGTCGCCGTTCTGACGGCCCGTGCTCATCGCCTCCAAGGTGATCGTGCCGCCCTGGGGAGAGAACTTCACTGCGTTGTCGAGGATCTCTTCCAAGGATCGTTTCAGGAGACGCTCGTCGCCTATGACCATCGGCAGCTTGTCCCCCACCGCGGTGACGACCGTGTGCCTCGGTGTTCTCAGCTCCCACTCACCGGCGACCTTCTCGACCATCGCGGCGAGATCTACCGACGCCGACCGAGGCGACAAGCGGCCCGCTTCGAGGGCCGCGAAGTCGACCAGCAGTTCCACGATGCGTTCGAGCTTCCCGGTCGATTCGAGGATCCCCTGGGTGAACTGCTTGACCTTCGCAGCAGGGATCTCCTTCTTCACGAGGATCTCGGCGTAGCCCTTGATCGGCGTAAGAGGAGTGCGCAGCTCGTGCGAGATGTTGGAAAGGAACTCCGACTTCATCCGCTCGACCTCCCGCTCGCGAGTCATGTCGCGCAACACTGCAACGCCACCGTCGGTCTCGCCCTCCTCCGTGCGCAGGGCCGCGCTCACGACAGACACCGGAACCTGGTCGCCTTTGCGGTGGATGAATACGCCACCGACCGAGCCTTCGGCGAGATCGAAGATCGGCAGGGTGACCTTCCCGCCTTGTCCGTCCCTTGCATCAAGGACCTTCTCGATCGGCTTGCCGGTAACGGACTTCGCCTTCAGCCCGGTGATCTGTTCCGCCTCGCGGTTGAACGCGATGACCTTGCCGTCGGCATCGACCGCGACCAACCCATCGGCCATAGATTCGATGATCGCTTCGACCTGTGCACGCAATGTGTGCTCGTCGCGCGCCGCTTGCCTCAGATCGTTCGTCATGCGGAACAACGAAGAGGTCATCTCGTTGAACGTCTCGCCGAGTTGACCTACCTCGTCCTCACCGGCAACCTCAGCCTGCGCCTTGAGGTCTCCTTCACGGATGCGTTGCGCGGTTTCCGTCAGGGTCTGGATCGGGCGAGTGATCCGGCTTCCCGAGTAGTAGGCGAGCATGAGGACGATGGCGCCAACCGCCAGTGCGACGAGGAACAGCACCCGCGTCACGTTCTCTCGTGCAGAGGTCACGGACCTCGACGGTGAACTCAGAACGAGGTAGCCAACGTCGAAGCCATCATCACTCTCGAGCGCGGTCACCGCGCTGTAATAGGTGGCGCCTCCTATCTCCTGAGGCTCGGCGATGATCCCGCCCTTCGCGAAATCGAGATCCTCGCGAAGAGTGGTGGGGACCAGATCGGTCGCCGTCACATCCCGGCTCAGGGTCGTGGCGGCCACCTTCTTGCCGATCACGAGGGAAGCCGCGGTGCCACCGACGTTTCGCTTGATGTCGTCGACCGTGAGGAAATCCAAGAAGTCGACGAGCACGACGATGCCCGAGGCTCTCCGAGAATCCGGAGGAACCCGCGACACGCCCACCACAGCCGCCGACTCGCCGACCCGAACCAGGTCGACGCTGCTGTCGGCGCCAACTTCGGTAAGCACCACTTGCACGGGGGCGGTTCCCAACAGAGCTACAACGTCCTCCGTCTTGAGGACTTTGACCTTGCCCCCGCTGACGTTGCCGCCGTTGCCCGAGTAGCCAAGCAGCTTCCCGTTGCTCGGTGACTCCGACATGCGGGCAAGCACGACGAGGTCTGCTTTGACGAGCGGGTTTGCTTGAGTCGCGGCGGCAGCAACTTGCGGGGCTATCGCGAGATCGGAACAGGGTGTGATGGCGCACGTGATGTTCTTTGCCCCCGCGGCCCCCTGCACCTGTTGTGCCATGGCGCGGAGGTTGGAGCCACCAAGCAGTCGCTCGACCTGGTCCACCTGGCCCGACACGCGCTCGAGCTCGCTGCTTTCTACGTTGTTCGCGATGACGCCCGTCAATGCCGAAGAGAGCGCCAGAACGACGACGACAAGGAGCGCAACGAACGACGCTACGAAGCGGGTGCGGATGCTCGACCGGACACCGGTCCATAGCCACGCGGCAACGCCGAAGTACCCAAGCGTCCTGATGACATGCGATAAGAGCTCGTAGCTCCCGGCGAGGCGCGCGGTGTCGCTCGTATCCGCCAGAGGGATCAGTCCCTCCGCGATCGCGATCAGGACCATCCCGAGGGCGAGGCGCCGGAGTTCCTTCGACGAACGCATCGATGCCGCCAGAGCCATCAAGGCGACGATGCCGGCGGATACAGCGGGCAAGAAGCCCACCACGCCTTGCGAGGCTTCCGGAGTTGCAGCGAACGCCATCCCCGCCGCCGAGGGCCGCGCGGCCCCCACGATGCCCATGAGGATCAAGGCCATACCGAGGGTCTTGAACGCGATCAAGATCTGGGCCCCGTCGTAGTCCGCGACCCCGAAGGAACCGCCATGGAGGACCTGGGCGATGGCAAGCGAGGCGAACCCGCTCGCGGCGACGAGGCGGTTCGCTCGTGTGCCTGGGATCAACGAGGGCCGGCTGGGCACGAGGAATGCACCCCCGGCGACCACTAGGAACCCGAGGAACTCGATCGTGAAGTGCAGCGGAACCGCTAGGAATCGCTCAAACATCTCGGGTCAGTTTCCCCTATCTATTCCAAACCCCCGAGGTACTCCACCGCATCGTCGAAGGTGCCTATGGGAACGATCTTGATCCCGTGAGCCACAGCACGTGCCTCTTCAACGTTCGCAAGCGGAGCGAGGAAGATCTCGGCCCCCTCGGCCCGGGCCCCAGCCACCTTCTGCTGGATGCCCCCGATCGGTCCAACCCCACCATCACATTCGAGCGTGCCCGTCCCTGCGATCTGATGCCCGGCCGTCAGATCTTCGGGGGTGAGTAGGTCGTAGAGGGCCAGAGACAGCATCAAGCCAGCCGATGGCCCCGCTATCTGCCCAGTCTCGAAATCCACCGTCACGCCGGGATCGAACTGGAAGTGGACCGTGCGCATCTGCACCCCTATGAACCCCGGCGATCCATCGATCGGGTTGGGCACGAGCTTCAGATCGAAATCACGTTCTCTCCCATCACGGGTCACGGTGACGGTGATCTCGTCGCCCGTGTCGTGACCATCGATGGCCCGGCCAACGTCGCAGGTCGTCTCGATCGGCTCGCCGTCGACTGCGACGATGACGTCATCGGGTTCCAGCACTCCATCTGCAGGCGCCCCTGTAATCGTGGTCACGACCTTGGCGCCGTCACCGGTGGGGTGGTCCAGGCCGAGTTCGCTGAAGGCAACCTGGCGGGCGTTCGCTTGGCTGTTCTCCATCTCTGCTTGCTGCTCGGTCTGGAGTTGCTCGAGTGACTGGCCGCCGGTCACGTCTTCCTTCATCACGACTCGTTGATCGGGAGAGATCGCCGCGATGATGAGTTCGACGAAGCTGACATCTGTGTCGACCGAGACCGTCGTCATGTACAACGCGCCCTCGGAGGAATAGACCCGGCCGTCACTCACCTTGACCAGCTCTTCGACGTTGCGAACGGGGCCGGGCAGGTACAGGAAGACGATCGGGATCGGAACGAAGATCGCGGCCGCGGTCAGGGCCACCATCAACACGGATATCGCTACCCACCGCCATACCGGCACGGCTTTTACCGGTTGCGCGTCCGGATGTTGGGGAGGTTCGAACTCGTCACGCTGCATGGACGAACCCTACGGTCGAGTGGGTTCTAGCGATTCGCCAGAAGCACGGATTTGAGATTGCCGAACGCCTCCAGGCATCGCCCGGCCCCCATGACGACGGCCTCGAGAGGCTGCTCGGTGATGTGGACCGGCACTTCGGTCTCCTGGGACAGGAGCATGTCGAGGCCCGAGAGCATCCCGCTCCCTCCGGTCAACGTGATGCCGTGAGTAAGGACGTCCTGCACGAGGTCCGGCGGGGACGCACCGATGCACTCGACCACCGCAGTGACGATCGTGCGGATGGGCTCGGCGATCGCTTCGCGGATCTCTTCCGAAGTGATGAGGATCGTCTTTGGAAGCCCTGTAGCCAGGTCTCGCCCTCTGAGCTCGGCCTTCTCCTCCTGGGCAAGGGGGAAAGCCGACCCGATGGCGATCTTGATGCGCTCAGCGGTCCGCTCGCCTATCGCGACCGTGTACTCCCGGCGCACCCAGTTCTGGATCGCCGCATCGAGGTCGAAGCCACCGACCCTCACGGCCGTGTTCGTGACGATCCCGCCCATCGAGATCAGGGCCACCTCGCTGGTACCCCCGCCCACGTCCACCACGAGGTTCCCGAGGGGCTCGTGGATCGGGAGCCCGGCCCCGATGGCGGCTGCCATGGGCTCCTCGATGAGGAAACAGGTGCGAGCCCCGGCCGACAAAGCAGCTTCTTCGACCGCGCGTCGTTCGACTTCCGTCAACGCGCTTGGAACACAGATCAAGACCTTGGGTCGCGCGAACTTGTTGACGCCCGAGCGTTGCAAGATCAAGCGGATCAGCTTCTCGGTAACTTCGAAGTCCGAGATCGCGCCCGACCGCAACGGGCGAACCGCGACGATGTAACCGGGCGTGCGCCCGATCATCTGCCATGCCTCTTCACCCATCGCGAGTACCGCGCCGGTCTCTTTGTTCAACGCGATCACGGTGGGTTCCGCGAAGAGGATGCCCTTCTGCTTTTGATAGACGAGGGTGTTGGCAGTGCCTAGGTCGATCGCAAGGTCGCGGGCCATGAGACTTGTCTGCTAGCTGCGCGCGCTAGACCCGGCGGCTCTGCGTCGTTCGAGCCTTCTACGTGCAGCCTCGCGGCGTTCGGGGTCGAGCGGCTCGGGCCTGAGTTTGCCTCCAGGCTTACTCGGGACCGCGCGCTGCCGAGTGGGGCGCGCGTCGGGAAGCACGATCTGGTGAGCCGTGATGCGCTCGAGGTCGGAGCGGAAGCCATTCACCGAGTGAAGGTGGCTACGTTGGCGTCGCTGATGGAGCCACAGGATCCCGATGCCCGCGCCCGCGACGGCAAGGAAGATAGTCAGGTAGATCACGTTTCGACTCCTTTTATGTCTTTGGATACTGCCCGCAAGTCGGCACCAGGAAAGCAACACTCTCGACCGGCGCCTATCGCACACGCAGGGTAACAGAGGGGTTTCCGCGAACTCCTTAAAGGTGTTTCTACGCAGGTCACCGGCCTGCGGGACAATCAGAAACGTGGATCCTGAACCGTTCGGCGACATCCCGCTTTTTCGCGAGATCCAACGTCTGCTCGCTTCGTCTGGCGATGGACCGATCAATCTCGAGGTAGCCGGGCAGGTCGCGGACACCGTTGCAACCGAAGGCGTCGCGCAGACTCCGGTTAACGACGCGCGTCGTCGCGTGCTCGCCGAGAGTGTGCACGCATCCGAGACATTGCTCGCCGGCTACACGCGGCTCCCTCTTATCGAACCGATAACGAGTGAAGGCGTGTCTCGCTCGGGGTGGGCAACGAAGACCCTCGCTGCCTGGCGATGGCTACTCGAGCGCCTTGCAACGAGATTCGTCGACGAGTTCTCGAACCAAGGTGGCGAGGACGAGTCGATGCAACAGATGAAAGTAGTGATGAAGCAGGTGGGGCCACTGCTGATGGGTCTTCAGTCCGGCACCTTGGTTGGACATCTCGCGCGTGAAGTCATCTCGGGGTTCGATCCGTCTATCCCGCGCGAAGGAGAGAACGGGATCGTCTTGGTGTTGCCGAACATCGAGAAACTCGCAGACGACTACGAACTCGATCCGGAGGCAGTGATCAGGTTCGTCGCGGTGCAAGATGTCGCGCGCTACATGGTTGTGCAAGGGGTGCCGTGGGTCGCGCCCTATCGTCGAAACCTGATGACCTCCCTTATCGACGCGATCGAGATCGACACGAGCGAGATGGAACGCCGGTTGGTCGATCTTCAGACGTTAGGACTCGAAGCGATGCAGGAGGGGGTCGCGATAGATGCCTCGATCCCTCTCGTGCCCACCACCGGTCACCAGCAGGCTCTGGATCGCGTGCGCGCGTTCGTCGGTCTGCACGAGGGCTACGCCACCCGCGCCAGCGACACGGTAGCGACAGAGCTGTTCGGTGATCCGACGAGGATCTCCGAGGTCGTTGCCCGGCAACGGGCCACGACGAGTGAGGCCAAGGACCTCTTAGCGAGCGTGCTCGGCTTCTCGCTGGATCGCGACCTCTTGACCACCGGGGCGACCTTCTGTGCCGCCGTGGAGCAGCTCGAGGGCCTCACGGCCCTGAATCGGGTCTGGGACGCCCCCGACAACCTCCCGACCTACGGCGAGCTGAAGGACCCGTTCGTCTGGATAGACAGGGTCCTCAAGCAGGACTGACCGGGCCCCACCTAGGGGTTGCGGTAGGTCTCTTCTCCGCCGAACTGCATGAAGAAGTCCTTGCCGATAGCGGCAAGCAATCCGGCCGATTGACTCTCCTGAGCCGAGATCGCCTGGTACTTGAGCTCCATCAGCTCGGGATCGGGCGCGAAGTTGATGGCGAGGTCGTCGGGCTCGGTGATCGAGGGTCTGCCGGCGAACCAAACGTCATGCTGATCGAGAACCGTCCCCGGGCCTGCCCACCATTCCGGCGTCACGGTCGAGTAGTAGAGCTGTGCGGCCGAGCCTGACTGCTGCACCGCGGCGGTCGTCCAGTCGCAGACCGCGATGTGATCGGGGTGACCGGTTTGACCATCAGGACCGAAGGTCAGCACCGTGTTCGGCTGTACCGCCTCGATGAGGGCCGCGACCTTCGCAGTTCCTTCGTTGCCAGGGACCTTGTCGCAACCGCCATCCGGGTAGTCCAACCAGTGGTGCTCGGTCACGCCGAGGATCCGTAGCGATTCCATGAGCTCGGCCTCGCGGATGGCCGCGAGCCGAGCGAGAGGCCACCGTTCTTCGTCCTGCGAACCCGCTTCGCCTTTCGTCGCGGTCACACACACGACGCGCTGGCCATTGCGGATGGCTTGGGTCATCAACCCCGCCGATAGATAGGTCTCGTCATCGGGATGCGCCCACACACCGAGGATCGTGCCGAGACTCGCGACATCGGTTTGGCTCATACGGGGAATATCTCACCCTCGACGTTGCCGTTCTCGATCCATAACAAGCCCATCGAGGGGAACGGCGCTTTGCGTTTCCATGTGGGGCTGCCGGGGTTGAACAACAGCAGCTCGCCATCGTCTTCGTTCACCGGCATGTGTGAGTGACCGAACACGACGACCCTCACACCGGGAAAGAGCCTGCGCATGCGCTCGCGTCGTCCCGCTGTCACGCCGGCATCGTGAACCATCCCGATCTTGATGCCGCCGAGCTCGAGGATCACATCGTCGGCGGCTCCCCAGTCCCGGACATCCATCGCGTCACAGTTGCCCATCACCACGGACACCGGAGCGAGGCTCTTCATCTCATCGAGCAAGCTGGGATCCACGACATCTCCACCATGGAGGATGTGGTCGGCGGTTTGCAGATACGGCCATGCTGTTGACGGCACCGCGCGGGTCATCCCCTCGGTGTGCGTATCTGAGATAACGGCGACCTTCATGGCCGCGATGCTAACTACAGCGGTGGCTGCATGTAGGGGCAGGTCGATTCGATCGACGAGCGCGCCGGCCACATGGGGTCCGGACCCGGCAGGTCCGTTTTCCCGTCGATGTAGTACCCACCCTTCCAATTGCCCCACAGGTGCTGGCGACAGAACGAGTCAACGATCATCCACTCGAGCTCACCGTCAGGGCGCTCCAGTGCCTTGTCGCGGCCCTCTAGAGGAGCACGGATACGTTCGAATTCTTCGAGCCAGTCCTCGATCCGACCGGTCTCGCGACCGAAGTAGCTACCGTGGCCCTCGTTGGCGAACTCGTCCTCGCCTATGGCGGGGGCCGCTCCGTAGCCCGCCGGCGACATCCCGGTGTCGGTGTGGATCGCCCCAAGGAACAGACGCATGCGCAGTTCGGCCGCGGTCAGCTTGCCGTCGGCCAACTCGCAGGCGAGTCGCGCGGCTCCGCACTTGTAACGGCGACCGCGAGCGATGACGCCGCCCTTCTGTATGCGACTGGCGCCGACAAGGTCGCGTCTTGCGATGTAAAGAGCGCGTGCGTAGGTGCCAGCGGTTTGGGGTGTTGCGTTCGAGGTTCCGCCGAACCCTGAGTCGCCGGTACCGCTGACGGTCTTCGCTGTGTACGCGGTCGGATAGTTGCCACCGATCCCTGCGATATCGACTGGTTTCCCGGCCCCCGAGTAGGACGCGTGATACGCCTGCTTATCGGCGGCGTCACCCGTGTAGCCCTTGCGGTAGTAGTAGTTGTCCTCTCCGGGGCTGACCGCGCCGACGGTGACGATCCAGTCGGGGCCTTCTTGGGACGAGAAGCTAGTGGTGTTCGGAGCGACGAAAGCCCCGTCGTTGCCGTTACCTGCAGAGAAGAAGATCGTTTGACCGCGTTCGGTGGCTTTGCGTTGGGCCTCGACGTTCGAACCCGAATACAAGCGGTCACGCACCGCTGCGCTCAAGCCGTACGAGTTCGTTATGACGTCGATCCATGGCTGATCCATGGCCCACTCGATCGCTTGCTCGACACCAGTGTTGCTGGCGCCGTTGATGTTGATGAACATCAGGAGGCACTCGGGGCAGGTCCCGTGCAGGTTGCCGACCGACGAGCTGGTCGTGCCTTGCCCGTGGTCGCCCGGAACTCCGAGGACCTTGGTGTTTCCGAAGTCCACGGCACCGATCACCTTGGTGCCGGGCATCCAGTAGTAGTTGACCTTGTCTTTGGTGCTCGGCAGGATCGCATCCCACTTGGGGCGGTCCAAGGCCATGTTCGTTGCGAGGTCGGCGTCCTTGTTCTTCTCTTCCAAGGTGAGGTCGAGTCTGTTGTACGAGTCGAACTTCTTGGGCGACGGGAACCCGGGCAGCCACTTGTCGGGGGCCTCGTTCAGGGGCAGGTCATTCGTCGCAACCTGGTCTTGGTGTTGGGGCATCTTGGAGGCCTGGAAGTCCCAGTGGTACGGGATGAAGTTGAAGTCGATGACCGCGACCACGGTCGCGTCGCCGGGCCCATCCGGGTGGTAGATCCTTTTGGCGGTCCCGATCTGCGTGCCGCCGGCACCGGATGCAACCGGCGTCAAGGCAGCGACCAGGGCTGTAGCTAGGAATGCTGTAACGGCGCGGCGCACTTTCGTCTCCTCCAGAGTTTTCTAGATCCCCTCCGGAGAGAAGTTCGACTACGCCGAGAGTGTTCCTGCCCCTTCGAGGGTCTTGACCGCCTGGGCAGCGCCCTCGCCACAGGTCGGGCAGCTGGGATCCCGACGCGCTTTGACCTCACCAAAGCGAGTCGTGTGGGCATCGAAAGTGAGCAGGCGGCCCATCAATGGCTCGCCGTACCCGATGATGAGCTTCAGAGCTTCGTTGGCCTGAAGGCACCCGACGATGCCCGGAAGTACACCGAGGACGCCGGCCTCGCTGCAGCTCGGTGCGAGCTCTGGAGGCGGGGGTTCGGGATAGAGACAGCGATAACACGGCCCGTCGTAGGGCACGAACGTCGACACCATCCCCTCGAACCTGAAGATCGAGCCGTGAACCACCGGGATACGCAGAGGAACCGCCGCATCGTTCAGCGCATAGCGCGTGTCGAAGTTGTCCGACCCGTCGACGACCACGTCGTAGCCCGAGATGATCTCGGCCACGTTCTTGGTGTTCAGTCGGACGGGGTGCGTGATGACTTTCACATCTTTGTTGAGCTTCTGTATCCGCGCCTTTGCAGACTCGGCCTTTAGCTCGCCGAGTGTGTCCGCATCGTGGATCACCTGCCGTTGCAGGTTCGACTCTTCGACCACGTCGTCATCCACGATGCCGATCGTGCCGACCCCCGCGGCCGCGAGATAGAGGCCCGCGGGCGAGCCAAGTCCGCCGGCCCCGATCAACAGGACCTTCGACTCGAGAAGCTTCAGCTGTCCTTCCTGGCCGACTTCGGGCAGAAGGATGTGGCGCGAGTAGCGGTGGCGCTGGTCCGAGGACAGAGCCTTGGGGACGTCATAGTCGTAGCCGAGGTCCTTCCACCGGTTGAACCCACCGTCCAGCGAGACGGCGTTCGTGTAGCCGAGCTCACCAAGGGTCCGAGCCGCGAACGCGCTGCGCTGCCCGCTGGCGCAATAGATGACGACCTCCGCGGTCTTGTCGGGGAGGACATCTTCGACCCGGCTCTCGAAGTGGGCCCGGGACAGGGTCACGGCCCCGGGGAGGATGCCGTCCTTGGTCTCGTCGTCCTCGCGCACGTCGAGGAACTGGATCCGCTCGCCGCGCGCCAGGCGGTCCCGGACCTCGTCGATCGTGGTCCTTCGGACCTGTTCCTTGACCTGCTTGAGGAAGTCCCGATAGTTAGCCATGTTCCTACCTTACTATAGTGACAAAGTCGGGTTATGAGGCCAGGGCCTGCTGGACCTGGATGATCGAGGGGTTCACGAGCAGCTGATGGCCTACCTCGAGGGTGGGAACGGTGCGGTAGCCACCGGTCTTGGCCTCGATCCGTGCGCCGTGGTGAGGATGCTCGTCGAGATCCACCACGGTGTATTCGATATGAGCCTCATCTAGCTGGCGGAGCAGGCGTTTGCAGTGCCCGCACCAGGTCGTGGAGTAAACGGTTATCGGGTCGGTCATGCTGTGACTCTTTCCAAATAGGGACTTCTCACTCAGGATAACGAGCCACTATGCCCACCGATTCCCCTCCAACCGAGCCCAAGCGCGGCACGTCGACCCGCTCGTTCGGCGCGTCGAGCCGCGAGAACCACGACGCCTCGAAGTTCTACGCCAGGTCGCTAGGGGAAGCCGTGGAGTCCACCGATACCGAAGTCAACGTCTCGGTGGATGTCGATCGGGTCTTCGGTCATTCGGCCGAGGACATGCGCGAGCTCGCCAGCAACAGTGTGTCGCTGATGATGACGTCGCCGCCGTACCACGTGGGCAAGGACTACGACTCGGACACGACGTTCGAGGAATACCTCGAGCTGCTTAAACGGGTGTTCACGGAGACGTACCGGGTCCTCGAGCCTGGGGGCCGGGCGGTCGTCAACGTCGCGAACCTCGGCCGCCGACCGTTCATCTCCTTATCGTCTCGGATCGTGGTGATGATGGAAGAGCTCGGGTTCCTCATGCGCGGTGAAGTCATCTGGCGCAAGGGCAAAGCATCTGGCGGATCGACGGCATGGGGCTCATGGATGTCTGCCTCGAACCCGATCTTCCGAGACGTGCACGAACATTGCCTCGCCTTCAGCAAGGGTCGGTTCCAACGGATACGCAAGGGAACTTCGACGATCGAGAAAGAGGAGTTCCTGGAGGCGACGACATCGGTGTGGGACATCCAGCCGGAGTCTGCGAACCGCATCGGGCATCCCGCGCCATTCCCCGTCGCGCTCCCCCGCCGGTTCATCGAGCTCTACACGTATCTCGATGACCTCGTCCTGGATCCGTTCCTGGGCTCTGGAACGACGGCCGTCGCCGCGATCGAGACCGGTCGCCACTACGTCGGCTACGAGACGAACGCCGAATACGTGACGCTGGCGGAGGAGCGCATAGCTAAGGCAGGATCGAAGGCATGAGAGCGGTCGTCTTCACCGGTAAGGGCGTAAAGGTCGACGAGGTCGCGGACCCGACGATCCAGGAGGACGGCGACGCCTTGGTCGCGGTAAAGAAGACAGCGATCTGCGCGTCGGACCTCCATGTCATCCACGGGAAGACTCCGGGCATGCGCGAGGGCGGGGTGATCGGGCACGAGTTCGTCGGCCAGATCGTGTCTCTCGGCAATTCCGTCGCTCGCCATCACGAGGACACACGGGTCCTGGGCTCGTTCCTCATCGCATGCGGTGAATGCTCGGCATGCGCGGCGCGACGGTTCAACCACTGCAAGAACCGCAGAGCCCTTGGTCTCGGCGCGCTGACCGGTGACCTCGATGGTGCTCAAGCAGAACTCGTCCGGGTCCCGAATGCAGACCTGAACCTCCGGACGTTGTCTGGCGGCCTGGCGGGGCTGAGCGATGAGGAGGCACTGTTCGGTGGCGACGTGCTTGCGACCGGCTTCTACGCGGCCGCCCTCGCCGGCATCGAACGAGATGACACGGTCGTCGTCGTGGGCGCAGGTCCGGTTGGGATGTTCTGTGCTGCCGCGGCCCTGCGGCACAACCCGAAGCGCGTGATGATCCTCGACTCCGATCCGAAGCGCGTGAAGTTTGCAAAGGAGAAGCTTGGTCTAGATGCGATCGATGTATCGAAGATGGACGCGCAAGCGGCTGTCGCCGGTCAGACGGATGGCGAGATGGCGGATGTCGCTATCGAAGCGGTTGGTTCGATCGAGGCTTTCAAGTCGTCGATGAAATGCGTGCGCGATGGGGGCCGCGTGGCGGTCATCGGTGTGTACGGGGCCGAGCGCTACGAACTACCGATGGGCATGGTGTGGGTACGTGGCCTCGACCTCCGGTTCGCGGGCATGGCGAACGTCCAAGGCCACTGGGATGACGCGTTGCTTGCGGTCGCCAAGGGAGACCTAGACCCGACCGCGGTGATCACGCATCGGTTGTCGCTCGATGAAGCCGAGAAAGGTTACGAACTGTTCGAGTCGCGTGAAGCCACGAAGGTGGTTCTGACTCCGTAACTACGCGGTCTTCGCGTCCCGCTCTCTCGCCGCCACGATCTCGTCCGCAGACTTCGCACACCCGGGGCAGAATTTCGCTTCGGCGGGAACCTGCACGTTGCAGAACGGACATGGGCCTTCGACGGGCTCTGCGACGTAGCCCTCTTTCATGCCGGCCTTGAATTCCTTACCGGCTTGACCCATCGAGCGAGCCAGCTTCGGCAAGCGCGACGCGCCGAACATCAACAACAGGACTAGAAAGACCAGAAGGATCTCTGGGGCACCGATACTGCTCACGTCGTTACCTCCGATCCGAACGCCGCTGCGACCTCGGCTCCAACGAGCTCCACATCTTCGAGGTCCGACACCTGGAACGGCAAGGCTCCAAGCGACACGATCACTTCTTCGACCCCGAGGTCGGCAAGCTCACCGAGCCGGTTCACAACTTCGTTCACGGTCCCGGCAACCCGATCGCGCCGGAAGTCATCCCAGGATACTGCGCCCCCATCATTAGCCGCCTGCAATACGCCTGCCGGTGTCGTGTCCTTCAGGCGCTCGAAGCGTCGCTTGACGTCGGCGTCGTCCTTTCCGGTGAACAGGTACACGCCGACAGATCTCTTGAGACTCGAGAAGTCGCGCCCGTTCTTGTCGCATGCGCGTTCGGCAGCTGCGAGCCGGTCCTTGTAGGTATCGAGCGAGCCTAGCCACGACCAGTTCCATCCGTCGGCAACGCGCGCAACCGTGTCGAGCAGGAGGTCACCTTTGCCACCGATCCAGATCGGGGGCCGCGGCTTCTGTACCGGGCCCGGACGGCACAACGCGCCTTCGGTCTTGTAATAGGTCCCGTCATAGTCGAGGACCTCGCCTTCGAGTAAGCGCCCGATGATCTCGGCCGATTCGCCCAGCCGTTTGATCCTGGTGCCCGGACCGTCGAACGAGATCCCCGAGGCCTTGTATTCGGGCTCGTACCATCCGGCCCCAAGACCGAGATCGAGGCGGCCGTTGCTCAACAGGTCGAGTGATGCAGCCATCTTGGCCAGCAGCGCGGGATTGCGGAAGTCATTGCAAAGGGTCAGCGACCCGATGCGCACACGCGTCGTTGCAGCCGCGATCGCGCTCATGGTGGTCCAGCATTCGAACGATCCCTCGGCGTCCGCCCGGCCCCCGTACTTGCCCCAATCGAGGAACAGGTGATCGGACACCCACACGGAGTGGAAGCCCGAGGCCTCGGCGGTGAGGGCGGCGCTGCGTATGCCTTCCCACGTCGCCTGCTGCCCGGCGAAGCTCGTGTCGTAGTGCGGCAGTGCAAGCCCGAATCGCATATCGGCGCAGTCTAGGCCCGTACTAGACTCGCCTGACGATGAAAGTCTCCGAGTTGATGACCAAAGCGGCGGTCACCGATGCGCCCGATGACACCCTGGCCGAGGCCGCGGCAAAGATGCGGGCCCAGCAGACCGGTTCTCTGTTGATCATGGAAGGCGCTCAGCTCGCCGGCATCGTCACCGAGCGTGACGTTCTCAAAGTGGTCGGTGATGGTCAGGATCCGAAGGCGGTAACGATCCGCGACGTCATGACCCCGGACCCGGTCACGATCGACCCGAACTCGTCGATCCAAGAAGCGGCCAAGATCATGTTCGACAAGTGGTTCCGTCACCTTCCCGTCACGGCGGGCGATGGCAGCGTCGTCGGGATCATCTCGCTGCGCGACCTATTGACGCTCGTCGCGCAAGGCATGGACGAGCCCTCGCACATCCAAACCCTCACCGGTCACCAACTGGTCCGCGACAAACGCCTAGACCGCGTAGAAGCCGGAGATCTCGACTAGCGCTTACGGCTTGTGTTGCGCTAAGAGGCGGCGGGCTATCACTTTCAGGGCCAGGATCTCGTCGGCACCTTCGAAGATCGAGAGGACCCTGGCGTCTACGAAGTAGCGGCTGACGGGGAACTCTTCGGCGTAGCCCATGCCCCCGTGGATCTGCATCGCCTCGCGGCATAGCCATTCGGCGGCGCGGCAGACGTAGGCCTTGATCATCGAAGCTTCGGTGGTGCCCTCGCCCTTGGCCATCAAACGAGCGACCTGGTAGGCGAACTGGCGACTGGCCTGGATGATCACGGCCATGCGAGCGAGCTTGGCGCGCGTCAACTCGTACTCGACGAGAGCGTTGCCGAACACCTTGCGGTTGATCGCGTAGTCGTATGCGGCTTCGTACGCGGCCTGCATCACCCCGAGGGCCCGGGCCGCGGTCTGCAAGCGGCCGTTCTCGAAACCTTCCATCTGGAGGTAGAACCCGCGGCCCATGCCTTCCTCGCCACCGATGAGGTTCTCGCCCGGGACGTACCAGTTGTCGAGGGCAACCTCGTAGGAGTGCATGCCGCGGTAGCCGATCGTGTCGATAGGCCGGCCTTCCATGCGGCCGCCCTCTGTTTGGGTCAGTTCGAAACCTTCGCCCTCGCCGCGTTCTTTCGGAACGATGAATAGCGACAGTCCCTTGTGGGCTTTCGACTTATCGGGGTCGGTGCGAGCAAGGAGCATGAGGACGTCGGCGCGACCCGCGAACGTGCACCACGTCTTGACCCCATTGATCCGCCAGCCGTCGCCGTCCGGCGTTGCCGTGACTTTGAAGCCGGCGACATCCGATCCGTAGTCGGGCTCGGTCGCAGCGACCGCAACCATCGTCTCTCCGCTGGCAACGCCCGGCAGCCATTCCTTCTTCTGCTCTTCGGTGCCGCCCTTCACCAGAGCACGCGTGAGGATCTCGGGGCGAGTGATGAGACTTCCGCCGACGCCGAGCGAACCGCGGGATAGCTCTTCCGTAGCAACAACCATCGCGAGGTACTCGTCATCCCCGCCGGCGGCGAAGCCCCCGAACTCTTCGGGCACGGACAGTCCGAACGCGCCGAGCTCGGCCAGCCCCTGGATGACCTTCTCCGGGATGTCGTCATTCTGACGATGGATCTCTTCAGCGACCGGTGCGATCTCGTTCTCGGCGAACCGGCGGAACGTGTCCTGCACCATCTCGAGATCGGCGTCGAGGTGACGCGGGCCTTGCTCGCCGCACAGTTCCGAGAGGAACGCGGGAGAGCGATAGGTGCGCAGGAACGGAAGAGCATCATCCAGCGCGGCCGAGGTGGTCCCCCACTCGTCCTCGCGTCCGAGCACGCGCGTGGCGACGTCGTGAACGGCATCCGCCACGAACGCGCATGTGATGCGGGCCTCGACTTGGCCTTTGCCTCCGTAGTCCAGAAGAGCACGGGCGGTTTCAACCGCCGCGGCCGCGTGAGCCAGGTCGTAGGCAACTACCTGATCGTCGTCTGGGTTGCCCTCCGAAGCGAGGTGACGGAAGCCTCCTTCGATCACCGCCCTTGCCGTTTCAACCGCCGCAGCAGCAGCGGTGAGATCCGGGTCGGCCACTATTCGGCCCACTCCTTCTGGAAGTCCTCCAGTTTCTTCTCGCGCGTCATACCCGCGGCACGGCCCCGTTCGGCGAACTGGATCGCCATCTTGCGGGAGGCCTCGTCGATCATCTCTTTACCGAACATCACCGCGCCGGTGCGATCGACCTCGGTCGCGTGCTTGTACGCATCGAGCAACGCTTCCGCCTTGTCGTACTCCTCTTGAGTTGGGGTGAACACCTCGTTGAGGACGTCGACCTGACCGGGGTGCAGGGCCCACTTGCCGTCGTAGCCAAGTGCGCGGGACCGAAGAGCCATCTCGCGGAAGCCATCCAGATCCTTGATCAAGAGGTACGGGCCGTCGATCGCTTGGAGACCCGCATCACGGGCTGCAACGAGGATCGTCTCGAGGACCCAGTGGAAGTGGTCACCGGGGTAACCGGGCATCGGGAGACCTGCGGTCACTGTCGGGAGGCCGAGCGACGCGCTCATGTCGGCGGGGCCGAAGATCAATGTCTCCATCCGGTCGGACGCATGCGCGATCTCGTGGATGTTCTTCAGACCGGTTGCGGTCTCGATCTGAACCTCGAGACCGATGCGCTTCTCCATGCCGGTGTTCGTCTCGATCATGCGGAGCATGTGGTCGACGAACAGGACCTCGTGCGCGTGCTGAACCTTGGGGATCATGATGCAGTCGAGGAGGTCACCGGCTGCCTCGACGACCGTCTTCAGGTCATCCGCGGCCCACTGCGTGTCGATCGAGTTGATACGGACGACGACAGTCTTGTCGCCCCAGTCGTTGTTCTTGAGAGCATCGATCACGTTCCCGCGGGCATCGGCCTTCGCGAGAGGTGCAACCGAGTCTTCGAGGTCCATGAAGATCTGGTCGGCGGGAAGGCCGGGGGCCTTCGACAGCATCTTCGGGCTGGAGCCCGGTACGGACAGACAAGATCTACGTGCGCGCAACGTTCCTCCTAAGAGCTAGAAGCCTGGTTTATTCGACGTAACCGAGGCCTCGCAGGTGGTCCTCGACCTCGGTTTCTTCCTTTGAGGTTAGCCCCGTTTGGCCGTAGTCGCTCTGCTCGTCCGCCCCACGTTCTTCCACCACCAATTGTTTACCGGGACCAACGAGCGTCTGGAGGACCTTTCCATCACGGGGGATTCCGCTGGGGACTCCAAGAGCTGCCATGGCCGTCGGAGCCAAGTCGATGAGCTCGGCGACCTCGGTGAGGGGCCCGGCTGTGACCTCGGGGCCCGTCGCAATGAGGACGCCTTCGAGACGATGGTCGCCCGAGAGCCAGTCCGCGTCTTCCAACGCGCTCTTCGCGTGCGTCAACGAATAGAACGGCGCCGGCATCAACAACAGGTCTGGGGCCGTGTCGAAGTACTTGCCGTGCATGACCTCTTCCTTCTTGTAGACCTTCTCGATGGGGGCCGCGCCGGTCACCGGATCACGCCACGCGCTGAGCTTCTCGTAGAGCTCGTCCCGTACCTTGTCGTAGTCAGCTGGATCGACGATGCCTTCCGGCTCGCGGCCCTTGAGGTTCACCGACACGCCCTCACCGGTCGAGACGACAGAGGTGTAGGCACGCGACTTCGACCAGTCGATCGGCGATGCAGGGATCGCCATCTTGCCGTGCAGTTTCAAGAGGTCGTAGATGCGACGAGCGATGCGGCGACCCGGCCCCCACCTGACGAGGTTGAAGGCGACGGATCCCCGTCCAAACTCGAGGAAGCCCATATCGGCCAGTACGCGGTCCATCGTGGCGCAGCGCGTACACGGCTGGAGACCGTGGTCGGACATCAGCATGACGAGGTCATCGTCCGTCGTGCGCTCGAGCAAACGTCCCAAGCCCGTGTCGAGCTGCTGATAAACGGCGCGGCACTGTGCGGCCACTGGTGTCTGGCTCAACTCGGGGTACTTGGGGTGCTCGGGATGGATGTATTCCATCAAGCAGTGCTGGATGCGATCCGTCGACACGTAGACGAGCGTTGCGAAGTCCCAGTCGGTCGTGTCGAGCAAGTACTCGAACGACTTCTGTCGCTTGGCCGTGATCTCGGCGCATTCCTTCAGGAACGCCTCGGGGCGGCCACGGAACGTCGTCCAGCTCATGCCGTTGACGGGGAACGGAGCATCGTTCTGTTCGAGCTCCTGTTGCAGCTCCGTCGGATACGTGTACGACCGAGCCGCCGGAAGCACGCCACCCGCGACGACCTTGCCCTTGATCTTCGGCGTCGGGAACGTCAGGGGGATGTTCAGAGCAAGGGATGTCTTGCCGGCGACCGAGAAGTCCTCGAACACCGTGGGGGCCTTGATCGAGTGGTACGTGATCGGTAGGCGCTTCGAGACCCCCGGTTTGTGCTCGAGGATGTCGAACACCGCGTGGCCGGCCGGGTTCAGGGCGGTCATGAACGACGGCCACGCGCACCAAGAGTGATGCGGGATCGTCGACAAACAATCCCCGTGGGCCCCCCGGTCGATCAACCCTTGGAGGTTCGGGAGCTCGCCACGGTCGAGCATCGGCTGAAGGACCTTCCAGTCGACGCCATCCCAACCAACGATAAGGACGCGCTTAGGCACGGTTCAACACTTTCTCGATCTTCTCGATGCGTTCGTCGACCGCTCCGGTGATCGTTTCGTATTCGATGTCGTTGGCGCGGAGCAGTCCGAGCAAGCGTTCGTCGATGTCTTTCTGGAACTCAGGGTCGTCGGGTCGCAGACCATCGAGCACGATCGGGAACTCGATAGGCAGATAGAAGACGTGGGAGTAGCTCGTGCGCAGTCGGCGTTCGGCCAACCTCACGCACTCGTCCCACAGATAGAACTCTTTCGTTCGTGTCTGATTGTCGAGGACCCAGCCCGCGTAGGCCATCACGTCGATCAGCGAACGGTCCCCGACGAACTCGGGGGTCGACAGCTCGTTGCTGTACTGACGCAGGAAGATCAGGGTCTCGGTCTCGGGCGATGCGTCCTTGTCGAGTTTGAAGCCCAGCTCGACGACCTCACGGGCGACTTCCGGGAGCAACGGAAGTTCGAGTCGACGGGCAAGGATCTCTGCGGTCGTCGTCTTGCCGGTTGAGAAGCTGCCCACGATGGCGATGCGTGTGTCCATGGGCGTGGAGATTAGTCGGACTCGGACTCCCGGCGGGATGCCGACAACCGGTAGGCCCTCAATGCCAACTGGAGCCGCAACTTGTCCTCGGGGTCCCGCAGCGACCACCCGGTGAGCTTCTCGACCTGTTTCAGGCGGTAGGTGACCGTATGGGGATGCGCGAACAAGGACTCGCCGGCCATCTTCACGCTGCCGTCACAGTCGAAATAGGCCTCGATCGTCTTGATCAGGTCGCCTTTCCTGCGATCGTCGTAATCGATCAACGGCCCGAGGGTCTGGTTCACGAACCGGTCCACCAGGGCGGGGTCGACCTTCAGGAAGTGATACGGCAGGAGGTCATCGAAGCGATAGACGGGCCCGCTGGCAGATAGGGCGGCACCGATCTCGAGAGCCTCGCGAGCCTCGAGGTAGGCCCGTCGGATCCCCTCGAGCCCGGGCTCGGGCCCGCCGGCCCCGAAGGTCCACGCGCCCCCAAGCTCGACCACCAGCTTCTCCGGAACCATGATCTGGTCGAACATCTGGTCCGTCGGTAGGAGCGCGATCGTCTGCTCGCCCTTCTGCATGACGATCGGTTCCGGGGTCCCCTCGGGCACCACCCGGGCCGCGGCCGCTTGGACCTGGACCTCTTTCTTCGAGTCCTCACCGGGTCCGGTCCCGACCAGAGCCAGGTAGGCCAAGGACAGGTCGTAGCCGAACGAGTGGGCCCGGCGAAGGATGTCCTCGGCCGGAGCATCGGTCCTATAGAGAAGGTCGGCCAGGAATTCCCGCCGGGCCCCCTCCTGTTCTCTGACCAGGGCACGCTGGGCCCGGGAGTAAGCCTCGGCGACGGAGCTCGAGATCTCGTCGGTGTAGCGGAGCACGGTCTCGGCAAGCTCGATCGTGGCTTCGAGAGCATCGCCATCGTGGCTCCGGCACTCCTCGGCGAGGACATCCCAGCAGATGCGCGACACCGTCCGGTACGCGTGGAGGACATCGTCCAACGGGATCGATTGCTCGGCCCTGCGTGCACCGGTTCGTTGGATCCCTTCCAACTCTTCCCTACGGATATCGCGACCTTGGGTCAACACCTGTGCCAAAGCGCCAACGTTTTCGCGGACAGCGCGTTCGAGGTCACCCTTGAACGAGTCATCCAACCGGCCGTACGAAGGGATGACTTCGATGATGCCTGCGGAGCAGCGCTCGACAACCTCATCGAGGCGCAACAGGAATCGTTCGACGATCGGTCGGACCGCGGTGGACGGAGGCATCAGCCGAATTCCAAGATGCGATCGAACGCACGGCCGAGGGCGTCGCGCGCGGCATCGGCGATAGCGATCGATTCCTCGTTACCTGGATCGATCGAATCGTGCGGGTCGAGGGCCGCGACGAAAGCGGTGGTGCCTTGCTCTTGCACGACGACATTGCACGGGAGGTTCACTGCTACCCGGACATCCGTCCCGTGATCCTGATGCTGACCGGTGTTCCAGGCCCCCATGATCAGGTACTGACGTTCAGAGCCCGCGTCGGGTCCCAGCATCCCCCCGATGTGGGATTCCGTAAGGATGGAGAAGCCTTCGCCCTTGAGTGCGAGGCGGGCTCTGATCACTGCTTCGTCGTAGCCCTGGGGGACCTCGACGGTGTATCCGTACTCGGTCATCACCACTACGGTAACGCTCGATGCCCTTCCTAGCGATTCCGAACATCTCCACCGGCGCACCCGGCACGGCGCTTAGCGCTGCCGTCACAGCCGTTGAGGGGGCCAGAGGGCGCCTCCTAGACGTGCATTCCGACAAAACGCACAACCGCAGCGTGTTGACAGTGACGGCCGCCGACGACGCCTTGATCGACGCGATGGTGGCCCTTGCGGTTGCATGCAAGACGATCGACCTCCGCTCGCACGAAGGCGTGCATCCCCGGGTTGGCTGCCTCGACGTCTGCCCGTTCGTGCCACAGGAGGCCTCCCTCGAACGAGCGATCGAGCTCGCGCATGAAGCGGGAACGAAGATCGCATCCGCGGTTGACGCACCTGTCTTCTTCTACGGAGCAGCATCGCTCCGGCCGGAGACGCGCGAGCTGCCCGACATCCGACGTGGTGATCTCGACGGACTGGTGCAACGGATCGACGCGGGCTTCACTCCCGATCGCGGACCTGCCCGGATCGACCCTTCCTATGGGGCGGTTCTGGTTGGGGCCCGGGGGCCCTTGATCGCCTTCAATGTGTGGCTGGGCTCGGACCTAGCGACCGCACGGGCGATCGCCTCGAAGGTCCGGGAGCCTCATCGGATCCGAGCCCTTGGACTCGAGATGGGTGATGGCCGATGTCAGGTTTCGATGAACCTCGTTGCACCTGATCAGGTTGGCATCGACGATGCGTTCGAGCGCGTCGACCGCATCGCATCGACCAGCGGTGCCGAAGTGATCGCGACCGAGATCGTCGGGCTCGTCGAACAGCGCTTCTTACCGAAGCCGGACGCGAAAGCGGCCCGGCTCTTCATCGAGCCGGGCCGCTCCCTTGAGTCTGCGTTAAACGACTAGCGCCGTCGCGTTGACTTCCGGCGAGCCGGAGCCTTCCGAGCGGTGCTCTTGCGACGAGTCGTCTTGCGCGCGGTCGACTTCTTGCGGCCGGTCGACTTCTTACGAGCTGGGCTCTTACGAGCCGTGCTCTTCTTACGGCCTGTCGACTTACGCGCGGTCGACTTCTTGCGACCGGTGCTCTTCTTACGAGCAGTGGTCTTCTTACGCGCTGGGCTCTTACGAGCCGTCGTCTTCTTCCTACGAGCTGGGCTCTTACGAGCCGTAGCCTTCTTGCGACCGGTGCTCTTCTTACGAGCGGTGGTCTTCTTACGAGCTGGGCTCTTACGAGCCGTGCTCTTCTTCCGCCCCGTTGTCTTGCGAGCGGTGCTCTTCCTACGTGCCGGCGCCTTCCGTGCAGTCGTCTTGCGACGCGCGGTCGACTTCCGTGCTGCAGTCTTACGACCTGTGGACTTTTTACGTCCAGTGGTCTTCTTTGCAGCCAAGCTCAGCACCTCCCTCTCCACTTCGACGAGACCAACTTCGATCCCGTTTTCCCCTCCCGCGAGATGCGTCTGGCATGCACGCGGGCCTGACATAAGTCGATTGCGCGTTACACGAACGCGCAATCACTAGTTATTTAGGCATGATTACGGCGTGCTGTTCAAGCATTAATCGAAAAAAGCGGAAAAGTTTTACAGCACGCAAATCCGCGTTTTAAACCTGTTGTGCGAGAAAAATCTGCTACGACGCGGCGCGCAGACGACGCACAGCGCGCTCGCGACGCAACCGTCTGCGTTCGCGTTCGCTCGTTCCGCCCCAGATACCGAACTGTTCTTTGTTGTTTAGTGCGTACTCAAGACATTGATCGCGCACGCTGCATTGCGAACACACCTGACGTGCTGCTTTGGATGAACCGCCGCGCTCGGGGAAGAAGATCTCGGGATCAGCCTCCGTGCAACGTGCGTGTGTCTGCCATTCGACGGGCTGCAGAAGCTTCGTTGTGATCCGTTGCATTCCCCCGGCCTTTCGCTGCTGTGGACCTCGAGCCGATCGTCATTGAGGCTCGACTTCCCCCGAATTACATTTTTGTAATTCTAAGAGTGGGATTTCTACTCTGTCTAGAGGGAGATTGCAGCTATGCGAGCTGTTTAAGCGGCCAAAACGGACGAAACGGCCGCGACGATCTCGGCGCCGGTGATGGGTTTCTTCAACGTGAGGGTCGCTCCGGACTGTTTCGCGAGCCAGCGATCTTGGTCTCGTTCGAGCAAGACGATGACCGGGATCGAGGCCAGGCGCGGGATCTGGGACATGTCCTTGGTGAGTCCGAAGCCACCGGCCGAGCCGGTCTGGAGATCGACGATGACGGCGCGGGGGGTCAGGGTCTCGAGGGTCTTGGACGCGGCCCGGGAATCATTCACGGAGACCACCCCCACCCCATTCGGGAGTCCGAAACGGACCGCTTGCTCGACGTCGGGGTCGTCCGAGACGACGAGAAGGATTCCCGACAGCTCCTCAGCCACTGTTATCTAGGCCGGGGTTTGCTGGTGAGCGTGGTTCCTGACCTCTTCGGCCAGGGTCTTGAGCAGGCCTTCGATATCGATATCGAACCCGGTCTCGAGGCTCTGAAGGCGGCCCAGTATGTGGACAAACTGGGCAGCGGCAGCCTCGGCCCCCGCAACCGCCTCGGGCAGAACCGTCGTGTAATGCCGGCCGAAACGAGCCCCACAGAAGGGGCAGCGCCCAGGCGAATCGGATTCGGATCCGATCTGGGACAGCAGGAAGGTCCGGTCACAGGTGTCGCAGGTGGCCTCGATCTTCACGTCTTCACCTCTCTATATGGGGTCGTCCGGATGATAAGCGAGCCGCCCCCAGCGCCACTCCGAACGACAACGCGAACGATGGGATCGACGCATTGAGCCACTCGAACCGGACGGACAGCGGGGTGCCGAACGCGGAGTCCACGAAGCTCAACCAGTAAT
>JAXDJJ010000046.1:0-6238 GCA_034665745.1 Actinomycetota bacterium | reverse complement strand
TCAACGATCTCGTCGACATGGTTGACGACCGCGAGGTCTGCATAACCTTCCGGATCGCTGTCGGGCGTGCCGTTCATCTCGTCCTCGATGTCGGCCTTGGCGTTGTTGGCGAACGCGTTTCCGGATCCTGCAAGAGCAGATGCGCCCGCGTAGGTCTCGAGCACGTTGACCGCCCCTTCAACGTCGAACCAGTAGTCGAACAGGGGACCGCCGGTGGCGTTCTCGTCGCCTGCTGCCTGCGCGACTGCAAGGCCGGTGGAGTTCCCGCCCATGCTGACGCCGAAGATGATGGTTTGGTCGATCGTGGTGCAGGAATCCTGGAAGAGGTGAGCCGCCGCGATCATGTCCTCGGCTCCTTCTTTGACGAACCATCCACGGTTGTTGCCGGCGGAGTCCTTGTAAGAGCCTCGGTAGTCCATCGCTACGGAGACGACACCGTGGTCGGTCGCGGCACGCTTCATGTGCTCGACCCACGAATCGGAGATGTGGCCGTAGCCGTGTCCGAAGACGATCAAGGTGGTTGCTGCCGTGTCGGGTACGGCGTACTGACCGGTCGCTCCGGTGCCGGCGATCGTCAGAGGGCGCGCCTGGTCGAGAGCGTCGGTGCACGCGAAGTCGGTGCCATTGTCGACGGGCTCCGTGGTCTGGGCAAAGGCAGGGATCGTGGCGCCCAGCAGCAGCAGCGCGACGAGACAGGCGAGCTTCCTCATCAGGGTGTCTCCAGGGTGGTCGGGTTGGTTACCCGTGAGGTTCTCCGAGAACCGGGCGAAACCTGCCTAACCGGGGCGAAGGGGCTAGAAGCCCCCTAGGGGATGCTCGTATGGGCGTCTGGAGGGGTGGCTGCCTGTGCCCGACCGATCGTGAATGCGGGGATGGTTATGTGCGCGATGGGACCGATCGTTAGCGCGTAGAAGACGGTTCCGACCCCGACGTTGCCGCCGAGAGCCCATCCGAGCAGAAGAACGGTGACCTCGAGTCCGGTGCGGACGACCCTGATCGAATGGCCACGCGCCGCGATCCCGGTCATCAATCCATCGCGCGGCCCAGGTCCCATCCCTGCTCCGATGTAGAGGCCCGTCGCGAGGCCGCTCAACCCGACACCCACGACCATGAACACCGCGCGGACAGCTATCTCATCCGGTTGCGGGAGGAGATCGAGAGCGAAGTCCATCGCTACACCGATGACGATCGCGTTGGCGATCGTTCCAAGCCCGGGACGCTGCTTCAAGGGGATCCACCCGAGGAGAACCAAGACGCCGATCCCGATCGTCACTTTCCCGATCGAGATGCCTGTGTGATGAGCGATCCCCTGGTGGAGGACGTCCCAGGGATCGATGCCGAGCTTCGCCTCGATCAACATGCCCGCGCTCAGCCCGTAGAGGAGCAACCCGCCGAGGAGCTGGATCGAACGGCGGGGGCGCTGGTCGGCGGGGAGGGGAGCGAGGATCTGCACCCTGAGAGGTAACCACGGCGGCCCCCAGAGGCAGACCACCTATAAGTTGACACTTACATAAGTAGGTGCTTAACTATCGACATGGAAGCAGCCCTCAAGGCGATCGCCGAGCCCCGCCGTAGGCAGATCCTGTCGCTGGTCAAGGACGGGGAGAAGAGCGTCGGCGAGATCGCATCTCACTTCGATGTGAGCCAGCCCGCGATCTCGCAGCACTTGAAGGTCTTGAAGGAGGCAGGGCTCGTGAACGAGCGGAGGAACGGAACGCGTCGTCTGTACATCGTCCGTCCCGAGGGACTGGCCGACGTGAAGGGATTCATCGAGCAGTTCTGGACCGACGGTCTTGCGACCCTGAAGGCCGCAGCCGAGGCTGAAGAGAGGAGAAAGAAGGCCAAGTGACCCCACAGACCGAGACCCAAGAAGAAGCAGTTGTACGAGAGGTGACGATCGCTGCCACACCCGAAACGGTGTTCGAGTTCTTCACTGACCCGGCAAAGATGACGCAGTGGAAGGGCGAGCGCGCGACCCTGGATCCCACCCCTGGTGGTGTCTACCGTGTCGAGCTCAACGAGAAAGTGATCGCCGCCGGTGCCTACGTCGAGATCGATCCCCCCAAGCGCATCGTTTTCACGTTCGGTTGGGACGATCCCAACAACGCAGTGCAACCCGGCTCGAGCACGGTGGAGATAACCCTCGAGCCCGAAGGCGATGGAACCCGCGTTCGCTTGGTGCATACGGGGCTTCCCGAGGCCGAGCGCGAATCGCACGGACAGGGTTGGGACCACTTCATGCCGCGCCTCGCGATCGCTGCCGCCGGCGGCGACCCTGGTGCGGATCCGATGGGAACGCTGGCGGAGTAGCCAGGGAAAGAGGAGGAACACGATGGGTGATCCGGTTATCCACTTCGAGTTTGCAAGCAAGGACTCGGACAAGCTCAAAGACTTCTACTCGGAAGCATTCGACTGGAAGATCGACAGCAACAACCCGATGAACTACGGCCTGGTCGATACCGGAGGCGAAGGCATCCCTGGAGGTATCGGTGGGATCGCCGACCCGAGCTACCCCGGCCACCTGACGATCTACGTCAAGGTCGCGAGCATCGAGAAGGCGTTGGCCAAGGTCGAGAGCCTGGGCGGTAAGAAACTGTGGGGACCCATGGAAGTACCCGGAGGCCCCACCCTCGGACTGTTCGAGGACCCGGCTGGTCACAGGGTCGGCCTCACCGAGGGGTAACCCCGTAGCTATGACTCCCTGACCACTTCCTTGGGCTTCTTGTCCCTGCGGAGCCCAAGGAAGCGCGGGTGGCGCAAGCGTCCTGTCGGCGTCCACTCGGCGAACCCGATCTGCGCAACGAGTTTCGGTTTCACCCAGTGGACGCTCTTCTTCAAGGGCGGTTCACCTGCGAATGGTGACTTGGCCTGCTCGAGGGGCTTGAGCTCGGCGAGCAGCTCCTTCAAGGTTCGTTCGTTGTACCCGGTGCCGACCTTGCCCGCGTAGTGCAGGTCCTTGCCGTCGTAGTAGCCAACGAGCAGCGCGCCGAACGCATCGCGCGCACCTTGTGGATCGGTGTAGCCCCCGATCACGAGCTCTTGTTCGTTCCAACATTTGAACTTCAGCCAGTCCTTCGACCGACCTTTCGTATAGGGGGCCTCTGCACGCTTGGCGATCAAGCCTTCCCAACCGCGCGCGCACGCCTCCTCGAGGTAGGCCTCACCTTCTTCTTCGATGTGTGTGACGAACTGCATCGGCTTGCGCCACCGGATCGCCTTCTTCAGCAGGGCTTTGCGGGACAACAGATCGAGCTTCGTCACGTCCTTGCCGTCGACGAACAAGATGTCGAACACGAAATAGAGGATGGGAACGGTCGCGCCCCGCTGCAGCAAGGAGAAGCTGGTGCGATCGCCATCAACGGCTGCGATCTCGCCATCGATGATGAAGTCACCGGCCTGGGCCCCGACAGCGGCGGCGATCTTCGGCCATGAAGAGGCCCGATCGATCTGGTTGCGGGTCATCAACCTCACGTCCGAACCTCGTTTGAAGGCCAGACACCGGATACCGTCCAGTTTGGGCTCGTAAACCCAGTCTGGAGACGAGAAATAGTCCTTCGTAAGCGTTGCAAGCATCGGTGGGATCCATGCTGGTTGTCTGGCCACTATGCGGGTAGACTAAGCAGGCAAGACAACAGAGCGTGAGTACGGTTCGGCCGAATAGATGCCTTCCTGCCATGTTCGTGAGCGTGGCAGAGGAGGTGTTTTTTTATGGCTACAGGAACCGTCAAGTGGTTCAACGACTCGAAGGGTTATGGGTTCATCACCCCCGAGGACGGCACGAAGGATCTTTTCGTGCACCACACCAACATCCAGGGTGACGGCTTCAGGTCCCTTACCGAAGGTGCGCAGGTCTCTTACGAGGAGCGTGCTGGACAGAAGGGCCCAGAGGCGATCAACGTGACTCCGGTCGCGTAGAACAACTTTCAAAGTTGTGACTGGGGCGCTTCGGCAACGGAGCGCCCCTTTCGTTTAGGTCCAATTTCGTTTAGGTCCACCGGCGAGGGGTAAACGGGCGTCATGAATGACACAGCGGCGCGAGAGCGTCTGGAGAAAGAGAAAGAGCGTCTCAAGGCTCTGATCCACAATCTCGGCGAGGACGCCGAGGCTGAGGAGAATGGCGGAGAGCTGAATACCCTCGACCAACACCCGGCCGACGCGGGCAGCGAGACGTTCGAGCGTGAGAAAGACATGGCGATCGTCAGCAATCTCGAGGAGCAGATCTCCGAGGTCGAGGCCGCATTGAAGCGTCTCGAAGAAGGTACCTACGGCACGTGCGAGAAATGTGGCAAGCCGATCGGTGACGAGCGTCTCGAGGTCGTCCCCACAGCTCGCTATTGCGTAGAGGACCAGGGAGCACGCGAAGCTCTATAACTTGCTGAAGACCTTCGCACTTGCCGCCCTACTCACCATGGCTGTACTTCTCGTTTTGGTCTTGGTCGAGGTCGGCCTCGCGTACACCCGCACGTACCTGCCGACCACTCCCGCCCTCGTGCTCGGCGGAACCTTCGGCCCGGCCGATGGTGAACCTCTTCGTTTCGTCGTCCTTGGCGATTCGACCGCGGCCGGTCTCGGTGCGGGCTCTCCCGAGCATGCGTATGCAACCGTGCTGTCCGAACGACTCGCCGACGACGGTTATCGGGTCGAGCTGATCGCGTTCGGTGTCTCTGGTGCGCGCGCGAAAGACGTTGCCGAAGAGCAGGTTCCGTTGGCGCTCGATGCACATCCAGATCTCGTATTCGTTGGGATCGGCGCGAACGACGCGTCCCACATGACTTCACTTTCGAGCGTCGGATCGAGCATGGAGTTCGCTCTGACGCAGCTCGAGACGACCGGAGCAACGATCGTCGTGGCCGGACCTCCCGACATGCGGGCCCACGCGTGGCTCGAACCGCTTCGCTCGATCGTCGGGTGGCGGGGCCGCCAGGTGGCCGAGCGGATCGAGTCGGTCGCCCACGAGCACGGCCTCCTAACGGTGCCTCTCGCCCGCCTTGCCGGGCCCTATTTCGCAACCCATCCCGAGGATGCCTACGCGGCGGACAACTTCCATCCAGGGCCGGGGGGCTACCGGGCGTGGGCGGATGCGATCTACCCGGTTCTCGTTCAAGCCCTCTCTGAGCGACAATGAGCCCCGTGGAACCCGTTTACAGACCCGTGATCGGGCTGGCCCTCGGCATCATGAAGACGATGAAGTGGGACGTCCGCACCACTGGTATCGAGAACATCCCCACCGAGGGCCCTGCGGTCATCGCGACGAATCACGTTGGCTACCTCGACTTCGTGTTCGTTGGAGCCGCGGCTCGGGAACGGAGGCGCCTCGTTCGATTCCTCGCCAAGGCAGAGGTCTTCAAGCACAAGGTCGCCGGACCTCTCATGCGCGGCATGAAGCACATCCCGGTCGACCGCTTCGGTCGGGCATCACAAGCGATCGACGACTCCGTTGCTGCGTTGAAACGGGGTGAGGTCGTCGGGATGTTTCCCGAGTCGACCATCTCTCGCTCGTTCGTTCCTGCCGCGGGCAAGACGGGGGCCGCGCGGATGGCGATGGCCGCCGGCGCACCCTTGATCCCGGGGGCCGTGTGGGGGAGCCAACGCATCTTGACCAAAGGGCGGCCGAAGAACTTCCAGCGAGATGTCGTGATCAGCGTTGCGATGGGGGAGCCCGTCGATTATTCGCCCGATGACGATCCCGAGAAAGTGACCCTCGTGATGATGCAGCGCATCGAAGAGCTCGTCGACCGCGCCCAACGGAACTATCCGCAGTCGCCACTCGGCCCGGATGACACGTGGTGGTTGCCGGCCCATCTCGGGGGCAGCGCACCGACGGTCGAAGAGTCCCTGTCCATGAACGCCCGCGAGGCCGAAGAGCGACGTGCGCGGAGACAGGAAGGACAACGATGAAGGTCTTCACCGCGCTTGCGATCGCCGCAGTCATCAGCGCATCGTTCATGCCCGCATCGGCGGCCCAAGCAACGGATCACTCTCCCGCAGGAGAGGTGCTCGTAGTAACGACGAACCTCCAGGAGGCATGGCAGGACGAAGCCAACAACAACTCCGAGATGAACAACTACGTAACGCGCTTGCTGGCGCAGCTTCCGCACCTCCCCGACGTGCTGTTGCTGCAAGAGGTCAAGCTGAAAAGTGCGCGCTACGTGAAGGACCTTCTTACGTCTGCGACGGGCGAGACCTACGGCTGGGGGCATAAAGCGCCGAAGCAACCGTGGACGCAGACCCCCAAGCG
>JAXDJJ010000045.1:0-35759 GCA_034665745.1 Actinomycetota bacterium | reverse complement strand
TGCCGCCCCGCTCGTGCTGCCCGGCACGCGCACAGGGCGAAGGGAACTGCTGATCGCCGCCACACCTCCAAAAGATCGTCTCGGGTATCCCAAGACGATATGGACCAATACGGCTGATTTCTCTACGCACTAAAGGAACCCAAGCTGTATTTCTGACCGGGTAGGGTTCCCCGGCATCTGCCCGCCTAGGAGGAGGTCCCTTCGATGTCGATCCGTGCCAGGTTGGACCAAGCAACCCAAGCAAAGCCACTTCTCGAGCACCCCTTCTACGTGGCGTGGGCGGCCGGGACCCTTACGCAGGAAGACCTCTCTTTCTATGCAGGGCAGTACTGGCGCCAGGTCGAGGCGTTCCCCGGCTACCTCGAGTCCATCGCCGATCGCCTGCCCGAGGGCGTAGCGAAGGATGCCGTCCTTGCCAACCTTGCCGACGAGCGCGACGACGATCACCCTGGTCTATGGCTCGACTTCGCCGCGGCGCTGGGTCGGGACAAGGCTGAGACCGCGTCTGCGGCGATCGAGTCCGAGACCGCCTCTTGCGTAGCGGACTTCACCGCGGCTGCGAACACCGCGTCGACCGCCTTCGCGATGGGGATGCTTTACGGGTACGAGTCCCAGACCCCGAAGGTTGCCGAGACGAAGATCGCGGGGCTGCGTGACTTCTATGGGATCGAAGGCAGCGGTGCGAAGTACTTCGAGCTGCACGGCACTCTCGACATCGAGCATTCAGCAGAGATGGCTGCAGCGATCGAAGAGATCGCCGTAGATGACGACGCAACCGCGGACGCGGCCGCCGGAGCGAAGGCCGGTGCCGAGGCGATCTGGCGACTACTCGATGGAGTAGCTCGTGCACGGGGGATCTGCTAGCTCGGATTGCTGGTTAGCGGTCGTTCATAGCCGAGGCAGGTCTCTGCGAAGATTGGTCTAACCCGTCCGCTTGGACGGGGACATAGATACAGGAGATCCGGTGGCGGACGGTTATCGCGGGACCCTCGCCCGGACGTGGAAGCACGTCTCTAAGGGGCACAGTTGATCGCAGAGCCTGCGGCTGATGCCGCGCTGCGGATCCTCATCGCGGACGACGCGCCGGACATCCGACTGCTATTGAAGATGTATCTCACCGATACTCGCCTCGAAGTCGTGGGCGAAGCCACTAACGGCGCCGAAGCGGTCGAGATGGCCGGCACCGAGAAACCCGATGCGGTCATCCTCGACCTGGCGATGCCGGTCATGGACGGTCTCGAAGCGATCCCCCTGATCAAGAAGGCATCGCCGAACACCAAGATCGTCGTGCTCTCGGGCTTCGATGCGGACCGGATGGCCGAACGAGCCCTGGGCCTGGGCGCAGAGACCTACCTCCAGAAGGGCGTTGCCCTTGGAGACATCGGTCAGATGCTCTGGAACCTCTGCAGGGGCTAGATTCAGTTCGCAGTTCTCCAGCAGGGCTCTTCAGCTAACACGCGAACCGGGGGGTAGCGATGTCCAAGCACAACCTGGCATTACTGGCCGAGCAGGCGTTCGAACGTCACGGCGATCGTCCGTCGCTCTTCTGGGAAGGCAAGACCTTCACGTCGGGTGAGTTGCGGGATCGAGCAACTCGGCTGGCGTCCGGGCTCAGCGAGCTCGGCATCGAGCCCGGCGATCGTGTGGTCGTGATGATGGCCAACTGCCCCGAGGTGGCGCTGTCATACGTCGCCCTGTGGCGCGCCGGCGCCGCGATCACTCCGGCGATCTTCTTGTTGTCGGCCGACGATCTCCATCACATCCTCGAGGACTCCGAAGCCAAGGCCGTGATCACCACGCCCGAGTTCCTCGCGACGGTGCAGCAGGCGGCACAGGGGGTCGAGACTCTGAAGTTCGTTATCTCGACGGGGCCCGAGCAAGAAGGGGTCATCCCGTTGTCCTCTCTCGAAGAGGCCACCGCGGGAGAGATCGTGGTTCGGGACGACAACGACCTCGCCGCTCTGATGTACACCGGTGGAACCACGGGCAAAGCCAAGGGCGTGATGTTGAGCCACGAGAACCTGTGGTGGGCCGGCCGCGCATCCCACGACGCGTCGCACGTCACTGGGGTCACCCGCACCCTCGTGCCCCTGCCTCTTTCACACTCGTTCGGCTTGATAGTCACGGTCGTCGGGATGCACGCCGAGGAGCCGGGTGACGCGGTCCTGATGACGTGGTTCGACCCAACCGGATGGCTCGACCTCGCGCAGGAGCACAAGGTCCACAACTCGCCGATGGTTCCAACGATGTTGCAGATCCTGCTGGCTATGCCCCTCGAGGACTACGACCTATCGTCGCTGCGCTACATAGTGTCCGGGGCCTCTCCCCTCTCGACCGACGTGGTCAACGAGTTCGAACGTCGCGTCCCCAGCGTGCACATCCGTCAGGGATACGGACTGACCGAGACATCCGCGAGCATGACGGTGACGCAACCCGGCGCCCGCACGCTGGGGTCGGTCGGTCCTCCGAGTCCCGGCTTCGACGTCCGCATCGTTGACGAGGAGGGCAACGACGTTCCCCAAGGCGAAGAGGGCGAGATCATCTGCAAGTCCAAGGCAGTGATGCTCGGGTACTGGCGCGCCGAGGATGCCACGGCCGACTCGATTAAGGACGGCTACTTCTATACGGGTGACATAGGCAAGCTCGATGAGGACGGCGGATTGTGGATACTCGACCGCAAGAAGGATCTGATCCTCCGTGGTGGCTTCAACGTATTCCCGCGTGATGTCGAAGATGCCCTCGTCGAACATCCGGCCGTGGCCGTAGCCGGAGTCGTGGGGAAACCCGACCCCATCAAGGGTGAAGAGGTCGTTGCATTCGTGCAGCTCAACCCGGGGGCCGAGGCGACTCCAGAGGACCTGATCGCGTTCGCGAAGGAGCGCCTGAGCAAGTACAAGTACCCGCGCGAGGTCCGCATCGTCGATTCCGTACCTCTGACTCCGGTCTTCAAGATCGACAGGAAGAAGCTAAGAACCCTGCTCTAGCACTAGAAGCTGACCGGCAAAGCCTTTAGGCCGCGCAACGTGATGGTGGCGCGATAAGGCGGATCGGGGTCGGCGAGCCTCAAGCCGGGGAGCCTGCGTAACAACGTCTCGAAGGCAACCTGTCCCTCGGCTCGGGCCAGCGTCGCCCCGACACAGAAATGACCGCCCGCGCTGAACGCGAGGTGCCGGTTCGGATCGCGACCGATGTCGAGGCGATCGGGGTCCGAGAACTGGGCGGGATCACGGTTCGCGGCCCCCAGGATGACGATCGCCATCTCGCCCTTTGCGATCTTCTCGCCACCGACCTCCGCATCCTCGACCGCTGTCCGGGCGGTGAGATGCACAGAGCCGTCGTAGCGCAACAGCTCGTCCGTTGCGGTCTTCGCAAGGGCTGGGTTCGAGCGCAACCGCTCGGCCTCGGACGGGTTACGCAACAGAGCTAGGAGCCCGTTGCCGATGAGATTCATCGTGGTTTCGTGGCCTGCGACGAGCAACAGGATCAACGTTGCCCTCAATTCTTCGGGGGTGAGACGGTCGCCTTCGTCCTCGGCTCGTATGAGCTCGGTGATGAGATCGTCCTGCGGATCGATTCTTCGCTTCGCGACGATCTCGTCGAAGTACACCGCCAGAGCGAGTCCCGCCTCGGCAACCTGGAAGAAGACCTCTTCCGAGATGATCGGATCGAGGATCGGGGCGACCTGCCGCGACCACCGCTTGAACTCGTGGCGGTCGGCCTCGGGGATGCCGAGCATCTCCGCTATGACCGTCACCGGCAAGGGATAAGCGAAGTCCTCGATGACGTCCATCTCGCCCCGTGGCTCGATGTCGTCGATCAGCTCGTTCGTGATCTCAACGATCCGTCGACGCATCGACTCGACGATCCTGGGAGTGAAGGCCTTGTTCACTAGGCCGCGCAAGCGGGTGTGATCCGGGGGATCCTTGAACAGCATGACGTTCTCCATGCCGCGGTCGGAGGCCGTCGGTCCCAGCTTCTCGATCAGCTCCGGAGTGTCGTGTCTATTGCGGTGGTCGACGGAGAACCGCGCGTGATCACGCAGTATCTGTACCGCAGGGTCGTAACCCAGGACGAGCCACACTCCGGTCGGTGTCCTCTGTACCGGCGCCTCGTCCCGCAGCCGCGCGTACAACGGATACGGATCCGACAGGGTTTCAGGAGCGAGAGGATCGAACAGGGCCCCGTCCTCGAAGACCCCAGCCTTGAAGACCCCGTCCTCTAGAAGGGGGTCCATGACTTGCCCTCGCCGTCCGGTTCCCATGCGGGCTTCGGTTCGCCTTGAGGCGTCACTAGATAGTTGGGGTCTGCCGTGCGGGCCGGTTCGCGCCTCGCAAGAGCCGCATCGATGGCGCCCGCCAGTCTGTCTCGTCGGGCGTGATCGATCGCGTTGGCGGTCTCTGCGAAGCGCGGGACAACGGTCTTGCCGAACAGTTCGATCGACTCCATGACGTGCTCGTGGCGGTTCGTGCCCGCTTGCGACACGAAGATGATCTGGTCTACGCCGGCGGCCTCGTAACGTTCGATCAGCTCGATGATCTGATCGGGGGTGCCCACCGCTCCGCGCATCGAGCCCAGGGCTCCCTCGAGCACCTTGACCCCGAGCGACTCGCCTTCCGGTTTGATGAGCTCGCGCGCGAAACCGAACTGGTCCCGGTGCTCGAGGAACTGCTCCCACACGTTCGTGACTCCTGGGTGGTGCTCGCCGAACACGTAGTAGTGAGCCAGGGAGTACCCGAAGAAGTGAGCTCCGTCGATGCCACGGTCGATCGCAGTCGCTTCGTCCTCGTGGCACATCATCGGCAACGTGACCGCGAAGGTTGGGTTCACGTCGAAGCCGGCTGGAACGCATTCGTCAGAGGCGATCTTTGCGTAGTACGCGTCCGACCATTCCTTAGCGTCCTCAGGCTCGGCGAACGAGAACGACAATGCACCGATGCCCTTCCTGGCAGCAAGCAGGATCGTCTCGCGCTGGCTACATGCACACCACAGTGGTGGGTGTGGCTTCTGCTTCGGTTTTGGGATGACGTTGCGGGGCGGGATGTTGACGAACTTGCCCTCGTAACCTGCGAAGGGTTGCTCGACGAACATCCGAGCGATCGCGTCCAGCGACTCTTCCCACTGCAGACGTTTCTCGTCACGAGGAACACCGAAGCCCCCGAGCTCCATCTGGGACGAACCTTCACCGGTACCGAGGTCGACCCGGCCCCCAGACAACAGATCCAAAGTTGCTATGCGCTCGGCGATGCGCGCGGGATGGTTGAAGCGCGGCGGGAGCTGCACGATGCCGTGGCCAAGCCGGATGTTCTTGGTGCGCTGACTCGCCGCGCCTAGGAACACCTCGGGCGCGCTCGAATGCGAGTACTCCTCTAGGAAGTGGTGCTCGACCTCCCAGATGTAATCGAAGCCGACCTTGTCGGCTAGCTCGATCTGATCCAGCGCATCGTTGAGGAGTTGCTCCTCGGAACCCTCGGACCACGGCCGTGGGTGCTGGTGCTCGTAGAACAGTCCGAACCTCATGGCGTCACGATCAATCGCACAGGGTCTCCATCTTTCTCGGCCAACCGGCGAACCCCCTCGACCACATCCGTCAACGGCATGACGTCGGAGATCGATGCGGAGAGATCCAGGCGTCCCGAGGCGAGCAGTCGCACGAGCTCGTCGAGGTGACGCTTCTGATAACCAAGGTGGCCCAGCACGGCATGGCTCTGTACCCCGAACAACAGACTGGGCTCCAAGGTCAATGGGTCGAGGGATAACCCGACCATCACGGCGCGCCCGTTGCGACCTAGACAGGACACCGCTTGGCTGATCACCACGTTCGCGCCGACGAGGTCAACCGCGACATCGAGCCTGCGGCCGTCCGTGATCTCGTAGACACGCTTCTGCACGTCTTCGGTCTTCGGATCGATCGCCGCGTCGGCCCCGAGCTTCAGGGCACGCTCACGTGCACTGGCGAGAGGGTCGATCGCGATAACCACCGCGGCCCCCATCATGCGCGCCAGTTGCACCGCGTGGGTGCCCAACCCGCCGATCCCCCACAACCCCACCGATTCCCCGGCTTGAAGCTTCGCTCTGTCTTTCAGCGCTGCGTAAGGCGTTGCAACCGCATCGGCAAGGATCGCGGCTTGCTCGGGAGCGATGCCCTCGGGCACAGGTGCCAGTGTGTAGAACGGAACCTTGACGTATTCGGCCCAGGCGCCGTCGTAGTGGAAGCCCAGGATCTGGAACGCCATGCACTCGTCCATCCGGCCGGTCATGCAATTCGTGCACTCACCGCAGTTCTTCCCGCCGGCAAGAGTGACGCGGGCGCCCTCTTTCCACCCCGCAGCCATATCCCCCACCTCGACGATCGTCCCGAACGCCTCATGTCCGGGGACCACCTGGGGATGGATCGCAGGTATCGAACCGTCGATGAGATGGACATCGGAGAGGCAGATGCCGCACGCCGCCACTTTCACTAGGACCTCTGCGGGGCCGGGCTCGGGCACCGGCACCTCCATCACCTTGAGCGATCTGTCCTTGGCCTCGAAGCGGGCAGCAATCATCGTGTTCATTCGCTAACGTTCCTTCCCGTGGCCACTCTCGATACCTCCGATCGGCATCTAACCGCCGCACGAGCCTTGATCGGTGCGGTTGGTCTCGGCCATCTGATCGTCGGGCTGATGTTCTGGTTCGCGCCGCACCTAGCGGTCGAAGAGATCCTCGCGTGGGGGCCTGCATCCGGCTGGACCGCGATCCTCGGCTCGTACGACCTCAGCGTCGCATTCGCGCTTGGGATGGCGTTCAAGGACCCGGTTCGCAACATCGGCATCGTCAGGTTCGTCGGCTTCCTCTTAGTCCTGCACGCGGCAACGCATATGTACTACGTCTTCTGGGGGGACGCTCCCACGAGGATGGTGTTCGTGAGTTCGTACCTAGTGGGGGCCGGACTCGTCCTGTGGTGGGTGGCTGCCCGGTGGCTGGCGCCTCGTTCACGCGGAGCCGCTACCGTCTGACCGCCGTGCCGCCCAGCTGAATATGCCCTTGGACATGGTCGACGCTTCTGCATCTGCACGACGCGCGTAGATGCTGGCGTTCGCATCTCTGACGGTTGGATCGTCGGGGGCCGCGGCGAGAGCCAGCTCGACCAGATGACAGGCAACGCGAAGATCGTCGACCTCCAAGGCACGCGCGGCGAGGTGCGCGGCCCCCCCACTCAGAGCAGCTATCTCTCGCGCCAGCGATCCTGCGGGCGCCGGCTTCAGGTCCGAAGGGTCGCCGTTGTACCAGCCCGCATAGTGGCGCCAGAGATTGCGAACGATGAATTCGGGCTCGTCGTAGATGGGTTTCAGATAGGGACGCTCCAGCAGATGGGCGGGAGCAGTGACCGAGTGGATCGTCGCATCCAGAGTAGCGCCGGAGTTCATGAGCTTGAAGGTTTGCTCGATCAACGATTCGAGGAGTTCAGCAGAGTCGCTCAATACCTGTGTGATGCGGTCTGCACCAACGACCGGGAGGCCATGTCCCGGGAGCAGCAGGTCCGCACCGAGCTGCGCCATCGTTCGCAACGCGTGCGCCCATTCCACCGGGTACCGCTGGACCTTCTGTGGATTGCCTGCATTAGGCGACGCCCAGATGAAGAAGTCACCGCAGCAGAGGATCTTCTGACTTGGAACCCACACCCATGTGGCGTCGTCGGTCTCGCCTTTGCCGTGATGCAACTCGAAGCCGTCGATGGAGAGCTCCGTCGAATAGGTCCGATCGGGGTAGCGGTAGTCGGTTGGCCACTCCAGTGAGTCGATCTGGAACTGGCGTCTGTTGATAACGGCGTTGTAGCCGGCCGTCTTGCGGTAGCGGTCGAAGCGGGCGACCACAGCCTCATGGGCAACGACCTCGGGGAGAGGCCATCCCTTGTCGGCCGCTTCCTTCTCGAAGGGCCCGAGCCCGAAGACATGATCGATGTGTCCGTGTGTATAGATCGCCCGGGTCACCGGTGCGCGCGACCAGGCGCGGATCTTGTCGTAGTTCGACAGTGCGAACATCGGGCTTCCGGTGTCAACCAGTTGCAAGCCATCCCCCGAGAACACCGACACGTTCGCGAATGAAGGAAGGAACGCAACCCCGTCATCGACCTCGGTGAGGTCCCCCGAGAACGAGATCGGATGCAGCTGCTCGATCGGGACCTCGCCGAGCCACAGCTTGTCGGCTAGGCCGAGGATGTCCTGTGCCAATCTCCTAACTCACTGGGGCCTTGGCCATCGCGCCGGTAAGGAACACCGAACGCAGGAGGTCATCGCGTCCTCGGAGGTCTTCCGCCGGGCCCGAGAACCGGATCTCACCGCGCTCGATGAAATACGCCCTGCTGGCCGCGTCGAGCGCGAGGTCAACGTGCTGGTCGACGAGGACGACCGCCACCCCTGCCTCGTTGAAGCGACGGATGATCTCCATGAGGTCTTGCACGATCTTCGGAGCGAGCCCAAGAGACAGCTCGTCGATCAGCAACAGGCTCGGATCCATGATGAACGACTTCGCCAGCGTGAGCATCTGCTGTTGGCCCCCGGACATGCTTCCGGCAACCTGCTTCCTGCGGTCTTTCAGAGCGGGGAAGAAATCCAGAACCTTGGTAACCATCTCGTCGCGACGTTTGCGGTCTTTCCCGTAGAGGAAGCCGGCGATCTCCAGATTCTCGATGACCGTCATCCCAGGGAACACGCCGCGCCCACCCGGCATCTGCACGATGCCCTTCTTGACTATGTCGGCGGGTCGACGGTCGAGCAACGACTCGCCGTCGAACGTCACTGTGCCCTCGCTGGGACGGAGCACCCCGGAGATCGTGCGCAAGATCGTGGTCTTGCCTGCGCCGTTCGTTCCGAGGAGTGCAACGACCTCGCCGTCCCCCACCTCGAGATCGATACCGAACAGCACCTGGATCGGTCCGTAGAACGCGTGGACGTTCTTAAGCTCGAGCAAGATCGTCCCTCCTGGTGCGCCCGAGGTAAGACTCGAGCACCTGTTCGTTCTGAACGACCTCGTCTGGTGTTCCCTCTGCGATCACCTTGCCGAAGTCCAGGGCGTAGATCCGTTCGGAGGTGTTCAGCAGCAAACCCATGTCGTGTTCGATGAGAACGACCGAGCAACCGCGCTCCTCTTTGATCGTCTTCAACATCGGGCCCAGAGCCTCGACCTCTTTCTGCTGGATGCCGGACGCAGGCTCGTCGAGCAACAACACCTTGGGTTGCAGTGACAGCACCGCGGCAAGCTCGAGGAAGCGGGTCGTCCCGTAGGACAGCTGCGATGGGTGCGAATCGCGCCACGGCCGGAGGTTCACCAGGTCGAGGACCTCCTCCACCCTCCGCTCGGCCTCACGCTCGTCGCGGCGCCACCCCGGCATCCGGAACATCGCAGCGAAGGCTCCGCTCGACAGGTGCCGGTGCTGTGCCACGAGCAGGTTCTCGTAGACCGTGAGGTTCCGAAAGAGCCTCACGTGCTGGAACGTTCGGCCGATGCCGGCAGCCACGCGCTCGTAGGGCAGCAGATGATTGATCTGGTCCTCGTAGAACAAGATGCGGCCGTGCTCGGGCTTCAGGAACCCCGAGATCGTGTTGAACAGCGTGGACTTCCCCGCGCCGTTCGGTCCGAGGATGCCGACGATCTCGTTTTCCTCGATCGCGATATCGACCTCGTCGAGCGCGGCGATACCACCGAATCGCAGGGTGAGGTCGCGCGTCCTGAGGAGACTCACGAGGACAGGCTCACGAACAACCAGGCGACCCCAACGTTCGCAGCGACGATCGCTATGACGACGCTCATCCCGAACACGGGTCTGCTACGGATGAGATCGAGTTGGATCCTCCCCACCTGCACGAGGCCCCCGGGCCGGAACATCAGGAACAGGATCAACACCGCGGCGGCGTAGATGCCGACGAAGGCGTAGAAGAACTCGGCTCCCTGAAAGATCTGCTGTTGCACGACCAGCGAGACCGCCCCGAAGAACGCACCTATCGCCCGGTCCATCCCACCGATGGCTACCAGGGTGACGAGCAGTATCGAAGTGGCCTCGGCGATAGGCGACTGGAATCCCGTCGGCGTAACGAGTTGCACCAGCGCCGCAAGGAACGCTCCGCCGAGCCCTGCCACCATCCCACCGAGGACGAATGCGGTCAGCTTCGTCTTGTAGACGTTGATGCCGAGGGCTTGGGCTTCGAGCTCGTTATCGCGCACGGCGAGCATCGCTCGTCCGATCCGTGAGGTTCGAAGGCCCTCGATCATCCACAACAGGGCGAAGACGACGACGAGACAGAGAAGGTAGAACGAGATATCGGAGTTGAAGTCGATCGGACCAACGACCGGTCTCGATGTCGACCATCCGCTCTGCCCCCCCGTGAAGCTTCCCCATTTGAAGAGCGTCTCGCCCAATGCGTTGGAGAACGTCAACGTCGCTATGGCGAGGTATAGACCCTTGAGGCGAACCGAAGAGATACCGACGAGTACAGCAACAGGAACTGTCGCCACCGCCGCGAGCAGCGCTGCTAACCAGAACGGCCATCCCCACGACGCCATCGCGACACCCGTCGTCATGGCCCCGATGCCGGCGAACGAATACGGCATCAACGAGATCAGACCGGCATAACCGGTCACCACAACGACCGACATGCCAAGGATGGCGTAGATCAGCGCGTATTGACCGACGAAGAAACCGAAATCGCCGAACGGGATAGGTAACGCCGCGAGTAACAGCAACAACCCGATACCGATGAACTGGACCCGAGACAGCCCGCGTCGACGCGTCGGTGGCGCGACCTGCGGCGTATCGAGTGCAGGTTCGATCTCGGAGGTGACGGCATCGCCATTCGCACCAGCCCCCAGCAACGGCTCGGTGCCCACCTTCATTCCAACGCCTCCAGTTCCTGACGAGAGGCGAAGAAACGCTCGGTCCTGAGTAGAAGGAGGACCACGATGAGGATCGCAGCTACGGACGAACGAAGGTCGCTCCACGGTTTGGGGGCGAGGATCATCAGCTCGCGTGCGAGACCGAATACGAAGCCGCCGACCATCGCCATCGGCAGATGAACGAGACCGCCGACCAACGCAGCGCCGAACGCGGGTATCAGGAGGGTTCCGAACGGAGTGACATCGAACGTCGTGATCAAGCCACCTTGCTCGCCGGCGGAATGCGGCAGGACCAAGAGCAGGGCGAGCGCAGCCAGAGCGCTTCCGATCCCCCACGCCAAGGACGAGTAGCGAACATCGTCGATCCCAGCGAGCATCGCCGCCTCACGGTTCTGAGCCACGGCGCGCAGAGCCCGGCCCGCACGCGACACCCTGAACCAGACCAGGAACGCGAAGGCAACACCGATCGACACCCCAGCGGTGATGATCTCTGATGCCCTGACCGCGACTGATCCGATGTGGATATCGCCGGTAGGGAGCCACGGCTCGAGACGCGTGAATTGCTCGAAACCGAGAGCGAACTGCGCCAGCGACGCGTAGAGCTGGGCAACCCCGATCGAGATGAGGATGACGATGATCTGACGTGCTCCGGAGATCCGGCGAAACACGAACCGGTAGGCCAGCACTCCCGAGCCTGCGCCGAACGCGAGGGCGAGTGGCATCGCAACTGGTCCCGGCAGACCTAGTCCGGTCGCCATCACATAGCCGACCACCGCGATCAAGCCGATCGCCCAGTGAGCGAAGTTCATGACCCCCGTCGTCCTGTAGATGAGGACCAGGCCAAGGGCAAGCAGCGCGAACACGGCCCCCGAGGAGAGGCCGAAAACGGTTACTTCCGTGACGGGGGCCGCGGTGATCATGACTTGACGAACGCCCTGTACAACCAGTCGACCGTGCGGAACGGCTGCAAGCGGTAGAGCTTCTTGCCCCACCCGAACCTTTGGAGCCATCTGCCGAGCAGCAGGAACCACCCCAGAACACCCAGCGCGACGATGCCCGCGACCGCGCCGCGGCCCGTCGCCTGCTCGTAGATCAACATCTCGGTAGCGGGAGCTGCAGCTTGCGGGTCGGCCGTGTCCGAAGGACCGATAGCCACACCTCCGCCGAAGGTCGTGCCGCCAAGGACCGCCGCTCCGCTGTCGAACGGAGCCGCGGAGCTCGAGAAGTCGTCCGTTCCATCGCCGGCCGACGAGGACGTGTCCGGGCCCGGATTCCTTTGGAACCGGTAGTCGAGCTCTTCTCCCAGACCCGCGCCACTCTCGGCCCCCGCGAAGTGGACCGTCTGCTCGGTCGTTGCGATCATGAAGCCGGGCGCCTCGACCCTGATCTGAGAGCCGTCGTCCTCGGTGCCCACATATGGCGCCGCCATGCCGAACGAGAAGCCGGGGCCGGAAACGACCTGTCCCGGAGGCAACGCGATCGGTTGCCCACCGAGTTCGGCCCCCGAGGCGGTGCTCGATACAGACCATTTCAAACCCGACGCGGTGCCGTCGGAGGAAACGTCGACGAAGGTCTCGATGGCATCGACCGTCAGCGCACCCGAGCCGTACGAGAGATCCTCGATCTTCGCCGAAAGGACCATATGGATGCGGCCGGCCTCCTCGTAGAGATGCGTGATCGAGCGCGCACGTTCGGCATCTGCACCGAAATTTCCGAGGCCGCCCCACTGGCACCCCTGTCGGAAGCACTCTGCATAGTGGTACGTCTCGACGTCTTTGAACGAGTGCGACAGAAGATGGACGTAGTCGTTGCCGTCCTTGGCTGCGTCCTCGGGCCAGCAACGCTCTTCGTAATCGGCCTTGTTGGTCGACAGGATCTCGCTCTCGGTGTGCTGTTCCGGGTCATCGCGTCCGGATAGATCGACGTATGCCTTGGATGCGAACCCGGCAGCTTCCTTGACCGGACCGAAATGACTCGCAGCCCCCACGGACACGAGTTCGTTGAGACGTACCGGACTCGAGGTCGGTGGCCGATCGCCCCCGGTCCCATCACCCGCGCCGCCTTCGACCGGAGTGACACCCTCGGGAGGCTTCGCCTCGGGAAGCTTGCCCCGCGGCCCGATCGCGATGTCATCGGGACAGTTCAGCTCGTGGTTGTACTGACCTTCGTCGCACTTGTACTTCGGATCGTCATCGGGGTTGCACTTCGGTGCGTTCTCGATGATCTCTTTGATCAACGACACCTTGTAGGCATAGGTGCGGGCTTCCTTGATGGAGAAAGAGATGGACTCGCCCGCGCCGGCTCGAGGAGCGACCGATGCACCCAAGGTAACGAGCACGAGCGCGCAGAGGAGGCGAGGTACGACCCGGTTGCTCACCTGTCGGTGACCACCGAATACGGAACACCAACCTCACCGAGGGTGAGGAACTTGCCCGAATCGTCTTCGAACCATTCGCCGCCACCAGTGAAACGGATGAGCCACACGGCCTTGCCGCCGAAATGATCCGAATCCGTGATGTTGAGGATCGGTCCGATACCCGCGCTCCAGTCCCTGATCTTCGTGGCGAGGGTGTTGCGGAAGTTGTCACGCGAAAGGTCGGGCCCGGTCATCGTTAACCACAGAGCGATGCCACCCGTTATGGCAGCGGGCGCATAAGTGAGGATGTCTTCGGGTTCTTGCGGATAGCTGCGGGCACGAGCATCCTGAAGGGCCTTCACGGCCGGGTACTTCTCGGGGTCGGCGAACGGCACGCACGGCAACGCCTGGCAGTCGGTCAGCATCCCGGTGCATGCGCTCCCGCACAACTCGGCGAGGCTCTGGATCCAGCATGACGTGCCCGTGCAACTCCACTGCACGCCGACGTCCTGCCCCCGCCACCCCTGGCGGGCCGCCTCCATCGCACCGAAGACCCCGTTCAAAGCATCAAGGGCGACGACCGCATCGGGAGCCTGGCCCCCGTAACAGGTTCGCAACGCCGCGATCTCGGAACGCATCCCGTTCGAGGCTTCTTGCGCCTTCTTGTAGATCACGCATCCGTCCGGGATCGGGTGGTTGAAGTGCTCCGCTACCGCGCGCACGACGCGGACGGTGTTCGACTCCGAAGCAGGATCTGCAAGGATCCCAAGGCGCTGCTTGTGCAGCTGCTTCATCAAGAAACCGGCGTGGATAGCGGAGGCGACCTGAGGGTCGGTACCCGGCGCGAAGTTCCACGGCGCGAGTTGTGGATACGGCATCTCGGAGAAGTGACACCACACCCCCGGCACGCCCTTCGAGTTCTGATACTGCGATGCCGGTCCCATGAGACTCGTTTGCAGGTAGCAGTCGCGGACCATGAACACGTTCTCGACGTCGATCAATCGACGCATGCCGGCCAGGGCTTCTTCTGGAGTGTTCGCTTGCAACGAGAAGATCTTCAAACTGACCTTGCGTCCGAAGATGCCCGGCCGGTCGGGACATCCCCAGTTCAGGTATCCGAGGGGGCCGGGGATGTTCTCGGTGCGATTGAGATTCTCGACTGCGAGCTTCATCACGCGCGCGGTCTGTTCACCAAGGGGACGAAGAGCTCCGGTGACGGGAAGGATCGTGCCGAGCTTCAGGGTCGAGGCTGTGTATCCCTCCTCCGGGTTCGAGTTCGTCGCGCAGTTCGCTTCGCCGGCGGATGCGGTTCCGACGGCACCGCTACCCGCAGCTGCGCTACCGCTCGCACCACCGGGCCCAACGTCGACGCCCTTCGCACCCTTCTGGGCGAGGACGGAATCGGATCCGGCTTCCGTCGCGGAGATCAGCTCCCCGTCTTCGGTGCGGGTCTCGACCAGCACGGCGTGGCCGTTACATGCAGCAACGAGCAGGGTCATCGCTGTTATCGCGGCGACGTTCTTCCACTTCATCCGGGGATCCCCTTCCTGACATCGAGTTCCCTCAGAAGTCCGGCGACGCTGCCCAGCACGGCGAAGACCGCGCCGGCGAGCATGCACCAGGCCCCCCAGCCGTATCCCGCATGAAACGCAACGAAGTCGATGTGCTCGCGGGCTTGCTCTGCCACCGCGGCCGCGTCTCTATCTATCTGTGGCAGCTGCCAGCCGACGAGTCCCGCCAGCGCGAGTGAGTAAAGAAGAGGCAGGAGCTTGAGGATCCGGAAGCGGAGCAACCACAACACCGAGCTCGCGAGCGTCAGGGCGCCGAGGGCCGCGATGGCAACGCCGGGCCAGTCGGAATACCCCATCGTGACTGCAACCTGAGTGGGAGCCAGACCGCTTTGAGCGAGCTCCGTCGCGCGCATCCAGACACCGAGACCACCGGCGATCGCAAGGGCACCACCGATGACATCGAGTGACGGCGCGAGCTTGCGAGAGAACGTCCGGTACTGCGTCGGTTGGAAGACGCGCTCTGAAACTGCGGCCTCACCCAAGACAGGCCCCCCAGTTCGATGGTGAGAAGTACCAGTTTGTACCACTTCTAGAAGACAGGCTTCTAGAACACCAGGTAAAGGACCTCCCCAACCATCGCCGGCTTCTCCTGCCCCTCGATCTCGATCGTGACGCCGACCTTGTAGAGCACGCCGTCCCCCTTGCGGTTGCCCTCGATGAGGGTGGCCTTCAACCGCACCCTGGAGCCGACCGGGACGGGATTCGTGAAGCGGATCTTCTCTGTGCCGTAATTGAGCCCCATACGGGCGTCGCTGACCGACATCACCTGCCCCATCAGCATCGGCAGTAACGACAGGCTGAGGTACCCGTGCGCCACGGTCGTGCCGAACGGCCCCTGCTTGGCCATCTCGGGGTCGACGTGGATCCACTGGTGGTCGCCGGTGGCATCGGCGAACTGGTTCACGTGGGATTGCTCGACCGTGTGCCAGTCGCTGACCCCGAGCTCACGCTCGTCGGTCCCTTCAATCTCGCTGATGGTCAACGTGGTTGTCATGGCGCTCCTCTGTCCGATCGACCCGGGCTTGTCGGGCTAACCTCGCAAACCTAACCAAGGAGGCAGTCGTGGACTTCGAGCACAGCCCGCGGTCGGTCGAGCTCCAAGAGCGGTTGCTCGCCTACATGGACGAGCACATCTACCCGAACGAATCTGCCTATGCCGAGCAGCTCATGGGCCAGGCCGATGTCCACTCGGTCCCCCCGATCATGGAGACCCTGAAGAAAGAGGCGCGCGCTCGGGGTCTCTGGAATCTGTTCCTCCCCGCCCATCCATCAAGTTCGGAGCACGGAGCGGGGCTCACCAACCTCGATTACGCACCGCTGGCCGAGATCATGGGTCGGTCCCCCATCGCGCCCGAGGCGACCAACTGCGCGGCCCCCGACACCGGCAACATGGAGATACTCGCCGAGTTCGGTAACGAGCAGCAGAAGAAGGAGTGGCTCGAGCCATTGCTCGAAGGCGAGATCCGTTCTTGTTTCGGGATGACCGAGCCGGGGGTTGCGAGCTCGGACCCGACCAACCTCGCCAGCACCATCACGCGCGATGGCGATACGTACGTCATCAAGGGCCGGAAGTGGTGGACATCGGGAGCCGCCGATCCACGCTGCAAGGTGTGTCTGTTCTTAGGGCAAAGCAATCCCGAGGCGGACAAGTACATGCAACACAGTCTCGTCTTGATCCCGATGGATGCCCCCGGCGTCGAGATAATCAGGACGTTGCCGGTGTTCGGGTACGACGCTGGTCACGGTCACTGTGAGATCGCCTTCAACGACGTTCGGATCCCGGCCGACAACCTGCTCGGCGTGGAAGGCGGCGGCTTCCTGATCGGGCAAGCGCGCCTCGGTCCCGGACGCATCCACCACTGCATGCGTGCGATCGGCATGGCCGAGAGGGCTCTCGAGCTCATGTGCAAGAGAGCCCACTCGCGCGTCGCGTTCGGGATCCCCTTGTCCAAGCAAGGAGTCATCCGGGACTGGATCGCCGAGTCACGCGTGCGCATCGAACAAGCACGACTGCTGACATTGAAGGCTGCATGGCTGATGGACACGGTTGGGAAGGACAAGGCTCGCATCGAGATCTCTGCGATCAAGGTCGCGGGGGCCGAGCTCGCAACCTGGGTCATCGACCGCGCTATCCAGGTACACGGGGGGGCCGGGGTCTCGAACGATTTCCCCCTTGCGATGATGTACGCCCACGCCCGAACCCTGCACATCGTCGACGGGGCTGACGAGGTCCACAAGATGGTCATCGCGCGCGAGGAGCTGGCGCGCTGGAAACCCTGACCGAGGAGCTACGCCCGCGGGCCGACCGCATCCGGGACCTCCGCGTGCTGTGTGCGGTCACCCTTGCGCACTTCACGGTGATGGGTGTCTACCTCTCCGCACTGCCCCTGTTCGTAACGGATGCTTTGGGCGGTTCCCGCGCGTCGGTCGGCATCTCGGTGGGCTCGTTCTCGATCTCTGCCCTGTTGTCGCGGCCCCCGATCGGACGCGCACTGGATCGGTGGGGCCGTCGCCCCTTCCTGGTCGGCGCCCCAGCCTTGATCGCGCTGACCTCGGTCGCGCTGCTCGTCGTTGATTCGATCCCCGCGGTCATAGGACTGCGCTTCCTCCAGGGCTTCGCGGGGGCCGCGTTCTACACGGCGGCGGTCACGATCGCGACGGACCTGGCGCCACAGCAACGTAGGGCAGAGATCATCACCGTGTTCAGCCTGTTTCTCTATGGCGGCATCGCGGCCGGGCCAGCATTCGGCGAGTACCTCGTCAGGTCTGGAGATTTCGATCGAGCCTGGGTGGTCTGTGGTGTCATCGCCCTCGGCGCGGCCCTCGCGGGCCTCTTGGTGTCGGAGACGAGAGCGGTTGGAGAAACCGTCGAGCGCCCTCTGAGATTCCTGCACCCAGCTTCCGTGTCCCCCGGGCTGGTGCTCATGTTCGCCGCTACGGGCTACGCGGCGATCACGTCGTTCGCTCCCCTTTACGCACGCAGCGTCGGTCTAAGTTCATCCGCAGCGCTGTACGCGGTGTTCGCCATCTCGGTCGTCGTAGTGCGCGTCGCCACTCGCAAGCTCGCCGACAGGCGGGGGCGACTGGCCGTCGCATTCCCGGGAACCATCGCGGCCGCCGTCGGGATGGTCCTGCTTGCTATCGCTCAGCCCACGACCGCCTACATCGGTGTAGCCCTCTACGCGGGTGGCTTCGCCTTGATCTTCCCGGCCCTAATGGCGTTGACCGCGGATCGCGTGCCGGACCGAGAGCGTGGTGAAGCCCTCGGTTCCTTCACCGCGTTCTTCGACGTGGGTTCGGGGGCCGGGAGCTATACCGTCGGCGCGCTGGCGGGAGCGTTCGGGTTCTCGGTTGCATTCGCCGTACCGGCAGCCCTGTGCGCGGTCGGAGTCGCCGTTCTCGGCAGGACCAGGGAGGCTTCGGCTAGAACTACCGGGCAGACACCGGCCTAGAGGGCACGGCCTAGGAGGCAAGCATGTTCGGGAAGATCCTCGTCGGAACGGACGGTTCCGAGTCCGCCACCCGTGCGGTCGGCCGTGCGGTCGAGATCGCCAAACAGGATGGGGCCGAGCTCATCGTCGTTCACGCGCACCCCGATCCGAACGTCGGCTACGCCCTCGCCGACGACGAGTCACCGAACCTGGACCGTGCACGCGAGATCGTGCACGCCATCGAGAACAAGCACGCCGCCGACATCAACGTCCGAACGATCGTCCGCGAGGGAGAAGCAGCCGGGGTGCTCCTAGATGTAGCCGACGAAGAGAAGGTCGGGCTGATCGTCGTCGGTAATAAGGGCATGGCGGGAGCGAGGCGCTTCCTGCAAGGCAGCGTCCCCAACAGGGTGTCCCACCACGCTGAATGCGACGTGTTGATCGTTCACACCATCTGAGACGTGTGACCGGGGGGTCGATCCTCCGTCGAGACTAGGATTCACGGATGGATCAGCACCGCTTCGCTGACGTAGATGAGGTCACGGCCAGGCTCGCTGACAGCGGTTATCTCGCCGACGACGCGATCGCTACCGTCGTGTTGCTTGCCGAGCGGCTGGGGAAGCCCCTTCTCGTAGAAGGTCCGGCCGGGGTCGGCAAGACCGAGTTGGCCAAGGCCGTATCGGCTGCGATCGGTTCTCCGATCATCCGGCTGCAGTGTTACGAGGGCGTCGACGAGTCCAAGGCCCTGTACGAGTGGAACTACAAGAAGCAGTTGCTGCGCATCCAGGCGGGGCAAGGCTCTTCGTGGACGGAGTTGTCCGAAGACATCTTCAGCGAAGAGTTCCTGCTCGAGCGACCCGTCCTCAAGGCGATCCGATCGGAAGATCCGGTCGTTCTCCTGATCGACGAGGTCGACAAGCTCGATTTCGAAGCCGAAGCATTGTTGCTCGAGGTTCTTTCGGACTGGCAGATCACGATCCCCGAGATGGGGACCTTGCAGTCACGACGCGTCCCCTTCGTTGTGCTGACATCGAACAACGAGCGCGAGCTGTCGGAAGCTCTGAAGCGCCGCTGTCTGTATCTCTATCTGGACTACCCCACCATCGAACGCGAGAGGGAGATCGTTACCCGCAAGGTGCCCGACCTTCACACCAACCTCGCAGACCAGGTAGTCCGGATCGTGGCGAGCATCCGCGAGCTCGAGTTGAAGAAGGCGCCGTCGATCGCCGAGACGTTGGACTGGGCCCAGACCATGCTCGCTCTCAACGTCGAGTCTCTCGATGACGCCACTGTCGAAAAGACCCTGCCTGTCCTACTCAAGTTCCAGACCGATCTCGACAAGGCACGTTCACACCTGAAACTGGGGTAGCGATGCTGGCTCGCATCCTCGAGTTCAACCACGCGCTACGCGACGCTGGTATCCCTGTCGCGATCAGCGAGAGCATCGATGCATTGCACGCCCTCGATCACATCGAACTCGCCGAACGGGAACCATTCAAGGCGGCCCTCGCTGCAACGTTGATCAAGGACGAGGCGCAACGTCCCGCGTTCGACACGCTGTTCGACCTCTACTTCGGAACCGGCCGCGGGCCCGAGGCTCACGAGGAACAAGATGCGGCGGAGTCATCGGTGACGAGGGACGAGCTCCTCGACCGCTTGATGGAGGCCCTGCGGGCCGGCGATGGAGATGCCCTGCGCGCCATCGCACGGAGCGCGGTCGGTCGCTTCGGTCGTCTCGAAGGGAGCGGATCGCGGGAGTGGTACTCGAACTATGAGGTGCTCCGCACGTTGGATCCCAACACTTTGTTGGAGCGCTTGAACCAAGAGATCGATGACAGTGGAGTCAGCGGGTTCGAAGCCCAGGTGCTGCGCGACGAGTTCGCACGCAGGATGCGCGCGTTCCGGGCCGCGGTTCTTGCCGACACGCGCAGGAGGGTTGCGGAGTACCGAGGGCCGGAAGCAGTGGCGTCTTATGCCGTGCAGCCGTTGCCGGAGGATCTCAATTTCCTCAGTGCGACCGCAGATATGGCCGACCTTCGCAAGGCGATACGGCCGCTTGCTAGGAAGTTGGCGACCCGCGTTGCGTTGAAACGTCGACGCTCCACCCGGGGCAACCTCGACATCCGGCGAACCATCAGGCATTCATTGTCGACCGGTGGGGTTCCGTTCGAGACGTTCAACAAGCACCGGGCCCCGCGTCGTCCGGAGCTGGTCATCCTGTGCGACGTCTCGAGCTCGGTGGCTCGGTTCGCACGGTTCGCCTTGATGTTGACCCACGCTCTCTCGGCACAGTTCTCGCGCGTGCGCTCGTTCGCCTTCGTGGACGCGATCGACGAGGTCACGCGTTTCTTCGATCACGAGGACTTCCTTGCCGCGGTGGACCGGATGAACCAGGAAGCGGCGGTCGTGTTCGACGACGGACACTCCGACTACGGGAGCGTCCTCGAACACTTCCTCGACACCTACGGCAAGGAGGTCGGTCCCAAGACCACCCTGTTGATCCTCGGCGACGCGCGGACGAACTATCGAGCGAGGAAAGCAGGAGCCTTGAAGACCTTGGCGCAACGGGCCCACCACACATACTGGCTGAACCCTGAGCCGGTGAACGACTGGGACACCGGTGATTCAGCTGCTTCGGAGTACGCAGCAGTGGTGGATCAGATGGTCGAAGTTCGGAACCTGCGGCAACTCGAGGAGTTCATCGAGCGCCGTCTGTAGCCGGTGCCCTGACCGCAACTGTCGATCGCGGCTCGGGAGTCTCGTCTCGGATAACACGCGTCCGCGCCAGCCTCTCCACAGCTCGTTGGCGTTGCGGGTTGAAGAATGCGAACGCCCAATCGACAATCTGCAGGGGGCCGGAGAACACCAAGGTCAAGCGCCTCACCACTGCTTGCCCGAACGACAGGGCGATCCCATCTTCGCTTACGACGCGCAGACTCGTGAGGGCTTTGCCCGGTGTGCGTCCGTACCGCCACTCCATCACGGTTAGCCCCACGAAGTACCACAGTGCCGCAAGGACGATGAGCAAGAGCGCCCCGACCTCTAGGAAGCCCCAGTTGATCGACATCTCGTTCGAGAGATTCCGACCGAGCTCCTCGAGACGGTGGAATTCGTGGTTCGTGCCGAACAACGTTCCGAGAACGACGATCACGGCCACCAGGGTCATGGGGATAGCGCAGTCGAGCAGGAACGCACCGATTCGGCGAGGCCACGTTGCGGGCGTCAATTCACGACCGGCGGCGAAAGCCTTCGCTGCATCGCGCGGCGGACCGAGGCGCTCGAGGGTCGAGCCCAGCTCCCCCGCGGCTTCCGCCTCGCGCAGGTGCTCAGCGAACTCCGCACTGGCAGCTTCTCTGCTGGCAGCGGGCCCGGCCGTCCATCTCTCGAATTCCTTCAGATAGTTCTTGTTCATGACTCCGCTCCTCCGTTCAACAACCGCTCCATCCCCGCCGAGAGTCGTTGCCATTCAGTGCGCAACGCTCCCAAACGGGCTTTCCCTTCCTTCGTGATCGAGTAGTACTTCCGAGGTGCCGACCGGCCCTCGGCCTCCCATGAGGCGGCGATATAGCCAGCGTCCTCAAGCCGGTGCAGGACCGGATAGAGGGTGCCCTCCTTGATGGCGATCGAGCCGTCCGATGCGCTGCCAAGCGATGACAGAAGGTCATAGCCGTAGCGCTTCCGTGCGTCGATCAGGGCAAGGACCGCCAGCTCGGTGGTCCCCCGCGAGAGCTCTCGCTGGATGCCCTCATCTCCTGGCGCCACGTCATCTCCTATGTTTGGTCGAGTACCTTGTCACACAAGGTACCGGGCGGTGCTAGGGAAGTCAAGGCCTCATTCCGCCCTACCCTTGGAGCCATGACTCCTCGCGAACGGACGATCCCCGAGCCCGAGCTCGAAGCGCTCGTTCAGAGCTACGTAGACGACCTTCCAGGCCCGGATGCCGAGCTCGCACGAGAGATCGTGATGACGGCACTCAAGCTGGCGCGCGAACAGGTGTCCAGGCTCGATCGCAAGATCGTCAACACCGCACTGAAAGAGATGCGTCACGCGTTCCGTGTGTTCGCCCCATACAAGGGCGTTAGGAAGGTGACGATCTTCGGTTCGGCCCGCACCCAGAAGGGCGATCCGGCCTACATCGTCACGCGCGACTTCTCTCGCGCGATGGCCGAACGCGAGTGGATGGTCATCACCGGTGCCGGCCCCGGGATCATGGAAGCCGGACACGAGGGGGCCGGCGACAAGCTGTCGTTCGGAGTGAACATCCGCTTGCCATTCGAAGCCAAACCCAACCCCGTCATCGCGAACGACTCGAAGCTCATCAACTTCAAGTACTTCTTCACCCGCAAGCTGACCTTCATGAAGGAAGCCGATGCGTTCGTACTCGTTCCCGGTGGATTCGGGACGATGGACGAAGCGTTCGAGCTATTGACGCTCGTACAGACCGGCAAAGCCGACCTCCAGCCCATCGTCCTGCTGGACCCGCCGGGAGGGACGTACTGGAAGGCATTCGACGAGTACCTCCGGAAGGAGATGTTGTCTCGCGGCTACGTATCCGAAGATGATTTCGCCCTCTACCGGATCGTTGACGACGTCGATGACGCGGTACGAGAGATCGAAACGTTCTATCGGGTGTACCACTCGCAGCGGATGGTCGGCAGCAAGCTGGTCCTGCGACTCGATGTGATGCCGGACGATGCGACGCTCGCGGCCCTGTCCGATGAATTCTCGGACATCCTCAGCAAGCCGATCGAACCGACGAAGGCAACCTCCGCAGAGATCAGAGACAACGATGTTCCGGACATGCCACGGATAGCGTTGCGCTTCGACCGCCAACACATCGGGCGTTTGCGAAGGCTGATCGACAGGTTGAACGAGATCGGTCCGGAACCCAAGACAAGGATCAGTGACAAGGGTGACCCCGAAGAGCTCTGAGCCCACCATGGTGGCCACCTGGGGGCGCATCATGAAGACGTGTGGTTGCACCGACCCCCGCGCCCTTGACCCATTCGGCCGGATCCTCTTGATCACTCGCGCGTGCGTGCAACCGATGACATTGACGTCCGCCGCGATCGCAGGGACGTTGGCAAGTGCTGCTGAGAACGTGCACTGGGATCTGTTCGCACTTTCCAGCCTCGGCATCGTCGTAGCCCACGCAGCGAACAACATGATCAACGACTATTTCGATCATGCAGAGGGTCTCGACACGGTCGACTACCCACGCACCCAGTACGCACCTCATCCCGTCGACGCCGGTGTAGTGACGAAGGGTGGGTTGGGCCGCGCGATCCTTTTCGCCAACGCGATCGATCTCGTGATCATGGTCTTGCTGGTGGCCGCGCGCGGGTGGGCGATCGCAGCGTTCGCCGTCGCAGGACTCTTCATCTCGGTGGCTTACGTCGCTCCCCCGCTGAGGCTGAAGGCCAAGGGACTCGGCGAGCCAAGTGTTTTCATCATCTGGGGACCCCTGATGGTCGGCGGCACCTATTACGCGGCGACTGGAACGATCCCGGGCGATGTCGTGTGGGCCTCCGTCCCTTACGCCTTGCTGGTCACCACCGTGTTGATGGGCAAGCACATCGACAAGCTCGAGTGGGACCGGACGGCGGGGGTCTTTACGTTGCCGGTGCTGCTGGGGGAAGAGAAGGCGCGCTGGGCCACCCGCGCTCTGTTCGCGGCCTTCTACCTGTCCGTCGCCGGCTTGGTGATCGCGGACGTACTCACACCTTGGGCCTTACTCGCGGTGCTCGCCGGTCAGGCCTTCATCCGTGTCTGGAAGACCTTCGGCCATGACAGACCCCAAAGCCCACCCGAGCGTTATCCCCTGTGGCCCTTGTGGTTCGGTCCCTGGGCCTTCCTCCACGCGCGCAGAGCTGGAGCCCTACTCGTGCTCGGGATGCTTCTAGGAGCGGTCTTCTAGAAGTCGCCGTTGTAGCGCAAGACGTCGAAGCCGCGCTGCAGGTCGATCGCGTAGACGATCCGGTTGTTCAGCCATTCGACCGCCGCAGAGTTACCGGCGTGAGGAAGGAACCAGTCCTCGTTGGTGATCTTTCCCTTGGGATCGACCCGCATGAAGTGAAGTCCGGAGTTGAAGAACGTCACACCCACGATGCCCCCGTTGTGGAACGTCGGGTGGTGCTCGAACCAGTGGGTGGAGCACCCGAACGTGGTTCCCGACGGTAGGAAACCGTCTTCTGGGGTATTCGTGCTCGACGGCGGACGGAACGTGTCGACCTTCTTGAACGCCTTCCCATTCTGCCAACCGGTCGTGTCCCAGGTCGAGAAGCCGCCGCTATTCGCATTACAGCGGGCGGTTGCCCCGGGGATCCAGGTCTCACCGGTCGAGAGAGCGAACTTGTCCTTGCCACGGCTAGGCCACTTGCTCGAGTGGATGAATTCGCCGTTGGGACCCGACGTTCCGATGGGCTTCGGCTTCGCGGGGTTGGAAGTGTCGAGAAGGATCATCGGATCGCTGGACGTCAGCACGCGCCCGGGAGCGACCTCGTTGACGTCGTGCGGGCTCGAGATGATGAGCCCGTCGTTCCACTTGTTCGGCAGCAGCTTCGGGTTGAGGGGATCACGCAGGTCAACGATGTTGCCGTCGGAGCCGTACGCCCACTTGCAGTTCTCGAGACAGCTCATCGTGTGCTGCCCGGCCCCCACCAAGGTTGCGATCTCGACTGGGTTCGTCTTGTCCTCGACGCTCCAGATGTGGAGGTCGTTCATCGGGGTCTCTTCCGAGAACAGCATGATCTCGCCGTTCGAGTCGACGTCTTCGTTCTCGAACTTGAATCCGAAGGGGACATTGGCGATGTTCTGCGGGTTGAGAGGATCGGACACGTCATAGACCGAGAAGTTGCGCCATGAGGTGACGTACATGTACTTGCCGATGATCGACGCGCCCGACGCGGTGCCGAACTCGAAGGGCACGTAGTCGATCCATTCGACGTTCTCGGAGGTGACCCCGCCGACTGAGGGCCCTGCCCCCGCGGAGGGTGAGGCGGTGGCCGCGAGCAAGGCGATGGAAAGCAGAGCGAACAGCTTCTTCAAGTGAGACCCCTCCAGCATCCGATGGTTTCCAGGGAGGTTCGCCCTAAGTACTGCCTTTCCTCCCTTCTCAGGGGGCGCTGGGCGGCCTACCCTGATGACTCCCTACCTATGGAGGCCGCATGCCCACGCTTCTCGAGTTGAACCGCTTGTTCGTGAATCAGAAGGGCAAGTTGATCGAGCTGACCAACGAGTTCCATATCCGCGACGAGGACGGCAACGACGTTGGGATGGTGCGCGAAGAGGGCCAGTCGAAAGCCAAGAAGGTGCTTAGGTTCGTTTCTCAGGTCGACCAGTTCCTGACCCACAAATATGGGGTCTACGAGGCCGACGGCACAAAGATCCTAGACATGGTCCGACCGGCCAAGTTCGTGAAGTCCAGGGTCGAGGTGCACGAAGCGGGCGGGCGGAAGGTCGGAGAGATCGTCCAGAAGAACGTGTTCGGCAAGATCCGCTTCGATCTCGATGGGAGCGCCGGGACCCTCGGTCAGATCCGAGCGGAGAACTGGCGCGCGTGGGATTTCGCCATCGTCGACGCGCAAGAGAAAGAGGTCGCTCGGATCACGAAGAAGTTCGTTGGTGTCGCCAAGGCGGTTTTCACCACAGCCGACAACTACATCGTCGAGATCCAGCCGGAGGTCGCGGGCGACATGCGTCTGATGGTTCTCGCCGCTGCAGTGGGAGTGGACACGGCCCTGAAGCAGGACGACAAGGGCCTGAGTATCGGGAACTTCGCCTAAGTCTTCGCCCCGCCTCGCTTGGCAGCCCGCGCGCGCTGGCTGACATCGAGGATCGCCTTCCGCAGCCTCACCGTGTGAGGGGTGACCTCGACGCACTCGTCCTCGCGGATGAACTCGAGGGCCTGCTCGAGCGATAGCTCTTTGTGCGGGATCAAGCGGACGAGCTCGTCACTGGTCGACGAGCGCATGTTCGTCAGCTTCTTCTCTTTCGTGGGGTTGACCTGCATGTCCTCTCCGCGTGCGTTCTCGCCGACGATCATCCCTTCGTACACATCCGTGCCGGGAGGGACGAACATCGTGCCGCGCTCCTGAAGGTTCTGAAGTGCGAACGAGGTCGTCGGACCCTTGCGGTCGGCGACGAGACTGCCGGTGGGACGGGTACGGAGCTCACCGTGCCACGCCTCGTACCGATCGAACACGTGGTGCAGCAAACCTGTGCCACGCGTCTCGGTCATGAACTCCGTTCGGAAACCGATCAGGCCGCGCGCCGGCACTAGATATTCCATGCGCACCCACCCTGTCCCGTGGTTCACCATGTTCTCGAGGCGGCCCTTACGAAGCGCCAACATCTGGGTGATGACGCCCATGAAGTCTTCGGGCGCGTCCACCGTCAAGCGCTCGACGGGTTCGTGGAGCTTCCCGTCGACCATCTTCGTGACCACCTGCGGCTTGCCAACGGTCAGCTCGAAGCCTTCTCGTCTCATCATCTCGACGAGGATCGCCAGTTGCAGCTCGCCTCGACCTTGGACCTCCCACGAATCCGGTGCGCCTGCATCAATCACCTTGATCGAAACGTTGCCGACGAGCTCCTGATCCAACCGGTTCCGGACCTGGCGTGCAGTCAGCTTGTCCCCGTCCTGGCCCGACAACGGTGACGTGTTGATCCCTAGAGTCATCGAAAGGCTCGGATCGTCGAAGTGGCTGACCGGCAGGGGCCGAGGATCATCGGGGTCCGACAGGGTCTCGCCGATCGTGACATCGGGAAGGCCGGCGATGGCGATGATCTCGCCGGGTCCTGCTTCTTCCGCATCGACCCGATCCAACGCCTCGGTGATGTAGAGCTCGGTGATCTTCACCTTCTCGATCGTTTCGTCCGCGCGACACCAGGCGACCATCTCGCCACGCTTGATCGTTCCGTGGAACATGCGACACAGCGCGAGGCGACCGACATAAGGAGACGCGTCGAGGTTCGTGACGAGGGCTTGCAGAGGATGATCCTCTTCGTACGAGGGGGCCGGGATGTGCTCGAGCAAGAGCTCCATCAGGGGCTTCAGGTCACTCCCCTCTTGGTCCGCAGTGAGAGAAGCCCAGCCTGCTTTCGCGTTGCAGTAGAGGATCGGGAAGTCGATCTGACCCTCGTCCGCGTCGAGATCGAGGAACAACTCGTAGACCTCGTTAACCACTTCGTCGATGCGGGCATCCGGACGGTCGACTTTGTTCACGACGAGGATGACCGGGAGCCGCGCCTCGAGGGCCTTCCGAAGGACGAAGCGGGTCTGCGGCAAGGGTCCCTCGCTCGCGTCAACGAGAAGAAGGACCCCGTCGACCATCGTCAGCCCGCGCTCGACCTCGCCCCCAAAGTCGGCGTGGCCCGGAGTATCGATGATGTTGATCTTGACGTCGCCGTACTGGACCGCGGTGTTCTTGGCGAGGATCGTGATCCCCTTCTCGCGCTCGAGATCCATGGAGTCCATCACCCGATCGGCAACGTCCTGGTTGGAGCGGAACGCACCCGACTGCCACAGCATGGCGTCGACCAAAGTGGTCTTCCCGTGGTCGACGTGAGCCACGATGGCTACGTTGCGAAGGTCTTCTCTTGTCGGCATAGTCGTTCCAGCCTAGACGGGGAAAAAGAAAGAGGCCCCCGAAGGGGCCTCTTTCCAAGAACGTGCTCCCTACGGGAGCTCCTGGCATCCGGCCTGGTTCACGACGTCGTCACCGTTAACAGTGACCTGCGCCGAGTAGCAGACCGAACCCGACGCGTGAGCCGACGGAACGATCAGTGCCAACGAGCTGACACCGATCACCGCCGACGCGATCAAGGTACGGATCTTCAAGTTCCCCCTCCTCCCAGAGAGTAGGTACTGCGAGGTACGACTGGCGCCGGGAACTTTCGACGCGCGCGAGGTCAGACCTTCACGCGAACTGCTGGGATGTTTTGGGAGCACGAGCGATGCTCGCAATGCTGACCGCGGTGCTTGGTTAGACCGCGCGGGGGTTCGCGCGACACGGTTGCCGCGTCACTTCACCGCATGCAGCCAGGGAACGTGCGCTGTCAGGGAACTGGTTGTCGACGACCGGCAACACAACGCTGGAAGCGTGCGACGCTCCTCGGTACACCGAAACGACCGACGGTGTCGGATCGAGTGCGAATCCCCACAGTTGCGGAAGAACGGTCGGCGCCTCTACCCAGATGCGGATGCGCGAGCCCGTTCTGATGACATGACCGAACGGGAAGATCTCGACGCGCGCGAGTGACGGCTCCAGTGGCGACAACGGTTGAACGTCCTCGGGCTGGTGCGTCTGAACCGGTTTCAAGATCGTGGACTGATCTGGGTCAAGCGCGCGCTGTTTCGCTCGAAGCCACCCTTGTTGGATGAAAACCTCTTGCCCATCCGGACGGATCTCGGTCAACGTCACCTGAAGATCGGTGCTGGGGGCGGTTGCGGTGAGCCAGAGGTCTGCGGAACCACTCCCAAGGAACGTCGTGTCCTGCTCGAACGGACTCGACGTGTACGCGAGCGCCGCGTTCTCCGGCGGAGCGTAGTCACCCCATAGGTAGTGGTTCGGCTGAGTGGAGACACCGCTGTAAGCCGGGTTGCCGATGCCCTGCGACGACGCGGGCGTGTAGGCATATGGAGAGCTCGCCTCTAACTCGGGCGGCGCACTCGTCAGCCGGTTCCCGTCCCCGAAGAAGAACCTCTCGGGCGTGGCGTGACCCGTCCACCGGTCCAGGGTCGTCTTCCACCGGGGCTCGTTGCTACCGTTCTGCTCCCAGTAGACCGATACCGGTGGCTCTGCGAGGTAGGCATCGCGACTCGTGCCATCCCGAAGCACGTCGCGCTTCTCGACGTAAGCCTCGATGAAGCGATCGAGCTGGATCATCTGCGGAGCCTTGCGGTACATCCCATGATCGCCGTTAGCAAGAACCGCGCGATAGGTGATGCCGTAACGCTCGAACCATTCGAGTGAGTGGACCTGGCGCGAGGCCAGCTGCTCGTCTTGCCACGCAAGGGCCGAGTAGACCGGGACCTCGATCTTGTCGAGGTTGTAGATGGGGCTACGCGAGCGGATCAACGGATCGTCGAAGGGGTGCTCTTGTGCTTGAAGGAAGGGATTCGTCCGCAGGTTACGCGCGTACTTGGTCACGTTTGCGGTGCAGGTGTCGTTGCGCGCCCCCGTCTCGGTGGGCTGATCGATGAACCCCGGCCCGGGCTGGGCGATGAATGACCACAGACTTGCGAACGCATAGTTCAGGATGCCGCCGGGGAACGCGACATCTCGATAGGCATCGATGAAGTAGTGCCCTGGGCTGATGGCCGAAAGGTGCGGGGGTTGTGCCTCGGCGACGAACAACTGGGTGATGCCCGGGTACGACTTGCCGATCATCCCGACGTTCCCGTTAGACCAGTCTTGGCGCGCTATCCACTCAACCGCCTCGAACCCATCGGGTCCTTCCGACGGTTGGAAGAAATCGAAGACTCCTCCGGAACATCCCGTGCCACGCAGGTTGAGACCGACGAAGGCGTAGCCGCGAGGGATATAGCGCGTGATGTAGTTCGCGTCCGGGTTGGTGCCCGCGTTATATCCGTCGTAGGTGAGAAGGGTGGGTGATGGTCCCCCACCGGCGGGACGGACCACTTCGTAGGCCAGTTCGATGCCGTCGCGAACCGTCAGGTAGCCGCTCTCCCTGATCACAGGCACCCCACCGATGATCTCGGTACCGGTTTTGATGATCCGGGCACTTGCTTGATGCCCCCGGGCTGCATCCGGTTCGAAGCGGGGCGCAGCGGTGGGCTGACCGTCGGGGCACGGGGGGATAGCAGCACGAGGTTCAGCGCGTTGATCGACAACGAGACCGCAGCGATCATCGGCCACCGGGACACGCAGAACGGACGAGCCGTCTACCGACACGGTGCCCGTGTACTGGTTACCAGCCGGCAGGGTCCTCCCATCAGACCCGGCGAGCACCACACGCAGGCGAGAACCGGCATCAAGCGTCTTATCGAATGGATACGTGCGGACGCGATACGGGACCGGGTAGTTGGGAGCGACCTCCATCCCACGGTTCTTGTTCTCCGTGTGCTGGACCGAGAGGTAGCCGCGGGTCAGGGGCACAGGGTTCCCGGTAGCTGGGACCTCTTGCAAGGTCACCGCCAGGTGAGCATCCGCCCTATCTATCGCGATGGTGGCATCGAGGAACGCTTGCCCGGAAAGATGCAGGGGTTGATCGAGGACCGGGCCCGTCCAGTTGAACGGCGTGCGCTCGTCATAAGTAACCGTTGTGCCCGCCGCTTCGGCGTGACCCAGAACCCCGTTGCCGAGAGGAAGGCTCTGCTCGATCCCCATGCCTGCGGCCGAGGAGACCGCGTGCCACACGTTGGTCTCGTCTTGTACCTGAACGTCGGGCCAACTCTGGATGCCGGTGTCTAGCCCAAGAAGCTCGTGGTCGAACCATGCATGGACCGTGTCGTACCAGTCGTCGCGGGCGATGTTGTCGGGAGCGTCGTACGGGTACTTATGTGCCCACTGGCCGAAGATCGCTTTCTTGAAGGTAGGTAGTTCGTCGTACCACCCATCGATATCGATCGGTGCCACGGTGAAGTCGTTGAGGCCCTCCACGTACAGCACACTGGCTTCGATGTTCTCCACGCCCAAGCGGAACTCGCGATCGGCCCAGTAAGGGGTCTGGTCGCCGGACAGGTCGAGAGCATTAACGAAGTTGTCGGGCTGACACTGGTTGCGTTCGGCGTTGTGAGGCGCACTCGTGGGGTCGCTCGACTGATCGAGGCCGTACGGGGTGTAGATCGCGGCCCCCAGGAGGCCGTCGCCCCGGAACGGAACACCATCGAAATAGCCGACGTCGTAAAGGCTCGAGATCCCGGCGACCGTGACCATCGTCTTCAAACCATCCGGCCTCAGGATCGCTCCGGCATTCTGCGTCTCGGCGTCGTACGACTTCCCATACGAGCCAACGAGCCCGTTCGACCACGGTTGGGCGGCGAAGTACTCGACAAGGGTCTTGAAATCCTTGGCCTGGTTCGGACCATCTTGTTCGGGACACCCACCGGAATCGCCCGTCCCGCGGACCGCCGAGAGAACCACCGTGTAGCCCTTCGGCGTGAAGTAGTTGACGATGTCGAGCGAGCGCTCCGAGTCTCCTTGCGTCACTCCGTCGTAGTAGGGCGAGTGAACCAAGATCACCGGCGTCTGCCAGGACGGATCACTCGAAGTGTCGGGACGATAGACGCGCGCGGCAAGGTCGATGCCGTCGTGCGCCTTGACCTTCACACGCTTCGGAGTGGCGACAACGTCGAAACGGTCCTGGCTCGCGCCCTTCGGTGCGAACACGAGCGGGCCCGGCGCCTCTTGGGCCAGAGCGGTCGAGGGAAGGGCCGAGATCGCGATGGCCACAGCGACTATCAGGCGCGCGAAGCGAGGCATGCGATCGGTCATGCTCCACGGTTCTGGTCGAGAGAACCGTTACCTGTTGTGCAGATGCACAAGCTAGGCGGGCGGCGCCTCCGAAGCTAGCGGTCCAGGGTTCTGCTCGGGGGCCGGGCGGGACCGGACGAAGTCCCCAGGTCCCCACTCCTCTGGGGTATCCCCGAGGAGGTCATTGATGATCGAACGAGCCGAAGCCAAGGTCTTCTCAAGGGCCTCTTCGGCCTCTGCCGGGCGTCGAAGATCAAGGGAGTAGAGCGCGACGGCGATCCCCTGGATGACGTTGTCGTTGATCTCCAAGGCTTGGGCGCGCCGCCGGCGTGCATCCTCGAGTTGCCGCTGATAAGCCTCGACCTTCTTCCGTTCCGTGATGTCGGTTGAGATACCGCACACCGCGTAGGTGGCTCCCGTCGCATCGAACAACGGAAACTTGACGGACAGGAAGGTGTGACGTTCGCCGCGTACATCGGCGATCTCTTCTCGCTCCACCGCTGCCCCTCGATCCACGACCGCGACGTCGTTCGCCCTGAACACGGCCGCTATGTGTTCGGGGAAAACGTCGCTATCCAGTTTCCCCGAGATTTCGTCGCGCTCGATGTCGAATCGCTTCGTGAACTGTTTGTTGACGAAGAGGTATCTGCCTTCCGGATCCTTCAGGTACACCGCGGCCGTTGTGTTGTCGAGGATCGCGTGAAGGCGGCCCTCGGAGCTTGCCAGCTCGTCGATCTGACTCTCCAGCCTGTCGGCCATCATGTTGAAGTCGGTCGCGAGAGCTCGAACTTCACGCCCACCCGTCTCGGGCACGCGTTCGTCTAGCTCTCCCCGGCCCAACGCATCGACCGCGCCCTGCAGACGTCCCAAGGGACGGAGCAGACTGAGACCAAGAAGGCTCACACCGGCCACGATGGCAAGAACGGCGAGCAAGAGGATCAGGGTCAACTGCGTCGTGGTTTCCCCGACCGTAGCGAAGGCGATCGACTCGGGCTCCTGGACAACGATCGCACCCGGGAAGGTTGCCGTCCGGGCTACAGCCGCAAGGACGCGTTCCCCTTCATAGTCTGCCGTCAAAGCACGACTTCGACTCTCGAGTAACGACGTCAAGTCGTAGCGCTCGTGTCGGAAGACCCGATCACGCTCGGGGTGCACGAGTATCTGACCGTCATCATCAGCGAGGAACGCTGTGATGTCCGGGTCGATCAGTCGCGCGTCGAGCCTCGAGGCAACGTCCTCCAAGGGAACCTGCAGAAGCAGTGCGCCGGCGATCGTCCCTGGTGGGTCTTCGACCGGGACCGCGATCTCGAGTGATGGCACGTCTCCGGGTTGGACCCTCACGAATCGATCGCTGGTCTCGAGCACCGCGACCACCTCTGGCCTCAGAGGTTCCTGTTGCGCGCGTATCAACTCGTTCTCGGCGGCTGCCGCAACCACGTGGCCACCGGCGTCCAGGAGTATCAGGTGAGCGAGAGGGCGAGAGGCGCGCAACGCTACGAAGAGCTCGGTCTGCGAGGCCGGCTTCAGACGAGTGATCTTCTCGTTCGTCGCCAGTAACGCTAGGAGGGTGGCATCTGCTTCGACACGGTCATCTACCCCGGTGGCGATCCGCTGTGCGATCCCGACATTGCGGGCCTCTACCTGTTGCCTGATCGCCGTGCGCGCCGAATCTCGCAGCAGCCATGCTCCGCCAAGAGCCGTGACCGCGCCAAGGAACAGCGTCACTGCGACGAGTTGGGCGACGAGAGGGAGTTCGCGGAAGTGCTTCACTGGAGCACCAGCTCTGCTTCGCGCAGAACGGCCTTAGGGATCTGTATCGAAAGCTTCCTCGCGCCGGCCGCATTGAGGATCAGCTGGAACTCTCGCGGATCTTCGACGGGTACATCGGCCACTGCAGATCCTGAAAGCAAGCGAGCCGCTTGCAGTCCGAGCTGCCTGTTCAATTCGGCTGAATCGGGACTGAGAACCACGATCGCTCCCGTTGCGACTGCGGTGTTCGCGATCGTAGGGACGCCCGCCTTATCCGCGGCTGCCTGTATCGGCTCGAGGGCCCTGATAGCGGTCGGAGAGTTAGAGATGAAGATCGCGTCGACCCCCTCGGCGACCAGATCGTCAACGGCTTGGGCGGCATCGGTCTCGTCGGTGAAATTCGCGGTCACGAGCTTCAATCCTAGAGATCGAGCTGCCGCTTCTACGGCCGCAGCATGCGGTTGCGCAGCCGGGTCTTCCGACGGGTAAACGAGTCCAACCTTTTCGAGCCGCGATAGTGCTCGCCGTGCGATCGAAAGCGTGCGATCGGCCGGGACCCGAAAGGTGACTCCCGTGAGGTTTCCCTCGGGCTGCACCTCATTGGTGACAAGACCGGTGGCGCTGGGGTCGTTCGAGATGAACAGGACCGGGATGTCGGGTGCGGCTTCAGCAGCAACCATCGCCCCGCTGCTAGAGAGGGCGAAGATCAGATCGACACCATCGTCGACCCATCCTTCGACGACCTTCTGCGCCTCGACCGGATCTGGGTACGCGAGCTCGGGGTCCTCTCCGAGCACCTCGAGATTGGCTCCTGCCGTGAAGCCCGCGTCGCGCAACTCACCCAGGAGGATGTCCTGGCCCTCGCTCGAAGAAGAGCCCACGGCCCTAAGGAAAGCAACCGTTGTTTGGGTGCCGGCCTCGGTAGACGGTTCAGGGGGAGAAGAGCAGGCGGCCGCGACCGTGAGGGAAACGAGCACGAGGGCGATCCGGGTCATACGTATAGCGATCCCCTTGTCCCCCAACCTGCCCCGACACAGTCTCGCCGGAATCGCCGATCCTCGCAAGCATCGCCCTAGAGGGGCGCCTGGGTCTTTCCGTGGGCGCAGGATGGGCGGGGGCCACGGCGAACCTCCTCCAGATGAAGAAGATGGGTCTCGGACTCGGCACTATCGCCATGCTGCTGTCTCTGACGGCAAGCATCGCCGTCGCGGGCCCGACGTCGCCGATGCTCTTGACCAGCGATCCTGCCGAGGGCGCCACGATGGCATCGGCCCCGGATCAGGTGAGCATGACGTTCAGTCAACCCTTGGACGATGCCTACTCCCGCCTAGAGGTCTACGCCTGCGGGAAGAGGATCGACTCGGACGTGATCACGGTGACCGTCAACGAGATCAGCGTCCCTCTTCGTAAGGCTTACCGAGGGACCTACAAGGTCTTCTACTTCGCGAACGCAACACCAAAGGGTGCCACGGGTGAGACCACCGGCACGTTGACCTTCAAAGTGAAGAAGGGTCGCTCCTGTCCTTAGGGCTTCCGACCCAGGTAGGCGATCAGCTTGTCTGCTGTGGGCGCGTCATCCGGGACCTCGACGGGCTCGGCGAATGAGTCGCCTCTCGGGAAATCTCCCTTCGGCTCCATCATCGAGGTGACCATCCCGTAGCAAGCTTGCGCGACATCCTCGTCGATCTCATAGTCCTGATGCGTTGCGGTCGCAAGGTCCCATCCATGGACAACCGCATCCGACAGCGCAAGGCCAAGGACAACCGACCCTGGAGAGTCCCCCCACGACATCGGGAACGTCTTCTCGATCGCGCCGGGCTGCTGGAAGGAAGCCCAGTGCATCGCTCGATGCGGCTTCGAACGCAGCGATGTGATCGTTGCCGGTGAGATCGTCGTCACCGTCGAACGCCTTGGTCTCGCCCCGGCCCCCGGCGGCGAACGCCTGAGCTCCACGGATCAGATGGCTCAGGACATCACGCACCTTCCAGTCTGTGCATGGGGTCGAGTCGTCGAACTGTTCCGGAGATACCCCCGAAACCACCTTGCTGGTCCTAGTGAGGGCTCGCTCGTACAGATCTACATCCATACACTTCTCCTCTCGATGCCTGCGAAGACCGTGGGCGGTGACGGTTTCGAACCGCCGACCTTTCGGGTGTAAACCGAACGCTCTACCAGCTGAGCTAACCGCCCGAGCCCACGAGGGTACCGTCGCATCAAGTCCATCAGCCGCTAGCGCTCGATCGCATACGAGTACGAGAACGGATCGGTTGCTATGGGAGCGGTACCGGTGAATATCAGGGTGATCTGGCTCCCTGACAGGGGCCGAGGGGTGCGCAGCACGAGC
>JAXDJJ010000044.1:0-24215 GCA_034665745.1 Actinomycetota bacterium | reverse complement strand
CTGGGTCGATATCGAGCCCCGTCAACGCATGCTTGATGCCGAGGTCCGATGGGAGGAATGAATCCGGATCACGCAAGGCCCGCATCGCGATGTAGGAGACGGTCCACGGACCGAAACCCGGTAAAGCGAGCAAGCGCGCTTTCGTCGTCTCGAGATCGGCCGTTCCATCGAGAACGATGTCACCGCTTGTGACGCTGCGAGCCAACGTGTTGATCGTCGCGGCCCTGCGGGAGGGCAGTCCTATCGATGCGATGGGCGCATCGACCAAGCGTTCCGGGGTTGGGAACACATGCGTGAGACCTCCGTCTGGTTCATCCAAGGGTTCGCCGAACGCAGCCGCCAACCGGCCTGCCAGCGTGGTTGCAGACTTGACGCTCACCTGTTGACCCAGGATCGCTCTAACGGCGAGCTCGAAACCGTCGAACGACCCAGGTACCCGCAGCCCCGGAACGCGCGCAACCACCGATCGCAGTTTGGGATCGCTCGATAGGTGTGAAGCGATCGCATCGGGGTCGGCATCGAGGTCGAGGAGATTGCGTGCCCGACGAACGATGCCCGCAAGGGCGTCGATGCGGTCGAGGCGCGCTGTCATCCGGATATCCCCTAACGGGGTCAACTCGAGTTCGACGGTCCCCTTAGCTCCATCGCTGTAGATCGTCCGGCGGTAGCGCGTACCTTCCACCTCTTCGACACCGGGGGTAGCGCGGCCGGCGAGGTAGTGGAACAACGCTGCCCCTGCCAACGGAGCCCGGTAGGGGAGATGCAGCGTGCATCCCGGAACCGCGGATGGACGCGCTGCCCGCCGCAATGCACCTGGGGTGTGACCGAACGTTTCTTGGATGGTCGAGTTGAAGCGCCGGATGCTGGAGAAACCCGATGCCATCGCAACATCGCTCAGCGACAGGCTGCTTTCCTCGATCAGGCGTCGCGCCAACTGGGTGCGATGCGTGCGCGCCACCGTACCGGGCGAGGCTCCCAACTCCGAAACGAACAACCGTCGGAGGTGTCGCTCGCTGACCGCGAGACGGTCGGCAACCCCTGGGATCCCATCGCTATCCGCGACCCCGTCGCCGATCAAGCGCAACGCTCGACCGACGAGATCACCGCGCCAGTTCCAGTCCGGGGAATCCGGCGAACGGTCGGGGCGACAGCGCCGACACGGACGGAACCCTGCTTCTTCTGCGGCCGCCGCGAACGGGTAGAACCTGACGTTGCCTCGTCCCGGCGTTCTGGCCGGGCAGATCGGCCTGCAATAGATGCCGGTCGTCGAGACGCCCGTGAAGAACCTGCCGTCGAAGCGAGCGTCCCTACTCTTGATCGCCTCGTAACAGGCATCGAAGTCCAGTTCCATGAGCCCATTCAAGCAAGCTTTCGGGACTAAGACTGGCCATATCCGGACAGCTCTGTCGCGGCCCGTTTGGTTGATCAGCTGCTGGGAAGGGTTGGTTGATGAATGACGAATCGGCACGTAAAGCTGCGAAGAACGAGGTCATCTCACGTTCGTTGAACGAGGGCCTCGCCCGGGGTGAGGCGAAGTGGCCGTCGGAGAGGCCCACGTTCATCTGCGAGTGCTCCGACCTGAGTTGCACGCTAGAGCTCACGGTCCCGATCGACGGCTACAAGGCCGTCAGGGCGCATCCGGCTCGCTTCATCTTGAAGCCGGACCACGTCAACGAAGAGATCGAGCGGGTCGTCGAGACGTTCGAGGGCTACCTCGTCGTCGAGAAGATAGGTCCCGGCAAGGAAGTGGCCGAACAGGGCGCGTAGCCCATCCCTCTTGACCGTGGCGGGCCCCGGCACCACCATCGTCTAGATGATCCGATGGCTGCTGAACTCGTTCACCACCTGGGTCCTGGCGTTCATCGTCGTTGGAGGGTTCGCCTTGCTCGCCGGCGTCTCTCAACGGGCGGTGCACCGTTTCCTTCCGAAGCTTGTCGTGACCCCCGACAACGATCTCCCGAGCAGGCTGATCAGTGTTCTGATGGGCATGTTCGGGTTGATGCTGGCATTCGTCGTCGTGTCCCAGTACCAGGACCTCAAAGAGTCTGAGCTAAACGTGCGGGCCGAGGCGAACCATCTCGAGCAGCTTCACGTCGATACCCAGGTGTTCGACGAGGAGATGACGGATCGGATGGAGGTCTTGATCGGCCACTACCTCCATTCGCTCGTGGAGCGAGAGTGGGATCTCATGCGGGACGGTCGGTCCAGCGCCCAGGCGTCCGACGATCTCAGCGACATCGACACTCAGATGCAGAGTTACGAACCCAAGGGTGCAACGCAAAGCGTCTATTACGGGAACGCGGTGGGCGAGCTGGACGCGATCAGGGATCTTCGCCGCAGCCGGCTGGAGGAAGCGGGCGAAGAGCTGCCGCTCGAGTTGCAACTGGTGATCATGTGCGGCGCTCTTCTATTGGTGTTCTTCCTTGGGTGCTTCGGGAGCGATCGTGCGTGGTCCCACACGCTGATGGTGATGGCGGTTTCTGCTCTCGCCGGGTTCAACCTCTTGCTGTTGATAACCCTGGATCACCCGTTCTCCGGCGAGATCAGCGTTTCCAATCACGTATTCATGCAAGGGGAACTATCGGAGCTGTTCTAGCGGCACCCGTTCTTCGTCGAGGAATCGGGCCTGCGCCTTCTTGATCGATCCTTCGGCACTTGTCACATCGTCGCCGAACGCGATGAACAGGTTCTTGCCCATCTCCGACACGCACTGGATCGCTTCGTCCAAGGTCATCAAGCCCGCAAGGTGCAGCGTGACGATCCCGTGGCCCATCGCCCATAGTTGCGTGGCGAGTCCGTAAGCATCGGCCTTCTCGAAGCGGCCCGCCTGGATCGCGCGTTCCACTCCAGCCACCAGGGTCTCGAAGGTTGCCTCGCCCACCGCGTCGTCGGAGTCGATCGCGGGTTCCATGAACATGAACCGGTACAGGTGCGCGTTCGATAGGGCATTGAGGACGTACGCCCCACCGGACGCGGCCACGTCTGCGACCGGGTCGTCGGTGACCCCGATGGCTTCGAGGTGTGCGGCGAGCCGGTCGAAGCCCTCTTTCCGCACGGCATGGCGAAGCTCGTCCATCCCGCTGAAATAGGTGTAGACGGCCATCGTCGAGGTGCCCACCGCCTCGGCCAAACGTCTCGTGGTCAGCGCCTGGGGGCCCTCGGCCAACAAGAGGGCGGCGGCATCGATCAAGGCGGTACGGATCGCGGGATCAGCGGCTTTGGGGCTCACTTTGACAGCTTGCCATATCAGCGTTATATAAAGATAGCAAAACAGCGTTATGGATGGCCGAGCAGCGGCGGAAGGGCGAGAGATGAACGAGCTGGAGATGTATCCAGGCACCCACCCATTGCGAGCATTGCGGAACGGGCTCCACGGTCTCCGGATCCACTGGAAGGGAGCGGTCGCCTACTTCATCGTGGTCTTACTCCTCTCCGGGGCCGGGGCCTACCGCTGGGTGACGCACGTCAATCCCGTCGACAAGAACACTGCGATCGAACTCTTCAGGGCCGAGCGTGATGGGAACGCGAGTGCGCCGGTCGCTGGGGGAGCTAGCGACCGGCGCGGCGCGGGTCGTCGAGATGAGGTCAGAGGACGGCGCGAGACGAGAACCCGCGATGGGAGCGCCGTCGTCATGGCGTCGCATTCAGAGAGAAGGCAAACGGCTCAGCAGCGAACGACAGCGTCATCGCATCCGAACGAGAAGTGGGAGCTTCCGGAAGAGGGCGTGTACTCGTGGGCCACGGACGGCTACGAAGAGGTCCCCGGCGCGCGCCGCGAGTTTCCGAAGGAGTCCCAGCGAATCATCACTGTTAACGGTGACGGTCGCTGGACGACCCACCACTACTTCTCGCAAGAGCATGAGATCTGGACCGTCTTCAACTGGGGCAACGATGGGGCTGAGATCGCTCAGCAGCGGAACAAGATCACGTTCGGCCCCATAACGAACGACTCGACGATCGACTTCGCTCCGCCGATGCTTGTAGGACCCAAGCATCTGGAAGTGGGGTACGAGTGGGGCGGCACCTGGGAAGGCGACACCCACGGCGACTACTCGAGCAAGATCGTCGAGCACACGACGATGGACATCGGTGGCGAAAGCGTGGAGGTGTGGGGGATGTCGTACGTGATCAACCTCCACGGCAAACAAGAGGGACAGGTCAACGCCCAGGTGTGGCTCGCTCCCGACTATTCATTGACCGTGCAGGAGCACTACGTTCAAGACGTGGAGTCGAGCGGCACCAAGTATCACGCCGAGTGGACGCAGAAGCTGAAATCCTTGCATCCGGAGCAGTGATCCCTAGTTCTTCTTGATCCTGATCTCTTCCCAGTCAGTGTCCTCGGCGACGATCTTGAGATGCAAGGTGGACGTGGCCGAGTTGTAGAAGTACGACGACTCCGTTGCAGCATCGAGGGCCTGACCGCTGCCGACCGAAGGGATCGCGTAGCCCCAGCGCTTGACGGAGAACGAACCGCTCATGGGCATGCTCAGTTGTAGCCACTTCCCGCTGCCGCGCCAGAGGACGAAGCGGACCTCGGAAGGCGTCGCCTGGTTGAAGGCAACGGCGTAGGCGTGGTTCGGGATGATGCTGGTCACTGCATCTGTCGAGTCGTCGCAGCAGCCCATCAAGGACTGCTTCACCGAGTCGTCGCGGGTGATCGTGAGGGGTTTGATGTCTTGTGGGTCATCATCGCCACTCGTGATGTAGAGAGAAACGTAATCACTGGGGCAGACCCATGCAGTCCATGCGACGCGCTCCTGGCATCCGGACTGCAAGAGGAACGGGTTGTCGACGACAACTGCCTTCCCGGCGGTTCCGGTGACGGACCCATCACGATCGACGAAGACCTTCGCCATGTCCCCGTCCATACCGGGCTCTGGGGGAGCGAGGTACACGGGGGTCGAGTCGACGAAGGTCACGTTCTCGGCGAAGTTCTTGGGATCGATCGAGAACGCGTCCGGCGCGAGATAGCCAAGGGCTCCCGCGGGCCGCACGGGGTTCGTCTTGAACCCAACGAAGGTCGTGTTCCGGACCCCCACTCGGCCGTCGTAGAACTCGAAGCCGGTGATCTGAACGTCAGGCTCCCAGAAGAACGGCAGGGCGCGCCCGTTGTAACCGGCCTCTTCCCATTCTTCGGTCATCCCTTTGTTGGCGGTTTCGGCAACGACCAGGGAATCCTCTAGGAAGCTCTCCGACGAAGCGAAGGTCGCGCCCGCGCGGTTATCGGCGAAAACCCCGTTCGACACGACGTGGTTCTCTCCGCGCAGCCACACCGCACGATCGCGGTTGTAGTAACCGGTGAAGTCTTCGAAGCGCGCTTGAACCTTCTCGGAATCGCCATCGGAGGGGTTCGTCCGCGGCGAGTAGTAGGTCGATTCGGTTTGCCCGTTGGGCTTCGGTCCCGAGTCGACGTTGAGGCCACGGTCGCCGTTCGAGTGGGCAACGTTCCCGCGGAACGAGCCAAGAGGAGTACGACGGGGCCAGATGTCGGGGCGGTTCGAGAGTCCTGTCGGGTGTTCGGGCAAGGCGTACCAGAACCCGAACCCATCGGACCCGGCTGCAACGTTGTTGCGCACGATGTTGTCTGGGTTAGTGATCCAGAACGTCGCAGGGCTCGAGTCGGTTGGTAGCAGCCCGTTATCTATCTTCTTGGTACCCAAGCCGAGGTTGCCGGTGATGACGTTGTCGGTCTCGGCCCCGTCTTCGAGGAAGAACCCGTGGCCGACGTGCTCATAGCAAACGTTGCCCTGGATCTTCAAGGCGTTCGTTCCGTGGATCGTCACGCAACGGTTGAAGCTGTGATGGATCGACGAACGTTTCAGGTACGAACCGGCCGCGTCGCCGTCCATGTGGAAGTGAACCGGATAACGTCGCAAGCGTTTCCGTTGGCCGACGTTGGCGAACTCAACGCCCTCGATGTGGGCGGTTCCGCCCTCCATGATCATCGTTTGGGCTCCGAACGCACTCTCGGTCGAAGAGTCATCTCCTTGGACCACTACGTTCCTCGTCAGGAGGCCTACCTCGGCGCGTTCATCGACCGTGCGACCTGCATAGGTCTGTAGCTCGCCCCAGTGGCGGTAGGTCAGTGGCCTGTCGAGCTGCAACGTAGATCCCGAGACAGAGGTGATGGTCGCTTCGTCATCGTGCTGGCGCCAGTAGTCGCTCGATGCGATGACGATCTTGTCGCCCGCGTGCCACTTCGAGTCTCCGATCACCTGGATCTGTGTTGTTCCGGGGGCCGCGGTTGCTGCGAGGCGTGTCCACCCCGGGGTCCTGCGACCGTGCAGATCGAGGGTGCCGCCCATCACTCCGAGGACCTTGGTCCCCATATCCATGATGTCTTGCTCGGACTCGGCCCCCGTGAGAGTGATGACCGCTCGATGTTGGAAGGGCTGCTTCTCGCTCCCGATGCGCAAGGATCCGTGCACCACCACCCACTTCGAGGTCAGAGCCACGTCGCGCTCGGCGAACCTCAGAGAACCATCGATCTGCAACCCTGCGAGGGATGCGGTGTCGGTGTCCAACACGACACGAGCAGAGGAAGGGATAGTGACCTTGTCTCCGGCGGTCGGCAGAGACCCACCCCACGTCGCAGGGTCCGACCACTTCTGGACGGTCGAGACGTTCTTGGCATAGACCGTGCCTGTTTCGGCCGCTAGAGCCGGAAGGGAGCCACACACGAACGCGCACGCGAGGAACACAGACCAACCGCGCCACCGCAAAGACATATCGCTCCCTCGAGCTAGTTCGGTGTTGCCCGCACGCCCCTTACGCCTACTGAGATATCGGCGTGTAGGCGGGAGCGCTGAAGCTGTTCGAGGAGGAGCTGCTTAAAGCACGTAGTGGGGGTGTTCGGCCCCCGTGCGGCTGTGGGCAGAGACCAACTCCCGTAGCTCTTGGGACGGTTCCAGCCCCAACTCTTCGAAGAGCCGATGGCAATACCGGTCGAACGCTCGGATCGCTTCGGAAGGGTTGCCCTCGGCAAGGTGGACCTTGATCAGCTCCCGGTGCGCCGTCTCACGGAGGGGGTCGACCGAAACCGCAGCAAGTGCCGCGGCGAGGGCATCGGGATATCTGCCCTGGTCGCGCAGCCGGCGAGCGACCGCTTCTAGAGCGTGAAGACGCAACTGGCGCCACCGCTCGGCCTCACCTTGCGTCCAGTCCTCGTACCACTCCGGCAACAGATCGCTTGAGAACAGATCGACCCAGGTGGCGTGGTCACCATCTATCTCTGCAGTATCGGAGATGAGTAGTTGCGCGAGAGCGATCGCGTCCTCGAAGTCGACCGATACTTCTATGGCGAGGGTCAAGGTCGCGGGCTTCACGTCGATCGCCCGATATCCCGAGCCTTGGAGTCGCCACAAGGTTGACCGCAAACTGCCCATCGACTGTTTGTCGGTCGCATCCGGCCACAGCGTGCCTGCGACCTTGGCTCTTAGCGCCGACGTTCGAGATAGTCCAAGGAACGCCAGCAATCTCTGAGCACCCTCGGGGACGTCGATCACCCGGCCTTCGTCGGTGAGCTTGAATCCTCCGAGCAGCGACAACTCCATGGGGCTCCTCTGTTCAACCCGCCCCAATGAAAGCTATGCCCAGTGGCCGGGGGGTTCAAGGGACTTCGACCTGCTCCTTTGGAAGATGGAGGAAACCGTAGGTACAGGCCACGAGAGTGGCCATGCCCCCGGCTGCCAGGGCAATGCGGGGGCTGAACGATTCGGCCAGCCACCCGATGATGGGAGCCCCGATCGGGGTCGAGCCAAGGAACAGCACGAAATAGATCGCCATCACCCGGCCGCGCATCGCGTCCGAGGAATTGAGCTGCAAGGTCGAATTCATCGTTGCGAGGAACGCCATCGATGCGGCTCCGAGGGGGACCATGAGCAACGCCGCGGTCACGAGGTTCGGAGCGGCAGCAACGGCGAAGGTCAAAGCTCCAAGGCAGAACCCCGCACCGATCAACACGGTCCTGGACGGCCGTCCGACCGCGGCGTTCGTCATGGAGCCGGTGAACATGCCGATCCCGAGTGCGACGCCCATGACACCGAGCGTTGTGGCGTCACCCGCGAATGTGTCCTTCGCTAGCAGCGGGAGGATGACCTGGAAGTTGTATTGCAAGGTGCCGACCAACGCCATCATGATCATGATCGACCGCAAGATCGGTTGCGACCTCACGTAGCGCCATCCCTCGCGCACCTGTCCGCGGGCTCTCTCGACGGCTTCGACTGGCCGGAGTTCGCTCTTGTTCATGACGGACAGCGCCAGGATGATCGGGATGAAAGACACAGCGTTGAGCAGGAAGCACTGACCGATGCCGACCCCGGCGATCATGAACCCGGCGACCGCCGGTCCGATAACCCTGGCGGTAGTGAATGTGGCGGTGTTGAGACTGACCGCATTCGTCAATCGTTCGCGACCCACCATCTCGAACGTGAATGTCTGTCGCGTTGGATTGTCCAATGCGGTGACAACACCGAGGAGCAGCGCGATCACGACGACGAACCACAGCGTGACCACGCCGGTGACGGTCGCGATCCCGAGGACAAGGGACAGGACCCCCGAGCTGACATTCGTGAAGATCAGTAAGCGTCGCTTGTCGAAGCGATCGGCGAGCACTCCCGCCCACGCCCCGAAAACCAGCACGGGCAGCCATTGCAGCGCAGTCACGAGTCCAAGCCCTAGGCCGCTGTGGGTCAAGTTGAGGACGAGCCATCCTTGCGCGACCCACTGCACCCACGTGCCGGTCCAGGAGATGACCTGCCCCGTGAAGAACAGCCGGTAGTTCCTCACGCGCAGAGAAGCGAATGTCCGCGCGAACGTATTTGCCATACCTAAAGGATTACCAGCACCCGAGGGGGCCGGGTGACGCCGGGCTAGATGTCTTGCGCTACCCGGAGTATCGCTTCGACAGAGCGATCAACATCGTCGGTGGACGTTGCCCAGTTGGATACGGAGATGCGCATCACACCCATATCTCGCCACACGCTCCCTGACAGCCAGCAGGTTCCCTCTTGTTGGACCCCCGTAACGACCTGTGCGGTTCTCGCATCGTGATCCCCCGTGGGGCTGAGGAAACGAACCAGGACCTGGTTGAGGACAACATCGTTCACGACCTCGACGCCCTCCGCTGCAGACAGAGCTGTCGCGAAGCGTGCCGCGTTGGAGCAGCAACGCTCGACGATCTCGGTCACTCCACTTCTTCCGAGGGATCTGATCGCTGCATATAGAGAGAAGCCTCGGGCGCGCCGCGAGAACTCCGGGTTCCAGTTCATAGCGTCACGTTCGACGTCACCCTCACTGTGGATCAGATAGCTGGCGCGCGTTCCCATAGCACCACGATGCGATTCCGGGTGGGCGCAGAACACGAGACCTGAGTCGTACGGCACGTTTAGCCATTTGTGTGCGTCGGTCGCCCACGAGTCGGCGCGCTCGAATCCTTCGATCAGGTGCCTGTACCGGTCGCTGATCGCTGCCCATAGACCGAAGGCGCCATCGACATGTACCCATGCGCCGTTCTCGTGAGCGACGTCAGAGATCGCGCCGATCGGATCGAACGACCCCGAGTTCACGTTGCCCGCTTGAGTACAAACGATGGTTGGGCCGCCACCCGAGTCGAGGACGGCGCGGAAGGACGAGACGTCCATCCGTCCTTGGTCGTCGACGTCTACCAGCTCCATGCGGTTGAACCCAAGGCCCAGGAACCGCAAGGCGCGATCGATCGACGAATGGCGTTCCTTGCCCGCGATGATCCGGACCAGAGGAGCACCTTGCAGCCCGTCTCCCTCGACATCCCAACCTGCAGCTGCGAGCACGTGGTGCCGGGCGGCGGCGAGTCCGGTGTAGTTGGCCATCTGTCCACCGGTTACAACGCCGAACGATGCATCCTGTGGGAGTCCCAGCATCTCGATGATCCATCCCCCCGCTACCTCTTCTGCAACGGATGCGGACGGTCCACCAACGAACAGTCCGTTGTTCTGATCCCACAACCCCGTTAACCAGTCCGCGGCAAGTGATGCCGGAGTGTTTCCACCGATGACGAAACCGAAGTACCGGGGGCTGGTGGTACCGACGATCCCTGCGTCGGCAGTCTTGATGAGGTCGCGGATCACGTCCGCGGAAGGTGATGGTCCCTGGGGGAGAGGTCCCCCCATGGCCGCCCGAAGCTCGTCGGCGGTTGCGTTCCACCCGACGCGCCGGTCGGGCAAGGCGTCGAGGAATGTGTTCGCATAGCGAAGGACGTCGTCAAGTTCCTCGCGGTTCATGGACTAACTCTAGCGAGTACTTGCACTTCGTCGTAGCGTATTGAGATCGATAGAGGCGACAAGGAGACGATCATGGGTAGTAAGGACAAGGGCGGAGCGAAGGACAGCAAGAAGGCTCCTAAGAAGAATCTGAAAGAAAAGCGGATAGAGAAAAAACTCAAGAAGGACAAATAGCCTCTAACGACCGGCGGTCCGGCGATGCCAGGGCCGCCGTTCCGCATCCTGGCTGAGGAGGCCGCGTGGACGAAGAACGGTTCGACTTCAGCGATCTGCGGGCCCTGTACATCAACTGCACCCTCAAGAAGTCGCCCGAGCCGTCACACACACAGCTTCTGATGGACAAGTCGATCGCGATCATGACGAACCAAGGTGTCACCGTCGACAACCTGCGGGCCGTCGATCTCGACCTTGCCACCGGGGTATGGCCCGACATGACCGAGCACGGATGGGCAACCGACGAGTGGCCCGGGATATTCGAGCAAGTGCTTGCGGCCGACATCCTTGTTATCGGATCTCCGATCTGGCTCGGCGAGAAGTCGTCCGTATGCACGCTGTTGATCGAGCGCCTCTACGGGAACTCGAGTCTGCTCAACGACAAGGGTCAGTACGCGTACTACGGACGCGCAGGGGGTTGTTTGATCACCGGGAACGAAGACGGGATCAAGCATTGCTCGATGAGCATCCTTTACGCCCTCCAGCACCTCGGTTACTCGATCCCACCCCAAGCCGACGCGGGCTGGATCGGTGAGGCCGGCCCCGGTCCGTCTTATGGCGACGAGGGGATAGGGCTCGATAACGACTTCACTAATCGCAACACGACGTTCATGACGTGGAACCTCCTGCACACCGCTCGGATGCTCAAGGACCGAGGCGGTTTCCCCGCACACGGGAATCAGAGATCCGAGTGGGATGCGGGATGTCGCTGGGACAATCCGAACCCGGAGCACCGCTAGGCCTTCTTGTGAATATGTGACAAGATGGACCCATCTCCAAAGATGGGGAACCGCGAGGGTGCCGGTCATGGTCCTCAGGGCGATCGATCTGGCCGGAGGTCACCTCGATGCCCCGCCACGTTGCAAAACGAACTTGGCTCCTATCTCTCCGAGTCGTCGCGCTCTACGCCACGTTCTCGATCATCTGGATCCGCGTGTCGGACCACTTCGTCTCGAGCATCGCTGACGACGTTCGGCAATTGACCTGGCTCCAAACCATGAAGGGGTGGCTCTGGATCCTCCTGACCTCGATCTTTCTCTATGCAGTCGTCGCGCGGGCTCTTGATTCCCATCGGCGCGACTCCCAGGGATTGAGCAGACGAGATGCGCAGCTAGATCTCGTGATGCGGCAGGTCCCGGCCATCTTGTGGGTCGCCGACAAGGACCTGATCATCACTTCGATGATGGGAGGCGGCTTGAAGGCGATCGGTCGTTCCGAGAATGAAGGGGTTGGTTCTCACGTGAGCGACCGAGCCGCAACCCCGCAACTGAAGGCGCAGGTCATGGAGTCCGCCGAGCAAGCTCTCAGCGGCCAAGATGCCGCTTACTTCGCCGAGTTCGATGGACATGCCTACGAGGCCGCGATAGCACCGCTGCGCTCCGAGGAGGGAGACATCATCGGGGTTGTCGGGCTGGCGGTCGACTCGACCGAGGAGAAGCGGGTCGAGCGCGAGCTGATCGGTTCCATCGAAGATCTCGAAAGGTCGAACGAGCAGCGCAACCGCCTTGTCCGGCACCTCGTTAGAGCCGAACAAGAGGAACGAGATCGCATAGCGACCGGTATCCATGACGACTCGATCCAAGTGATGACGTCGGCAGGCATGGCGATCGACCTGTTGCTAACGAAACTCGAGGACCCCAGTTCCGTCGAGATCGCTCAGAGAGCGCGCCGTTTCACGATCGACGCCATCAGGCGGCTCAGGAACCTGGTGTTCGAGCTCAGGCCCGTCGAACTCGAACAAGATGGTCTCGGGACGGCGCTGAGGTTGCTGCTCGAGCGCGCAGGCAGCGAAGGGGGATTCGCTTACGACATCGAGGACCACGTCAAGAGCGAGGTACCGGTGGATGTCCGGCGCATCCTGTACGGGATCGCCCAAGAGGCGATCTCTAACGCAGGAAAGCATGCTCGCGCATCGAGGGTCGATGTCTGTCTAGAAGACGCCGATGGTGGCATCCGCGTCATCGTGTCCGACGATGGCCGGGGATTTGATCCCCAGCTCCAGATGCCGGGTCACCACTTCGGGCTGGAGAACATGCAGGAACGTGCCGAGCTCGCAGGCGGATGGTGCCGCGTTTCCAGCGACGCGCGTACCGGTACACGTGTTGAGTTCTGGGCCCCCACACAGGCCGCAGAGTTGAAGGCTTCCTGATGCCCACGAAACCGACGCTGAAGGTGTTCCTCGTGGACGACCACGAGATCGTTCTGCACGGCCTCAGCGAATACATCGATTCGGCCGAAGGGATATCCGTGGTGGGAATGGTCACGAGCGGTGAAGAAGCCTTGCGCGTCATCGGTTCGGCACACCCTGATGTGGCGGTCCTCGATGTTCGACTTCCCGACATGGACGGGATCACCTTGTGCAGGGAGATCAGGGCTGCCTATCCGGGGACGCACTGCTTGATGCTGTCTTCGTACGCAAGCGAGGACGCGAGGCTCGAGGCGATCATCGCCGGCGCATCCGGCTACGTTCTCAAGGAAGCTCGTCTCTCGGAAGTAGTCGATTCGATCCGCTCGGTGGGGGCCGGTAAGGCGTTGCTCGATCCATTGTTGACCCAAAAGGTTCTCGACAGGATCCGTGAGGTTCCGAACGGTGGCAAGGGATCCCTCACCGCACAAGAGCAGCGTGTCCTTGACCTGATGGCCCTCGGAGAAACGAACCGCGAGATCTCGAAGAAGCTCTACCTCGCGGAACAAACCGTGAAGAACTACGTGTCGGGCATCTTGGCCAAGCTCGGGATGCAGCGCCGTACCCAGGCTGCCGTCTACGCCACGAATCTGAAGCGCAACGAGCAAGAGGTCGAACGCTTCCCAAAGTAGGTACTTAGGCCGCGAAAAAGGGGTACTCGCGTACCCCCCAGTTCGGACCGTCTGGCCCTACTCCGGCATCGGACTGCTCGTCATCGTTAGTTACCCCTAACAGCGAGGACAACCGATGTGGCAACTTGCTCCCGACCAGCGATCTGAGCCTTCTGACGACCCCTATCTACGGGATGTCGACTCGTACAACGGCGTTTCGCTTGCGGCGGAGCGGAAGCTGCTGGCCCTTTCAAGCGATCTCTCGTGTGTGTGCAACCTTGCCGGATTCTTCGAGTATCTCGGCCCGAGTTGGGAGCAAACCTTGGGCTGGAAGGTCGAAGAGTTGAAGGCTCGCCCGTTGATGGAATTCGTCCATCCCGAGGATCGCGCCGCAACGAAGACGTGGTTCGAAGGACTGGAAGCCGGGGGCCTCGAGGTTCTCCCACGCAAGTTCAATAACCGGTTCCTATGCCGCGACGACACCTATTCGCTGCTTGCCTGGCGGGCGACGCGCGGCAAGGACGACATGGTGTACGCGTCGGCTCGTGATGTCACGGCCGAGGTCGAGGCCAAGACGAGCAGAAGCCTGTTGGCGACGATCGTCGACTCGACGTTCGACGCGATCATCAGCATGAGCCTCGACGGAATCATCACGAGTTGGAACGTTGCTGCAGAAACGATGTACGGCTGGAGCGAGCTCGAAGCCGTGGGACAACATGTCTCTTTGATCTACCCGGATCTCGGCGAGCTCGAGAGCATGATCCTGAGGGCGCGTTCTCGCAAGGTCACTCGCATGGAGACCGTGCGCATGACCAGAGCGGGCGTCACGGTGGACGTTCTCGCAACCGTTTCGCCGATCCTCGGAGTTGACGGCGAGGTCATCGGCGTGTCGAGCATCTCCACCAACATCGCTGACAGGTTGATGGCCGAGGCCGAGGCGGGACGTATCAGCGAGGCTCTGGAGCAACGAGTCGTTCTTCGGACCCGTGAGCTCCAGGAGCGCACCTCCGAGCTCGAGCGCTCGATGGAAGAGCTCGATTCGTTCGCCTACTCCGTGTCGCACGACCTTCGTGCCCCACTCAGAGCGATGGACGGATTCAGCAGGATGGCGCTGGACGAGCTAAGCGATGAAGTAGGTCCGGAGAAACGCCATTACCTCGAAGTGATCCGAAAGAACGCGCAAGGGATGCAGCGCCTGATCGATGGCTTGTTGGACTTCTCTCGACTTGGCCGGCGGGCGCTCGAGCAGGTACGGCTTGCACCCGCGATCCTCGCTCGTCAAGCACTGGCAGACATGGGCGAGGCCGCGGATAGAGCCGACGTCGACATCACCATCGATGATCTGCCCAACTGCATGGCGGACCCGACCCTGTTGAAGCAGGTATTCGCGAACCTCCTTGGCAACGCGCTGAAGTTCACGACAAATGTTCCCGACGCTCGGATCAATGTGGGATCCCTGAACAACGATGGGGAGATCACTTACTTCGTCAGAGACAACGGTGTTGGTTTCGACCCCCGTTACGCGGACAAGGTGTTCGGTGTCTTCCAGCGGCTTCACCGGGCCGAAGACTACGAAGGGACGGGTATCGGGCTGGCGGTCGTGCAGAGAGTTATCGAGAAGCACGGCGGCAAGGTTTGGTGTGAAGGAGAACTCGGTAGCGGTGCAACGTTCTACTTCACGCTGAGCCAGGAAGAGACAAGCTCATGAACGGAGGCGTTCGGATCCTGCTTGTCGAGGACAACCCTCAGGACGTTGAGCTTGCCCTCTATGCCTTTAGCCGCCACAACCTAGCGAATCATGTTCAGGTGGTCCGTGACGGAGCCGAAGCTCTGGATTTCCTCTTCCGCAGGGGCGAATTCGCTTCTCGGGACCTAGCTAGCGACCCCCAGGTCATCCTGCTCGACCTGAAACTTCCCAAGGTCGACGGCATCGACGTCCTTCGGGCGATCAAGGGGGACGCCAACCTCCACACGATCCCTGTTGTGGTGCTGACCTCGTCTAATCAAGACGTCGACTTGGTTGCTACCTACGACCTCGGTGTCAACAGCTACATCGTCAAACCGGTCGACTTCGACCAGTTCACCGCGGCGGTGCAGACTCTGGGCCTCTATTGGTTGTTGCTCAACAAGACTCCGGATCATGTTGTGGTCGCGGCAAACCCGTGACCACCGCCCTCGAAGTCCTCATGCTCGAGGACAACACCTTCGACTCGGAGTTGATCCAGGGAGCGCTTCGTTCGAGTGATCTGCGAGCCAACGTTCGGCTGGTCACCGACCAGGCAGGTTTCCGAGAAGAGCTTGGGCATCCGTGTGACGTGATCCTGACCGACTACAACCTGCCAGGGTTCACGATCCTTGATGCGATCGGGATGGCGCAAGAGCTGGCGCCCGAGGTGCCCATCATCGTGGTCACCGGATCGGTTGGCGATGAAGCGGCTGCGGCGTGCATCAAGCACGGAGCGTCGGACTATGTTCTAAAGGACGGCCTTGCGCGGCTCCCCAAGGCGATCAGGTCCTCGATCGAACACCGGGGCCTGCGTAACGAACTGCGCGCCAGCGAGGCCCGATTCCGGTCGCTCGTACAGAACTCGCGCAACGTGATCGTTGTGGTCGACGAAGCCGGTATCTGCTCGTACGTGAGTCCAAGCATCCTCTCCGTTGGGGGCTACACGCCCGAAGATCTGATCGGCACCTCTGCGTACCGATTGGTGCATCCCGACGACCTAGCATCCTTTCAGTCCCATCTATCCGAGATCCTGAAGGCACCCGACGACACGCAAACCGTTGAGGTACGCGCGCTCACGAAGGCGGGCGAGCACCTGTGGATGGAGGTTCGGGCCGTCAATCGCCTCCAGGATCCCTTGGTCAGAGGACTCGTTCTCAATTGCCAGGACATCACCGAACGCAGGACGGCCGCGGATCAGATCGCTGCAAGTCAGCGTTCTATGGCGGAGGCCCAAGCAATCTCACACTTCGGCTCCTTCTCAAGAGATCTAAGGACGGATGCCCACTCGTGGTCTGACGAGCAGTTCCGCTTGTTGGGGTTCGCCCCTGGTGATATCCATCCAACTTTCGAGACATTTCTGGCCTGTATCCACCCGGACGACCGGGGAAGGATCGAGAGAATGTGCGCGGCCACGATCGAATCGGGCAAGGCGTTCCAGGCTGATTACCGCGTTGTCCTGCCCAAAGGCGCGATCCGGTGGATCCATGGCCGCGCCAAGGTGTCGTTCGAGGATGGTGTGCCGGTACGTTTCGCGGGGATCAACCAGGACGTCACGGCCGCGAAAGAGGCCGAGGAGGAGCGGGCAGCCCTCTTGGCGCAGCAGAAAAAACTGACCGATCAGTTCCGGCTGTTGCTCGACTCCACCGGCGAGGGCATCTTCGGTGTCGATCGCGACGGGGTGTGCACCTTCATCAACCGTGCGGGAGCGACGCTGCTCGGTGGCACGGCCGCCCGCTTCGTCGGCAAGATCATGTATCAACTGACCGGGCCCCGACAGGTGAACGAGGTGGGCGTCGTCATGGAGGATCACGCGACGTACGGGGCATTCCAAACCGGAGCCAGCTCGAAGTTGGCCGATGAAGCGTTCACGCGCTCAGATGGCTCGAGCTTCCCCGTCGAGTACTCCTCATTCCCCATCACCGGTGGTGGCGAGGCTCAGGGCGCCGTTGTTGCATTCAAGGACATCACGGACCGCCGGCAGATGGAGCAGGAGTTGCGTCAGAGCGAGCAGTTGTTCCGCGGCGCGTTCGACGTTGCTCGCACCGGCATCGCCTTGATCGATGCCGACGGCAGGTCATATGTGGACGTGAACCAGTCGCTCTGCGACATGGTCGGTTACACGAAGGAAGAGCTGATGGCTCTTGATTGGGTAGAGATCACGCACCCGGACGACCGCGCGATCAACATCGCCGCGGTCGCAGAATTCTTCGCGGGCCGGAAAGAAGTTAGCTACATAAAGAAGCGTTACGTGCGGAAGGATGGAGCTGTCATCTCGGTAGAGATCAGCGACTCACTCGTGCGCGGACCGGATGACAAGCCGATGTACTTCGTCACCCACGTAGCCGATGTCACGGAGCGCGAGCAAGCTGGTAAGGAGAAGGAGAAGCTCGAGGAGCAATTGCGACAGGCGCAGAAGATGGAAGCCGTCGGGCAGCTCGCCGGAGGCGTGGCCCACGACTTCAACAACATCCTCGCGGTCGTTCTGAACTATGCGGAGTTCGTTGCAGACACCCTCGGAGAGGATCACGAGGGTCAGGCCGATCTCGAACAGATAATCAAGGCGGGGGAGCGCGGGGCGGAGCTGGTGCATCAGCTCCTTGCCTTCTCACGACAAGAGGTCATCCAACCCACCGTTATCGATCTGAACGAGGTGGTTTCAGGGATGGCCGTTCTGCTCGACCGATCGGTTGGTGAAGACATCGAGCTGACGTTCGATACCCCGCCTGGGGTCTCTTTGACGAAGGCAGATCACGGCCAGCTCGAGCAGATCCTCTTGAACCTGGTCGTGAATGCACGCGACTCCATGCCCGATGGCGGTGCCATCAAGATCACGACGGCCGACGAAGAGATCGGTTCGGACGAGCGCGCGGGTCTAGCAGCAGGGCCTTATGTCTGCCTAACCGTGTCGGACACGGGCTTGGGGATCGACGCTGCAACCATCGAGCACATCTTCGAGCCGTTCTTCACGACGAAGGCACGGGGCGAGGGGACCGGCCTAGGGCTTGCCACCGTCTACGGGATCGTCCAGCGCGCTCAAGGGGGCATCTTTGCAGAGTCGGAGGTCGGCAAGCGCACCTCCTTCGTCATCTACCTGCCGGTCACCAACGAAACAGCCCCTATCTCTATCGACCAGATCGCGACCGAAGAGGTCGAGGTGGGCACGATCCTCGTGGTCGAGGACGAGGCCCCCGTGCGCGAGCTCATCGGGAGGATCCTCAAGCGTGAAGGATTCGACGTGATAGCAGCAGCGTCCGGAGCCGAAGCCCTTGAGATCTGCGCGGTGCGCGATCTCGGCATCGATCTCCTCCTGACCGACGTCGTGATGCCGCAGATGTCCGGCCCCGCCCTAAGAGACCTCGTTCACCCTCTGCGCCCCGAGATGAAAGTTCTATTCATGTCCGGCTACACAGACGAGCTGATCGCCAAACGAGGAGTGCTTGCCGAGGGTGAAACTTTGCTTAGCAAACCGTTCAACTCCACGCAGTTACTGACAGGCGTGCGCGAGGCCTTGCGATCGGAGGCCACCGTTTGAAGACTCGGTCGAACGCCTCGATCTTGATCGTCGATGATGAAGACTCGATCCGTCAGATATTGGCCCGTCTTCTGACGGGTGCAGGGTACGCACGGGTTGTAACGGCTTCATCGGTCCACGAAGCGCGCGGATTGTTGGCGGAAGACTCCTTCGATCTACTGCTGACCGATATGCAGATGCCGGGAGGATCGGGCCTCGACCTACTGGGCTTCGTGCATGCGGAGTTTCCCCTCATGGCGACCATGATGGTTACGGGTCTGGACGATGCTCACCTGGCCCAATCTGCACTCGACCTCGGTGCTCACGGTTTCATCATCAAGCCTTTCAAGGCCACCGAGGTCCTCATCAATGTTGACAGCGCTCTGCGTCACAAGGCCCTCGAATCGCGTAGCCGGATCGACCTCGAGCAGGCGGAATCTGACATCGATGAGTCGCGTACCGATACGGTCACGCGCCTCGCGAAGGCAGCCGAGTTCAGAGATGAGGAAACCGGTCGACACGTCCTTCGCATGAGTCGCTACTGCGAGTTGCTTGCTCAAGCCTCGGGCCAGGACGACAACCTGATCCACTACATCCGTGAGGCCAGTGCGCTCCATGACGTAGGAAAGATCGGGATACCCGACAGCATCTTGCTGAAGCCGTCCTCCCTAACTGTGGAAGAACGCGAGATCATGCACGGTCACGCGCAGATCGGCTACGAGATCTTGTCAGGGTCGTCCTCGCCCTTGCTCAACCTCTCGGCCAGCATCGCGTCGACACATCACGAGCGTATGGACGCAACCGGGTACCCGCGCCATCTCAAGGGCGACGAGATCCCTGTCGCGGGTCGGATCGCGGCTGTGGCAGATGTCTTCGATGCGTTGACGACGGACCGTGCCTATCGCCCTGCGTTCCCCTTGTCGACCGCTGTCGAGATGATGACCGCCGAATCTGGCCAGCACTTCGATCCGGATCTTCTCGATTGCTTCTGGAACGACGTGCTACCTGACTTTAGGGCGGCCGGGATGGTTGTCGCACTCGACCGAGACGTAAGGACAGCGAAAGTACTGGAGGGAGCATCATGAGAGTCAGTCACAGTAAGGAACCGCGCTATCGCATAGTTCTCGCCGATGATCAGCCAGAGGTTCGTCGTGTGATGCGACGGTTCCTCGAGCGGGACGGCCGCTTCGACATCATCGCGGAAGTCGAGAACGGCCATGAAGCGGTCGCGGTAGTGAACTCGGAACGCCCTGACGCGTTGGTGTTGGATCTCGCCATGCCGGGAATGGATGGGATCCAGGCCCTAACTCAGATAATGGAAGATGCACCTCTCACGCGCGTAGCCGTGCTCTCGAGCATGGTCCCGTTCAATGGGATGGGATCGAAGGCTGTCACTCTCGGTGCGGTGGGTGCATTCGATAAGCGGATCTCACCCAGGCGCGTCATAAAGGTTCTGCTCAAGTCGCTTCAGGCGCCCGAAGCTGTTCCGACGGACTCGTGATGATGTCGTTCGCCAGATCGCGCGTCGCCACCGTTCTGGTGGTCGACGATCAGTCGATGATCAGGACGGTCCTCCGCCGCATCCTGGAGAAGACCGGGCTTTACGCGGTGGCCGAAGCCGAGAGTGCGAGCCAGGCGGTTGACGTCATTCGGCACTCTGCCCCCGACGCGATGATCCTCGATATCTCGATGCCTGGGCAGGCGGGCTTGACCGTGATCGCTGCATTGCGACGGATGTCCTCGTCGACGAAGATCCTGGTGCTATCGGGTCACGACGGGATGGGGGACGAGGTCCTTCGCTTGGGAGCCGACGCATTCCTACCCAAGACGGCACCTTCACACGTCGTACTCAAGACGATCGCATCTCTTCTAGATGGTGGACGTCCAGAACACAAGGGTGTGATGACTTGAACGCGCAACTTGCATTAGTCCCAGAGGCACCGAAGACGCGCAACCGCCTCGGTGACACTTTGGTCGCGGCGCAGATCATCACCCAGGAGGAGCTCGACGGAGCGATCGCCCTACAAGGATCATCGAAGGGACCGCGAGTGCGTATCGGCCGGGTCCTAACCTCCTCGGGGATCCTGAGTGAGGAGGATCTGGCGCGCGGACTCGCTCGGCATCTAGACCTGCCATTCGTGGAACTCGATGTGGTTGTGGCTGATCCGATCGCATTGGCAGAGATCCCCGCCGATGTGGCGATCAAGTATCAGATCGTCCCACTGCGTGTGGTCGGGTCGGAGCTCTTTGTTGCTATGGCCGATCCGACTGATGTATTCGCACTGGACGATGTGAGGTCATTGACCGGTCTTCGCAATCTAAAGGTTGCAGTTGGCATGGCGGATGCGGTTCAGGCGGCGATCGAAAGGCTTTACGAAAAAGGTCTCGGCACCGGCGCGATCCTCGCCCGACTGGGCGACGCTGCCAACGCTGAGGTGTATTCAGACCACTCGCCCACAACGGTCGATCCCCTCGACAAGAGCGATGCAGCCGCAGCTCCGATCATCGCCTTGATCAACGGGATCCTGGCCGATGCCATCAGGAACCGCGCCACCGACATCCATATCGAACCCCAGGCCGCGTCCGTCAGCGTGCGCTACCGCGTGGACGGGCTCCTCCAAGAGGTCATGAAGGTGCCGAAACAGGTGCAGGCGATGGTGATCTCGCGCCTCAAGATCCTTGCTGGGATGGACATCTCGGAGCGTCGCAAGCCGCAGGCAGGCCGCGTCACTCTAGTCATCAACGGAAAGGAGTTGGACTCGAGAGCGTCGTCGATACCCACGTTCAACGGAGAGAAGTTCGTCCTGCGGCTGCTACGAACCGGCCAGCACCCGACCTCGATGTCCGAGCTCGGCCTAGATGACGAGCAACTCCGTTTGGTGTCGCTCGAGATGAACAAACCACAGGGTTTGATCGTCTTTACCGGGCCGACGGGCTCGGGAAAGACATCAACGATGTATGCCCTGCTGTCCCAGATAAAGGCACCTCAGCGCAACATCGTCACCCTTGAAGACCCCATCGAGTACCAGCTGGACGGGGTGAACCAGACCCAGATCGATGAGCGGGCAGGTATCAGTTTCGCCTCGGGTTTGCGCACATTGTTGAGGCAGGACCCCGACGTCATGCTCGTTGGGGAGATCCGCGACGCGGAAACCGCGGAGATCGCATTCCATGCAGCGAACACGGGCCACCTCGTGCTCACGAGCCTCCATACGAACGACGCACCATCGGCGGCCACTCGTTTGGTCGACCTGGGGGTCGAGCCTTTCGTCATCGCGGGTTCGCTGTCGATGGTCATAGCCCAACGTTTGGTGCGTTGCGTTTGTTCTGAATGCGCCGAGCCATACGAAGTGTCGGAGGAGACTCGCACTCTCTTGAAACTCAGCCCGACCGAGCTCGGAAACTCAACCCCAAAGATGGGGAAGGGCTGCATGGCTTGCGCGTTCACGGGCTACCGCGGGCGCATGGGGGTTTTTGAGGTCATGCCGGTTACCGCCCCGATGAAGGAGCAGATCACTGCCCAGGTTTCGGAAGGCAACATCTCCTACCTCTCCCGCTCTGCCGGAGTGATCACGATCCGAGAAGCGGCTCTCAGCCGAGCTAAGCAAGGGGTAACGACGTTCGAGGAAGTGTTAAGGGTCACTGCGGTCGAGGGTGGGGTCAGCGCCTTGTGCCCCGGATGTGGTGCAGAGGTCAGTTCGACTTTCTCGGCTTGTCCTTTCTGCCAGATGGACCTCGCTCAGTTCTCCTGCCCATCCTGTTCCAGGCGAGTGGAACCAAGTTGGAGCTCATGTCCTTTCTGCCGAACCGCGCTGATGCAACGCGAGGGGAGCGATCGCGTGACCGATCGAGCTCCCGGTCGGCCCCGGATCTTGGTGATCGATGACGATCCAGATAGCAACGCGTCCATGGGACGTGTCTTCTCCGACTTCGACGTCACGTCCGCGACCACCGCCGAGGAGGGCCTGAGGAAGGCCACTTTGGAGCGACCTGATGGGATCGTTCTCGACCTGAACCTCCCGGACGGAAGCGGCACGGACGTGATCAGACAGCTCAGATCTAGCGTTGCCACGAGTCTGATCCCGGTGATGATGCTTACCGGAACCGTGGACAAGAGTGTGGAAGCCGAGAACCTGCGAGCCGGGGTTGATGACTTCGTGACCAAACCGGTTAATCACGAGAATCTCAGACTCCGTTTTGACGCCCTCCTTGGCCGTAAGCAGCCCTTGACGATTGGAGGTTCTCGATGACGCCAGAGCTCGCTACCACCCCTGTGACGAGGGTTCTCGTCGTCGATGACGAAGAAGGCGTTCGCAATCTGCTTCAGCGTTCCCTCGAACGGGCGAAGTTTGACGTCGTGGGACAAGCCAGCAACGGCGTTGATGGGGCACAGCTCGCCGGCGAGCTTCAACCCGATGTCGTCATCCTGGATTCGAATATGCCGGTGATGGGTGGTGAAGAGTCTGCCGGACTGATCCGGAACCAGGCTCCGGCCGCAGTGATAGTTGCATTCTCGGGGGATCTGCAATCGTGTCCGGAGTGGGCAGATGCTTACCTCAACAAGGGGTCTGGGGGCCTGATCGAGAGCCTCTTGCTTGTCGTCGGGTTCGCAACCCTCGGATCGAAGCCAATCCTGTAACCTCCGTCGACCGAATCGAAGGAGGTAGGGGTGACCAAGCGGTTTTTTGCATTGCTGGTTATGGGGATGCTGGTGTTCTCCGCGTGCGGCGCTAACGATGGTGAGACGGAAGGCGAAGGCACCGCGGCGCGCGGCGAATGTTCGGGAGAGGTCCCTGGCGCTGCCGACATCCCCGGCCTTCCCGAGAATTTCCCCATCCCTGGTGAGGCGGTTCTGAATGCTTCGAGTGAAGCCGGCCCCTCGCAGATAATCGAGGGCTACTTCGAGGCCGATATAGAGAACGCGTTCCCCGAGTACAAGGAAGCGTTCGAGAGCGCCGGATACGACATCACGAAGGACGAGCAAGAGGAAGACGACGCAGAGATCTTCTTCGCTGGTGACGGTACGACCGGTCAGGTCAACATGTTCGCCGAGTGTGACGGCCGCACGAAGCTGCGCATCACGATCCGCCCCGACTGATAGCTGCTACTTGCCGTAGACCAGTAGTAGGCGGGTGTAAGGCGTTGCGCAGATCACGTCGTTGGCTTTGAACAAGCCCGTACCGCGGCTTGTCCTGAATAGATCTTCTAGCTCCCCGGGCTCTTGATCGGGTCTCAGGAGCTGTATGCCGGCTTTCTGCCACTCGGAGCCGATGAACGCTTTGAATGCGTCGACGTCGATGCGCATCACGAACAGGCCTCGGTTCAAACCACCCTTAGGCGGGAGCTGCTTGTAGAAGTAGCTGCCGTCCGGGAGGGGTACCTCTGGCGGCATCCACTTGGGGACCGGCCGCTCGGTGGGGAGCTCGCACCCCGGTCCGGCTTGGATCGCTTTCGAGCTCGGAGTGGGTGTCGCCGACGGGTCGCGGGCAGGTGGTGTGGTCTTGCTGCACCCGCCGAGAAGCAGGATCGCCACCAGGTGGATGACCGCGAGGTTGGCGGTCGGGCGTCGGGCGATGATAGGGCGGAACCGCGGCCCCCGGCTAAGGCGAGGTAGCCCTATCGGAATCCTCATACAAGTCATCATCACCGGAATCTCGATCGGCGCGGTGTACGGCCTCTTCGGGATGTGTCTAACGGTCCTGTACCGGCT
>JAXDJJ010000043.1:0-12300 GCA_034665745.1 Actinomycetota bacterium | reverse complement strand
AGATAAGCGAGATCGGGATTCGAACGCGGGAGCACGAGCGACTCGGGGATCCCTTGCGGCGGCAGACCTACGTCACCGGTCGCCCAGGTGGTGCCCATGTCTTCGCTTCGAACGATGTGAGGCCGCGCCCCCAAGGGGGTTTGCTCCTGGATCATCACCACTACGCGTCCGCGTTTGGACTCCGAGATGTCGATGGACTTGATCGTCGAGTTCGCTGCAGTGCCCTGCGACTCGGACGTAGGGGAATCGGGAAGCACGAAGGCCTGCTTCCACGTACAAGCGCTATCGGTCGACAACATGATCGCCGTTCCGTTGGTGACCATCACGTTGCTCGGGGACCCGGCATCGACCTCGTATTCGACGAGCCGCTGCGGTCCCGACTTGAACTTCGGCATGCCTGCGACGCGCCAGTACCCGCGCTGGGTCCCACAGATGTTCGCGAGGGCGGCCCCAGTGACGAACGGCGCGGCGAAGACGCTCAGAACAACAAGACCAACTACGACACGTTGGAGGTTTTTATTCACGCCTCTTCTTATTCGCCGGGGACACGTGCGTTCCCGCACCACTATGACTGCTCAGACCGTTTCCGGCCGCAGGAAGGGCGTCGGGTGCAAGCTGATCAAGCACCGCCTGAAGAGCGAGACCCTCGAGTGTTTCCTCCCTGGACAACCGACCGGCGAGCTCATCAAGGACGTCGCGGTGAGCATCCAGTAGGCGCCCGGCCTCGTGCTCGGCTTCCTTGAGGAGACGGTCGATCTCTTCTTCCATCTCCTGGTGGGTCTGGTCCGAGATGTCACCGAGCTGTGAGTCACCCGACAGGTACTCGTCGGCGTTCGGCGACAGCAGCCTTCTGCGTTTGCTGCCCATCCCGAAGCGCCCGACCATGTCGCGCGCATTCTCGGTGGCACGCAGCAGGTCTTCCTCGGCGCCCGTTGAGTGCTCGCCGAAGACCATCTCTTCTGCCGCCAGACCGCCCATCGAAGTCACGAGTTGAACGAACAACTCAGTTTTAGTGAAAAGGACGGCATCGCTCTCGCGGCGAACGCTCGCCGCGCCGATGCTCTTGCCGCGCGCCAGGATCGAGACCCTGTGCACTTCTTCACCATGTCCGGTTGCAGCAGAGACAACCGCATGACCGGCCTCGTGGTACGCCGCGCGCTGGCGTTCTTCGTCCGTTAGGACGCGGCCCTTCTTCTGGGTACCGGACACGACACGCTGGATGGCCTCTTCGAGCAACGGCGTTCCAACGATCGCGCTGCCCTCGCGGACCGTGAGGAGCGCCGCTTCGTTAATGACGTTCGCCAGGTCGGCTCCCGAGAATCCGGGGGTGCGTCGCGCGAGATAGTCGTAGTCGACCTCATCGGCCATCGGCTTGTTCTTCGCGTGCAACTGCAGGATCAATTTGCGTCCGTCGGAGTCTGGCTGCTCGACCGTTACGTACCGGTCGAAACGACCCGGGCGAAGGAGCGCAGGGTCGAGGATGTCGGGACGGTTCGTCGCGCCCATGACCACCATGCCTTGGCTGACATCGAACCCGTCCATCTCGACGAGGATCTGGTTCAGCGTCTGCTCACGCTCTTCGTTGCCGCCACCGCCGGCACCACGCTTGCGGCCCGCCGCGTCGAGCTCGTCGATGAAGACGATCGCCGGAGAAACAGCACGGACCCGAGCGAACAGGTCACGCACACGCGCAGCTCCAACTCCGACGAGAGATTCGACGAATTCGGCACCGGCGACAGAGAAGAACGGAACCCCCGCCTCCCCAGCTACCGCTTTCGCGAGCAATGTCTTTCCACATCCAGGAGGTCCGACGAGCAGCACGCCCTTCGGTGGGGTCGCGCCGATCTCTTCGTATTTCTCAGGATCTCGGAGGTAGTCCCGGACCTCTTTGAGCTCGTCCACGGCCTCGTCCGCTCCGGCGACGTCGGCGAAGCTGTATGACTTGATGCCCTTACCGACCTTGCCCTTAGCGATCGTGCCGAACATCTGGACCTCGCCGATGCCCGAGCTCGAGCCACGACCTGCTGTGAACAACAGCGCGAACAGGTTCGCCAGGATCATCAGCGGCAGGAGGAACGTGGAAACGACACGGACGGCGGATTTCGCGGGTTGCGGGTCGACCGTCACCGATGCACCGGAATTCGCAGCGGTACCCACGAGGATCGCAGTGAAGGCATCGCTCGTCGGATAGGAGACGTAATAGTCGCCTGCTCCGGGAGGAGCGACCGAAGGCTCCTCTTCCTTCTTGTTCGCGGCCTTCTTGTCGTTCTTGTTGTTCTTGCCCTCGGTGGTCGCGCCCGCGCCACCTTGCCCATCACCCTTCGCGGCGTCTGTCTTGTTCTTGGCCTTCTTGGGCTCGGGCTTGGCCGGCTCCGGTGGAGGTTCGACGAAGGTCCCCATGACGACCGCGTCCTCGTCGAGGAAGCGGGCGGTATCGAGGCGCTCTTCCTGGGCCAGGGCATTGAACTGGTCGACCGTGATCTCGTCCCCTGTCGGTTTCGGCGTTAGATATTCGAGCGAGTAGGCGAACGAGCCCAATAGACCGATGAGGGTCAGCAGCAAGACGTAGGTCGAAGTCTTCCGGGGGCCGCGCTTCTTCATCGCCCGGGAACGCCGGCGGCGGATCACGTACTGCTTGGCTCGGCGGCGGAGCCGTTTCATCACGGACCCGCTTTCGGCCTGCTCGGCCGGATGTGCGGCCGCGGCCGTTCCCTCGGACATCTATCCCCCCAAAGAAGTTGGACGTGAATACTAGCGGTGTAGTACCCCTCACAAGGGTGCGCGGGGTCCCAGAAGATTAGGCGAAGCGAGCGTATCTCCTGCCCGATTTAGCCCTATTCCGCCCCGGGATCATGGCAACGAATGACCTGACCCTTTAGGGCCTTCAGAATGTACGGATGCTGCAGGTCAAGGATGTCTCGGTCGAGATCGGTGGACGGGTCGCGGTTGAGGCCGCCACCTTCTCCATGCGCGCCGGCGACAAGGTTGGCCTTGTCGGCCGTAATGGGGCCGGTAAGACGAGCATGCTGAAGACGCTCGCCGGCGATGCCCCGCCGATAGCGGGTTCGGTCGTACGCAAGGGTGCCCTCGGCTACCTTCCCCAAGATCCTCGTCAGCACGGAGAGACCTTGGATCGCACCGCACTGACCCACGTCATCTCTGGTCGGGGGCTGGACGAGCAGGCGATCCGGATCGAGAAGTTGCGCGTTAAGCTCGAAGAGTCGGCCTCCAAGACGAACGTTGCGCGCTTCGCCCGCGCCGAAGACAGGTACCGGAGTGAAGGCGGGTATGCCGCCGAGTCGGAGGCAAAGCGCACCGCGGCGGGCCTAGGCCTCGCGGAAGACCGGCTGGGGTTGCCCTTACGAGCTCTTTCGGGCGGCGAGCGGAGAAGGGTCGAGCTCGCTCGAATCTTGTTCGCCGGCAGTGACCTATTGATGCTCGATGAGCCCACTAACCACCTCGACACCGACGCGAAGTCATGGCTCATGAAGTTCCTCCGCTCCTACCGGGGCGCACTCCTCGTTGTCAGTCACGACCTCCAACTTCTGGATGAAGCGATCACCCGTGTGCTGCACCTCGATGGACGCAACCTCGTCGAGTACAAGGGCACCTATTCCCAGTATCGAGCGGCCCGCAAGCTCGACGAACAGAGGTTGGCGAAGATCGCAACTCGGCAACAGTCCGAGATCAAGCGCTTGAGCACCCTTGCGGATTCGATGCGGCACCAAACGCAGAAGCGCGCTCGCATCGCGAAGACCTTGGACTCTCGCGTCGAGCGCATGAAGGACGTGAAGATAGATGCCCCCAAGCACGAACGGTCCATCGCGGTCCGCTTCCCGGAGCCTCCCAGCATGGGGAGGATCGCGCTTCGGGTCGACAAGCTAGCGAAGGGCTACGGCGGTCCCCCGGTGTTCTCGGATGTCTCGTTCGAGGTCGAACGCGGCGAGCGGCTGCTGATCATGGGGCTCAACGGCGCGGGTAAGACGAGCCTGTTGAAGATCCTTGCCGGGATCGCAACCGCGGACGAGGGTTTGGTTGCTCCCGGAACGGGCGTATCGACGGGCTACTACGCGCAGGAACATGAAGGGATCACGCCGGGTATGGACCTCCTGCAGCACATGCGGGCGAGCTCGGAGATCCCGGACCAACAACTCCGGGCCCTGCTTGGGATGTTCAGTCTGACCGCCGAGATGGCGTTCCAGGATGCAGGCACGTTGTCCGGCGGCGAGAAGACGAAGCTTGCCTTGGCCCAACTTGTCGCGGGCAAGCACAACCTGTTGTTGTTGGACGAGCCCACGAACAACCTCGACCCGCCGTCGCTACTCGCGGTTGCTCGTTCGCTCGCAGAGTGGACGGGCACGATGATCATCGTCAGTCACGACAGAGACTTCGTTGCGGCGCTGGACCCAGATCGGGTACTGACGATGCCCGAAGGCATCCTGGATTACTGGAGTGACGACCTCTTGGACCTGGTCTCGCTGGCCTGAGCGCGGAAAGCGGCAAGAGCCGGGTGGTCGGCTTCGTTCTCGAGCACCCTGGTTGCGCTTTCGTAAGACAGATCGACGATCGCTCCGCGGTCGAAATTGCGCATCGAGTTGGTACCCAGTTCCGCAAGGTCGCTCGCCCACGGTCTGATGACGAGGACCGAAACACCTTGTCGTCTCGCCTCGACGACTTCTCGCTTCAGGGTGCGGGCGAACAGTGAGCGCACCAACATCGGGCCCCACAGTTTCGGTTCGGCCACCCCTCCCTCGTTGCGATAGCCAAGAGGAGCGATGCACACGATCGCCTCGCACCCAGCGGCCACCGCAAGGTCGAGGGATGTGGCACTCACGATGCCGCCGTCCACGTATTGACGCTCGCCGATCTGCACCGGAGGAAAGATCCCCGGGATCGCGGTCGACGCAAGGACGGCATCCGGGAATGGAGCCGCAGGAGCATCCGGGAGCCCGAAAGCAATCCGCTCGCCCGTGTACAGATCGGCAGCACACAGATAAACGTCACGGCGCGGCCACGCGTCGGGCAGATCCTCCTGCAGTCGGAGGCGTGTGTCGGTCGTCGAGTAGAGCCCAGCAGGGAATGCACGCCGCAGCCGCGCGCCGGGCATGCGCCCACGCGTGACTCGATTGACATACCCACGTGATGACGCGACGGCGAATATCGAACCGATGCTGCGAGCGACGCGTTCTGCCGGGTTGCTGTACAACGGGACGAACACGCTCGGCACCCCGTTGCTCGTCGCGTCCTTGACTACATCCGGATGACGTCCGTGCGCGTAGTCGACGAAATCATCGGTCGACCAGCCGATGGACAGGTAGGCACTCATCACCGAACCAGCGCTGGTTCCAACGATGACGTCGGCAGACGCCGGGTCGATGCCGAAGTCATCGAGCGCCTTGAGCGAGCCAGCGTGATAGCCCATACCTATCAAGCCGCCGCCGCCGAGTACCAAGCCGACCTTCACGCCGGCCACCCTACCCAGACCCAGCCGGGGCTACGCACCTCAGAGAACGCCGCCCGCGACCGAGATGAGGAGGAACGTGGACAGGTAAGCCAACAGGCCCCCGGCGATGACCGCCCATCTCAGCCACGCGGGGAGCTTGCTGCCCCCGACGACGTGATACGCGATCGCTCCGAGGAAAGGGATCACGAAGATGATCGCAACCCAGAGGACACCTCGCGCGGGAGTGATGTCATCGCGCCGTGCGATGTCCCATAAGGCGAGGATCGACCAGGTCGCCAACAACAGGAACGGCAAGAGATAGCCGTAGAGGTTGAACGCGAGCTGGAACGCTCCTGGTCCTTCTGCCGTGTATGCCATCAGGTCCTCTCCGTCGTTGTAGAGATACCCCTTCGCGATAGGTATCTCATCGATGTTCAGCGCGTACTTCTCGAAAACGTCGACCGCAGGTCGGATGGGTGCGTCTACCGGTTGGTTGGCTTGGCCGGCCTGGTACCTGACGGTTTGGTTACCTACCGCCACGAGGTCGATCGGGCCTTCGGGGGCATCGTGCAGCAGCGACAGGGTCCCCATCGTCGTCGCCAGATCGAAACCCAACGGAAGCCTCACGCCCGAACAGCCGTGGAATGTCATCAGCAAGGGCGGTGCGGTCGTGACATCCGGCCCGTTGGCCTCGAAACAGTTGTCCTCCCCGGCCGGCCCCGCCATCGCGATGTCCGCGCGTCCGGAATCGGCGATCACGTTGTGGCGCACGGTGTTACCCGACGCGAACCAGAGGTTCTCGTCGAGGTTGGGCGTGACGAGGATGCCGTGCCCCTCGTGATCTTGGATGAAGTTCCGCTCCACGACGTTGTCGTTTCCCCCGGCAAGAAGGATGCCGTTCCCGAAGGCTGCGTATGTTCCGTGCTTCGATACGGGCTCGACGTTGTCGTTCGATGTGATGGTGTTACCGACGATCGTGGTCTCGCTCTCCGGAGGCAACAGCTCCGTATCGAGGGTGTTCGGAACGATCCCGGCGCGGTTGTTCGTCCATGTCGACCGGACGATGTAAAGGTCGCCACCCGCGTTTGTGCCCGAGTAACCGAGAGAGTTGTCCATCGAGATGGAGTGGTCGATCACCGCACGGCATGGATGGCACTGGCCGATATAGAAGCCGGAGTCGGGAGACCCGGATGCGAATGAGTATTCGAAGAGTCCATCGGTCGAGTCGAACGCGAAGATCCCATAGTCGGCGTTGTTGTACGCGTTCAGGTACGAGCCGCGGTAACCGGTGACACCGCTCCAGATGAAGCCATTGAGGATCGCGTTCCGTGCAGTCATGTTCTCGACCGCCACGCCATCAGCGAAGACCTCGACCCCGTTGGGCCGCTCGAACTCCGCGTCGATCACCACCTCGTCTCGATCCGTGCCCCTCAGGGTGATCGAAGGGGTCGTGACGGTCACCTGCTCGCGGTAGGTCCCCGGAGAGACGAGGACCATGTCCCCCGGTGCGGTTGCATCTACGGCTGACTGGATCGTGTCGAACTCACTTGGCACCTTCAGCGTTCGCCGGGTCCACTCGGACACAACGGCTTGCTGTCCCTCGCCACCGGACGCAGGGTTGTACGCAACATCACCGACCACGAGTACCGCGGTCATCCCGTTGCCGTCGGCACTTCCATGGAACGTGCAGAAGTACTCGTAGACGCCCGGTTCGTCGATCGTCAGGCTCACACGCTCACCTGGTTGGACCGGAAGGGTTCCAGTCGTCTTCTCGGTCGACCACGAGCCATCGACAGAGGTCGCGTTGTGTGGGCTGTTGCCATCGTTGCGGAACAACACCGCCTGGCCTACCGGAACATGGGTCACCTCGCGACCGAAGAAGTTGTCCTTCATGTCGATGAAGACCGCACCAGTGTCGTCGGAGCCGCCGCAGCCTGCCAAGACCGCACCGACGGCGAGCGCGCCAAGTACAAGCGCGGCTCTCTTATAGTCCTGGCTCATGGCGAACCTCAAGATCGGCGTCCAGCTCCACCCACAGCATTGCAGCATCGATGAGCTGCGGGCGGCATGGCAAGAAGCCGACCGCCTTGGCGTCGACTCGATCTGGACGTGGGACCACTTCTACCCCCTGTACGGAGAGCCGGATGGGCCCCACTACGAGGGCTATTCCCTGCTTGCCGCCATGGCCGTGGATACGACCAGGGCCGATTTCGGGATGCTCGTGACGTGCAACAGCTATCGCAACCCCGAACTGCTCGCCGACATGGCACGAACGATCGACCAGCTGAGCGGCGGACGACACATCCTTGGGATCGGAGCCGGCTGGTTCGAGCGCGACTACAACGAGTTCGGCTACCGGTTCGGTACCGCAGGGTGGCGGCTACGCGAGCTCGAGAAGTCTCTCGAACGGATCAAGTCACGTTTACAGAAGTTGAATCCCGGCCCCAAGGGGAAGCTGCCGATCCTTATCGGGGGCGGCGGGGAGAAAGTGACTTTGAGACTCGTAGCGAAGTACGCCGACATGTTCAACACGTTCCGTCCGGCGGACAACTATGCACACAAGAACCGAGTGCTCAACGAGTGGTGCGAGAAGGTAGGTCGGGACCCGAACGAGATCGAGCGCACCTGCTCGATCAACGTCCAAGACGTCGGGCGAGAGGCAGACTTCGTGGACGCGGGGGCCGAGCACCTGATCCTCGGGATGGGCGCCCCGTTCGACTTCGAACCCGTCGAGCGACTACTCGCCACGAGGGGCTAGCCGGACAAGCGCGCCGAATCGGTCCCAGGTTTATCCAGGTTGTCTCTGGGAAAACTTTGAAGTGGGGCGGGATGGAGGTGCAGCGTGGAGATCCAGTTGGACAGCGTGCAGGAGCGAGAGAACTGTCTCACCGTGGTTCGTGGCTGTGTCGGCACGGTCATCGCGAACTGGGACCGGCTCGACGATGGAATGAAGAAGACCTTGCTCGAAACGGCACTGAACAAGACCGAAGATCTCGTCCGGAACCTAGAGAACGACGTCAGACCCCTTCGGCTCTCCGATGATGAGCTAAACGCTCGGCGCCAGCCAAGCCCCACAGCCACAATCTCCTAGCTGGTCCCGCACGCGGTCGAGATCCTCGTCGACCGGCACCCCGGCTGCGATCTCGACCAGGAGGCCCCATGCCCCCGGCCTCAATGCGGTCTGCGCCTCGGCGTGTCCGACGACGCGTGAGGGACGGCCGAGACGGGTTGCAACCTGCGACGCCTCACCGCGCGACCCGAAGTCTCCAACGACGATGACGAGGTCGGTGAGCTCGTCGGTCTCCGGCGTGATCTCGACCTCGCTTCCGTGCTCCCCCTCGACAAGGAGGTCGGGGTCAGGAACCGTCACGGGATCAGTCATCACTGCACCGCACCCCAGCTCGTCCAGTCCGCCTGACGATTCGATGAACAGGCCCCAGTCACCGCACGTTCTGCTCGGCGCGTTCCACAACAGGTGATCGTCGCTGATCCCGGCGAGATACATCTCGCTCACGAGGGTGCGCACCTTGGACGCGCGGCCCCCGGAATATCTCCAGAGTTCGAAGACTGGTTCCTTCGTCTGTGACGCGTTCGCACTGATCCGAACGAAGTAGATCGTGCCATCGGGGGCAGCGACGGGGGTTCGGATGCCGATCCAGTTGTCGCCCGACGCATGGAAAGAGGTGCGGCGGGTCCATCGTCCTCTTTCGAGATCGAACAACCAAAGATTGTTGAGGTTCTCGTCCTCGGGAGACCCACCCTGAACCTGCTCTTGGATGACCGCCATGATGTGTTGCTCACCGACGAACAATGGGGAGAACGCCGCGACCGCGCCGTGGGGCAAGACGACACCAGATATCTCACTGCCGTCTGCCGACATCACCTTTAGCACTTCGAGGTTCTCGGACCACGCAAGCTGGCCGCTCGGCGACCACGTCGGGTGGGTTATGTCGAGACCGCTCGCGACAGGGGTGACCCCGTTCGACGTGACCAGGTTGAGGATGTCTTGGCCGGCCTCATCGAGGACGAAAGCCGCGCCCGTTCCCGGCGATACCGCGAGGTGCCGGAGCATCCCAGAACTTGAGTTGCAACTGTCCGGATCCAACGGACGACCAGATCGCACGACAACGAGTTGGTTCCCCGATATCGCCATGGGCCGATCACTTAGCAAGGTCGACCGAGCACTGGTGTCAGACGGCGTGTTGGCGACGCATCCGGCAGGGGCGGCCGACGAGAAGAAGCCGGTCTGCGCGAGTACCGCGGTCGCGCTCAAGGCGGCGAGCAGAGCGCCGGTAACGATCGCTATCCGTTTGCTCATCGCCTAATACCCCGACACGTACTGGAAATGCATCGGGTCGCGGAAGTTGATGCCCCAGTAGAAGTTGTTGTGCAGCCAGATCTTCGGGTACATGCGTCCGTACTGGCGGCCGTTCGATCCTCTTCCGTTCCAACGGGTTGCCTGCCAGGGGTTGAGGCTCGTGTTCGTATCGATCGCGACACCCCATGAGTGCACGGACCAACTTGTGCCTCCGCGCTTGATGCGGCACGAGTAGCCCCACACCCCGTAATCGACGGCTCCCGTCCTGTGTCGACGTTGAAGCGTCCCGAGGACCTTTCCGCCCACCTTGCGTGCAAGCTTCGAGTGGTAGTACACGTAGCCGTACTTACCCCGCCCACCGGCTGATGGATACCAGGTACGCGCGTTGTTGGACTTGTCGCTGCACCGGGATCCGAAAACCCTCACGAGGCCGGACAAGCCGTACGGACGAGCTCCGAGCTTGCCACCTGCTCCTCCGGTCGTACCGCCACCGCCTCCGCCATTGCCGTCTTCCGCCGGTTGGGGCTTCGGGGTCGGGGTCGGCTCGGGCTTGTCACAGCCAGCTGGGGGCCCATCCGCGTTCACGGTCAGGTAGTTGATGCGGGTGGCCTTGTCGTACGCGGTGCCTTGATCCAGCGTCAAGCGCCCGTCGTTGACCTGAACCTGACGCGTCACCTGGCGGAACTCGTCTGCCTGGAGATGGATGTTGTCCCAGAAGTTCACACCCTCGACATTCAGGGTGTAGTCCGACTCGAACGAGGCGTCTCCGATGCTTATCGTCACCTCGTGCAGACCTTTGCGGATCTTGAGCTCCCACACCCCACCGGCATGGAAGTGACTCAACGTGTCGAGTCTCTGTTCGTTGCGGACCTCGCGGTCGCGTGTGACGTCTTCATGAGAGAAGTTCCACCCGTACTCCGCGTGGTGTCGCGGGCCATACGACTCGCCGTAATCTGGTTTGTACCCACAGACGGTGCGAGAACCCGCCAACTGATAGTTGATGCGGACCGTGCGAGAGCGCTCGACCGGAGGGGCGGTCTCGGTTGGCTCGGGGGTTGGAGTTATCGATGCCCCCGGTGTCGGCAACCTGGTTGGGCTAAGAGAAGGGACCGGAGTTGGGGGCCTAGGGGTTGCTGAAGGCGTTGGCGTGATGATCGGGTTCACACAGTTGTCGCCAAGCGCGTCTTGATCGATCACCAGGTAATCGAGGCGCGTTGACTTGTCTGGTGCGGTACCTGCATCGAGGGTCAAGCGACCATCATTGACCGTGACGAGCTTAGTGGCCTGAACGAACTCGGACGCTCCAAGGTACGTGTTGTTCCAGAAATTCACACCTTCAACATTCAGCGTGTGACTGGAAGAGAAACCGGCATCTCCGATCACGGCGTTGACCTGGTGAACACCGTTCGCGACCTCGATCTCCCACTTCCCACCGCTCTTGAAGTACACGAGCGTGTCTATCAACTGGTTACTCGACATGTTTCGGTCGCGCGTTACATCCGTGTGGTCGAAGTTCCACCCGTAGGACTTGCCGTTGCGAAACGCGTATGTCTCCCCATAGTCCTGCAGGTAACCGCACACCATCGGCGCGCCGGCCAACTGGAAGTCCACTTTGATCTCGGGGAAGAATGGGTTCGCGCTAAGCGAGGGGCTCGGAGTCGGTGTGGGGGTCGGAGCCTTGGATGCCGAGGGAGTTGGGGTGGGCGTAGCAGACCTCGACGCGCTAGGTGTCGGAGTCGGAGTTGGAGTCGAGCTGGCCGAGGCCGAAGATGATGGGGTTGGAGTTGGAACAGGAACGGGCACCGTGCAGGAAGGCACCGTTCCAACGGCATCGATCTCCAGGTAGTTGATGTGCGTCATGTCGTTGCCCATCGTGCCCTGGTCGATCGTGATCTTCCCGTCGTTGACGGTGACGGTCTTCGTCATCTGCTGGAATTGATAGGTGTTCAGGAAGATGTTGTTCCAGTAGTTCACACCTTCGACGTTGATGGTGTGACTGGAGGTGTGACTCGTATCGCCGATGCTGACCTTGACGTCGTGCGTGCCGTTGGGAACGGCGATCTCCCATTTGCCGCCCGAGTGGAAGTGAGCCAACGTGTCGAGGAGCTGGTCGGCCAACGTGCCGCGATCCCTCATGCCATCCGTGTGGTTAAAGTTCCAGCCGTAGCTAAATCCGTTTCGAGCGGCATACACCTCTCCGTTGTCTTGCGTGTAGCCGCACACAGCTGGTGTGTTCTTCGGTTGGAAGTTGACCCGTATCGGCGTTGTCGTAGGCGACGGTGTCGGACTTGGACTTGCGCTGGGTGTTGGGCTCGACGAAGCACTGGGGGTTGCCGACGGAGTCGTTGACGGAGCTGCCGACGGAGTTGTCAAAGGGTTCGGGGAAGTTGATTCGGCCGGTGTGATCTCGGGTGACGGTGACGTGCTGGGATCGACGACTTGTTGCAACGCGGCTGCCTCGGCAAGGCCCGAGCCCGCGATGACCAGCAACGCGCTGAAGAGAGCCACCAAGGCCCTCTTTGCCATCGTTGTTTCTGCC
>JAXDJJ010000042.1:0-8689 GCA_034665745.1 Actinomycetota bacterium | reverse complement strand
TCGCTTCGTCCGTGGCGGCGCGCTTGCGCCAAGAAGGCTTCGAGGTCGAGATCGCCAGCGATGGTCCTTCGGGAGTCGCTGCATGTGCCCGACTCGAGCCGGACCTTGTCGTGCTGGACCTGATGCTGCCGGGCTTCGATGGACTTGAGGTCTGCCGGCGGATCCAACAGGACCGACCCGTCCCCGTGCTGATGCTGACCGCGCGGGATTCCGAAACGGATGTGCTCGTCGGACTCGGGGTTGGCGCCGACGATTACATGACCAAGCCGTTCAGCCCCCGCGAGTTGGTAGCTCGGGTGCACGCGCTGTTGCGCCGCGCCGAACGATCATCTGCTCCCGATGCTTCGACCGTCGAGATCGGAGACGTGTCGATGGATGTCGACGGTCGCAAGGTGACGCGCGCGAACCAAGCGGTGCACCTAACGCCGACCGAGTTCGACCTCTTGCTCCACCTCTCTCGGCACCCCCGCTCGGTCTTCTCGCGCGAGCAGCTGTTGTCGTCTATCTGGGGATACGACGGATCGATCGGGGGCCGAACGGTCGACTCGCACATCCGCGCACTGCGACGCAAGCTAGGAAACGACATCGTGCGCACCGTTCACGGGGTCGGTTACGCGTTGGGTGATAGCTCGTGAGACCTCTGGATCGGTTGGGCTCGATAAAGCTCAAGCTGGGAGTCACGATCGTTGGCTCTGTAGTGCTCACGACGGTTGCCGTTTATCTGGGACTACAAGCGGGCCTTGGGTGGTTAAGTGCCCTGCTCGCTCTCGGCGTCGCCTTGCTGACCATCCAGCTCTTGGCACGTGGGATGACTTCGCCGTTGCGCGATATGGCGCATGCGGCGACCGCGATGGCGAAGGGCGATTACTCGAAGCGCGTGACGGCGACGTCTCGTGACGAGGTCGGGGACCTAGCCCGCACGTTCAACCAGATGGCATCGGATCTTGGCGAGGTCGACCGTTTCCGCAAGGAGTTGATAGCGAACGTGTCGCATGAGCTCCGCACGCCGATCAGTGCGTTGCAGGTGGTCCTGGAAAACATCGTCGACGGTGTCGAGCAGCCAGATCCCGACCGTCTCAAGGTGATGCTGTCGCAGGTCGAACGACTTGGCGCTCTCGTCGGTCAGCTCTTGGATCTTTCGAAGCTCGAGGCCGGTGCCGTGCCACTGAACCGGCGCGAGTTCCCCGTCGGGGCGTTCCTCGACGGGGTCGTCGCTGAGTCCACGCTTCATCGCCAAGCTCAGGATCGTCACGTCGATGTCACCGTTTCGGTTGCCTCGGACATGGTCGGGCATGGCGATCCGGATCGCTTGCACCAGGTCGTCTCGAACCTCGTCGATAACGCGATCCGTCACTCGCCCGATGGGGGCCGCGTGACGGTCACCGCGCACGAGAGCGGTGGGAGTCTTGCCATCGAGGTCGGTGATGAAGGCCCAGGCATCCCAGCCGAAGACACCACGAGGGTTTTCGAACGCTTCTACCGATCGGAGGATGGCGGCACCGGTCTCGGTCTCGCCATCGCCCGCTGGATCGTGGACCTCCATGGAGGCGAGATCAGAGCCGAGAGAGCCGAGCCCCGGGGGTGCTTGATGGTCGTAGCTCTGCCGAAGGCGGCGATGTGAACCGGATCTGGTTTTCGGTGTTGGCGGTGGGTGCCGGCGTCCTCGCTGCGGCGGTGGCGATCGATGCCGCCCCAGGGATCAATGTCGTCGTCATCGCCTCGCTCATGGGGATGGCCGTTCTTATCTACGCGCGCGATCGCTTGTCGGTATCTGACCTTGCTCTCGCCTCGACCGGTTTCGTGTTCATCGTGATGTTCGCGGTTCGTACCTCGGAATGGGTTCTGTTCGCCGATCTCTGTGGTGCGGCAGGTTTGGCTTCTCTCGCGATGCACGGAGGCAAGACGTGGGGAGATGTCATCCGAGGTGGTGTCGCGGTGCTAGGGAGATTGCCGCGGAGTCTCGGCCCGATCTTGAAACCCTTGCGTGATTCCTGGCGAGGATTGGATCGGATCGCGAAGGCACCTCTGCTGCGCGGGAGTGTCGTCGGACTGGTGCTCGCCGCGGTGTTCACCCTGCTCTTCGCCAGCGCCGACCAGGCGTTCGCTCACGTTGCGCACGATCTGTTCATCCCGAACTGGCAGCTAGACCTCCTACCGGCAAGGGTGTTCGTTGCCCTAGTGACGATCTGTTTCACCGGTGCCTACGCGTCACTGGCCACGGTCCCCTCGTCGGGCCGGCTCGGGATGGTGTGGGCGGCGGGGCCTGGTGCAGCCGCCGAGCGGGTCAAGTGGCAGAAGGCGGAGTGGACGATCCCGCTGGGCCTCTTGAACCTTGTCTTCGCCGGATTCGTGGCGGTTCAACTCGCGGTTCTCTTCGGGGGCCGCGAGCATGTTCTGCGAACGGCCGGACTTACTTACGCGGAGTACGCGCGTTCCGGCTTCTTCCAGCTCGTCGTGATCGCCGCGCTGGTGCTTGCCGTGATCGCGATCGCGGTCAGGTTCGCCGATGTGTCGAACGCGCGCGACGGTTCATTGCTCAAGGGCCTCTTGGGTTGCCTGTGCGTTCTCACTCTTGTCGTACTCGTCTCCGCGCTGAAGCGCCTCGGTCTTTACGAGCACACTTTTGGATTCACGATGCTGCGCTTCTTCGTGCACGTGACGATCTTCTGGCTTGGTCTTGTGTTCGTGGCAGTCATGGTGGCAGGGGCAACATCTCGCTCCTCGTGGTTGCCTCGAACCCTTGTGTGGATGACGGCCGCGATGCTCCTAGGGGTGAACCTGATGAACCCTGAGGCATTCATCGCGCGGCGGAACATCGAGCGCTATGAAGCAACCGGCAAGATCGACGTGGGTTATCTGGCGAGCCTGAGCGCCGACGCCGTTCCGACCTTGGCTGCCGCCGGGGTCACCGCGTGCCTCGCCCAAGACATAGCCGGCCGGATCGACAACGGATCCTTCTGGGCCTTCAATCTGTCCCGCACGCTGGCTCTCGACCTACCGCCTTCAACCACCCTGCGAGATTGTTCGACGTAAGTGTCGAACAATTTCACAGGGATGGAGATGCACCCATCAAGGGTTCGGCCCACCCCCTCTTAGAATCCCCGACGGAGACGTGCGTGAGCGGCCGAAACGGCACGACTGGAAATCGTGTGATCTGCAAGGATCCAAGGGTTCAAATCCCTTCGTCTCCGCTTATCCTCGCCGCGGCCGTGCTAGGTGGAGGGCTCGGGGTCCTCTGAACCGGAAACCCCCGTATGCCGGGCTGATCGCTCGTGTGCGGCCTGTTGATGACCGGGCAGCCCCCGGTGTGCAGCGTTGATGGTCGGGTCCTACGCGACCCGGAGCCGTGAACCCGGTCAGGCCCGGAAGGGAGCAGCCGTAAGCGGTCACCCGGGAGTGCCGTGGGGTCGCCCGGCCGGAGCCGGCTGCCGGGGATAGCGACGATCGTTGGCAGGTCAAGCACGGGCTGCACGGCCATTTTTCGCGAGTTCCGCAGATGAGCTTTCCTCGACACAGCGCGCAACTACACTGACCCGAAATGGCTTACATCTCTCTTTATCGGAAGTACCGGTCGCAGACGTTCGACGAACTCATCGGGCAGGAACACGTGTCCCGGACCCTGAAGAACGCCCTCGCCGAGGACAAGGTCGCGCACGCTTATCTGTTCACTGGGCCGCGCGGGACAGGCAAGACCAGTACCGCTCGCATCCTCGCCAAGGCCCTTAACTGTGTGAACGGTCCGACCCCCGAGCCATGCGGTGTGTGCGACTCGTGTGTTGCGATCACCGATGGCTCATCCTTGGACGTCTTCGAGCTCGACGCCGCATCTCACTCTGGTGTCGACGAAACGAGAGAGATCCTCTCCGGCGTCAACCTCGCGACGGCAGGCGGCAAGAAGAAGGTCTACGTCATCGACGAGGTCCACATGCTGACGACCCAGTCGTTCAACGCGCTGTTGAAGACCTTGGAGGAACCACCTAGCCACGTTGTATTCGTTCTCGCAACGACGGACCCCCACAAGGTTCTCTCAACCATCGTCTCCCGCACTCAGCGCTTCGACTTCCGCAGGATCACGGTCGAAGCCCTCGAGGCCCACCTCGCCGACATCGCCAAACGCGAGAAGATCAAGATCGATCCGGACGCACTCACGGTGATCGCGCGCCACGCCGAGGGCAGCGCCCGGGATGCGTTGTCGGCGCTGGACCAGCTATCGAGCCTCGACGACCAGGTCACCGTCGATGATGCCGAGAAACTGCTTGGCGATCGTGATGACGACGCCCTGGTCGAGGTCTTCGATGCGGTTGCCGATCGCGATGTGGGTTCCGTCTTCACGAGACTCCATTCCCTGGTTGCGCAGGGCTCCGACCCAAGGCAGCTGGCGTTCACCGCGATGGAACACGCCCGGGCATTACTCCTGGTCGCCACGGCGCCCGACGCCGGGTCCCTCCGGGACGTGAGCGCGAGCGACCGTGCTGCCCTCTCGCTCCAGGCCCAGCGCTTCACCCCCGAGGCCCTCGTCCGCTTGATGGATCTGCTCGGCAAGGCCATCACCGAGATGCGCAATGCCCCCAACCACCGCCTGCTCCTAGAGGTCGCCCTCGTGAGGGCTGCGGCCCCCGAGACCGACCCGACCGCAGGGGGCCTCCTGGGCCGGATCGAGCGCCTAGAACGCCGCATAGGCATCGAAGGCCCGCCCCCCGAGATCGTTGAGACGCCGGCACCGAAGGCAGCCCCCAAGAAGGCCCCGCCGCCGCGCGCCGTCCCTCAGCACCAGGCGCCCCCCGCCGAGCCGGCCCCCTCGGCACCGGCAACCCCGGCCGCGATACCGGCTCAAGTTGGACTGGGCGACATCAAAGAGTCGTGGGCGGTTGCTCTCGAGGAAGTGAAGAAGATGTCGCGGCGCGTTGCGGCGATGCTGAGTCCGTCACGGCCCTTGTCGTTCACCGACGGGAAGCTCGAGGTCGAGGTTCAGTCCGGCTTCCATGCAGACGAGATGGCCGAAGCGGCGAATCGCTCGAAGTTGTCAGACGCATTGCACGCGGCTCTTGGGGTTCGCCCCGACCTCGTGTTCACCGCGCGCGGCATGTCGTCGCCAGAACCGTTGAAGGATGACCTCCCAGACATCAGCGAGGCAACGGTCGATTCGACCCCGGTACAAGATGATCCGATCGAGCTCGTGCGTAAGGGTCTCGGTGCAGAGGTCGTCGAGGAGAAGACGAATTCATGAAAGACATGCAACGCATGATGAAGGAAGCACAGAAGATGGCCATGGAGATGCAGAAAGCCCAGGCCGAGCTTGCGGAGCTGCAGTTCGAAGGTTCGGCGGGCGGCGGAGCCGTCAAGGTTGTTGTCTCCGGTGACCAGAAGGTGCTGAGCGTCACGATCGATCCAGAGATGTTGTCCGACTTCGACGAAGACGACATCGAGATGATCGGCGACACCGTCACAGCCGCGGTCAACGATGCCCTGGACAAGTCGCGCGAGGCGCAAGCCGAAGCGATGGGTCCACTGGCCGGCGGCATGGGCGGCCTCGGTCTGCCCGGCATGGGTTGAGCTGATCTGATTTGTACGCAGGCCCGATACAGGACCTGATCGACGAGCTTTCACGCTTGCCCGGGATCGGTCCGAAGAGCGCCCAACGCGTGGCTTTCCATCTCTTGCAGTCGCCTGCAGCGGACGCCACGCGGCTCGCCGACGTGATCAGAGAGGTGAAAGAGAAGGTCCGGCTCTGCGAGATCTGCTTCAACGTCTCGGACCAAGAGCTCTGTCAGTACTGCCGCGACACCCGCCGCGACGACACCATGATCTGTGTCGTGCAAGACCCACCCGACATCGTGGCGATCGAACGCACGCGCGAGTACAACGGCAGGTACCACGTGCTGCAAGGCGCGATCTCGCCGATCGACGGCATCGGCCCCGACGACCTCCGGGTCACCGAGCTCATCGAACGGCTCCGCCCCGACTCGGAGGGAAACATCGGGGTGAAGGAAGTCATCGTGGCAACGAACCCCAACACCGAAGGCGGAGCCACCGCCATGTACCTCGCCCGCCTCATCGCCCCGCTGGGGGTCGTGATCACCCGCCTCGCCAGCGGCCTCCCGGTAGGCGGGGACCTCGAATACGCCGACGAGGTAACCCTCGGCCGAGCCCTAGAAGGCCGCCGCCCCATCACCGGCTAACTCCCAGGCGTTTGGGGCACTTTCGAGCAGGGCAAGCAGCAGGAGCCGGGCCCCGGCGAGCGAATCTCACGGTAAGCGACTGTTTGGGTACTCTATGTAGCCATATCGGGCATGGAGGGCGAAATGCGCGAAAGACACAGGTACGTGAACGTCCGGCCCTACCTCCCGCACGCGCTCCTCGCGACGCTCGGGGTCCTCGGCCTTCCGTTCCTCGCGGTCATCGCGTTGCTGCGCATCTTCGAACCCGACCCCAACTTCATCTTCCTGGCTCTCGCGGGCATGGCCGTCGCGGTCCTCGCCACTGCCCTCGGCGTCGCCCTGTGGAAGACCCGGCCCGAGTCTGCCGACATCGCGTTCGGCGAGCTCCTGATCTGGGGTTGGCTCCAACGCAAGCGCGCCGACGATCGACTGGATGAGGGGGCCGCGCTCCTAGGTCTCGACCGTTCCGGTCATCCGACCCAACCCGTAAAGATCAGTCCCGAGCACCAGCTCAGCGTGCTCGAGGATCTGAACGAGGCTCTCGAAGCCAAGGATCCGTACACGCGCGGTCACTCGCAACGCGTCGAGCGCCACGCGTACAGGACCGCAGCCGCGATGGGTCTCTCGGTCGAGGCGATCGAAGAGCTTCGACTCGCCGCGGCCCTCCACGACGTCGGCAAGATCCGCGTTCCCGATCGTGTGTTGCGTAAGCCGGGGAGTCTGACGAAGCAAGAGCGCGAGATCATCGAAGAGCACGTCGTCGTCGGTGCATGGATGGTCTCGAGCGTCGGCAGCGCGGATGTCGTCTCGACCGTTCGTCATCACCACGAGCGGTGGGACGGACGCGGCTACCCAGACGGTCTCGCCGGTACGGACATCCCCTTGTTCGCGCGCATCATCGCCGTTGCCGATGCCTACGACGCGATCACCTCGACGCGGCCCTATCGCGTAAGCGCTGGTCGAGAGCACGCGGTCTCCGTGTTGCGCGCTGAAGCCGGAACCCAGTTCGATCCGATGATCGTCAACTCGTTCGTCGACGCGTTGCCGGTGCGGCTCCCCGTTGCCGGCGCTCTCGTCTTGCTCGCCGGACCTGCCGCGCTTGGACGCAGACTCGCGCTGTGGCTCAAGCGTGTGGGTGCGGGTCACCTTGCGCCTGCAGCCGCGACCCTGGGCGCGATCGTGACGCTCGGTTCGTTCATGCCTTCTCCTGGTGCGTTTGCTCCGTCACCACCTGTAGTCGTGGCGCAGCAAGAGTCGGCGACGAGCACCGCTCGGGCCGGAGTTGCGGTACATCGCAAAGAGACGGTCACGCGCGCGAAGCCCCAGCGCACGCTGGTGGCGGATTCGGGTGCGCCCCGCGACCAGGCCGACCGCGACGTCGTCATGGCCGACACGATCAGCCGCCCCCGGCCCGCCCACCAACCGGACCCGGTCGTGAAGCCACACGAACCCAAGCCCGACCCGGAATCGTCCGTCGAGCCGACCCCACAACCCGAGCCCACTATCGAGCCCGAGCCCGAACCGACCCCGGCCGACGATGACGATGACGATGCCGAGGAAGAGTGCACCGGGCACCACCCGAACGGTGAGGGCAACGGCCATGAGAAGGCCAAGGGCGAGGGGCACGAGAAGCACTGCGACGACTAGCTCCTCGGTTCTAATGGGGGGCATGGCCCTCATCGTCCAGAAATACGGCGGTACCTCGGTAGAGACCCCTGCCCTGATCCAGCGAGTGGCCCAGCGTGTGGTCGCTGCAGCCGACTCCGGCCAGCGGGTCTGCGTCGTCGTTTCCGCCATGGGCCATGACACCGACCGCCTGGTCGAGATGGCGGCCGAGATCTCTCCGGCCCCCCACGCCAGGGAGCTGGACATGCTTCTTTCTTCGGGCGAGCGCATCTCGATGGCCTTGCTCTCGATGGCCATCAACGAGCTCGGCCGCGATGCGATCTCGTTCACGGGCTCTCAGGCGGGCATCGTGACCGACACGGTCCACGGCAAGGCCCGGATCGTCGACGTGAGGGCCAAGCGGGTGCTCGAGGCCCTCGACCTCAACAAGATCGTGATCGTCGCCGGATTCCAGGGCGTTTCGACCGACTTCGATGTAACGACCCTTGGCCGGGGTGGGTCTGACACGACAGCGGTTGCACTTGCCGCCGCGCTCGGCGCGGATGCATGCGAGATCTATACCGATGTGAAGGGTGTTTACACGGCCGATCCCCGGATCGTGCCGGGGGCGCGCAAGCTCCACGCCGTTTCGTACGAGGAGATGCTCGAGTTATCTGCAAGCGGTGCGAAAGTGTTGATGTTGCGCAGCGTCGAATACGCTCGCAATTACGGAGTGCTCATCCACGTGCGCTCGTCGTTCGAGGACGAGGAAGGCACCTGGGTGAGACGGGAGGACAAGCGCATGGAACAAGCGATCATCTCTGGGATCGCCCACGACACATCCGAAGCAAAGGTGACGATCAAAGCCGTCCCCGACCAGCCGGGTATCGCGGCCCGTGTCTTTCGCCCACTTGCCGACGAGAGCG
>JAXDJJ010000041.1:0-3994 GCA_034665745.1 Actinomycetota bacterium | reverse complement strand
GCGCTGGCGAGCGAGACCGCACTGGGTCCGTTATCTGCCTCGGCTACGACCTCGATGTCATCTTCTGCCTCGAGTAGAGAGCGCAACCCCTTGCGCACGATCTCGTGGTCGTCTACCAGCATCACCTTGAGGGTTTCCGGCACGCCTAGCTCTTTTCCCCGGGAAGAGACAACTTGTGCACCGTGCCTCTCGGCTCGCGTGGGGAGATAACGAACTCTCCACCGATCTGCTTAGCCCGCTCTTCGATGTTGGTGAGCCCGTCGCCTCGCTCGACCGTAACGGGGTCGAAGCCGATGCCGTCATCCTCGATCGTCATCACGACGACGTTGCCCTTCTCGACAACGCATGTCACAGCTACCTGAGTGGCATGCGCATGACGCGCGATATTCGACAGGATCCCGCGCGCTATCTGGATGAAGTCACCCTTTATCGATTCAGAGATCATGTCCAGGGCATCCGCGGACAGCTCCACGGTGGTCTCCATCAGCGCGTTGACCTCGAGATCCTTGATCAACTCCTCGATCCCGTTCTTCAGGCCTCGTTCCTCAACGCTCTTGGGTTGGAGAGCAAAGATGTAAGACCGCACGTCTCTTACGACGTTGTCGAGAGTGTCGATCGCTTCGTCCATCCGTTTCTTAGTCCCATCCGGATCACGCTCGATAAGAGCGATCGCACCCTGGATGGACAGCCCCACCGAGTAGATCGACTGAATGACTCCGTCATGGAGTTCCCTCGAGATCCGATCCCGCTCCTCTAAGACGGCGAGCTCTTCCCCTCGGAGCCTCACTTCCTCTAGCAGATTGGTGTTTTCGATGGCAACGCCCGCCTGGGCCGCGAGTGTCATGGCGATCCGCTCGTCGTCCTTGGAGAACTTGTCCCCACCCTCCTTCTCGGTCACATACAAGCGCCCGAAGATTCGATCTCGCACGACGATCGGCACACCCAGGAATGAATGCATCGGCGGATGGTTGGGGGGGAACCCGAACGAATCCGGGTGATCGGCGATCTCACGCGCGCGCATGGGCCGGCCCCCTTCGATCAGAACGCCCAGGAGCCCCTTTCCGTGTGGAAGCTCCCCGATCATGTCCGCGGTGGCCGGATCGATACCCGAATAGACGAAGCTGGTTAGAAGGCCGTCGTCACCCACCACTCCGACGGCCGCGTAAAGTGCGCCCAGGACCTCGCGCGCAACGTCTGCTATCCGTTGGAGGACGGCATCGAGGTCGAACTCTGAGGCAAGCGCCAGACCTGCTTCGACCAATCCTGCCGTTTGGCGCTGAGCATTGCTCATGGCCAGAATCTAAGCGTTGAACTCAAAGAGGTCGGTCTATCTAGCCGGTGACGTCTTTCACGAGGGGCCCGACTGCCCTCGGATCACGTCCGACATCGAGGAGATCGCGTGGGGTTCGCACCGCTTTGATGTCGCTGTCGTCCCACTCCCAGTCAAGCTCATCGATGACCTCGAGCACCCCGGACACATGCGACGCGATCCCGACCGCTAGATCGTGCGTGGTCTTTCGATCTGCGTTGCCACTGATCGTGACCGATCCGTCGGTAGCCTCGACCTCGAGAGAAGCGAAATTCTCGGCCCCCAGGATCTCGACTGCTTCTTGAACCCCTGAAGCAACGTCGGCATCGGTGCGCACCATGGCGCGTACAAGGTCGGAGCGGGCCAGCACTCCGATCACGAAACCATCCGAGTCGACGACGGGAAGCCGCCGGACGCCCCGTCGATCTATCAGCGAGGCTGCCGTCCAGACGCTTGCGTCGGGTGACACCGAGACGACGTCTTTCGTCATGACGTCGGCCACGGTGGTGCGGTGAGCATCGATCGGGACCGTCCCGCGCAGCGAGAACATGCCGGAATCGGTCGCCACGAAGTAGCTCCCGCTCCGGGCAGGAGGTGCGTAGGCGGCTACCAGGTCTGCCTCGGAGATGACCCCCGCCAAGCGCCCCTGTTCAACAACCGGTGCGCCGCTGATGCGATTGTTCAAGAGCTGCCGTGCCGCCTCTTGGATCGTGTCTTGCGGTCGGACCGTGACGACGAGATGAGTCATCAGATCCGCGACTTTGATGTCGTTCATTAGTGGCTCCATCCTTCGTGAAACTCCTCAACATCCGTCCCGGCGCTATCAACGAGAACGGGCGACTGGGTGAGATCGATGCTGAAGAAGTCGCGCATGGAGAGGATCCGGTAGTCCTTCCCCTCACGCACGATGAGATGGCGTACCCGTGACGTCTTCATCTGCTCGATCGCATCCGCATCGTCGATCGGCCCTTCGACGACGACTGGAAAATCGTTGACGATCTCGCTCACCCGGGTTCCCACAGGGTCCTTTGCTTGAGCCACGAACCAGGAAAGATCCCGTTCGGTGACGATGCCCTCGAACTTCTTGTCCGGGTTCAACACACCGAGGGCACCGATGCTGCAGTCGGCCATCAGGCGAGCTGCGTCCTGAACCGTCGCATCGGCGCGTATCGATATGAGCCGATGGGTCTGAACCTTGTCTGCCATCACGGCATCTCCTCGCTGGTTTGATTCACTACGCGGTTCGATCACTTCAATTGACGTCCCGACAGCAGCTTGGTGTCGATACGGACATAGCTAGCCTTTTCCCCTTCGGCCCACGGCTCCAGTGGCAAGCTCTTCAAACGTTTGAGCTCCGTCGGGTCATCCACCACGCTCGCTTGACCCCGAGCGAGGACACTCCATCCGATGTGCCAGCTGGGCTCCACCATGTCGACCTCAAAGGCGACGTACGCCTTGTGCACGGCAGCATGGAACTTCGTTCCGGGATCGGTCCTGAAGACGATGCTCTCTCCGTCGACCGCGTAGTTGACGGGGAATATGACCGGACGGGGACCCGCAAGCGCGATCCGCCCAACGCGAGAGGGATGACGTTCCAGAGACTTGATGCACTCCTCGTGGGTCATCTGGGCGACCTCTCTGCCTCTTCCTTTGCCCATCGCAACCTCCTTGTACTGAACCGATTTCTTTCAGTTTCATCAGTTCAAGAAGAGAGGACTAGGGCCGAGCGGCCTTAGTCGACCAGTCCGCTCGGCCCTACGAGATCGCCGAAATGGTTGGTGCCTTAGACGGCAGCCACCCTGGGTTCGACCGCAGGCTCGCGGATGTCCACTGCCGGCGTGATCGAAGTCACCCTGAAACCCTTCCATGCCGCGTAGATCCCGAGTGACCCTTCCCAAGCGATCTCCGGCAGCGCCAGCAGGGACGAGAAGGTGGATCCGTTCTCGTACACCCCGAAAAGGATGAGTCCGAAGGAAAGGATCAACATCGGGCCGCCGACCAACCCGAGCATCGCCATCCGGCGAGGCACGAGACCCGATCTGTACATCAGGTAGCCCAGGATCAGCCCGTTCCCGAAACCCACAACGAGGCCCGGACCGAAGAGGAACGCCCAGTTGTATGTGGCTGCGAGGGAATTGCCCTGGACGACGAGCGCGGTGCTCTGGGCTCCGGTGGCCCCCGCCAGGGCGTGGCTGACAGACACCATGGAGACGATGCTCATGAGCCCGACCAGGATGAAGGCGCTCTCCGCTATACGTGCGGTCACGTATCCGAGCGCGAGACCTTCGCTCTGTCGCTTAACGATGGGATAAAGCACGACGGCGGTTCCGATATTAGTGACGATCAGCAGGAACTCGAGGATCGCGCCTATGTACACCTTGGTCTCGGAAACAGTGCCCGGGACGAAGCGCAGCTCGCTGAAGCTGCCGCCCAGTCCGTTCACGAACAGGAGCTTTGCTCCGATGCTTGTAACGAAGGTGGCTATGAACAACCAGCCGAAGATCCGTGCAGACTTTTGGATATCCAAGCTTTGCCTCCCAGTAGATGACCTCCAGCGAGGGAACGAATCCCTGGCGAGGTCTAGAGCGCGATCACCCTTCTTGATGATGAGCGCACGCTCGAAGAGACCAGATAGGCGCGCCTCCGGTGAACTAGCAAGTTCAGGGTACGTCGATGGGGCGACAA
>JAXDJJ010000040.1:0-5699 GCA_034665745.1 Actinomycetota bacterium | reverse complement strand
CACGCGAAAGCCTTGTAGGCAGCAGGGATCTCGGCCGCGCTCGCCGGCAGGTCACGGATATGACCGATAGAGGACTCGACGGTGAAGTCCTTGCCGAGGATCTTCCCGATCGTCTTCGCCTTGGCAGGCGACTCGACGATCACGAGGGGTTTAGGCACGCGTCTCCTTATATATAGGCCCTGTGTCGGGTACGAGAACGTAGCATCCGGCCCCATGGGAGCCGTTATCGACCTGATGGAGCACTGGGTCACAAGCTACGGGTACGCCGCGATATTCCTGCTCATGCTGGCCGAATCGGCGTGCATACCCTTCCCCAGCGAGGTCACGATGCTAGTCGGAGGCTGGTATTCCGCCAATGGGACCTTGGACTTCTTCTGGGTCGGGACCTTCGGGGTCCTTGGCAATCTGATCGGCTCGTGGCTCGCCTACGCCGGAGGGCGCTACTTCGGACGCGACCTCCTCGACCGCTACGGGAAGTTCGTCTTCATCCGCAGCCACGACGTGGACAAGGCCGAGGAATGGTGGGCCCGACATGGAGAAGCTGCGACGTTCTTCTCGCGTCTGTTGCCGGTGATCCGCACCTTCATCTCGGTTCCAGCGGGCATGGCGAAGATGCCTTTCGGGAAGTTCACCCTGTACACGTTCCTCGGAGTCATCCCGTGGACGTTCGCACTGACGTGGCTGGGTGTGATCGTCGAAGACAACTGGCACTCGATCCTGGATTACTTCGACGTCCCCACCTTGGTCATCGCGGGGGCATTGATCTTGATCGCACTGGGATGGTTCGTGAAACGCCGGCGCGAACGCAAGCGCTCGGAGGTGCTCTAGGCCAGGTCGATCTCGGGGGCCACCTGCTGGAGGCCGGTGATGGAGATGGCCAGGAACTCGTCCAGCGGAAGGCCGATGGATTCTTCGACGCCGTGAACGTTCTCACGCTCGACCCCGGGTGCGAAGGACTTCTCTTTGAGCTTCTTCTTCACCGAAGAGACCTTCATGCCATTCGCCTTCTCGGGCCGGACGAGAGCGCATGCGACCAACAGTCCGCCGACCCCGTCAGCGTGGATCAAGGCTCGCGACATCAATGGATGATCGGGCTGCATGCCCCTGTGATCGAGGATCGCCTGTAGGACCTCCTCGTCGTTGAAGCCTTCCTCACGCAGCCAGCCCACGCCCATCTGCGGGTGCTGTGAGTGGTCCTCGAATGTGACGTCGTAATCGAGATCGTGGAACAGGCCCGCCAGTCCCCACCTGTGCTGGTCCTCGTTGAAGTGATCGGCAAGGGCGCGCATGACGCCTTCGACCGAGACGAGGTGGCGGTAGGTGATGTCCTTGTTCGTGTACTTCCTGACGATGCCGAGGGCGGTGGGCCGATCCACTACAGGTCGCCGGTTAAGGCCGTCTTCAGATCCTTCTCCGCCTCTGTCGAGGCAAGGGCGAGCACTTCATCGTCGGCGTGGAGGGGCGTATCCGCGGTAGGAGCGATGACGTGCTTGTCGCGCACCACCGCCACTAGGCTGCAGTCAGGCGGCATCTTCAGTTGGCCGATGGTCTTGCCAACCGCGGGAGACCCTTCTGCCAAGCGGACCTCGAGCAATGCGACGCGGCCCTTCTCGAGGTCTAGCAACCGAACCAGGTCACCGACCGACACCGCTTCTTCGACCAGCGAGGTCAGCAGTTGCGGCGTGCTGACAGACACATCGACACCCCAGGTCTCGGTGAATAGCCATGAGTTGTCTGGGTGGTTGACGCGGGCTACCACTCTAGGAACCGCGAACTCCTGCTTCGCCAACAACGCGATCACGAGGTTGTCCTCGTCATCACCCGTCGCAGCAACCATGACTTCGCATGACGACAGAACGACCGCATCGAGCGTGTGAAGCTCGCATGCGTCGCCAACGACGAAGTTGACGTCGTAGTCGTTGCGCAAGGAATCGATCAGTTCTTTGTTCTGATCGATCACGACGACATCGTGACCGCGTTCATGGAGATCTTTAGCTACGTACCTGCCGACGTTTCCCGCACCGGCGATGGCGATACGCATGCTCTTCGGGCTCACTCGGGCGCACCGATCTTCTTGAGCTGCTCGTCCAACGACGGAAGTTCGGTTCTGACCACCGAGATGTGGAGGATGTCGCCGTCCTGGATCGTCAGATCCTTGGCAGGCACGCGAGGCACGCCGAAGCGAGAAACGGCGATGACCCTGCGCATGCCATCGAGGTCGAGGTCGAGCGCCGCCTTGCCGATCGTCTCGGACGGAGCGGGCACTGCCGTGATGACGACCTCGCCGTTGTCCACCGTGTACTCGACGGGAACATCCTCGGGGAGGAGGGAGCGGAGGATCTGGTCGGTCGTCCATCGAACGGTCGCCACGGTTTGGATCCCGAGACGTTGGTAGATCTGGGCGCGGCGGGGGTCGTAGATCCTGGCGACGACCTGGGGCACCCGGTAGTGCTCCTTCGCTACCCGAGCGGACACGATGTTGGAGTTGTCACCACTGGTGACCGAGGCGAACGCCTGCGCATCCTGGATCCCGGCTTCGGCAAGGATGTCGCGGTCGAATGCGAAACCGACGATGAATTTGCCTGCGAAGTCCGCCTTGAGGCGTTCGGCAGCCTTCGCGTACTTGTCCACGACCGCGACCGAATGGCCGAGCCTTTCGAGGTTTGTCGCGAGCGCAGAGCCGACCCGGCCGCAGCCGGCGATGATCGTGTGCATTTTCCTGAACCGCGCTCCTTGCAGGTTGCTTCGGGGTTGCCGGGCGATACTGCCATAATCCGACCTCGTGGCCTTCCTCGGTAATTACTTCAAGAAGATCTCGCTACCTCCCGAAGAGTTGCGGGCAGAGAACCTTCGGCACTGGATCCAGAGCCTCCCGGGCGTGACGCCCATCGAGAAGCTGGAGTCCCGTCAGAGAGCTCGCGCGGCCGGGGTGGTCCAGAACCTCCGCATCGATCCCCGCGAGGGCAGCGGTTCGATCGAAGCCACGATCATCGATGGAAGTGGCCAGGTGATCACCAAGTGGCTCGGCCGCTCGTCCCTGCAGGGGATCCGACTCGGGATGGGACTCATCGTCGAAGGCGTCGCGGGTATCGGAACCGACGGAGACCTTCAGTTCCTCAATCCCGAGTACGAGCTCGTCCCCGGACCCGAGCACGGATGAGCCTTCCAGGCGCGCTCAAACGGATCTTCGTCGGGCGACCGATGTCATCCGGCGAGCTCGAGCACACGTTGCTCCCGAAAACGATCGCGTTGCCGGTCTTCGCGTCCGACCCACTGTCGTCCAACGCATACGCGACCCAAGAGATCCTCCTCACCTTAGGAGCAGCGGGGGCCGCGGCCCTCCATTTCGTCCTGCCGATCTCGTTCGCGGTCGCGGCGCTTCTCGCCATCGTCGTGACGTCGTACCGGCAAACGGTCCGCGCCTACCCCAGCGGTGGAGGTGCCTACCGGGTGTCGAGCGAGAACCTTGGCAAGTACGCCGGGCTGCTCGCTGCTTCCGCACTCCTGCTCGATTACATCCTGACCGTGTCCGTGTCGATCACCGCAGGCACCGACGCGATCGTGTCCGCTGCCCCTGGGTTGGAGGACATGAAGGTCCTGCTGGCCATGTTGTTCATCGTGTTCGTGACCCTGATGAACCTCAGGGGGGTCAAAGAATCCGGCAGCATCTTCGCCATCCCGACGTACGGATTCGTTCTGTGTGTCTACGCCTTGATCATCACGGGCTTCATCAAGTGCATCGGAGGTTGTCCGTCGGCCGAAACCGCGGGGTTGGAGCTCCATGCGGTCGAGGGCATCTCTCTCGTATTGATCTTGCGAGCGTTTGCGGCAGGAACCACCGCCCTAACCGGCGTCGAGGCGATCGCCGATGGCGTCCAGGCGTTCCGCTATCCCCAATCAAAGAACGCGTCGCAAACCCTTCTGGTCATGGGCGTGCTTGCGACGTCGATGTTCCTCGGCATCTCGTGGCTGGCGCAGCACCTGCACGTTGTCTTCGAGCACGACGATCCCCGAACGGTCGTCGCACAGATCGCCCACACGGTCTTCGGTGGCGGCTTGATGTTCTACGTGCTCCAGGTCATGACGGCAGCGATCCTGATCCTTGCCGCCAACACGGCCTACCAGGACTTCCCGCGGTTGTCTTCGATCTTGGCGCACGACAAGTTCATGCCTCGGCAGTTCAGGAGCCGCGGGGACAGACTCGTGTTCTCGAACGGGGTTCTCATCCTGGCCTCGCTCGCCGCTCTCCTTGTCGTCGGGTTCCAGGCGAACCTCAACAAGTTGATCCAGCTCTATCTGGTTGGCGTATTCATCTCGTTCACGTTGTCGCAGTCGGGGATGTTCTTGCGGTGGCGGCGATTGAAGGGCAAGAACTGGCAACGCAGCGCGATCATCAACGGGACCGGCGCGATCGTTACCGGCACCGTTTTCTGGATCATCGTCTACGGGAAGTTCATGCACGGGGCCTGGGTCGTGATCGCTGCGATCCCCGTGCTGATGTATTTCATGCACTCGGTCCACAAGCACTACACGGATGTCGAGCACCAGTTATCCCTCGAAGCACGACGACCGACCGACCGGCGACCCGGTAATCAGCATGTTGTGATCCTGGTACGCGAGCTCGATGCTGCTACCGCTCGGTCGGTGGGCTACGTGCGCTCGATCCGTCCGGCAACCATCTCGGCGGTAGCGTTCGACAGCTCGATCAGCGCGGCGTGGAAGCGATTCGCACCCGAGATCCCCATCACGTTCATCGGCAACAAGGGATCGCAGAGCGATGGGGTACGCAAACGTTTGCGCGAGCTGCGCACGGACCTAACGCCGGACGACTTCCTTACCCTGGTTATCCCCGAGCTCTTCCGCACGCGCAGCATCTTCGAACTTCTGCGCTCGATCCGATTGCAACGGATGAAGGCGAGGTTGTTGTTCGAGAAAGACATCCAGGTGATGGACCTGCCGATGACGCGCGACGAGATCGATCCCAACATCGACGAGGCGGTCGAGCCTGCGCGCAACTACGTGCTGGTGCTGGTCGCACGAACCGACAACGCCACCTTGCATGCCATTGAGTATGCCCAGACGTTACGCGGGACCGATCTGCGGTGCATCAGCTTCGGTCTAGACCCCGAGGAAACCGAGGCCCTCGGCGATCAGTGGCTGCATGAATCGATCCCGTACGTCCTCGAGCTCGAGGCATCACCGTTCCGCGATATCGGAACCTCGATCACACACTTCGTGCGCCAGTTCAAACCGGATGGAGTCAACCGGGTGGTTACGGTCGTGCTTCCGGAATTCATCGTCGGAAGCCCTCGGCACCAGATCCTCCACAACCAGACCGCTCTGGTCGTGAAGCGTCACCTGCTGTTCGAGACGGGAGTTGTCACCGTCAGCGTGCCGTACCACCTCGAGCGGAGACTGACGGAAGCCGGGACACCGGAGAGATAAAAAAAGAGGGGGCCCGAAGGCCCCCTCTCTCAGTTCCTGGATCGGTTACGCAGGTACCTGCTCTCCGATCGCGGCGTGCGAGCCGGGGTCGTCCATCGTCTCGCCCTTGCGCTTCGAGTAGGCGATGGCGATGATCAGAACCACGAGCGCAACACCGGCGATCGTGAAGCGGGTGCCGTCGTTGTCCTGCGCGTTGATCACTGCAGGCAGGATCAGCAGCGAGATCAGGTTCATGACCTTGATCAACGGGTTGA
>JAXDJJ010000039.1:0-41337 GCA_034665745.1 Actinomycetota bacterium | reverse complement strand
AGCGATGAAGACCCGGTCGGCGATGGGGTCTAGAAGCTTCCCCAGCTCGCTCACCTGGTTGAAGCGCCGGGCGATCCACCCATCGAAGAAATCCGTCCACGCCCCCGCCGCATACAGGATCACCGCTGCGTTCGTGTGGTCGGTAACGAACAGGTAGACGAACACCGGCACCGATCCAAGGCGCAGGAATGACAGCGCGTTGGGGATAGTGAGGATCCGCTCCATGTGGTCGGGACGGCCGGATTTGAACCGGCGACCCCTGGTCCCCCAGACCAGTGCGCTAACCAAGCTGCGCCACGTCCCGTCGTGTGCCGATGATAACGGCAGCTATCAACCCTCAACCTTCCGTTTACGTTTCCGAACCTCCATGCGGAACGGGGTTCCCGCGAACGGATCCACCTCTCGTATCCGCTTCTCGAGGTAGCGGAGGTAGGTGTCGTCCAACCGATGGCTCGAGAAGAAGATGAAACGCGGAGGAGCAACGTCGGCTTGCACCGCGTACAGGATCCGATTGTTTCTGCCCGAGGAACGAGGGGCCGGACGTTGTAACTGAGCGTCCTCGACGACCTTGTTGACCTCCGAGGTCGACATCCGCCGACGGTGGGAATCGACCGCTTCCAACAGGGCCGGCAGGAGTTTGTCCACCCCCCTTTTCGTCAGCGCCGAGGTGCGCACCACCGTCGCCCACGGCAGGAACCGAAGCTGTGTCTCGATGTCGTTCTCCAGTCGCTCCCGATCGGTCTCGTCTTTCGTGATCAGGTCCCACTTGTTGAGGACGATGATGCAGGCTCGTCCCGACTCGATGACCTCTTCGGCAAGACGCTGGTCGAGGCCGGTCGCACCTTCGGATGTGTCGATGACTAGTAGCACCGCGTCCACGCGCTGCAGCGTTCGACGCGATCGGATGAATGAGAAGTATTCGAGCGGGTCTTTGATCGCGACCTGACGACGCATCCCCGCGGTGTCGAGGATCCGTAAACGGCGCCCGTCATCGAGATCGATGTACGAGTCCACGGGGTCCCTGGTCGTTCCGGGAACCGAGTCCGTTATCGATCGCTGCTCGCCCACGAGCCCATTCAGTAGGGATGACTTGCCTACGTTCGGTCGCCCGATGATGGCGAACGTCGCCCACACGTCATCGGGATCACCGGCCTTGTCGGGGATCACTTCGAGCACCGCGTCGAGGAGGTCCCCAGAGCCGCGCCCGTGTAACGCAGACACCGGGTGCGGTTCACCCAGGCCCAGCGCGTAGAACTCGGCGATCCCAGGCTCGTCCTGGCCTGAATCAACCTTGTTGGCTACAAGCACTACGGGCTTGTCCACCCCCCGCAGCAGCCCCGCGACGGTGACGTCGTCGGCTTGTGGACCGACGGAAGCGTCGACGACAAGCATGATGACGTCCGCGTAATCCATCGCGATCTGGGCTTGCTCCGCGACCTTGGCATCGAGCCCCCGGGCTCCCGGTTCGAGACCCCCGGTGTCGACTAGCTCGAAAGATCGGCCCCGCCATTCCGCGGTGAATGCGTGCCGGTCGCGAGTGACGCCGGGGGTCTCTTCAACGATGGCTTCTCGTCGTCCGAGAACGCGATTCACCAGGGATGACTTGCCGACGTTAGGCCTTCCGACGACCGCTACGACAGGTATCCGCGCTGCGCCCGAGCTCATGGAGACTCCCCTCGAGCCGCATGGACCAGCGCGACCACCGCCGCGACGACATCATCGAGGCTCATCTCCGACGAGTCGATCCGATGCGCCCCCACAGCTTGCTGCAAGGGCGAGATATCTCTCGTGGCGTCCGTTTGATCGCGCGAATGGATCTCGGCTTCAAGGGCCTCGACTGTCGCATCGTCCTGGGGCAGACCAAGTTGAAGGGTGCGCCTGAGAGCGCGCTGGGCAGGCGATGCAGTCAGGTACACCTTCACGTCGGCGTCCGGAAACACGACGGTTCCGATGTCGCGCCCTTCGACGACGATGTCGCGCTGTCGTGCGAGTCGTTGCTGCAGGGGTACGAGGGCAGCGCGCACCGCGGGGTCCGCAGCGATCCGCGCGACGGCCTCGGTGACCTTCGAAGAGCGCAATCTGGAGGTGACATCACGGTCACCAACGGTCACAGAGTTGTCGTCGAGCGAGACATCCATCGAAGCGACGAACCCGTTCAAGGCGTCGATATCGGCGATGTCCAGACCGTCTTCCAGGGCGGCCAGAGTGAGCGCGCGATACATCGCTCCCGTGTCCAGGTGTGCGAATCCAAGAGCGTTCGCTACCTGTCGGGCTGCCGAGCTCTTACCGGCTCCGGCCGGCCCATCGATAGCGACTATCACCTCGCACCGCCTTGAGCTTCACCCATGACGTCGAGGAAGGTGGGGAACGATGTCTCTACACAACTCCACCCGTGGATGCGGATCGGGGCGTCGGAGATGATTCCGGCGACGGCGAACGTCATCGCCATGCGGTGGTCCCCTCCGGACGCGACCTCGCCTCCGACAAGAGGGGTGGGACCCCTGACGATGAGGTCGTCTCCAGCCGCTTCCGCATCCCCGCCGAGCTTGCGCAAGCCATCGACGATCGCGTCGAGACGGTTCGATTCCTTGGCCCTCAACTCCCCCACTCCGTGGAACGTTGTATCGCCATCAGCCTGAGAAGCGGCGAGAGCCAACACGGGAATCTCATCGATCAATGAAGGGATCGACTCGCTCGGGACGTCTGTGCCATGAAGCTCGGCGGACGCGATGACGAGGTCACCTTTGGGCTCTCCGCAAACCTCGTCGACGGCATCGGTCGTGATGCTCGCTCCCATGGCTTCGAGGACCCGCAACGCACCGGTTCTGGTTGGGTTCAGGCCCACTCCTTCGATGGCAAGGGTCGACCCGCTCCGTAGCGTGGCCGCGACTACGAGATACATCGCGCTCGAGATATCTCCCGGCACGTGCCATTCCATCAGTGTCGGTCGTTGACCGCCTTGGACCGCGACCGTGGTTCCCGAAGACTCCACGGTGACACCTGCAGCGCGCAGCATCCTCTCGGTGTGGTCCCGACTCGTTACCGGCTCCGTGACTACGGTTCTGCCGTGCGCGGATAGTCCGGCGAGAAGCACCGCCGTTTTCACTTGCGCCGACGCGATCGTCAGGGTGTGCTCTCGTCCCTCGAGGGCTCCACCCCTTATCGATACCGGGAGCCTGTCCCCGTGCTCTCGGCCATCGATCGTTGCTCCCATAGACCGCAGGGGTGCGACGACCCTCAGCATCGGACGGTTCCGGAGAGAGTCGTCACCGGTGATCACGGCGGTCCCGGGGAGGCCGGCCACTAGACCCATGAGGACCCGCGCGGTGGTGCCAGAGTTCCCCGCGTCGATGATCTCGGCCGGCTCATGCGGCGCCGACCCCCAACCCTCAACCTGTACTACAGAGCTATCGATGTCACCGACATGGGCGCCGAGCTGGGTCACAGCCCGTGCGCTTCGGGATACGTCGTCGCCAGGATTGAGCCCCCGGATCGTCGAGCGTCCATCTCCCATCGCGCTGAACATCACCGCTCGGTGAGAGATGGACTTGTCCCCCGGCACGCGTACGTGCCCGGTCAACGGGCGTGTCCTTCGGTTCCTGATCGGAGTCATCGATTTATCTACAAATCTCTAAGTCGAGAAGTTGATATCGGGTCGATCCACGTGGTAGCCCAAGGCTTCGAGCGCCAGCGCCAGGTCATCTGCCGCTGTGCGTCCGGCAACTACGAGCTCGAGACGGCCCCGGCCGCCCTCCGTGGAGTGCACGATCCTGAGGTCTTCGATGTTGGCCCCTAGCTTGCCCGCGGCCGTCGTCACCTCGGCAAGGACCCCCGGTCGGTCGGGAACCATGATCGACAGCGCCACCGGCTCACCGGTCGTGACGGGTTTGGCGAACAGCTCGAGCCGTGCCCTACGGGCCTTGGTAAGCCAGTCGCGTAGGTCGTTCCACCGTTCATCTTCGATCATGACCGCCGCGTCATCGAGCGCTCGGCCCAGATGCTCGAGCGACCCTAGGACCGCGGTTCGATTCGTGCGGAGGATCGAGATCCATAGCTCCGGGTCGCTGGCTGCGATACGCGTGACATCTCGGAAGCCCCCACCCGCCAGGCCCAGTAGAGCTTCCTCGTCTCCTGCTCCCGCAGCGGCGGCGACCAGAGCGCTGGCGGTCAGCTGGGGAACATGGCTCAAGCGGGCGACGAGAGCATCGTGTTCGTCCGGGCCAACCCCTACGACCCGCGCCCCCAGGGTCGTGGCGAGCTCGCTGGCGGATGCGTATGCGGCCGACGATGTCGTCGCGGTCGGCGTCAATATCCACGACGCATCGACGAAGAGGTCTGGATCCGCAGCATCGATCCCGTGACGTTCCGATCCAGCCATCGGGTGTCCCCCGACGAAGCGAGAGCCCAGGACGCCCTCGCCCGCGGCAACCACCGCGGTTTTCGCGCTGGCTACGTCGGTGACGGTTGCGTCGGGGGAGACGAACGGGTGGATCGCTCCCAAGAGAGCCTCGAATTCACCCAGAGGCACGGCCATCACGACCAGGTCCGCACCGGCCACCGCTTGTCCAGCATCGGTCTCTGCCCGGGTCACTGCTCCCCGGGCGACCGCACGGTCGCTGGCAGACGGGTCGCGGTCGTAACCGGCTACGTCGAGCCCGGGGAGAGCGCGACACAGTCCGAGGCCTATCGAGCCCCCGATCAGGCCGGTTCCGAGCACGGCGATACGACGCATGGTTAAAGGTCTCCTTGAGGCTTTGGGTCTTACTCGGGAAGATCGGTGCGGAGCTGCCTTGCCTCACCCAGATAGACGTGGCGGAGGCTAGCGTAGTCATGCGCACTGTAGAGGTGCATGAGCACCCTGATGCACCGGGGCACATCACCGGGAACGGCGATCTCCTGAGCGCATAGAAGGGGTACGTGAGCTATCCCGATCCCCCGCGCGGCGGCAGCCGGGAACTCTGCATTGAGGTCGGCGGTGGTCGTGAAGATGAGGCTCACGAGGTCGTCGATCGCGACGTCGTTGCGAGCCAGCATCGCGCGCAGTAGCTCCGCAGTGGCTTCGGCTATCGCGGGTGCGGTGTTGGACGTCGCTGTGGTTGCGCCTCTCAGCGCCCGAAGCGACTTATCCCCTTGTGGCTTTGTCGACATATCCCCTAACCTTCCGAACCTGTGACCTGCTCCTTCGCGTCATGCGGAGAGTCGATTAGTCGATAAAGCGACATCACATGCCTGCGGCGCGATAGAGGGCCATGACCTCTGCCGGGACCAACTTGCGGTACGTCCCGGCCTTCAACCGGCCCAGCCTAAGGGGGCCGATCGCAACCCTCACGAGTCCGACAACGGTGAAGCCGAGAGCGTCCAGCATCCTGCGAATCTCCCGGTTGCGGCCCTCGGTCAGCACGAGCTCGAGCAGCGTGTCACCCCTGGCGCTCTCGACGATCCGGGCGGACTTCGCTCGTGCGGGTCCGTCGTCGAGCTCGACGCCTCCCAGCAATGCCTTGATCACCTTGTTGCCTGCCGAGCCCCGTACCTCCGCGAGGTAGGTCTTCGGGACCTCGAAGCTGGGGTGGGTCAGGCGGTGGGTCAGCTCACCATCGTTCGTAAGCAGGACTGCGCCCTCGGTCTCGATGTCGAGCCGGCCTACGGGCCACAGGCGCTCGTCCGATTCGATGAGATCCAGCACGGTTTCCCTGCCCTCTGGATCGTCGGCAGTGGTCACTACCCCGACCGGCTTGTTGAGCAACAGGTAACGGAGGTCGTGCTGGAGCGGGACCTGTGAACCATTAACCTCAACTACATCCTTAGCAGGGTCGATCCGCTGCCCTAGCCGGGCCTTGGTTCCGTTGACCCGCACGCGTCCCTGCTCGATCATCTCCTCGACCGCGCGCCGCGATGCCACCCCCGCGTGGGCGAGCACTTTCTGGATCCGCTGCGGCTCCTCGTCCGGCACGCGACTCAAGCGTTCGGAGAGAGCTTGGCCTCCATGTCCTCGACGGCTTCCGCGTCGGGCATGAACTCCGCTAGGGGGGGTAGTTCGTCGGTCGATCTCAGGCCCATGCGCTCGAGGAACTCTGGGCTCACCGTGAACATGACCGGGGTCCCGGGTCCGGGGTCACGGCCCGACTCGACCAAGAGGCCGCGCTGCTCCAAGGTCTTCACAACCCCGTCGGAGTCGACCCCTCGGATCTCACCGATCTGCGCACGGGAGATGGGTTGACGGTACGCAACGATCGCCAGCACCTCGAGGGCGGCTCCGGTAAGCCGGGTGTTGCGGTGACTCGTGACGAAACGCTCGAGCCACGGGTCGCAATCGGGATGCGTGTAGAGGCGCCATCCGCCGGCCGTCTCCCGCAACACGAAACCTCGGTCCTCAGCCTCGAATACCTGGGCGAGGTCACTGAGGATCTGCTGAACCGACGCCTTAGGGACTTCGAGGACTTCCCCGAGCAGACTCGTCGGTACGGGCTCGTCCGCCAACAACAGGATCGATTCGATGATCTTGCGCTCGTTCATGCCGCTCCCCCTCCCGGTTCGCCATGGACCGGCAGAGCGGCTTCCACGACCGTGTATTCCTCGGCGTCCGCCAGGACCTCCATGGCATCGACCTCTCCCGTCCAGACCGCGGTGATGTCACCGAACCGAGCCGCTTGCCCGAGCTCGATGGCGCCGGCCTTGAACAACTCGAGCAGGGCGAGGAAACGGACGACGACCTCGATACGTTCCGTCTGGCCGCTGCACAGCGCTTCGAACGAAAGGCTCTGGTGCTGCTCGAGGGTTGCGGCGATCTCACCGATCGCATCCTTGACCGAGGCACGGATCGGGCTGACGTGCGAGGTGTCCAGCTCGATGACCGGCTTAGGCGCGAACACGAGCGCTGCAGCGCGGCCCAGGTGGGCCAGTTTGACCCTGGCCAGGAGATCCGGGGCCAGATCGACGAAACGATCCTCGAGCGAGACCTCGCGACCGTGGAACGAATCCCCAGTCAGCAGCGCCGCTGCGATCCAGGCTCCTGCATCTCGGAACGTGGCGCACTCGACGAGACGTGCGAGCAATAGATCTCGCTCCTCGAGGAGCTTGGAGTTCGCCTCGTCATCGGCAGACCGCGGAAGCAATCGTGCCGACTTGAGCTCCAATAGGGTCGCGGCAACGACGAGGAACGCGGTCGCGGTTTCGAGATCGAGGTCCCCCATCGCCTCCATCACGGCGAGATATTCCTCGGTGATCGAAGACAGGGAAACGTCGTAGATGTCGACCCGCTGACGGGTGATCAGGTGCAGCAAGAGGTCGAGCGGTCCCTCGAACACCTCCAGCTTCACCTCGTACGCCACACCGACTCCTTGTCGACTTGTCGACTTATCTACACGCCTTGGTTGGACCTCGTCAGACTATCCGCAGGTGCTTACTAGGCACGGGTTTTCAGCGCCTACGACCGAGTCCCGTACAGGCCCTTACGCGGGCCATGGTCGGTTCGGCGATCGCCTCGGCGCGCTCGGCGCCAGCAGCCAGCACCCTCGTCATCTCGGCAGGATCTGCTATCAGTTCCTCGTAACGGGTTCGGATCGGCTCGAGGGCATCGGCGACGGCCTCGGCCATGGCCGCTTTGAAGTCCCCGTAGCCCTTCCCCTCGAACCGGGCCTGGAGGTCGGCGACGGAGGAATCGGTGACCAGGGAATAGATCCCGAGGAGGTTCGTGAGGGCCGGCTTGTCGGGGTCCGCAACGACCTCCCGGCCGGAATCGGTCACGGCGGACTTGATCTTCTTGACGATGGCATCCCGGGGGTCGGTCAACTGGATACTCGAGCTCGGCCGCCCCGCGGACTTGCTCATCTTCTGGGTGGGGTCGTCCAGGGACATGATCCGCGCCCCCTGCTTCGGGATGAATGCCTCTGGGAGGACGAAGGTGTCGCCGAACATCTGGTTGAAGCGGCCTCCGATGTCCCGCATCAGCTCGACGTGCTGGCGCTGGTCCTCCCCCACAGGAACCCCGTGAGCCTGGTACAGGAGGACGTCGGCCGCCTGGAGCACCGGATAGGTGAACAAGCCCACCCCAACAGATTCCGTTTCGCCCTTGGACTTCTCCTTGAACTGGATCATCCTGCGCAACTCGCCCATCCGGGCGATGCAGTTGAACACCCACGCGAGCTCGTTGTGCTGCGGGACATCCGACTGGACGAACAGGACGGCGGCGGCGGGATCGATGCCGCACGCCATAAGGCTCGCCCCCGTCTTGAGGGTTTGGGCCTCGAGCGTGCTCGCATCCCACGGCAGCGTCATCGCGTGCAGGTTCACGACGCAGATGAATGCCTCGTGCTCGTGCTGCATCGTCACCCAGTTGCGAATGGCTCCCAGGTAGTTGCCGAGGTGGAGTTCACCGGTGGGCTGGATCCCACTGAACACGCGGTGCCGCCCAGCGTCACTCAAGCTTTGGTTCAGGGTTAGCCTCCGTCCGAGATGTCGCCGGGCGTGGCCCGGATGGGCTCACGTCAGCCCGCTCTGCGACCCCTACAATACCGGCCGATGGCCACCCACCCCGTCTCTCTCACCCCCGGGTTGGGGTGGTAGATGTCGTCTCCTCTCCTCGACCTGCTGAGGACCGATCCCCTGACCTTCGTCCTGCTAGCGCTGGGTCTGATCGAGGCTCTGGCACTACACGAGTACGCCCACGCGTTGGCTGCAGACCTCCAGGGGGACCGGATGCCCCGGGCGTTCGGGCGCTTGACCCTGAACCCTGCCAAACACCTCGACCCGCTTGGCACGATCATGATCTTCCTGGTCGGGTTCGGATGGGGAAAGCCCGTGGAGTTCAGGCCCGCGGCCTTGTCATCCAAGCGTTTCGGGGCGGCCATAGTCGCTCTCGCAGGCCCTCTGATGAACGTCGCTCTGGCCACTCTGAGCGCCCTCGCCGCCTCACTGCTGCCCATCGAGACGAACGGCGTCCTGTTCCGCTTCCTCTACATCTTCTTCTCGTTGAACGTGATCCTGGCGGTGTTCAATCTGCTCCCATTGCCACCCCTGGACGGCTCTCGACTCTTGACGATCTTCCTGCCACCCAAGCGTCAGAACATCATCTACTTCCTCGACAAGTACGGCTTCATCATCCTCTTGGCCCTGGTGTTCTTCGGCGGACTGAGGTTCATCGACCCTCTGATCGAAGGCCTGCGCAACGTGATCCTCAACCTCACCGGACATTAGGTTCCTGTCCCCAAGTCGACTTATCGATGCCTTCACCTGCACATCGGCGGATCAATTTGTCGACATAGCGACTTGGCGACTGGGCACGCGATTCCCCGACCTCCGTACCGCATAGCGATCAGCCAGCAGCTCCCGCGCCCGATCGGATAGGCCGGGCTCGGTGGAACATAGAGGAGACCTCACGTGCCTTTTCAAGTAACCCTCGTTCGTGGCGACTCAGGCAAGTTCCTCATAGTGGAGCACCGAGCGAACCGTCAACTAGAGGTCGAGGGCCGGAGCAACGATAAACCTACGCTCGACCGTTAGTCCTCGGGAATCTCTGATCCCACGAGCTTGGGAACATCCCGACGGGTCGAGGTGGCCATGATCAGCGACCGCACCGCTTCTCCTGGGGATCGACCGGGATGAGACCTTTGGACTCGCCGGCCACTGCCCCATCCATCGGTCACGATCGACTCCGATCCTGGGCGCGAGGCGGGCATGGGCAGCACCAAGACTGTCGACACGTGGATAAGTAGATGTGTCTATTAGGCGCTAAGTCGATGAGCTCACAAAGTAGATAAGACTCCTTATCGATTTGTCGCTTCGGCTTCACAGACCGCTGCCCGGTGGGTCGGGTCCGTCTACTTATCGACTTATGGATTAGGAGAGAAGTTGTCGAATCGATATGTCGAGTAGTCGCTATGTCGATACCCCGGCTCCTGAGCGGTGTTCCCACGATGACTGCTCCCCGACCGTGGATCGGTAGGGACGGCACCTCGTCTGGTCCCGCTAGGCGATCGAACCCTCGTGCTTCGGGCACTGAGCGTTCTGTCAGCTGACGGCCGGATGCGAGCGAGTCTCGCCTGGATGAGCGGGCCCAGCCGAGAATGGTTCTGTCGATGATCGGAGGCTGGTCACTCGATGCCTAAGGGTCAAGTCCGACTCGACCTTTAGGTCGTCGGATCCACCGGCAGGTCCGGACGCGAGAGGAGGCAGGGTCTCCCCTGCCTCCGGTGAGCTCGTGGTGCTACTTGATGGCTAGCGGGTGAGGCGCCTCAGCAGGATCGAGTCATCTGCTCGTGCTTCGAAGTCCTCGAGGACGTAGGCAAGGGCAGCCCTCACTATCCGGCCCCGGTCCGCTGCGACCCCATGCTCGGCCCTCAGCTTCAGGCGGGTCTGCTCGATCGCCATGAGGTCCTCGGCGGTGCAATAGAAGGTCACCTTCTCCTCGTGCCGAGGGGCTTTCCGGGACCCTGTCGATCTGGGTTCGTCGGGGGCCTCGACCGGCTCCGTGGCGACTTGTAGCTTTGTCGACTTAACGTCTTGTCGATCGCTTGAGCTGGGCTTTCGCGGTGAAACCTTGTCCGGGGACGTCCTCCGGAAGAGTTCCTCAGCTCCTGGCAGACTGGCGCGTGGCGACACGTTCCAACACCTCCTTGGCGAGATCTCTGTATGCGGTGGCCCCCGGTGAGGTGGGCGCATAGGTCAAGATCGACTCCCCCGCAACGGGGGCTTCTGCGAACCGGATGGTCTTGCGGATAACGGTGTCGAACAGGCGCCCACCGAAGGCCTCCTGGACCCTGGCGAGGACCTCCTTCGTGTGGAGCGTGCGGTTGTCCACCATGGTGGCCACGATCCCGTCGATCTGAAGCCGGGGATTCAGGCGTTCCTTGATCTTCTCGATCGAATCCATCAGCTGGGCCATGCCCCTTAGGGCGTAGTACTCACACTCGAGGGGGATGACGACGCTGTCTGCCGCACACAGGGCGTTGATCGTGAGGAGCCCTAGAGAGGGAGGACAATCTATAAGGATGAAGTCGTACTTCACCTTTAGGGGTGCCAGGACCCTCATCAGGGACTGTTCACGGGCGACCTCGTTGACCAGCATCAGCTCGGCAGCAGCGAGGTCGATGTTCGAGGGCAGCAGATCGAGTCCGTGGACCGAGGTCTTGTGGATCGCCTGCTCCGGATCGGAGGTCCGGTCCAGGAGAGCGTCGTAGACCGTTATGTCCAGCTCCCCCGGTTCGATGCCAAGACCGAGGGCGCAGCCACCCTGGGGATCGAAATCGACGAGGAGGACTTCCTTGTCTAACTCCGCCAAGGCCGCAGCCAGGTTGATCGCGGTGGTGGTCTTCCCCACCCCACCTTTCTGGTTAGCGAGGGCGATGACCCTCGTTTCTCGTTCATGCCGGTCGGGGAAGAGACCGGCCTCGCTATCGGGAGCCGCCGGATCGGCGACCTGACTAGGATCCTGCATCCCGCCCCTTTCGCAGTTGATTTGTCGACAAATCACCTTGTCGCCGCGCACGTTAACGCTCGATGCCGAGTGCGACAAGGGTGCCAGCAACAATGGGGCCGAGAGCGCGAAAGTTTCTAAGAGATCACCGTTGAAGCGACGCCGCGTTAGGAGCGGGCGCGCGGGTGGGAGGTCAGGTACACCTCTCGCAAACGCTGGTCCGAGACCAGCGTGTACACCTGAGTGGTCGCGAGGCTCGCGTGGCCGAGCAACTCCTGAACGACCCTGATGTCTGCACCCCCGTCGAGCATGTGCGTGGCGAACGAATGCCTCAACGTGTGTGGGGAGACCTTGGCTCCGAGGCCTGCGGTTCCGGCGTAGGTCTTCAGGATCTTCCACGCACCCTGGCGGCTGAGTCGTCCGCCACGGGCATTCAGGAAGAGGGCAGCTTGGCCTCCGGAGGCCCGGGCAGCCCTCTTCTTCACGATCTCCGGCCGGGTGGTCGTGAGGTAATCCCCCACCGCCTTCCTTGCTGCCCGTCCGACCGGCACCAACCTGGCCTTGCTGCCCTTGCCGGAGCGCACTAACAGCGACCCCTCGTCGAGGTTGATGTCATCGATGTCGAGGTCCACGAGCTCCGAGATCCTCACCCCTGCCCCATAGAGCACTTCGAGCATGGCCCGGTCCCTGCGCCCGAGTGGGGTCGAGTCCGGGAGCTCGAGCAAGCGCTCGATGTCCTCGATGGGTATCGCCTTGGGTAGCGACCGGGGCAACTTGGGGACCCCCAAAGTGGTCGTCGGATCACTGTCGACCTTGTTCTCCTTGGTGAGGAACCGGTACAGGGCCCTCATCGACACCACGAGGCGGGCAACGCTCGAAGGACTGAGAGCGCGTGTCGCAGGCGGCCGCCCAGCCCTCAACCGCTCGAGGAAGTCGGTGACGTCCTTCGGGGTGACCTTCTTGGGATCGGTGGTGGTCAGCCGGCAGAACTCTCTCCACAAGGCGAGATCCCTGCGATAGGCCGCAACCGTGTTCTCTGCGAGGCCCTTCTCGAACCGGATGTAGGAGAGGAACTCGTCTACCCAGCCGTCCAGGCGCTCGAGGGAGCTAGATGGCGTCTTCGAGCGCGACGGACTCAAGGCCGTGGGCTTCGGCGACCGGCGCGTATGTGATGGCACCGTCGTAGACATTGACCCCTAGGGCGAGGGCCGGGTCCTGGCGAACCGCTGTTTCGAGACCATGCTCGGCGAGGGCGACCACGTAAGGAAGGGTCGCATTGGTCAACCCGTAGGTCGAGGTGTGGGGTACCGCTCCGGGCATGTTGCCGACGCAGTAGTGCACAACGTCATGGACGAGATAAGTGGGGTCGGAGTGCGTCGTCATGTGTGTCGTCTCGAAGCACCCGCCCTGGTCCACGGAGATGTCGACCAGCACGGATCCGGGCTTCATCTCCTTGACGACGTCTTCGGTGACAACCTTCGGCGCTATGGCTCCCGGTATGAGGACCGCACCGATCACGAGGTCCGCCGAGATGCAGGTCTCCTCCACCGACAACCGGTTAGAGGCGAGGGTAAGGATCTTGCCCTGGTGGATACGGTCGATGTCTCGCAGCTTGTTGATGTTCTTGTCGAGGACGACGACCTCGGCCTCCATGCCCTGGGCGATCCAAGCGGCGTTCATGCCCGCCATCCCCGCACCGATGACAACGACCTTGCCTGGCCGGACGCCGGAGACGCCACCAAGGAGCACCCCTCGCCCGCCGTGACCTCGCTCGAGGAACGAGGCCCCCACCTGGGGGGCCATGCGGCCGGCCACCTCACTCATGGGGGCCAGTAAGGGCAACGATCGGTCGGGCAACTCGACGGTCTCGTATGCGACCGCGTTCGTCTTCGAGTCCATCAAGGCACGGGTAACAGGCTCGCTCGCTGCGAGGTGGAGATAGGTGAACAAGATGAGGCCCTCGCGCAGGCGATGGAACTCCTCGGGCACCGGTTCCTTCACCTTCAGGACCATGTCCGACTCACCGAACACGGTGTCTGCATCCGGAACGATCGTTGCGCCGGCGCGCTCGAAATCGGTGTCCGGGATGCTCGAACCGACTCCAGCCTCGCGTTCGATCAGGACGGTGTGACCGAGGACCACCAGTTCGCGAACCCCGGCAGGGGTGATCGCAACCCGGTATTCGTTGTCCTTGAGTTCGCGCGGTACCCCGACCTTCATGGACAGGAGACTAAGCGCGTCGAAGCCAGCCCGGCGGAGCGCCGGTCAGTGACTCAGGATGCTTGGTGCTCTTCGACCCCTACGGATACGTCCGTCTGATCACTGCGTTCAGAGATGGCCGCACCCACGAAATCCCTGAACAACGGGTGTGGTCTGTCTGGGCGACTCTTGAACTCGGGGTGGAACTGTCCAGCGACGAACCACGGGTGGTCGACGAGCTCGACGATCTCGACGAGTTGGCCGTTGGGGGACTCTCCCGAACACACCAGACCCGCTTGTTCGAGGCGCGTACGTAGTCGCGGATTCACTTCGTAACGGTGTCGGTGACGCTCGTAGATGAGCTCGCCTCCATATGCAGCGGCCGCCTTCGTTCCCGGTGACAAGCGGCATGGGTAGGCACCCAGACGCATGGTTCCACCAAGGCTGTCGAGGTCCTGGCCCGCAAGGATGTCGACCACCGGGTACGGCGAATTGCCGTCGAACTCGGACGAGTTTGCGCCCTCCATACCTGCGACGTTCCGAGCGAACTCAACGACCGCACACTGCAAACCAAGGCAGATGCCGAGGAACGGAACCCGGCGCTCTCTGGCGTAGCGGATCGCATCGATCTTGCCTTCAACTCCCCTGACACCGAACCCTCCAGGAACGAGGATCCCGTCGAGGCCCCCCAAGGCGGAATCCAGATCTGCTCCCTCGAGGTCATCCGATGCGAGCCACGAGATCTCGAGCTGGGCGCCGTGAGCGAAAGATGCATGCTTGAGGCTCTCTACGACCGATAGGTAAGCGTCCGGAAGCGTGACGTACTTCCCGATGATCCCTATGCGGACCTTCTTCTTGGCCCCATCGATGCGGTTGACGAGATCCTTCCAGCCCGTGAGGTCTGGCTCGGGAACGTTCTCCATGCGCATGTGATCGATGACGAAGTCGTCCAAACCTTCGCTGCGTAGGACAAGCGGGATCTCATAGATGTTGCCCGAGTCGACGGCGGACACGATCGCTTCCGTGCGGACATCGCAGAGCAGTGAGATCTTGCGCTTCAGGCCGGGGCTTAGCGGGCGGTCGGACCGACAGACGATCGCATCCGGCTGGATCCCAACGCTTCGGAGCTCACGGACCGAGTGCTGCGTCGGCTTGGTCTTGAGTTCTTCCGCAGGAGCCATGTACGGCACCAGGGTGACGTGGAGGTAGCAGGTGTCGTCCCGACCCAGCTCCGTTTTGAGCTGTCGGATGGCCTCGAGGAAAGGCAGGGACTCGATGTCACCGACGGTCCCACCGATCTCGGTGATGACCACATCGGCACCGGTGTCCTCGCCTAGAGAACGGATGCGTTCCTTGATGGCATTCGTGATGTGTGGGATCACCTGGACGGTGTCCCCGAGGAAGTCTCCTCGTCGTTCCTTGGTCAGAACCCCCTGGTAGATGGCTCCGGTCGTGACGTTGGAGGCCTTGAAGAGGTTCTCGTCGATGAACCGCTCGTAGTGACCGAGATCGAGGTCTGTCTCCCCCCCGTCCTCGGTGACGAAGACCTCACCGTGCTGGAAGGGGTTCATGGTGCCCGGGTCGACGTTGATATAGGGGTCTAGCTTCTGCATCATGACCCGCAGGCCGCGGGCCTTGAGGAGCCGTCCGAGAGATGCTGCCGTGAGCCCCTTGCCTAGGCTCGAGACCACTCCACCCGTCACGAATACGTGCTTCGCCACCAGACCTCCGTTCTCTTTGTCGAGTCGCCGAGCTAGTGACGACCCCCTGGAGGTCTCCCCATAGCGAAGCGAGGACTCGCTCTCGGGGGAAGTCGTATCAAGTTAGCACGCGCCCCCGGAACCTGGCCGCTATTTCCGGCCGAGATGATCCAAACGGGCTAGCCACGGAGTCTGCTCGACCACCTTGGAGAACGAGACCTTCTCGGACAGCAGGTTGAGCCCGAGCAGGACCGCCACGATCACTCCGAGCGCCGCGAGCGACCCGGAACCCATGACGAGGCCGAGTCCGAGCACCGCTCCCATCGGGTTAGCACCTGCGTCTCCCAGCATCCCAACCGCTCGGAGATCGAGCGGCAAGGTGGCGATCACGGCGCCCGCTGTTCCGGCCGCCCACAGCCGCCAATCCGGAGACTGGCTGGCAACAACCACCGCGACGATCAGCCACACCTTGCTCGCCCTACCCGGCGCGCGGTCCAGGAGATTGAAGAGATTCGCGCTGAGAGCGATGCATGCCCCCCCAAGCAAGAGAAGGGGCACATCCACGAGATCGTCGAGCAGATAGATAGAAGCGAGCCCCGCCAGGCCTCCGCCGATCAGCTTGACCATCCCCCCGGTCAGCGCACCACCGCGCAGCGCCTCGAGATGGCCGGCGAAGCCGCGGGGTCTCTCGTCACCTTTCAGGTCATCCCACAGCCCCACCAAAAACATCGCCACGAGCAATATGCCGACGACCCGGAGAGGCAACCACCGATCGGGCGCGAGACACATGCCTGTGTCATCGCAGTCGTTCATCGACGACAGCCATGGGACCAGGACCAGGAGACCCGTCACGCCACCGGAGACGATCGCCCAGCCGAGCACGGCTGGAACCTTTTTGCCATCAACGTTCGTCCGCTGGATGCGCGCGGGTGCAAGACGGATCGCGATCATCCCGACGACGGCTCCGTCGACCGCACCGGCGAGCAGAGCGATGGCCATGATGGTCCAGCTATCAGCCATCCGCTTCTCCCCTCTCGAGTAGCAGGTGAGCGAGAAGGGCGACCGGCACGAGATATGACAAGGCCATCGCAGGCACGACGATGCCCGAGTCATTGACCGCGAAGCCGAGCACGCACAGGATCAGGCCCCCGATCAGACCTGCTCTCAAGGTCGGATACTCCCTAGCGAGTCGCTCCCAGCGGTTCTTTGGCCGGAGGAGCAACCAGGCGATGAAGGCAAGCGCCGGCGGGACGAAGTACGTCCAGATCGTCGACGTGAATACGCGCAGGTTCGTCGAGACCTTCCGACCGATCGTGTCGGAGAACGCGCCGAACCCTCGGTCTCTGACGTCCTCGAACAGTCGAGCGAGGTGCGTTCGAGCATCCGGGGGCCGCGTCAGGTCGAAGGCAAGGAAGACACCGAGTACCGCCACGGCGGCGAGTGCGGACAGCCCAAGTGCCTTCCACGTGGGCCTCCTGCCTGCAAGCAACAACCACGTGATGCCGAACGCAGGAACGAAAGCAAGTACACCCCCGACGTCGCTTCCCCACGTGGGTGCGCCATCGACCGTGATGACTACAACGAACAGTGCAGCGGTTGCGAGTAGAGCTGCACGCGAACCTCCGGCACGCTGCACCCACAAACTCCCGGTGACTATCGCTGCCGCCCCCAACACGGAGAACGCGGTGTTGCCGAACCCGGCGAAACGGCCTGCCACCAAAGGCGAATAGCTGAATACGGTGTTCACCTGTAGCGATGCTCCAGTCACGACATCGAGGATCAGCAGAACGCACGTCGCCCCGGTCAAGGCGAGTAAGCGATCGAGCGGCCGTGACACCAAAAGGGAGACCATCACGAGCGCAGCGATGTCGAGGCCCACGAGCAGCGCGTAGAAGCCGGCCTTTCCGAGAGCATGTTGAGAGACAAAGCCGGCGATGTATGTGCACATCGGGAACCCGACGACCGCCAGCGCGCCCGTTTCGAGCCACCTGCCGCCGAACGCAACTCCTCCGCGCTGTCTGCGCCGAAGGATCCACGCGATCGCGAGATAGATGGCCACCTGAGCTACGACGAACACGGTCGTCACCAGACTTCTGACTCCGTCGACGAACACTGCCTCTCGGTCGTCCTCGATCGCTCTGATCATCCGATCCCCGCCGGCCGGGACCGTGAAGAATGCTCTGCCCAACATCGCGGGATGCCTTGCTAGACCTTCATGCTCGAGCACGGTTGGAGCGACATCCGGCAAGGTGACGATCCCCTCCCGTCTCGTGGAAGCCGACGACAGCAGCGTTCCCGCAGCGAAACCAGGTCCGTTCACAACCGCAACTCCGAAGTGGACATCGCCGAACAGGGGTGAGGTAGGAGATACGACCATCAGCAGGTCCTTGGCATCCAAGCGCGCCGCAACCGACCCCAGTGCGACATCGGCAGCGAGGAGAGCTTCCTCTCGGTCGGCGAACGCCGGGCCGTCGGGACCTGCCAGCAACTCGGTCCGGATCAGGTCACCCTGGTCCATGACCGTGACGGCACACGGCTCCAACAATGCCTTTCGGGTTGCCGCCTCGAACGCGACGGGGTCCGTGTGCACCTGCGGCCCTGCCGTCAATAGACCGGGGCCCGTGTCCGCAAGATCGACCTGACCAGCCGGGTCCATCGCCGCGAGCAATGTCCACCGCTCGTAACCGAGCGCAAGAGATGCGGGAACCGCGGTCTCTGCGTTGCCGATCGCTATCGCGGGGATCCCATCTAGCGCGTCCGCCAGCGCTCCCGGAACCGCGTCGTAACCATCTTCGGCTGCAAGCTCACGGAGCTCGTCGATCCCCGCTACCCGGGCATGGGCGATGAACCCGTCGGAGTCGGGACCGAGGTGGCCCCCCGTCGAGGTGCCACCACTGACCCTCGTGCCGGCGCCGATCGTCGCGAATCCAGAGGCGTAGGTCGTGCGAGAGCTATTTGTCCTCACCGATACCGATGCAGTGGCTCCTTGTTCCGCAAGAGCCATCAGGGCCGGAGGCTGAACCCTGTCGACCTCCTCCCACGTGACACCAGGCAAAGTGAAGATCACCACGCGCGAGCAGTTCGCCTGTGCGTGTGCCGTGGTTGGGAATGCGACCGTAGCGATCAGGCAGAGCCCGAGCAATCCTCTAGCCCGCATAGGCATCCCTCAGCCTCGTCAGCATCGCATCGGTCGAGAACCGCTCGCTAAGCGAGGCAAGAGCAGCGGTCGAATACGCACGAGCTCGTCCGGGTTCGCCGAGAACCTCGTTCAATGCTGCGCCAAGGGCTTCTGGGTCGCGTGACGGAACCAGCCTCCCCGAGACCTTGTTCGAGATCAGCTCGCGCATCCCGCCTACATCGGTGCCGACCACCGGGGTTCCAAGAAGGATCGCCTCCTGCGCGGCGAGCGGCACGCCTTCCCAAACAGAAGACAGACAGAACACGTCTGCGGCGGCCACATAGTCGGCAACGTCGTTCCGGAAACCAAGGAACCTCACTCGCTCCGACATCCCTAAGCCCTGGACGTGACGCCCGAGCTCGTCCCGCAAGGGCCCCTCCCCGATCACCGCGATGAGGACGTTCTTGTCCATCTTCTGGACTGCCTCGAACAAGACCTCGAGGGACTTCTGAGGAGCCAGTCGCGCTACGGAGACGATCAAGGCGGTTGTGTTGCTCAGCCCGAGTTCAGATCGGATCTCTTCCCTGGAGCGTGTCACGTGCGGTGCATCACCGATGCCGAGATAGAGCACCTCTATCTTGTCCGCGCTCCGAGAGACGGTGGTCTTCAGATGTCGGGCGATGTCCTGACTCACCGCGAACGTGTGATCGGTCGCCCACACCGCCGCTGCCTCTGCACGCCTATAGAGGATCGACCGTGGGCCCGCGATCTCCGCCCTCACGAGGTTATGAACCGTCAATAACGACCTGCGCTTGGTTCGGCGCGCAGCCACCCCCGCATCGATCCCCGCTCGCAAGCCATGAGCATGGACGACGTCGTAATGCTCGAGGAGGCCAGCGAGTTTCTTGATCGCAGAGAGATGACCGGCGATCGGGCCGTCCGGGATATCGATCGCGATAGGAGGCTTGGGCATGTTTATGGGCAGCCCTATCGGCCCGGCGATGTCCACCTGCATCCCGTGACCGTCGAGGGCTTCAGTGATCTGGCCGACATGGCGAGCGATCCCGCCTGCAGACCGGCCGAGCACCTGGAGCACCCGTGTCATCGGGCTCCTCCGATCAAAGCGCGTAGACGGGTCATCTCCGGGGTCTTCATGGCGGCCATGCCTCCTATGTAGAGCGCACCACCTGTTGCCCCGGCAACCGCGACACCTATCCCGGATGCACCCGCACCGACGAAGAACGAGCCGTAGACGATCGCCATCACGCCCCCGGCGACAAGGGCCATCAAGGTCGAACGCACCACGGTGGCGGTGAGCCTCGTGCTTCCGATGCGACCGATGCGCGTTGTCAGACTTCGAGCCAGAACGATGGCACCGACCGTGAAGCCGATCGTGTGCCCCAACGCAAGACCGGGAACCTGCCAGCGTCCGTCTAGGAGGGTGAACAGAAGCACGCCCGCGGCCGACGCGATAAGCACGGCGAGTGCGTTGATAAGGGCAGGTTTCTTCGTGTCACCTACCGCATAGAACGCTCTCGTGAGGACAAGGAAGGCGGAGAACGCGGGCAGACCCAAAGCGAACATCGCAAGGACCGATCCCACGAGGGCTGCATCTCCCCGCCCCATCGCGCCGTGATCGAGGACCACCTCCGACAAAGGACCACCGAGCACGAACAACGCGGTTGCGACCGGGATCAAGATGAAAGCCAACATCCCGAGTCCCTCGCGCAGACGTTCGGCTACCCCGGTCATGTCATCGGCAACGGCCCGCTCCGACATCGCAGTGAACAGGACGGCGAAGATGGGAACCCCGAAGAGCGCATGTGGGAGATAGAAGAACGTGTACGCCCATTGATAGGCAGCGACACCACCTTCGACCTTGTTGGCAAGAGCGAGCACGACGATGAGTCCCGCTTGATAGCCACCCGCGTAGCCCAGAGCCCACACTCCAAGACGGGCGCCCTTCGCTACGGCGGGGTGATGGGGGTCCCAGCGGAAGCGGAACCGCCAACCGATCGAGACCAGTTGAGGGACTAGGCACACGGTCATCGCTACAACGCCCAACGTGGTCCCGAGGCCGAGGATCAGGATCTCACCGTGCGTGATCCCACCGACCGTGGGGGGTCGATCGCCACGCGCCATCGCATAGGCGACGTAGACGCCGATGACGATCAGGTTGTTGAAGATCGGGGCGATGGCAGGCAGAGCGAAACGCCGATGCGCGTGGAGAGCGGCCGTCATGATCATGCCGGCCCCATAGAAGACGACCTGTGGGGCGAAAAGGCGAAGGAAATGTGCACCTAACGCGATCTCTTGGATACGCAGGCGGTCGTCGCCTACTCCGAGGGTAAGGACATGCATGATCGGGACGGCGCCCAGTGCGATGACCAGAGACAGTCCGATCAGCATGACCAGGCCCACGGATGTCATCGCGTTGGCCGCGTCCCAGCCTTCCTCGGCCTTGTCTCTCATCAGGTAATCGATGAACGTCGGCACGAACACCGACGTCAGAACGCCTGCCGCAGCGAGTTCGAAGATGAGATTCGGGGCGGTGTTAGCCGTTTGATACGTGTTGGCCAAGAACGTCGTGCCCATCGCTGCTGCAACCACGATCACGCGCACGAAACCCGTTGCCCGTGACACCGCCGTAGCGATGGTGATGATGGCCGCTCCGCGGCTCAAGGAGCCGCCCGGAGTCGAGCTAGCCTCCGTAGTGCTCAACCGGTCGGGTTCGGGGCCGGGATGATCGCGGTTCGTCCCGCCTGGACCCCGAAGTGCCCGATGTTCCCTTCTCCGGCTTGATCGAGCCCGAGGATCACAGCGATCCGCCCGATCGTCGTTTCACCGTTGTCCACCGTCGAAGCGCGCGACCGGGCCTCGATGTTGGTTCGAACCGCCCGGACCAAGCCCCACGTGCTCGCAGTCTCCTCAACAACGATCGATGGAGCACCACGTTCACCCAGAGCCGTCATCAAGGCGGGCATGAACTGATCCATCGCGAACGGCGGCCTATCGGGCGACCCTCCGATGACGATGAACTCGGCTCCGGGTGGCACCACGCGATCGGTTTGAGTCGCATCCACTCCTACGAATTCAGACGTCTCAAGTTGACCGACGAGAGCGTCGAACCGCTGCGACGCCGTCGTCGTGGGAGCTTCGGTCTGGCCACTGTCCGCCGCGGCCGCTGCAGCACGTTCACCAAGGGTCACGGCTAGATCTTCGAGGAGCTGATCTGGATCTCCGGTCAACGAACCAGTGATCAAGGACAACTCGTCCTGTGCCGGAGCACTACCGAGAGCCAACTTGCTCGTAAGGGTGATCTCCGAGATGACCTGCGCACCCGCTTCCGACAATTCGTTCTTGATCCCGTCCACGAGTCGCCCTTCGGCACCTTCGAACTGGAACAGAACGATCTCGGCTCCCGCCAGCTGCCCGTGGATCAACAGGGGCTCGGCACCTTGAGCGAAGTCCTCCGCTTGATTGAGGCTCGCATCTTGCTCGTCGATCAGCGTATTGAGCTCTCTCGTGCGGTCCTTGAAGCCCGTCACCTCTCCTTTGAGCTGATCGAGGATCGGACCGCCGAGGAATCCAGAACCCGCAAGGATGCCTAGGGCAAGGGCGAGGATCACCGCGATCAGAGAGATCAGGTGATATCGGAAATCGACCATCTAGAAGATCGACCTCCTCAGATCGAACCACCATTGCTGGATCTTCAGCCACCACACTTGCAGTTCGAGCCGCATCACATCCGACAGTGCGATGACGATGACCATCGCAAGTACGGCGGCACCGATCAACATCACGAGGTCACTGCTGCGTACCCGCCCGCGATAGAGACGACTCACTCCCTTGGCATCTACCAAGATCGGCCCCACCCTCAGTCGAGTGAGGAAGGTAGACGCCATGCCCTTACGACCTTTATCCATGAATTCGATCATGTTGGCATGGGTGCCGACCGCGACGATCAGCTCTGCCCCCTTCTCGAAGGCAAGCAGCATCGCGATGTCCTCGGAGGTACCGGTGGCTTCGAAGATCACCGCGTCTAGACCGAGGGCGTCAAGGCGCTCCAGTCCTGGAGCGGTGCCTCCCGCGTAGGCATGGACAACCAGTTCCGCTCCCGAGAGGAGCCCTTCCGTGGTGACCGAGTCCATGTCGCCGATGATCATGTCCGGCTTCATGCCGAAGTCCATCAACGCATCTGCGCCACCGTCGACCGCGATCAGCAACGGTTTGACCTCTCGGACGTAAGAGGTCAGGGCACCCAAATCTTCCTTGTAGTCGTAGCCCCTAACCACGACAAGTACGTGCCGGCCGTGGAAGTCCGTCTTGACGTCGGGCAGGCGAGAGGCCTCGAGGAGAACATCGCGCTCGTCCTTGATGTAGCCGATCGTGTTTTCCGCGAAGCGTTCGATCTCGCCCGAGATCAACTGCTTGGCACCGTCGAGAGTCTTCTCGACCTCCTCGAGGTCCAGCACATGACCGCGCGCTATCTCTCTTGAACCCGTTCCGTTCGAGGTCAGGACCCGGCCCTCGTCGATCACAACTCTCGAGCCTTCATCCAGATCCATGACTGCTTTCCCCACGTCGTCGATCAAGGGGATACCTGCAGAACAGAGCAGAAGTGGACCGAGGTTCGGATAACGGCCCGTCGACGATCGCGATGCGTTCACCACCGCCGCTACCTTCCTCTGCACCAAGCCCTCCGCCGCCATCCGATCGATGTCTTCGTGATCGATGATCGCGATCTCACCCGGTTGGATGCGCGCCATCAGGTTCTTCGTGCGTGCATCGATGCGAGCGGTTCCCGAAAGCGTGCCTGGTGGACCATCAACTGCCTTCCGCTTGCGCCGGAACCTCATCCGCGGCCTTCTCTGACCGCGAGCTCGAGCAATTCCTGAGCGTGCTCACGCGCTCTCTCGCTTTCGGGGAGCCCTGCGAGCATCCGGGAGAGTTCCTCGACCCTCGCATCACCTTCGACCTTCTCCACCATCGAGGAAGTTCTGCGGTCCGTAGTGACCTTCGAGACTCGATATTGATGATCGGCGAATGCGGCAACCTGGGGTAGATGGGTGACGACAAGGACCTGGGTCCCTTCCCTGTCACCGAGTTCCGCGAGGCACCGTCCCACCGCCCGCGCCGCCTCTCCACCGACACCCGCATCCACCTCGTCGAATACCAGGGTTGAAGCGGTGCCCGTGGATGTGAGAAGTCGGAGGGCCAGGGCTATGCGTGATAACTCGCCTCCCGATGCGACCTTGCCGAGGGGCCGTGGGCTCTCTCCCATGTTGGCTGCTATCAGGAAACCCACGGTCTCGAGGCCACCGGCATACAGCTCACGCGGTTCGAGCGCGACCTCGAAACGGGCATCGCCGAGCGCGAGTTCCTTCAGGATCGCTTCGATGGCTTTCGAGAGAGACGCGCTTGCGCGTTTGCGTTCTGCAGAAAGCTGCGTCGCGACGTCCAGCGCGTGAGTCGCCACTTCGTCGATCTTCGTCTCGAGCCGCTGCTCGTCGAGTCCAGAGTCTTCCAAGCCCTCGGTGCGAGCCTTTGCTTTGGCGAGGTAGCCGAGGACGTCCTCTTCGGTAGCTCCGTACTTGCGTGTCAGACGAGAAAGATCGCCGAGCCGCTCTCGCGCCGCAGCTAAAGCACCGGGATCGGCCTGCACCATCCTCCGGCCGAGCTCCTCCGTGATGTCGGCGACCTCTACCCCGACGGATCGCAAGCGGTCGGAGATCTCACCTACCCCCGGATCCTTGTCCGACAGCGACTGTGTGACTCGCTCGGCCAGAGCGATCAGCTCGCCGGCCCCTCCATCACCTTTGAGTTTGCTCACCGCATCAGTGACTTGCGTTGCGATCGTGTCCGCGTGCTCAAGGCGCAGCACCTGTTGGGTCAGCTCGTGGGTCTCGTCTTTCTTCGGTGCGACATCCTCGATCTCTTTGATCTCGAAACGCAGGACATCGAGCTCACGAGCGCGATCGCGCGCCGACTTCCGCAGATCGTCGAGGGCAGAGCGAAGGTCGGTCAGGTCCCCCGCGCTCCGCGCCACCTCGATCGCGAGCTCGACCGCCTTCGGCCCTCCATAGGCATCCAGCAATGTGCGCTGAGCCCCGGGGTTGGACAGCTCGTGATGTTCGTTCTGTCCGGCGATCTCAACGAGTGCACGACCGGCATCCTGGAGGATCGCCAAGGTGACCAGATGGCCGTTCACCCGAGCCTTGCTCCGGCCGTCAGAGCCGACCGTCCGAGAGAGGACGACCTCGATCTCACCACCGTCCTCCAAGTCGACGCCGTGCTCAGCTAACAGACCAACAGCCGGATGCGCCACACCTATGACGAACCGAGCATCAACGCGCGCCTCGGTCGATCCCTGACGTACCAAGGTCTTGTCCGAACGCGCGCCGAGCAACAGTCCGAGAGCCGCAACGAGAAGGGTCTTTCCGGCTCCGGTCTCGCCCGTTAGAGCGCTCGATCCACCCGCGAGCTCTAGCTCGGCGCGGTCGATCACGCCCAGACCTTCAACCACCAGTTCAGTAAGCATCGGTGGGCAAAATCCTAAGGGTGGGGATGGGGTCAGACCGGGAGGTCCAGCTTGACCCGAAGGCGCTCCACGAATCCGGGGCCGCCCAGCCGAACGAGGCGCAGGGGCTTGTCGGCACGCTGGACCAAGACCGGCATCCCTGCCGTGACCGGAATCCCGGGTTGGCCGTCCATCGAGAGGGACGCGGCCTGCTCACCTTCGACAGTGATCTCGATGATCTCCTCCGCGCTAAGGACGAATGGCCTCGAGAAGATCATGTGCGCACTGACAGGAACGAGTATCAAGCACTGCGCGCGCGGCGAAACGATCGGACCGCCCGCACTCAGCGCGTATGCCGTCGAGCCGGTTGGAGTAGCAACGATGACTCCATCTGCATTGAACGCAGCGAGGCTCTCGCCCCCGATCTTCACACCGAGTCTCACTAAGCGGTGGGTGCCGGTTCTCTCGACGAGGGCTTCATTCAGACCGACGAAGGGCTGTTCTTTGCCGTCGTCGCTGGTGCGACACGAAAGCATCATCCGTTCCTCGATCTCGTAGTCGCCCCCGAAGATCTGATCCAAGGCATCGCGGGCGCGTGACGGGTCCACCTCGCTGAGATATCCCAGCATCCCGAGATTCACCCCGAGCAACGGTGCATCGAGCGAGTGGGCTAGCCGTGCTGCCCGCAACATCGTCCCGTCACCACCAAGGGAAACGACGAGGTCCGCGTCGTCGTCGACCGTTACTCCTCTCTGCTCGAAGTAGGTGGTCAACTCGTCCTTCAGTTCGACCGCCTTGGGCTTCCCCGGGTGGACGACGAGGGCGATCTTCTTGATATCCATGGGCCTATCTTCCGCTGACGAGAGCTACCGCGGCTCCGATGACCTGGGGTGATGCCGCGGCGCCCCGCCGAAGCCACAGGAAGAACTCCCTGTTCCCTGCAGGCCCCGGGACCTCCGAGGGGGCAACTCCGACAAGACCGAGCCCCACCCTCTCCCCCGCGGCTGCAACATCTCTGATCGCTTCGTCCCACAGCTCAGGGTCTCGAACGACCCCTCCTTTGCCGATCCGTTCTTTCCCGACCTCGAACTGAGGCTTCACCAGGAGGATCAGGTCCGCAGCCGGATCGGACGCGCGTACAAGGGATGGAAGGACGGTCCTCAGCGAGATGAAGGAGAGGTCGGCGACTACGGCATCAGCGAGCCACGGGAGCTGCTCGGCTTCGATCTCTCTAACGTTGACCCGCTCCATAACCGTCACGCGCTCGTCGTTCCGAAGGCCCCAGTCGAGTTGCCCATACCCGACATCGAGCGCGATGACAGCTTCGGCACCTCGTTGCAGGAGGCAGTCTGTGAATCCGCCGGTCGATGCTCCGGCATCCAGCCACCGACGCCCCGCGACATCCACGTGCAATGCATCGAGCGCACCATCGAGTTTGTCGCCCCCGCGCGAAACGAAGCGTCGGACCTCGCGCGTGATCGCAACCGGTGCATCGGGTCCGACCATGGTCGCAGCGCGAGTGGCTACGACGCCGTTAACGAGAACGATGCCTTCCTCGATAGCGAGCTGCGCGGCCGTTCGGGACGGAGCCATCCCTCTTCGGACCAGCTCGGCATCAAGCCGGAGGTGTTTCGGCACCTTCGTTCAACTCCGATTCCAGCTTCTCGTGGACCTTCTCGAGGGTTTCGAGGCGGGTCTGGTCGTCACCCTCCTCGGCCTTGTCCATCTCGACCTCGGCGTCGCGCACGACGTCATCCTCTGAGCGCGTCATGAATCGCTCTTCGCTGAAGTCTTGGCCGCGGGCTTCTTTGCCGTCGTCTTCTTGGTAGTGGATTTCTTCTGGTTCAGGTCCTTGAGCTGACCCTCCAAGCGCGTGACGCGCCGCTCGAGTCTCTCGAGGTCGCGTTTGGTCGCAACGCCAAGGGATTGGATCTGGTTCTGGATCTCACCGCGCACGAGCTTCAAGACTTCGTCTCGGTTCTGCTTGCTGCGCTCGACCAGATCACGGGCTAACTGCTCGGCCCGGTGGCGAGTTAGTTCTGCGACTCCAGAGCCGAACAACGCCACTCTGCGAACTTCGTCACGCACGTTGACCTCCCTATACTCACCGGGGTGCTGATCCCTATCTCCGACGCGAATCCGACTACGCGCTTCCCCGTCGTAACTGTAGGGCTCATCCTGGCGAACATCATCGCCTTCTTCCGCGAACCCTTCGCTGCCGGAGCGCTGGCGATCGACCGCTTCTTCTTCGAACAGGCCCCGATCCCGTGTCAATTGTCAGATCGGTGCCCCGACGCGGTCCAGCTGGCCCAGAACCTCACGGTCCAGATCCCCCACCGAGGCCTGTCCTCGTTCCTTGTCGCCGTTCTCATCTCGACCTTCCTTCATGCCAACTTCCTGCATATCGCCGGCAACATGCTTTTCCTATGGGTCTTCGGGAACAACATCGAAGACCACCTTGGTCGGGTGAAGTACCTGGTCTTCTATCTCGCCGGAGGTGTGGTCGCCGCGATGGCACACGTGCTCTGGGCCGCGAAAGATCTTCCGTGCTCGAACGAATCGTTCGGCGCGTGCGTTCCGTCGGTCGGCGCGTCGGGGGCAGTCGCCGCTGTGATGGGTGCCTACCTACTGCTCTTTCCGCGCGCACGCGTGCGCGTGCTGGTCCCGGTGTTCATCTTCTTCATGATCCAGCTGCCCGCCTTCGCCGTCCTGGGTCTGTGGTTCCTGTATCAATTCGCGATCGGTGCGCAAGAGCTCGCCGGCCCCAGTGGGATCGCGTGGATGGCACACGTCGGCGGGTTCGTGTTCGGTTTGGTCGGCATCTATCTACTGGGACGACGACCGCAGGCACCACCGGATGCGTGGGCCCGAGCGCGCTACTGACTCAGACAAGCTCCGCGATCGAGTCAAGCACCATGTCGGGCTGAGGATCCAACCTCTTCGCGTCCTCGGCGGTGGTGACGCCCGAGAGCACCAGGATCGTCGCCCACCCACGAGCCCTTCCTCCGGCGAGATCCGTATCGGGCCGATCGCCCACTACAGCGATCTTGGTCGCTCCCATGAGCCGGCGCGCGGCGACCTCCATCATCGGAGCGAACGGCTTACCCATGATCTCGGCCCTGGCTCCACTGGCGACCTCGATCGAAGCAAGGATCGCTCCAGCCCCCGGCCATAACGCGTCCGCGGCTGGGAACGAGGCATCGTTGTTCGTCGCGATCAAGGTCGCGCCCCGTCGTACGGCGATCGATGCCCGCTTCATGGCTTCATAAGTGAAGTCTGGGTCCCACCCGACAACAACCAGGTCCGCAACCGTGACCGCCGGATCGTCCTTCACGCTGATGCAGACATCGCCAAGAGCTTCGCGGATCCCCTCACCACCGACCACGATCGCCGTCTTCCCTGGGAACCCCCGTTCCTGAAGTACCTCGGCCGTTACCGTCGCCGAAGTCAGGACGTCGTCGTTCGTGGCATCGAGGCCAAGCCCGGTGAGCTTGCCTACGTACTGGTCGACCGTCGACCGAGAGTTGTTCGTGCAGAACAGAACCCTGACACCGCGGGTGCGAAGTGCGGTTATCGCATCTACGGCTCCAGGGACGGCATGGTCACCCCTATAGACGACTCCGTCGAGGTCGCAGACAAGTCCGTCGAACGCCGGGCTTATCATCGCCACCCGATGCCGGAGCTCAAGCCCTTCAAGGGCATCCGTTACTCCTCCTCTGCGGACCTGAAAGACCTCACCTGTCCGCCCTACGACGTCATATCCCCGGAAGAGCAAGACCGGCTGCACGAGCGCCATCCCAACAACGCGGTCCGCCTCGAGCTCGCTCGTGCCGAGGGCGGGGGCGAGAAGTATAGGAACGTAGCGGCGACGTTCCAGGAGTGGATGGCGCAGGGCGTGTTGGAACAGGACACGACAGAAAGCCTGTACGTCTATCGCCAAGACTTCAAAGGCCCGGATGGAACGCGTCGCCGGGTGGCGGGCGTCATCGGTGCCCTCGAGCTAGAACCTTTCGGCAACGACTCCGGCGTCCTCCCGCACGAACAAACGATGGCTGGACCGAAAGCCGATCGTCTTGCGTTGATGAACGCATTGCCGGTGAACGTCTCTCCGATCTTCGCCATCTATCGCGGCGACGGTGGACTCGCCCCGTTCCTCGATGCCCTTGGCAACCGTCCGACCGACGCGCGTGTCGCCGACGACCAGGGGATCCTGCATCGGCTGTGGGTCATCAGGGCACCCGCCGAGATCACCATGATCCGAGATGCCTTGCGTCCCGGCCCGCTGGTCATCGCCGACGGCCATCACCGTTACGAAACCGCTCTCGCTTTCCATCAGGAACGCGATGGCGAGCCGGGCGATCACGGTTCGATCATGTGTTTCTGCGTCGATGCCGATTCAGAAGGTCTCGTCGTATTGCCGTACAACCGCGCTGCACGCGGGGACCTCGACGATCCAGCGCGTCACCTCGAGGATGGATTCGGAGCGACCCCCGTCACCGCGTCGCACGAGGAGGTTTTGCGCGCATCGAGGTCCGATCACCCACTGGTGTTCGTCACGAAGGACGGGGATCTCTTGGTCGAGGTCTCCGATGATCAAGTCGTCGAAGCCGTCGGAGATCGACATCCTGCCTGGCGCGCTCTCGATGTTGTTGCGTTGCATCAAGTCGTGTTCCCGAAACTCTTCGCTGACGAACCCGAGCTCGTGTTCTCCAAAGATGACGAGCACATCCGGAAACTCGTCGCTGATGGATGGACCGCCGGCGTGCTGTTACGTGCGATGTCTGCAGCCGCGATCGTTGACGTCGCGGGGTCTGGGGAACGGATGCCGCAGAAGGCGAGTTACTTCTGGCCCAAGGCCGTTACCGGCCTTGTCTTTCACTCGCTCAGTTAGAGGAGACGGTCTCTACTTCCGCTTCTCTGTCGGGCTCGGGTGGGTTACAGACCCTGCACCTATCGAGTCCCTCTGCCACAGCCTGTTCGACCGTGACCGTTGTGAGTCCATCTTTTCCTTCGAGGATCTTGCACTCGGCGCGGTGATAGGTCGTCGCACCCGCGACCACCTGTCCCTTGCTCGCCGCGGAATGACCGTTCGAAGAGAACTGCAAGCGCGACAGGTTGCGGCTAAGCAAGCGGACCATCTCGTCGTAGCGGTCTGTCATCAGCTGCCGCTCCGAACGGATCGTGCTGAGGAACAACAACGTCGCACCTGTGATCACCAAGCCGAGCCCAAGGAATCCGCCCGACAGGAGATACGGGATCTGGCCCTGCGCGAAGTTGATGCTGGCGGCACCGTCCCACGCGAAGTAGAAGACGACGAAGCCGACCGCGATGAACGTGAGTCCGAGGAACCGGCCAAGCCGGACACGCCTGTCGGCGTCGCCCCAGAGGGACTGCCACATAGCCCTAAATCGCTTCATAGAGGACCAGCGTAGCAAATCGAAAGTAAGAAAGTGGAAGTGATAACCTCTCGCCCCTGTAACCAGCAAGTTTCAGGGCATACCTTCGATCCCTCTGGGGGGTGGATCACAAGATGACTGAGCGGCGGCTTGGCTTATTCCTTTCGATAGGTCTCATCTCTCTCTTGACCTTGATGCCGGTAGCGGCCGGGGCAGCCGAGCAGCGCGCAGAACCTGCCCTGTTGAACCTGTCGTGGTGGTGGAAGCAGGCTCACCAGGAAGAGCAGAACATCGGCGGCAACGTGATCGTTGTTGGCACCTCGAGCCCCTTCTGTCCTTCAGCCCCAGGCTCGCTGGGCTCCGCTCCCGGTACGTGCGCCGAGGGGAAGTTCCCAGTCGAGATCGTCGGCGGCGAATACGACCAACCCGAGATGCTCTCGGCTCTTGGGTTCGACCTCTCGTATCTGACCCCCGGCTCGACCGTCTCGAAGTTCGAAGTGACTCTCCTCGAGGCGGAAACCGGCTGCTATGACGGGAACGGTGACGGACAGTGCACCCCCGGCAACCCGACGGCTCCCGGTGATCATGTTGAGCAAACCGACCCCGTCAACATCGACGGCAAGAAGGTCCAAGCGTGCTTGCTGCCGGACATCTTCGGAGATGTTGAGGCGGCGGAGTATGTCGAGGTGCCGAGATATCAGTGCTCGGGCACCGACCCGGTCGCCGAACGCAAAGAGATCAAGGCCGTTGATGAAGGTGACACGGATGGCATTGACCACGTCTGGACCTTCGACCTGACCCCGTTCGCCCAGCAGTGGGCGCAGGAATTCAGCTTCTCGACCAGCATCATGTTGGTCGGCGCCAAGCCCAACGCCGCCGACACCGGCCCGCAAGATTCATGGCGCGTTGTGTTCGCCGGGCCCAAGGTAGAGAAAGGCATCCAGACCGAGCTGGTCTACGAGCCAGGTGAGGCCGAAGGCTTCGGTCCAGGAACCACGCCGACCGATCCAGGAACGGGCGTCACTACAACGACCGGCGGTACCACTGACTTCGGGACTGGAACGACCGACTTCGGGGTGGGCACCGACACCGGTACCGGCACGACTACTGGGGTTCCCGATCCCGGCGCATCACCCAGCGCGGCCCCCGGCTCCGAGGGGCTCGCAAGCGCTCCTCTTCAGCCCTCTGGAACGCCTGGGTACGTATGGCTCGCGCTTCTAGCCGGGCTCATCGCGTTCGCGATGGTTCGTCAGGTCGTTGTCGAGTCGACCACCGGGATCAGGCCGAACGGCGTCCTTGCAAAGATCCATGCCCTCAATGCCGACCGACGTGGCGTCGCGGCAGAGACAACAACCGGTTCCTCCGGCATCGGCAGCACATTCGCCGGGGTCGGCCGAACCATCGCGGCGCCATTCAAGAAACTGCCGTTCTTCAGAAAGGGATAGCCGAAGTGAGCCAGACCAAGCGCCCCCTCGCAACCGTTCTCGTAGGACTTTTCCTTCTCCTTGCCGTTGCGTGCGGCCAGAAGCCGGGAGTTGCTCTGCCGCCGGGCACCGAACTCAACGCGCAGGGTCAGGTAGTGGACTCAGCGACCGGAGAGGTCCTTGGGACCCTTGAAGAGGTTGCAGGGGGATCGACCGATCTCGCTGGAGGCATCGGCACCGACACTGGGACCACCGGGACGACGACCACCGGCGGCGGGACTACGACCACCGGCGGCGGGACGACGGACCCGGGGACAACAGACCCCGGTAATGACACCGGCAACGAGCCGCCTCCGTCTTCCGGAGGCGACACGACCGGAGTAACCGACGACGTCATCAAGATCGGTATCCACGCCCCCCTCACCGGAGCCGCTCCGGTGCCCTCCGACTCCGTGGACAAGGGCAAGGACCTCTACTTCAAATGGATGGAGGACCTCGGTCAATCCCTCTTCGGTCGCAAGGTCGAGGTCGTGCTCAAGAACGACCAGTACAACCCCTCGACGGCGGTGGCCGTGTGCAAAGAGATGGTCGAGAAGGACCACGTGTTCCTCCTCTCTGGAGCGGCCGGCACGGACCAGATCCAGGCGTGTGCGCGTTACGCAGCTTCGGTTGGTGTCCCCTACATCTCGGCCGGAGTTACCGAGCTTGTCGTCAACCAGCTGTCCAACTACTTCGCTACGTCGATGACCTATAACGACCAGGGTCCCCTGCTGGCGGACTTCCTAGTCTCCGATCTCGGAGGAAAGACCGAGAAGAACGGCATGCTCACCTTCGACACCCCCAACTTCGAAGATGCCCGCCAAGGCTTCACCGATGGGATGGCGAAGCAAGGGGCTCAGATCGTCTACGAAAGACGCGTCTCGAAGGGCGCCGGAACGACCGACGCACGATCCGTCGTTCAGGAGATGAAAACCGCCGGTCTAGACAACGTCTTCGTTCTCACCTCCCCCGTCTGGTTCCTTCAGGTACTCCAGCAAGCGAACAGTCAACAGTTCGAACCCCAATGGATCGGGGTCGGGATCTCGATGACGTTCGACACCGTTGCAACGGTCGGCTGTGGAGGCGGCAACTCGATGGACGGAGCCAAATTCTTCTCGCCATTCCCGGCCTACATCGACTCGCAGAAATTCGATCCCGACTTCCGGAAAGCGTCGGCCAAGTTCTACCCGCAGAAGACCCCCGACGACTTCATGTGGCTGTCGTGGTCTGGCGGCAAGACCTTGTGGGACATGTTCAAAGCCACTGGTGCCGATCTCACTCGAGAGAAATTCGTGTACACGGTCGAGCGCATGCGCAACGAGGAGAACGGGATCGGGCCTGTGCTCAACTTCTCGCCCGAGGACCATTTTGGAGCGAATCAGGTCCACGTGAACGAGGCCAGATGCTCCGATCGGAAGTGGCACACGATCAAGTCGTTCGTGAGCGACTTCTAGGGTTGGCCAGCAGACCGAGCGACGAGGTAACTTCCCCGTTATGAGAACCGGAATCGTAGTTGGTGCGACCTGCCTTCTGCTCGGCTTGATCCTCGTTCTTGGAGCGGGTGACGACGCGGGGCCAAACGCAGCGGTGGTCATCGGCGTAATGACCGGGGCCATCTACGGCCTCGTTGCCGTCGGGCTCGTCCTCGTCTACAAGGGGAGCCGGGTCTTCAACTTCGCGCAGGGCGAGTTCGGCACCATCGCCGCCTTCATCGTCTTCATCCTTCTCGAGCAGGTCACCGCGATCAACATCCCCTACTGGGTGGCGGTTCCGATCGGATTGTTGGGGGCGGTACTCATGGGCCTCTTGATGGAACGCGTTGTCGTTCGTCCCCTGATGAACTCGCCACGGATCACCCTGTTGGTGGCCACGATCTCGTTCGCCTTGTTCACGGTTGGGATGGAGATCATCTTGTTCCTACCCGAAGCCAAGGTGCTGCGTCCGATGATCGCTGCGACCGATGCCCAAGGGAATCCGAACGGACCCGAGATATTCCACTACTTCGTCGAACCTCAGAATCTGATCGCGCTAGGAGTGCTGATCGTTCTCGCGATCGTTCTTGGCTACTTCTTCTCTAAGACGGACCTAGGCCTCGCCGTCCTTGCGACATCACAAGACGCCTTCGCCACGCGCGTCGTAGGCATCGGGGTCGAGCGCATGTCCCGGTTCATCTGGGGAACGGCAGCGTTCCTGGGAGGTGTTGCCGGGATCATCTACATCCCTATATCGGGAACCTTGACCCCAGGAGCTATGACGACTGGGATCTTGATCCCAGCCTTTGCCGCAGCCGTCCTTGGAGGCATGACGAGCCTCCCCGGCGCGTTCCTGGGCGGGATCGTGATCGGTTGTGTTCAGTCCTTGTCGAACTGGGCTGGCTTCAACTACTCGCTCACCGTCGGAGGGATCGTGAAACCGCTGTCCAGCATCATCCCGGGCCTCCCCGATGTCGCGATCATCTTGGTCTTGCTGTTGATCCTTCTGGCTCGACCCCAGGGCCTCCTTGGGAGTGAGGCATGAGCGCAGCAGCGACCGAGGTCCTCGAACCCGTAAAGGCAGGCAACCCGAGCGAGAGGTGGACGCCGAGCGTCCAGGGTTGGGTGGCGCGTTTGGTCGTGTTCGCGCTGATCTTCGGTGGGGTCCTCTGGGCCACCGCGGTCGTCCCCAGCTACTGGGCGGACCGCATCTCGCTTGCGGCCATCTACGCCATCATCGGTCTCTCCCTCAACATCGTTCTGGGATACGTCGGGCAGGTGTCCCTTGGTCACCACGGCTTCGTCGGTATCGCCGCGTTCGTTGCCGCGTACTACGCCACCCAGAAGGCCGGCTGCACCGTCGACTCGTGCTCCATGAACACGTTCCTCACGGCAACCGCCGTAGCAGCCCTCAGCGGCGCGGTGGCAGCGATGCTCCTCGGTCTCGTCGCCCTGCGTATCAAAGGTCTCTATCTCGCTCTGATCACCTTGGCGTACGGCTTCGTGGCGGAACGCTCGATCTTCGAGATCCCGTTCTTGACCAACGGGGGTGCAGGTATGCCGGCGACCCGCCCGAACGGCTGGGCCACCGACAGAGAGTTCGCGTTCCTCTGTTTCATCTTCCTTGCGGGCGTCATATTCGTCGACTGGCGGCTTCTGAAGTCGAAGGTGGGCCGGGCGATCCTCTCGATCAAGCACTCCGAGGCGGTCGCCGCCACCTACGGGATCAACGTGACGGCCTACAAGGTGCTCGCGTTCTCCCTCTCCGGTCTCTTCGCCGGCATCGCCGGCAGCTTGTTCGCATTCCATGAGACGAACGTCGTATCCAACAACTTCAACTTCGCCAACGCGTTGCTGTGGGTGCTGATGGTCGTAGTCGGGGGTCTCGGAAACCGGATCGGCGTTGTGGTGGGATCCGCCTTCTTCGCCCTCTTCCCGTTCCTGCTGATATTGATCGGCCCCCTGGATCACTTCGTCAGAAACACGCTTCATCGCGAGCCCGATTACTTCACGATCGTCATCGGTTCGGGCCTAGCGATCCTGACCTTGATCCAGTACCCGGGTGGTATCGGCGAGCAGCTCTCCCCCGTCACCCGCTGGCTTGGCGGCAAGCCGTTCTCGATGCACCCTGAAGGCCACGCCAAACACAAGAAGCCGGCGAAGTCCAAGAGCGGCGGGATGCTCGCCAAGGTTGGCCTTCGTCACAAAGACGCGACTACCGAGGACCTCGATGCGCTCGGCCGTGCAGTAGAGAGCAAGGAGGACGGCGACGATGGGTAGCGTCCTCGAGATCAACAACACCGGCATCCGCTTCGGCGGTCTGGTCGCGTTGAACGAAGTCAATGTGAACGTCCCTGAATGGGAGATCGTCGGGTTGATCGGGCCGAACGGGGCCGGGAAGACCACCCTGTTCAACTGCATCATGGGTGCGTATCAACCGAACACAGGCTCGATCACATACCGGGGCCAGGACATCTCGTTGTTGCCTACGCACCGCAGGGTCGCGATGGGGATCGGACGCACGTTCCAGAACATCGGTCTGGTCCGCGGTCTCACAGTGCTCGAGAACTGCATGGTCGCCCAGCACCCGCGTATCGGTTACGGCGCGCCGAGCGCCTTGCTCGGTATGCCACGCACGTTCTCCGAGGAGCGCAAGCTCAAGAACTACGGGATGGAGGTTCTCGACTTCCTCGATCTCACCCACCTTGCCAACTCTCAGCTCGATGGGCTCCCCTATGGAACGTTGAAGCTCATCGAGATCGCCACCGTGCTGGCGACCGACCCGGACCTCCTGCTGCTCGACGAGCCTTCGTCGGGCATGGGGCCGGACGAGGCTCATGCACTCGGTGAGCGTCTCTTGAAGTTGCGCAAGACCCTGAATCTGACCGTCTTGATGATCGAGCACCACGTTCCGCTCGTTGTCGGGGTCTGCGACTACGTCTACGTCCTTAACTTTGGTCAGGTCATGACCTCGGGTCGCCCGGAAGAGGTACAGCGTCATCCCGAAGTGATCGCCGCGTACCTCGGCGGCGATGTCGACGAGACTGAGTCCGAGGAGGACGCCGATGTCACTGCTTGAGATCCGTGACCTCAAGGCCGGTTACGGCTCGCTCCCGGTGCTACAGGGCATCTCGTTCGACGTCGAAGAGGGCGAAACCGCGGTACTTCTGGGATTGAACGGAGCAGGAAAGACGACAACGGTTCTGTCGCTCGCGGGCCTTCTCAAGCCGTGGTCCGGGACCGTGCATTTCAACGGCGAAGACATCACCGGTATGGATCCCCGCAAGCTCGTGGCGAAGGGTGTCGTCCTCGTCCCCGAAGGCCGCCGGGTCTTTCCGGCGTTGACTGTCGCTCAGAACCTCAGGCTTGGTGCCTGGCCCTACAAGAAGCAGCGCAAGGAGACCAAAGAGATAGTCGAGCGCGCCGTCGAGTACTTCCCGCGCCTACGCGAGCGGTGGGCCCAGCTCGCCGGCACGTTGTCGGGTGGAGAGCAGCAGATGCTCGCGATAGCCCGTGGCCTCATGGCGCGGCCCAAACTGCTTCTGATCGACGAGTCTTCTCTCGGCCTGTCCCCCAAGCTGACGCAGACCGTCTTCGAGGTCGTCGACAAGATCAACAAGGACGGCACCACGGTCCTCATGGTCGAGCAGAACGCCGGTGTCTTGAAGCTCGCCGACCGCGCGTTCGTGATGGAGAAGGGCACCTTGATCTACAAGGGCTCCGCAGCAGAAGGCTTGGACTACGCCACGATCCAAGAGGCGTACCTAGGCATGACCGCCTAGCTTCAACTCCGCTAGACCTTCCTCGCTGGTCAGATCCACCACCAACTTCGGCTCCCCCACGAGGTCGTCCGCCGCGTTGACCGCCTCTGCAACCTGCGTCGGTTCGATCGTCCTCTTCGGCAGGAATCCACGTCGGCCGGTCACGATCGCCACATAGCTGAGGCCGCTGGCATCGAGAGCGCGCAAGACGCCCTGATCCGGAGTCGGAACGCACACGATCACGCGGTCGACGCCCGCTGCGGCAGCGGGGGTGAGGGCGGAATCCAGCAAGGAGAGGTGGACCGACCGCCCGGTGAAGGTGAACACGATGGTGCGGACGTTCGTGCACGCCCGTTCGACGAGGTCAGTATCCAGGGGATCGCCGGTAGCTACGAAGGCGCCTCGGTCTTTCCAGCTTCCGGGTTGTGCCGCGAGGACACGGACTTCGTCTCCCTCCCCTAACAGGCGGGCAACGATCGCGGCCCCGAGCTCGTCATCGGGGTCTATCAGGAGAACGCTCACACCTGAACCTTCAACACCCCCGGCTCGATGCTGAACCGGGCAGTCGTGGACTCGCCGAGAGGTTCACCGTCGACATGACGATGGAACGGTTTCTCGGAACGCAGCTCGAACCCTTCCAGGTCACTCGCGTAGAAGGCATCCTCGTGATGGACGAGATCGCCCGAGACGAGACACCGCCACGCATATACGGGGAACGCTTCGATCCGCATGGTGCGCAGAGCGAAGATGTCGAGCCCCTTGTCCAGGTCGACCTCGGGTGCGATGTCGATGCTTCTCTTGCCGAGGTAGGCATAAGGACCGGTGTTGCACGCGATGGCCATCGCCACCGGGATCTGTCCGAAGTCCCCTTGCAGGGTCATCCCAGGTCGACGGTGACGATAGGTGCCGGTGAGGACCCGGAACGCGCTCCAGTAGAAGTAGATCTCGCCGAACCGTCGCTTCTTGGGGACGTCCCTCTCGACCATCTCGGCCGCCTCAGCGTCGAACCCGCACCCGGCCGAGAACGTGAAGTAGCGATCATCCATCTTGCCCAGCGAGACCTGTCGTGGAGCGTGGTCGATGTGGGAGTGGAGCTGGTTGACCGCCGCCATCGCGTCAGTCGGGATACCGAGCGAGCGTGCGAACACGTTCATGGTTCCCCCGGGCACGATCGCCAGGGTCGAGTCGGTTCCGGCGACCCCGTTCGCCACTTCATTGACATGGCCGTCGCCACCGAACGCGATCACCAGAGGAGTTCCCTCCCCGGCAGCTTTGCGAGCGACGTCGATCCCACTCCCACGACCGGTGGTGGCGAAGCCCTCGAGATCGAAGCGTGCCTTGAGGGCCGAGATCACGACCTCACGATCGCCGTCGGACAAGCGCCCTGCATAAGGATTAACGATCAGGACGGCGGGGGGCTTGGGGCCGGCGGCTATCATCCCCGCCACAGTAACGGCCGAAAGGATCGCAGGAGCATGCCCTCACCCGTCTTGATCGACACCCAGATGCACGGTCAGCCCGGCATCACGGGCACCTTCCTCGTGCGCGGGACCGACAAGACTGCATTGATCGAAACCGGGCCGAAGTCGGTCGTCGACAACGTCTTCGCTGGCCTCGAAGCGAACGCTGTGGAGCATCTCGACTGGATCATCGTGACCCACATCCATCTCGACCACGCGGGGGCCGCCGGCACTGTCGCGGAACGATTCCCGGACGCGCTCGTCGGGGTGCACGAGGTTGGAGCTCCACATCTCGTCGATCCGTCGAAGCTGTGGTCGAGTGCATCGCGCATCTACGGCGACCGCATGGACCAGATGTGGGGTGGGATCGACCCGATCGACGAGGGGCGCATCCACGTGATCGCGGATGGCGAGACCATCGACCTCGGCGGCACAACCCTGACCGCATTGGAGACACCCGGTCACGCGTATCACCACCACGCGTACCTCTCCTCGGATGGCGATCTCTTCGCCGGTGACGCACTCGGCGTGCGCTTGCCCGACATCGGTGTGATCAGGCCCGCAACGCCACCGCCAGAGTTCCACCTCGAGAAGGCGATCGCATCGATCGAGCGCATCCGCGACGCTCACCCGACAACGCTGTGGCCTACTCACTACGGACCCCACTCCGAGGGAGCGAACGCGAAGAGCGTCGAGGACTTCTGTGCTGAATCGATAGAAGCGTTCAATCGGTGGGCGGAGTGGGTGCTGAACGCCCGCAAGGCGACCACCGAGGTCGATGCCGCAGCCGTCCTCGTGAAGGAACAAGCGCTAGCTGCCATGGAGGGCACGGTGTCCGAAGACGCCCGCAGCCGGATGGAGAACACCACCTCGTACTGGATGAACACCTGGGGCTATATGCGCTATTTCGACAAGCAGGACAAGGGGGCGTAGGGCGCCCGGGAGGAATCACAAGGGCCCCCGGCGAACCCTTATCCCAGGCTATCCAGGAGGTCATCCCGTGAAGCGAGCCATCATCCTTGTCCTTGTATCGACGTTCGTAGCCGCCCTCTCCCCGGTCGGCGCCCACGCGGGCGCTGCGCCACAGCAGGAAGAGGGCACGGTCCTCATGCCTGGTCCCGGCCCCAACGGTGAGACGACCGGTGGTTGCTGGACAGGATGGGCACGTCGCTTCTGGATCGTTTCCGGTGGAGCCGAGGCGGGCCCCTTCGGCAGCATGTTCGAGATCGACAAGGCGACCTGGAACGGGAAGTTCAAGCTCGACGTCACGAGCGGTGGCATGGGCACCGAGGACCTCGACATCACCTACTACTCCGACCCAGGGCACATCGACCCGAACGATCCCGCACAACAGGCGGGCATCGTCGAGACGGGCGCTTACCTGACCCGTCAGCCGGGCGGAGAGGAAGGCATCGTTCCCACAACGGCGACGGTCGCTCTGGTCTGTCTAGGTACGGGCACCGGCTTCAATGCCGGCTGGTCCTACACGGCAACTCCCCCACCCAAGAAGAAGAAGCAGTAGCTACAGCTCCTTCTTGAACACGAAGCTCGGGCGGTCGTAACCCATCTTGTCTTCATAGAAGCGATGCGCGTCCTTGCGCTGCACCCCAGAGGACAACGCGATCGTCTGACAACCATCAGCCCGAGCGAGTTCCTCGAGGTGGTCGAGCAGTAGCTTCCCGTGCCCCCTCGAGCGCTCCGACTCGCTCGTGATCAGGTCGTAGACGTACAGGAACTTCCCGTAATAGAAGTTCGTCCTGATCGCTATCCCAGCCAAGGCAACGATCCGATCGCCGTCCTTAGCAGCGAACAGCCGATAACCGTCGGGACGCATGTCGGCAAGGGCGGCCTCGTACTCGCCGAGCTCCAGGAAATGCGTACGAAGCTCGTTCATCACAGGAAAGGCGCTCCTGAATTCCTCGTCGGTGGTGAGTTCGACGACCCGCGCGGTCATGAGAGTTTGGCCAGCCGCTCGGGGGCATCGGTCATCTCGGCATCGGCCGATGCGACCGCCTCGAACCACTCCTTAGCCTGGGTGAACCGACCGTTCCGCTCGAGCAGGTCCGCGAGCGCGTACCAGGCCCGAAGATGATGCTCTGCGGCCACCTCGGGGCGCAGGTCCAAGCGCTGCAGGATCGAGATGCCATCATCGAGGCGGCCCTGGTCGGCGAGAGCTCCCGCCCCAACGATGACCCCCTCGTAGTAGACGGCCGGCTCCACGGCCTTACGGTCGATCTCGAGGCAGAACTCGAGGGCCTTGTCGGGCTTCCCCATCGCCCTGTACGCGTCGGCGATCACAGGGTTCTGCTCGGTCGAGCCTGAGATCCTCCGGAAGGTTGTGAGCTCCTTCGCCGCTTCGACCCACTTGCCCGTGCGGTAGTAGGCAAGGCCGAGGAGCTCCCTAGCGGCGGCCGAGCGCAGGGCGATGTGCTTGGCCTGTTCGCCCAACCGGATGGCCTCGGCATAGTCCTCTTCCATGAACGCTCCGGCCGCCTCGGAGAACACCTTCACGAGGATCTCGCCCTTCCCGGGCCGCGCCGTGGCGTGCAGTTCCTGGAGGATCGGCTTGGCGAGCTCTGCCCGCGGCCGCTCGACCGGTTCCTTCCGGGGGGGCCTTGATGGGCGACGCTGTTGATCACGCGGTGGCATGCCCAGAGATTAAGTGACCGACTGATGAACCGAACCCCGGACGCGAAGAAGCCGCCCCGAAAGGCGGCTTCTTCTTAGATTAAATCCGGCGACGACCTACTCTCCCACCACGTCTCCATGGCAGTACCATCGGCGCTGAAGGGCTTAACTTCTGGGTTCGGAATGGGACCAGGTGGTTCCCCTTCGCTA
>JAXDJJ010000038.1:0-7177 GCA_034665745.1 Actinomycetota bacterium | reverse complement strand
GTCACGAGACCGAAGCGCAGCGCGAGGACCTTCTTCTCACGCTCCGACAGCGAGTCCAGCATGTTCCAGAGGTCTTCCTGGCGCAGCGCCATGGCTGCAGCCTGGAAGGGGCCCTCGACATCCTCGTCCTCGATGAAGTCACCGAGCTCGGCATCCTCGTCACCGACGGGCTCGTGCAGAGACACGGGCTCGGGCAGGACGCGGAACGCCTCGCGGACCTTCTCGGGGGTGAGGTCGGACATCTCGGCGATCTCTTCGATGGTCGGCTCGCGGCCGAGCTTCTCGAGGAGCTCCGACTGGACCTTACGGACGCGATAGAGGGTCTCGACCATGTGCACCGGGATACGGATCGTTCGGGCCTTGTCCGCGATCGCTCGCGTGATGGCCTGACGGATCCACCACGTTGCGTAGGTGGAGAACTTGAAACCGCGCTGGTAGTCGAACTTCTCGACCGCACGCATGAGGCCGAGGTTGCCCTCCTGGATCAGGTCGAGGAGAGGCAGGCCGGCCGCGGAGTACTTCTTCGCGATCGACACGACAAGGCGGAGGTTGGACTGGATGAACCGGCGCTTCGCCTGCCGGCCGAGACGAGCCTTCGTCTCGAGGTCGCGGCGCTGCTTGTCGGTGAACTTCTTGGTGGCCTTGTCCAGCTTCTCCTGAGCCTTCTCGCCATCCTCGATCGCCTTCGCAAGCTCGACCTCCTGGATGTCGGTCAGAAGCGGGTACTGGCCGATCTCGCGCAGGTATTGCCGTACCAGATCTTCATGGGCGGCTTCCTCGCGGGATTCGTAGGGGCGCGGTGCTGGGCTCATCAGTGCATCAACCTCTTTCGGCTCGGGGAAGCGACTAGGCCTCGACCCTGGGGTCGAGACTCCCTCCTTAGTCCATCTCCGGCGAGCCGATCGGCCGGCTTAAGGTCGCTTGAAGCGACGGCCGCTAGGCGGCGGTGCCGGGCGCTCGATCTGCTGCAGTTGCCACAGACGGGGCTTGTTTTGGTGCTCAACTAACGATTCTCCACATGGTAGGGGAATCCTCCCCACGTTGGAAGAGGGAACTCGTTGTTCCCAGTAGACAAAAACATCCAGCAGGCCATCAACATTCCCGCCTCCTGGGGCCTAGCATTGTCTCCTAGATGGAAATCACCCCAAAAGTTGACCTTCCACTACCGGAAGTACGAACCGACCTCGTTCTGGTATCGGCCTGCCTTGCCGGGTGTGCCTGCCGCTACGACGGGGAGGCCAACGAGACGTCCGAGGTAGCTCGCCTGGTAGCCGAGGGCCGAGCGGTCCAGGTGTGTCCCGAGGAGGACGGGGGCCTGCCGACCCCTCGGCCGCCGGCAGAGATCGTGGGCGGGGACGGCCACGATGTCATCGCCGGAAGGGCCCGGGTGATGACGAAAGACGGGGTCGACGTCACCCACGTCTATCTCGCTGGAGCTCAACGTGCACTCGAAGCAGCACAGGCCGCCGGCGTCACGCGTGCGATCCTCAAAGCGCGCAGTCCTTCGTGCGGGAAGGGCGTCATCTACGACGGAACCTTCTCGCGTTCGCGGATCGAAGGCGATGGAGTTACGACCGCGTTGTTGACCCAGAACGGCATCGAAGTCGTGACAGAACAGGACATCTAGCCACTCACGGTTGGCGACTTCTGGTCACGAGGGCGTTCGGGGGCAGGAACCGCGCCCCTTCAGGCGAACCATGCTCCAAGGAAAATTTCTGACAGGAGCATGTTCATGAAGCGTTTCCTCGTGTTGATGATGATCTTCGGTCTCGTGGTCGGTTCGGTTGCGACTGCCGAGGCGAAGAAGAAGAAGGCTCCCAAGCCCTACACGATGACGGGCACGTACGACCAGCCTGCGATCGGTACTGCCGGTGTAGGTCTCGCCGCCGGTGGCCTGTCGTTCGTGTCGAGCGCGACCAACACCTACATGAGCATCAAGATCGAAGACGGCGTCAGCCCGATGCCATACGGCGACTTCAGCTGGGACACCGATGGTGACGGCGTCAGCGACACCGGAGTCACGGTGTGCGGTCCTGAAGCGAAGGATCTTCAGGTCCCTCCGAACACGACCATCACGGTTTTCATGTGGGCGCTGCCGAGTCCGTTCTGTGCCGGCTTCTCCACCTCGGGGACCGTTACTGCGACCTTCTCGGCCACACCTAGTTCTTAAGCACACAACACAAGCTAAGGAGAGATAGATGAAACGCATCCTCGTACTGATGATGGTTATAGGTCTGGTCTTCGGTTCGCTTGCTACCGCCGAAGCGAAGAAGAAGAAGGTAAAGAAGATCACGCGCGTCGCAGAAGGAACCTATGACGCTCCGTCTCTCCTTCTCGTCGGAACGTGCAGCTCGAGCGGCGCTGTGGGTTGCGTCTCCTTGATCTCGGGTATCGGCGAAACGTACGTCTCTGCTGAGGTCACCGACCAGACCGGTCAACCGGTTTACGTCTCGGTTCAGGCAGACACGGATGGCGACAACACCGACGACACGATCTTCGGTTCCTTCTGTGGCAAGACCGACGCTCCTCTGTCGATCCCCGAGGGCACGGACCTCCACTTCTGGGTCGGTGTTACCCCGGACCCGGGCATAGCCGGATGTGTCCCCGCTGCCGGAACCACCGGCAAGGTCACGGCAACTTTCTCGAACCTTCCGTAACACCGAGGCTTCAATAAGAGGGGCCGGGCGAAAGCCCGGCCTCTTCTCGTTGTGGCCCAGGAGGGTTGAAGCACCATCAGGTCGAAGACTTCTCTAAAGGTTCTTTCGTCCCGATCGATCGGGACCTCTAGAAGGAGCAAGACATGAAACGACTGGTGGTTCTAGCGATGATCGTCGGCCTCATGGCCGGCAGCTTGGTGCACGCTGAGGCCAAGGCACCCAAGCCGACGAAGGTCACGATGTATCTGCACGGGACCGAGATGCTCGGCGAGGTCGACATGGGGAACAACTTCGGCGCCGCCTACAACAAGATGGACACCACGAAACCCGACGGCGCCGCACCAAAGTCGTGGGGCTTGTCTGCATGGCGAGGGACGCCCTGGAACGACTGCGCGGGGATGTTCATCCTCCCAGTGTGGACCTCTGGGCTGACTGGGACGGTCAAGGGCGACATCAAGATCAGCCTTTACTCGATCAACGGGCCGCGCGCGGTTGAGGTTCAGATCTGGGCCGACGTCGGGAGCCAGGCGTGCGCGAGCAATGACACGTCGACCGGGACCTATCCCGAACCGACCGTGAGCACGGTCGTGGATCTTGCGCCCGGCGCTGGACTGACCGAGGCGACGATCGAGGATGTGAACTTCAAGGCGCACGGCATCGTGATGCTGCAACTACGACCGACCGGTCCTAACCCCGGCCGTCTCCTCTACGACGCCGCCGATTACGCGTCATCGATCCAGTTCACCTGTATCCCATCGAGCGGTCGCAGCTGCGTCTAGCCGAACCTTTTCTCGAAACACGGGGGGCCGGGCGAAAGTCCGGCCCCTTTTCTATGTGGAGGATTCGGTTCCCTCGAGGCGAACCTTCATCCCAACAGTTCAATCCCTCCTTGAAGGAGAAACCGATGAAGCGATTCTTCGTTCTGTTCTTGGCTCTCGGGCTGATCGTGGGTTCCATCGCGACCGCCGACGCCAAGAAGAAGGCAAAGCCTGTTGCTACGACCCTCTACCTCCACGGCACCTCAGATGTGGGCGAGGCCGACCTGCCCGACAACGTCTCGGGTGGTTTGTTCATGGCGATGGACACGACCAAGCCGTCCGCCGCGACTCCGAAGTCGATGTTCGTAACGAACTACATCGCCGGGCCTAACACCACCTGTAGCGGCAACGCGTTGCTTCCGACATGGAAGGGACCTCTGTCCGGCACGGTCAAGGGCGATCTCACGATCACCTTGAACACGATCGGAAGCCCTGCCGCGAAGATGCAGGTCGATGTGTTCCCCGATGGCACCGGCGGTTGTGACAGTACCGTTGGATCCACCGGATTCGTACCGCCCGTTGCGTCGGCGATCGTCGATGTGCCGCCGGGCCCCGGCGTGACCGAGGTGAAGTTCGAGAACGTGAACTTCAAAGCGGTTGGAACACTCGTGATGATGCTTTCGATCCCTGGTGCTCCTGCGAACCCGTACCAGGTCCGGGTTCTGTACGACGGTGCGGGCTACGAGTCCAACATCGCCCTTAGTTGCACCCCCGCTTCCGGGAGCAAGTGCAGCTAACACCAACATCGTTCAACCAAAACAAAGGAGGCCGGGCACCTTGCCCGGCCTCCTTCTTTTGTGAACCGTTAGATCACTTGGCCTGACCGAACCGTGTGTTCACGGCGTCCCAGTTGACGACGTTCCACCACGCCTCGATGTAATCGGGCCTCTTGTTCTGGTACTTCAGGTAGTACGCGTGCTCCCAGACATCGAGACCGAGGAGAGGGAACGCACCATCCATCAGAGGTGAGTCCTGGTTCGGCAAGCTGATGACGTCGAGGTTGCCGCCCTTGGACACGAGCCACGCCCACCCAGAACCGAAGTGGTTCGTCGCCGCAAGGTTGAACTTCTCCTGGAACTCCTTGAACGATCCGAACGAGGAGTCGATCGCAGAAGCAACATCTCCGCTGGGATCACCGCCACCGTCCGACGACATGATCGTCCAGAAGATGCTGTGGTTCGAGTGTCCGCCACCATGGTTGCGGACCATCTTCTTGGTGGTCTCATCGGTGACCTCGCCGATGTTGCGGACCAGGTCGTCCACGTTCGGGTACTTCTCGTCCAGACCCGTGCCATCGATAGCGGCATTCAGCTTGTCGACGTAGGTCTGGTGGTGCTTGGAATGGTGGATCTCCATCGTCTTGGCGTCTACATGTGGTTCCAGCGCCGAATAGTCATAGGGGAGATCCGGCAATGAGTAGGGCATCGCTGCTCCTTTCAGGTGCTTTGACAGTTGTTCCTTGAGCCTACCCATCACAACCACAAGGGGGTCTCAGACAATCCCTGGGTGGATAAGGGCTGTGATGGGTAAGCCTTGGGAGTCGTTGCCGTTCACTGAGGGGGTTCATTGATCAAGCGTTCGCTCGTGTTGTTGTCAGCGGTTGCCGTCGTTCTGGGCACGGCCGCCGTTTCCCCTGCCGCCCGTGCCCCAGGCGCGGTGTCGGAGGTCAGCTTCAATGACTACCTGCAGGGGCACCTGTCTTATCCGGCGGTCCAACAGGCGGATCGCTTCGTCGCCCGCCAGGAGGATCTCGGTTCGCGGATGCAACAGACCGATGGGGACTATGGGCACAAAGGCTGCACCCCTCCGCCGGAGTACGACGTCGGTGCCGAACGGACCTTCTGGGTGTCTCAGTCGCAAGCAGGCAACGTCGAGATCACCGCGGTGCTCGCCGCCAAATCCCCTCATGGATACATGTGGGTGCAGCGTGAGTTCTATGTGGGCCCGGCCCCCGCTGCACCGGAGGGTGGCTTCGTAACTCAGGCCGAAGCCGAGACCGGTCTCGAGAAGTGGGACGCGATCTATGACATCGACCGCAGCTATTTCGGCACCGAACCGAACCCCGACTCGCCGGCACAGAACCTCGCCCCCGGCCTCCCCTCCAACTGGCGCGACGCGGACTGTGACAAGCGCATCAGCATCTTGAATTTCCCGATCGACGCGGGCTCCGGTACGAGCTACACGGCGGGGTACTTCTCTTCCGAGCACGAGTTCCCGAATGGGGATGGCGAACACGAATCTCCATTCTCGAACGAGACGGAGATGTTCTTCATGAACTCGCTGTTCCTTAACGTCGGTGATGACACCTATGCCGGTGTGCTCGCGCACGAGTTCTTCCACATGATCCAGTTCGCTCACGACTACAACGAAGAGACTTGGGTCAACGAGGGGATGGCCGACATCGCCGCCGCCGTGAACGGGTTCGGTGACATCGTCCAGGGACACATCGACGCGTATTCAGCTGAGCCCGACAATCACCTGTTCGACTGGGGGAGTGCACTCGAGGACTACGGTCAGGCCTTCCTCTTCTTCGACTACCTCTTCAATCACTACGGTGCGCCGGAGTTGGACAACACCGATCGGCTCGAGGCCTACGGACTCGCCAAGCTCCTGACCAAGACGGCTCCAGATGGTGCCGCCGGAATCACTAAAGTGCTGAGGAGCCGGCCTACCTCGCTGTTGAACAAACTGTCGTCCTATTACGGCAAGAGCGCGGGCTTCAAGAAAGTCTTCAAGGACTATCTCGTAGCCAACCGGATCGATAAGCCGGAAGCGAGCCACGGACAGTTCGGCTATCCGAATCGCAACGTTCAGGTCGCAACCGCTGGGACCGGTGATGCATCGGCTGCCGACGCGACGGTTCATCAGTACGCGGGTGAGTACTACGCGGTGCCAAGCTACGGGACCTTGACTGCAACGATGCAGGATCCGATCGCCGTGATCCCTGCGGCCGGCGGACAACCCGCGCCCGAGAATGGATTCTTCGCGTGGTCTAACCGTGGGGACGAGCTCATCTCCTACTTGCAACGGCAGGCGGACCTCACCGATGCGACGGCGCCAAGTCTTCAGTTCAAGCAGTGGTACGTCATCGAAGATGGGTGGGACTACGCGTACGTCCGTGTGTCCCAAGACGACGGAAACACGTGGGAGTTCGTGAACACCGCGTCGTGCGGCGGCACCGCGGCCGATCCGAACGGCAACAACCGGGCGATCGCTGAGAGCGGCGGGATCACGGGAACGTCCGACGGGTGGAAGGACTGCACCTTGGACCTGACCCCGTACGCGGGCGGCCCCCTACTGATCCGCTTCGAATATGACACCGACCAAGCGGTTTCCGAGGCCGGGTACGTGGTCGACAACGTGAAGCTCGTCGATGGGGACCACAAGATCTGGCGAACGTCGAAGTTCGAGAAGAAGCCACGAGCTTGGAAGTTCGGTGGGGACGGTCTGAAGAAGTGGATGCGGCTCCGACCGATGGCGAAGAACAAGCCGCTGATACAGCTCGTGGCTGTTTCTGATGACATCGTCGTGCGCAAGACCCTGACCCGCAGGGCATTCAAAGTGACCGATGACGGGCTCGTGCTGCGCACCCCTCGGCCCCTGTCAGGGAGCCAGATCACCCTGATATTCACCGGTACCGCTCCCATAGCAACCGATCCGTTCTCGTACTCGTATGCGATCGAGCGCTAGCGGCTGATGGAC
>JAXDJJ010000037.1:0-58955 GCA_034665745.1 Actinomycetota bacterium | reverse complement strand
GAACGTGACGATGATCAACGAAGTAACCATCAGCCATGCCATCAACGGATACACATCTCTGGCGCTCAGCGCGCGCAGGAAGTACAGACCCATCCCGTCGAGCGCAAACACGGTCTCGGTTGCGAAGGCCCCGCTGAACAGACCTCCGAAATCGAGCGCAACGACCGTTACCAGTGGGATCAACGCGTTCCGGAAGGCATGCTTCATGATCACGTTGCGCTCGAGAAGTCCCTTGGCACGGGCGGTACGGACATAGTCCGAGTTGATGACTTCGAGCATCGACGCACGCATATACCTGGTGAACTGCGCGACGCCCAGCACGGTCAACGTGATGACCGGAAGCGCGAGGTGTTGCAACCGGTCGATCCAGAAGTTGCTGGGGTTCGGCGAGCTCAACTGGGCCGTATAGAAGATCCGAACCCCGTAATTGAGAAAGATGTTCGTGAACAAGACCTGCAGGATCAACGCGAACCAGAAAACGGGCGTCGAGAACCCGACGAAAGACATAGTTGTAGCCCCGTAATCGAATATGGAGTACTGCTTCACCGCAGAGAGCACACCAACCCCGATCGCGATCGTGACGGAGAAGATCTCGGCCAACACGATCAGTTGAAGGGTGTTGCCGAGCACGCGTTTGAGGTCCGGCCAGATGGGCTCGTCACTGAGCAGGGTGTTACCGAACTTGTGAGTGACTGCTTCCTTGAGCCAGTAGCCGTACTGGACCAGCAAAGGTCTGTCGAGGTGGTTCTGCTCGATGATGTTTTCGATCGTCTGTGGACTAACTCTGGGGATCTGTCGGACCTGGCCCAAAGGATCCCCAGAGATAGACACGAACGTGAAGATGATCAGGCTGGTCGCGAAGAGAACCGGGATCATGTAGAGGATCCGTCGGATCACATAGGTGACCACTTAGCCACTCCCCCGTGAAGGCTGTCGATCGATACTAACGGTGAAACAGATGGGGCGGCCTCGTGAAAGGCCGCCCCATCTTTCGCTCTTAGTTCTTGATCAGCTGCTTACTGCTCGATCCACCAATCGGCGATGTTCCAAGTGAAGCTCTCGATGGTGGGGTTGTCCTGCATGCCGTGAACCTTGTTGTTGAAGGCAAGGATCGTCGGCTTCTGGTACAGCGGGATGGTCGGGATGTCCTGAGACATCAACGCGTCGGCCTCGTTGAGAGCAGCGGCGCGCTCTGCGTCGTCGAGCAAAGTGTTGCTCGAGTCGAGCAGCTTGGTGACATCCTCGTTGCAGTAGCCGGTGAAGTTCTGGCTACCTTCGCACTTCCAGATCTCGACCGAACCCGCGGGGTCGGGGTTACCCACCCACGCGAACATGAAGAGGTCGTAGTTACCGGCAACGAGAACCTTGTTACCGAATACGACCGCAGCGTCGTCGATGCCGGACTTCAGTGCGATACCGACCTGCTTGACCTGCTCCTGGATGACCTCGAAGGCCAGCTCACGAAGAGCGTTTCCGGCGGTCGTGGTGAAACGGAACTCGAGTCGCTCTCCGTCACACACGTAGATGCCGTCATCGCCCTTCTTGCAGCCGTTGTCCTCGAGCAGCGCGGTCGCCTTGTCGACGTCCAACGTGTACTGCTCCCAGTTCGGCTGGTACTCCTGAGCGTTGGTCATGTAGATCGTGTTGTTCAACGGGGTCAGGTCCGGTGCCAGGTCCTTGAACAACTGCGACGTCAACGCGTCGCGGTCGATGGAGTAGGCAAGTGCCTCACGCACGTAGTCGTTCGCGAGGGCCGGGTGACCGTTCGGGCCGACCTGGATGTCGATGTGCTCCCACGTCGTTCCTGCGGAAGTCTCAACGGTGAGGTCCGGCTGCGTTGTTAGATCGACGAGCTCGAGCTGCGGCTGCGGGTAGATCACGTCTACCTCGCCACCACGAAGGCTCTGGATCTCGGTGTTCGTCTCAGGAAGGAACCTGAAGACGACCTCGTCGAGGTGAGCGGGCTCGCCCCAGAAATCGTCGTTCTTGACGAGGGTGAGCTCTGCGCCCGGCTTGTAGCTGTCGAACAGGTAAGGACCGTTACCGACGGGGTTGCCATCGTGGTCGACCCAACCCTTGTTCCAGATCTTGTTGAAGTTCTCGCCCTCGATCGCGTGCTTCGGGTAGATCGGGTTGAAGAGGTCACGCCAACCGGCGTACGCCTCGGAGAACGTGAACTTGACGGTCTTGTCGTCGATCGCTTCGGCGTCGGTGATCTTGTCGTAACCGGCGCGCGACGCCATCTGGTTCTTTTCGTCGAGGATCGTGTCCATCGTGAAGATGAAGTCGTCAGACGAAACCGGAGTCCCGTCGTTCCACGCAGCCTCGTCACGGATCTTGTAAGTCAGGCTGAAGGGGTCCTCGGTGATCTCGGGATCCGCTTCGATCAAGCTCGGCGCATAAGTGAAGTCAGGCTGCGCCTGCATGGCACCCATCAGGACCGGGTGCTGGATCAAAGAGCCCCACGCCAAGGTGCAACAGACGAGGTCGATGTTCAAACCACCGGCTGGCTCCTGCTCTGCACCGACGACGATCGTTCCACCCTCTTGGATGTTCGCGTCATCAGCATTGTTGGTCGTGTCATTCGTATCCTGCGAAGCACACGCGGCACCTACGACCGCGAACGCGAGCAGGAGCGCGACGACCCCTAACCATTTAGTTCGATGCATCTACTCCCCCTATGTCGACTGGCCCCCGGGTTCGTAACCGGGGATTCCCGAACCTGCCGAGGCTACTACACCTCTAGTAGGGCACACCAGGGGATCCCGCTTTGTCCTGCTTCGGGATGGTCGCTCTCCTAGAGCGAAGCAAGCTGTGGGCGATACGTGGGCGAGGGGGGATTTGAACCCCCACACTCTTGCGAGCACTGGCACCTGAAGCCAGCGTGTCTGCCATTCCACCACTCGCCCGTGGACCCCGAGAGTAGCGCTCGGTTTGCCGGGCATAATCCCACCCACTATGGGGGTCGCAAAGAGCATCGAGCAGAGGCTGGAAGGCCTGGTGGAGGGCTTCTTCACCAAGGTTTTCCGTTCCGGGTTGCAGCCGGTCGAGGTCGGCCGGCGGATCCTGCGCGAGATGGGCGAGCAGAAGACGGTGTCGGTCAACCGTGTCTATGCCCCCAACGAGTTCAGGGTCCTGATGGGGCCGGACGACCACGCCCGCTTCACACAGATGGAGGCGGGGCTGGCCAGAGAGTTCTCGGAGCTGGTGATCGACCAGGCCAAGCAGAACCGCTGGAACCTCATGGGCCTCCCACGCATCTCGTTCGAGGCGGTCGAGAAGATGGGCCGCGGCGAATACAAGGTCGAGGCGGCTCTCGCTGCCGACGCCAACCGCCCCGCGGGGGTAACGACCCATGCGCCGGACGACCGTGATCCGTCCCAGTCCCGGGCTATCTCTTCCGACACTGCATCGCGGCTCGGGGTCAAGGGCGCCGGCGCGGTGCTCGTAGTCGTTGACGATGACGGCAAGGCCACCGAGCGCATCTCGGTGACGAGGACGCCGGTAGTGATCGGACGGATGTCGAGCTGTGACGTCGTCCTCGCGGATTCGAACGTGTCGCGCAGGCACGCCGAGCTCCGGCGGGAAGGTGACGACTGGGTCATCGAAGACCTCGGGTCGACCAACGGGACCCTCGTCGATGGCAAGCTCGCGCAGCAGCACTCACTACAAGGTGGCGAGACCTTGGGCTTCGGTACCAGCGCCCTGCGGTTCGAGCTCGAGTCTTAGGAGACAGAGATGCCGGACATCGTTCTAGACATCCTGAAGTACGTGTTCCTCGCGGTGCTCTACATCTTCGTCGCGCGAGCAGTCCGCGCAGTGATGATCGAACTGAAACCCGCGGCTGCTCCGGCAACGTCGCGCGGAAGCGCCCCCGCGACCAAATCGTCTCCACGAAAGGTCAAAAAGACGCCCAAGCACGCAACAATCGTCGAGGGCGGAAGTACGTCCGGCAAGAACTTCGACCTTGGTCAGGAGCTCACGATCGGCCGGGCCGACAAGTGTCATGTCGTGCTCGACGACACGTACGTGTCGCAGGTGCACGCGCGGATCTTCGCGCGCGGCGAGTCGTACTTCATCGAAGACCTCGGATCCACAAATGGTACGTACCTGAATCGCAAACGCGTTGGCGGGGCTACCGAGTTGCAACGCGGGGACCGCGTGAAGATCGGTAAGACCGTTCTGGAGATGCGCAAGTGAGACTCGCGGTCGGGGCCCGAACCGACGTAGGACTTGTACGTCAGGGCAACGAAGACTCCTATCTCGTCGATTCGCCCCTGTTCGCCATCGCGGATGGGATGGGTGGACACGCAGCCGGGGATGTCGCATCGGCAACGGCGGTCGAAATCATCAAGGACCATCGATCGGAGATCCGGGCCGACGACCCTTCGACGCTGGTCGAAACGGTGCGAGATGCCAACCGCGCGATCTGGGACAAGTCCGAGAACGACCCGACGGTGAGAGGCATGGGGACCACGTGCACCATCATCCTTGTTGACGGGAGCACGGCCCAGGTCGCGCACGTCGGGGATTCACGCGCCTATCTCTTGCACGCTGGTGAGCTCAAACAGATCACCGATGACCACACCCTGGTCGGCCGCATGGTGCGCGAGGGAAAGCTCAAGCCTGAAGAAGCCGAGCGTCATCCACAGCGAAGCATGATCACGCGCGCGTTGGGTGTGGACGAAGACGTCGAGGTAGATCAGTTCTCTCTGCCGCTGGCGGAGGGAGATCGATTCATCATCTGCTCGGACGGGCTTTCCGGGATGCTGTCGGAGACCCAGATCGCAGAGGTACTCGGGAACGAACCAGACCCTCAAGCAGCAGCGGACAAGCTCGTCGAGCGTGCTAACGAAGCGGGGGGCGAGGACAACATCACTGTGATCGTTGTCGATGTCGGCGTCGATGAAGCCAGCGCACCCGACGTCGCCGAACATCGATCCGATCTCGGTGAACGCGCGCACACCGATCCATCGGCCGATACCGGCTATCACCGGGCGGTCGAAATCACGCCGAAGCGCTCGTCATGGCGCAAACGCCTCGTCGTGTCGCTTCTGGTGCTCTGCCTTATCGCCGGGGGCGGATTCTTCGCCGCGCGCTACGCCTTGAACAACTCGTGGTTCATCGGTGTCGACGACCAGGATGTCGTGACGATCTATCGAGGCATTCCCGACGAGGTCGCTGGACTCTCTCTGAAAGAGGTCCACGAAAGATCGACGATCGATCTCGAGGCCCTTCCGACCTTCAAGCGTGACGAGGTCGAAGCCGGCATCAAGGTCGACTCGCTCGAGGAAGCGGAAGCGACCCTTAGCGATCTCGAACGTTTGGCCAAAGACGAGGACTTCCAGAACTCGGCCGCGTCTGGGGGCCGGTCCAAGTGATCCAGGTTTCAGGGCTGCGCAACCGAGAACTCTCGCTACTGATACTGGGGCTCATCGTTGGGGCCGGCGCGCTCGCGCTGGTCGTGGTCGCAAACAACGCAAAGAACATCGGACTGGCGACACCGATCATCACCGTTCTCGTAGCCGTTTACGTTGGTGCGCACATCGTGATGCGTCGATTCGCGAAGAACGCCGATCCCGTCTTGCTGCCGATGGCTGCGATCCTCAACTCTCTCGGTCTAGCGGCCGTCTATCGCTTGTCCCCCGAGCGCTACGGCGCGGCGCAGTTGACGTGGACCATCGTGGGAGTTATCTGCTTCGTCGCAACGATGGTGCTCCTGCGCGACATCACGATCCTGTCTCGTTACAAATACATCATCGGCTTCTTGGGAGTTGCGCTACTCCTCCTTCCCCTGGTTCCGGGACTGGGCCGCGAGATCAACGGCGCGCAACTATGGGTGGGTATCGGGCCCTACAAGTTCCAGCCCGGGGAATTCAGCAAGATCTTCCTCGTCATCTTCTTCGCCGCCTACCTGGCCGAACGTAAAGAGCTGTTGTCGATCGCGTCGCGGCGCCTGCTCGGCATGCACATCCCCGACGTCAAGCATTTCGGGCCTCTGCTGGTGATGTGGGGTCTATCGCTCGCGGTCATGTTTTACGCGAAGGATCTCGGCTCGAGTCTTCTCTTCTTCTCGGTCTTCCTGATCATGATCTACGTCGCTACGGCGCGCGCGGTGTACCTCGCTGCCGGCACAACGTTGTTCGCCTTCGGCGCGTACATCGGATACGAGAAGTTCAGTCACGTCCAAGAGCGCGTGCAGGTATGGCTCGACGTGTTCGATCCCAAGCACGTTCAGAACGAGGGGTTCCAGCTTGCGCAGTCACTGTTCGCTCTCTCGGCCGGTGGCTTGTTCGGCACCGGGTTGGGACAAGGGCGACCCGACCTCATCCCCGCGGCACACACAGACTTCATCTTCTCGGTGCTGGGTGAAGAGTTGGGGTTGCTCGGGGGGGCGGCGATCCTGCTGTGCTTCCTGCTGTTAGTGGGCCGGGGTCTGAAGATCGCGCTGGCCCAGCGCGATGACTTCACGCAACTGCTCGCGCTGGGACTTACGACCGTCATCGGATTGCAGACGTTCATCATCCTGGGCGGCGTCACGCGCCTGCTGCCCCTGACCGGAATCACTCTGCCCTTCATGTCCTACGGTGGTTCAAGCTTGCTATCCAACTTCGTTCTCATCGCCGTGTTGGCTCGGATCTCGGACCATTCGGCGAGTGCACCGCCGCCCGCGATGACCTCAGAGATCTTGATAGGCGGACGCTGATGGAACGACAGATCCGACGTGTTGGGATCGGGATCGTTCTCGCGTTCCTGGCCGTCTTCTTCCAACTCAACTACGTGCAGATCTTCGCGGCCGAGAGCATCTCCCAGAACCCAGCCAACCGCCTGCAGTTGATCCGCGAGTACTCCATAAAGAGAGGAGAGATCCTCACCCTCGACGGCCAAACGATGGCCCGGTCCAAAGCGCAGAAGGGCCTCTACAAATACCGCCGCCTGTATCCCGGCGGCGCCCTGTACGGGCACATCACCGGCTGGTACTCGGTCAGGTACGGACTCGACCGTCTCGAACGCACCTATCGCGACCAGCTGCTCGGCGAGGGCGGGACCCTTTCGATGCAGGACATCCAGGACCGCTTCCTCGGTTCCGGAGAGCAAGGTGACGACATCCGGACCACGATCGCGTCGCGTCTACAAGAAGCTGCGCGGCAAGCGTTGGGGGACAACCGGGGTGCGATCGTCGCGATGGACCCGCAGACGGGAGAGATCCGCGCGCTGTGGAGCAACCCCTCGTTCGACCCGACCCCGTTGTCGTCGTTCGACTCCAGAGAATCGAAGCAGTACTGGGAGTCCCTCGACCCATCGTCGTCCACGAGTGCCCTGGTGAACATCGCCACGACGCGCGGCTACCCACCGGGTTCGACGTTCAAAGTTGTCACCGCCGCTGCCGCGCTGCAGTCGGGGCAGTACAAACCCGACTCGACGTTCCCCGATCCGGAGAAGCTCGAGCCGTGCGAGGGCGCGCGTGAGCCGGGAGACCCTTGTCTCCCATTGACCACCGAGTCGTTGACGAACTTCACCCACCAACCGTGCCTCGGTGGAGGACAGATCAACCTGTTCGATGCTCTGCGGATCTCGTGTGACACAACGTTCGCCTTGATCGGGATGGACATCCCTTCGGACGTGCGGTCGATGGCCGAATCGCTCGGCTTCAACCAACCTTTGCCTTTCGATCTGCGTACGGAACCGAGCCAGTTCCCGGACATCGACGACGCCAACGCGCCGCTGCGCGCGTACGCGGGGATCGGTCAAGGCGACGTCAACGCAACCCCTCTTCAGATGGCCGTTGTTGCGGCAACCGTGGCCAACGGTGGGCAGGTCCCGCAACCTCGGCTCGTGCGCGAGATCATCGATCAGTCGGGCCGCGTCGTTCGTAGGTTCGAGCCCCAGGTGATGTCCCAAGCGATGTCGCCCGACGTAGCCCGCGTGTTGACCGAGATGATGGTCGCGGCAGTCGATAACGGGACCGGTGGCGCGGCGCAGATCCCCGGCGTCAAGGTTGCGGGGAAGACCGGTACCGCGCAGACCGTGAAGGGTCAGAACCCGCATACGTGGTTCATCTGCTTCGCACCGGCCGACAACCCGCAACTAGCGGTTGCGGTCATCGTCGAGAACGGCGGAACGTTCGGTTCCGAAGCGACGGGTGGTGCGGTCGCCGCACCTCTCGCTCGCCAGATCCTCGAGATCGATCGAGAGCTACGCGGGTGGTAGGCACAAACACCCTTCTCAGCGATCGTTATCGGCTGGGCGACAAGATCGCAACCGGAGGCATGGGCACCGTCTATCGGGCGGAAGACGAGAAGCTAGGACGCACCGTCGCCATCAAGTTGCTTGCGTCGAACCTCGCGGATGACTCGAACTTCGTCGAACGCTTCCGCAGGGAAGCACGAGCATCTGCCGGTCTGCGCCACCCAAACATCGCGAACGTCTTCGATGCCGGTGACGAAGACGACTGCCACTTCATCGTCATGGAACTCGCCGAAGGTCGGGATCTTGCGCGTGTCTTGCGCGAAGACGGCCCTCTGGCACCCGAGCGAGCGGTCAACGTCTTGGGTCAGATCAGCCTTGCCCTCGGTCACGCTCATGCCGCGGGCATCATCCACCGCGACGTGAAGCCCGCGAATGTCATCGTCGACGACAAAGATGGCGTGAAGGTCACCGACTTCGGCATAGCGCGCGCCGCCGACGACTCGAAGCTGACGATGACCGGTTCCGTTCTAGGAACCGCCCATTACATCTCTCCGGAACAAGCTGAGGGCCGAGACCTCTCCCCGGCCTCGGACATCTACTCGCTCGGGATCGTCGCCTTCGAAACTCTAACGGGAGCCTTGCCCTTCACAGGTGACTCGTTGATGGCCGTTGCTCTTCGTCACATCAATGAAGAGGTGCCGCCACCGAGCGCGATCAACACCTCGACTCCACCGGGACTCGACGATGTCGTGCGCCGGGCGACGCGCAAAAATCTAGCTGAACGATTCGCCACAACCGCCGAGTTCAACGCCGCGCTCGACGGGTCGCTGGACACGAGCGGCCCCCAAACGGCCGTGCTGCCCGTCGGCGCGGCGACGACCGAGGGGCTCGCCACGGTGTGGCCCATCCCCGGAGATCGCTGGGATCCGGTAAGCCTCGGTCGGAAGGTCCTGCTGGTCTTCGCATTCCTCGCTTTCGTGGCGCTTGCTCTGCTCGTTTGGCGCCTCGCGTCGGCCGACACCCCGGCAAGGGCAACGAGGGGTCAAGGTTCCGGGGCGCAGGCCAAGGAATCACCTAGCGATCTCGGAGGAGCGGCGAACTTCACGATCTCCTCAGGCGTCATAGGGATGGACTACCGGGACGTGCAGGCCGAGATCACGGCGGCCGGATACGAAAGTGAGGTCCAGCTTCTCAAAGACAAAGAACTCGTTGCGTATCTTGAGAGTGCAGGGATCCCGGTCGAAAGCGCCGACGCGGGCGAAGTGGTCGGCACCGACCCTGTTGCAGGCGAGCCTTTGTCGAGTGACCAGCCGATTACTCTCTTCGTGAGTGGCGGGTTGAAGGTCGACGAGCACGGCAAGGGCCACGACAAAGGTCACGACAAGGACAAGGGTGGAGATTGAGCGCGGATAACCAGGTGTTCGGAGGCCGTTACGCGGTCATCGAGCGCGTCGGCACCGGGGGGATGGCCGAGGTCTACCGCGCGCGCGACGATCTCCTCGGGCGCGAGGTTGCGATCAAGGTTCTGCATGACAGGTATTCGCGCGACCGTTCGTTCGTCGAACGCTTCCGTCGCGAGGCTCAGGCTGCGGCCAACATCAACCACCCGAACATCGTCGCTCTGTATGACTATGGCGCCGACGGCGACACCTACTTCATCGTCATGGAGTTCATCGAGGGCCGGAGCTTGGCCGACATCATCTCCACCGAAGGACCGTTGCTTCCCGAACGGGCCGCTGATATCGCGGCCGACGTTGCCAAAGCACTCGATCGAGCGCATGCGAACGGTCTCGTTCACCGCGATGTGAAACCAAGCAACATCATGATCACCGACTCCGGCCAGACGAAGGTCACGGACTTCGGTATAGCGCGTGCACTCGGCGGTGACGGCGACCAGACGATGACGCAAACCGGAATGGTCATCGGCACCGCTGCGTATCTATCTCCCGAACAGGCGCAAGGCAACACGATCGACGCGCGCTCGGATGTCTATTCCCTTGGTGTGGTCCTCTACGAATCCTTAACGGGGGCTGCTCCTTTCACCGGCGACACTCCTTTGGCGATCGCGTACAAACACGTCCGAGAGAACCCGGTCCCGCCGTCGCAAGTGAACAGCGATGTCCCGGCGGCACTCGATGCGATCACGATGAAGGCCCTGGCTAAGAACCCTGACAACCGCTACTCGAGCGCGATGGAGATGAACGACGATCTACAGCGTTTCTGCTCCGGCCAGAAGGTCCACGCAACGCCTCTGTTGGCGGACGAAACCGCCATCGCGGGAGCAGCCACCGGAACCCAGGTCATGCGCACCGCCGAGTACGAGGACTACCGCGAGCCCGAGCGCAAGAAAGCAGCCCTCTACATCATCGTGACGTTGCTGATCCTCGGGCTCTTTGGACTGATGGCGTGGTTGCTGGCGGGGAACCTCCTCGGTGGTGGAGAGCCGGTCAACGTCCCGGATGTGGTCGGGATGACCGAGGAAGAAGCCACCATCGCTCTCGACGACGTCGATCTCAACGCGGTCGTTGAAGAAGCACCGAGCAAGAAGCCCGACGGCATCGTCTTCAAACAAGATCCCAAGGCCGGCGACGAGGCCACCACGGGTGACGACGTCACGATCTTCGTCTCATCCGGAGCCAAGCAGACAGAGGTCCCGGACCTCGTCGGGTTGACCCTCGACGAAGCCAAGGACGCCTTGAAAGCCGCCCACCTGAAGGTGGGGTCGATAACCGAGCAAGACGCGCCCGATGCGGAGGATTCAGAGGTCCTCGACCAGTTCCCGCCCGCGGGTGACGAGGTCGACCAGGGCACGCCCATCCGCCTCGTCGTGGCAGCGGGGGCAACGGTGCCCGACGTCGTCGGCATGTCTCAAGACGAAGCGACGTCGACGTTGCAAGACGCGGGCTACGAGGTCTCCGTCACAACCGAGCCCAGCAACGACGTCGACGAAGGACTCGTCATCGCGCAAGATCCGGGAGCGGGGGCCGAGTACGAGAGTGGGCAGACCGTCACGATCCTCGTGTCCGAAGGACCGGAGGCTCAAGAGATGCCCGACGTCACCGGGCAGGACGGCGACGAAGCTCAGGCTTTCCTCGAGGATGACTTCGGTTTGTCGGTGACGCAGGTCGATGCGGACCCGGCCGACTGCGGCGCGGCCCCCCCGGGAACCGTGTGCGTTCAAGACCCCGACGCCGGCACTCCCGTGGAACCCGGTGATTCCGCAACCCTTTACGTACAGCCGGGAGATGCGTGGATCCCATCCGGGATGTTCGCGTGGGCGATCGGCCTTCTGTTCTAAGCGGTAGCTAGGAAGTTCTTCAGCAACTGCGGGCCGTCCGCGGTCAACACCGATTCGGGATGGAACTGCACACCCTCGACCGCTAGTTCTCTGTGTCGAACACCCATCACCACTCCGTCATCGCTGTGAGCCGTTACCAGCAACACGTCCGGGAACGACTCCGTCTCGATCGCGAGCGAGTGGTAGCGAGTTGCGACCATCGGAGACGAGATCCCAGAGAACACGCCGTTCCCGTCATGCTCGATCGGCGAGGTCTTCCCGTGCACCGGCCCAACATCGGCGCGGTCCACGCGGCCCCCGTAGACGGTCCCTATGCACTGATGCCCTAGGCACACGCCGAGAACAGGTATCCGCCCGGCGAAATGCTCGATGGCTGCAACGGATATGCCTGCGTCCGAAGGAGTGCCGGGGCCCGGCGAGATCACGAGCGCGTCGGGTTCGGTTGCGATCAGTTGCTCGAGCGACACGTCGTTACGGAGAACGATCGGCTCCGCTCCTAGCGCGCCGAATGCCTGCGCAAGGTTGTAGGTGAACGAGTCGAAGTTGTCTACGAGGAGGAGGCGCGCCGAGCCCATCAGAAGCTCGAGGGCAACAACTTCTCCGACAAAGCCACGAGGATGACTGCCGTCGCCAACGCGACACCGAACCACGCGAGCAGCTCGCCGATGACGGCCTTCTTGGAACGGTTCTCGCTCATGCCACCAGCTTCGCGTAAACGATCAGCCTTTGCGCCGCCGAGAAGCGCGGGTTGCAGGTCGTTAGAACGATCTCGGCCGTGTCGTTCTGGATCGCGATCGCCAAAGAGTCGGGTTGCACGATGTCGGTCTGGGTCACCTCGTACGTGAACTCGCCCCACTTGGTCTCCGTGATGACCTTGTCGCCCGGCTTCAACTTGTCGAGGTTGTAGAAGGGGGCCCCGTACGTCGTGCGGTGCCCAGAGACGATCACTCGGCCGTTCTCTCCCGGCCACATCTCGTCGAACTCGGTGCAGAGGGGGTGGTCGAAGCCAGGGCGGCAGGACGGGTAATGGCCCGGGCCTTTGTGGAGGTCATCGATCCCCACCCCTTCGACCACGATCTGGTCGAAGTCGATCCTCGGGATGCGGAGCTTGAAGGCAGGGTGGCCGGGCTCGGGCTGGAAGCTGTCCGGCACTTTGACCTCACCGGCTTCGATCACTACGGGCGGGTCGTGCGCGAACTGAGCCTGGAGTTGGTTCTGTTGTTGGGATGTGTAGATGCCTGTACCCCACAGGGTCCAGGCAACGAACATCAGGACGCCACAACCGACGGAGATGAGTAGCTTCCCGAAGAAGCGCACGTATCGCATGTCCCGCAAGATTATGGGGGCGCCGTTACTATCTCGACCCATGCCGAAGTCACGCTCGAAACGAGTACGTCGTCAGCCACCTCCGAAACCCAAGCCGAAGCGCTCGCCGCCATGGGTTGGAGCGGTGTTCTTCACCTTGATCGCGGCCGGGGTCATCACGATCGTGGCTCACTACCTCGGCGGTGGAGAGCGGCCCTACCAACTCTGGGTCGGACTCGGCCTCATCGCCGGTTCCTTCGTAGTAGCCACCCAGTGGCACTGACCACCCCTTTCTCAACTCTGAGTTGAGTTAGCGGCACTAGTTCCCCCTTGTTCAACTCAGAGTTGGATTAAGGTGGGTACCCCCCGGGGGTATCTGAGGAGGTTCCATGAGCGCAGTCGAGGAGCAGGGTCTGGAGCAGGGTCTGGAGCGCAAGGGCTCGTACGGGTATCGGAAGGACGAGCTTGCCAACCGGTTGAACCGGATCGAGGGCCAGGTCCGGGGCATCTCCAGGATGGTCGGCGAGGAGAAGTACTGCGTCGACATCCTCACGCAGGTGGCCGCGGTGCAGGCGGCGCTCGAACGCGTCTCGTTAGGGGTGCTCCAGGACCATCTCAAGGGGTGCGTCCTCGACGAGCAGTCGCCCAACCATTCCGAGCATGGAGTCGAAGAGATCATGCAGGTCCTCGAGCGCTTCGTCGCTCTGCGGAGGTAAATCACAAGGATGTCGTTTATCCCCACCTGTGGAGAAAGCTGTTGACAGACGCCCTGGAGCAGACCGAGCGACCGCGGATCCCGGTCGGCGTGCTGGTCGGCCTTGGCGTGGTTGCGATCGTTGGGATCGCACAGTTCTTCGGCTACACGAGAGCGGTCATCGCCGTGGCGATGTTCTACGTGTTGTTCTCGTTCGGCTTGCGCCAGCTTCGAGCGATCGCGAACTCCCCTCCCGACCCCGAGCTTGCCGATGTCTCCGACTACGGACTGAAGTACGTGTGCACGATGTGCGGACTCGAGCTACGCGTAGAGGTCGCCGCGCGCGATCGCGCACCAACGCATTGCATGGAGTCGATGAAGCTGGTTCGTACCGGAGGTAAGCCCCCGCTGACTACCGTCGAGTAGCTACAGGCGCTCGATGATCGTGGCGTTGGCCAAGCCGCCGCCTTCACACATCGTCTGCAATCCGTAACGAGCACCGCGCTGCTCCAACGTGTTCAACAGTGTCGTCATCAAACGCGCTCCGGACGCACCGAGCGGGTGGCCGAGGGCGATCGCGCCACCATGAACGTTGACCTTGTCCTCGAACCACGCGTCGTCGATCCCGAGTTCCTTCTGCCACGCGAGAACGACGCTGGCGAACGCCTCGTTGATCTCGACGAGATCGATGTCATCGAGAGTGAGGCCGGTGCGTTCGAGGACCTTGCGCGTCGCGGGGATCGGTCCGGTCAACATCATCACGGGATCGGTGCCGGCAAGCGAGAATCCAACGAACCGTGCGCGTGGGGTTAGACCGAGTTCCTTCGCCTTCTCTGGTGTCGTGATCAACAGAGCAGAAGCTCCGTCGGTGATCTGCGACGAGTTCCCGGCAGTCACGATGCCCTGAGGATCGAACGCAGGGGCAAGTTGCCCCATCTTCTCGAGGTTCGGGGTACGCACACCTTCATCACGATCGAACAACTCGGTTCCGGATTCGGTCGTCACTTTGATCGGGTGGATCTCGTTCTTGAACACACCTTCTTCCGTGGCGCGACCGGCCAGGGTGTGTGAACGCGCACCGAACGCGTCGACCTGCTCACGCGTCAGCTCCCACTTCTTCGAGATGAGCTCCGCGGAGATCCCTTGCGGCACCAGTCCACCTTCATAACGGTTCATCAATGACTCGGGGAACGGGAAACCCTGATGCTGTGCGCTGGTTCCCATCGGAACGCGCGTCATGTGCTCGACACCACACGCGATCGCTATGTCGTAAGCGCCCGCGATGACCCCTTGGGCCGCGAAGTGTGCGGCTTGCTGAGACGAACCGCACTGGCGATCGACGGTCGTGGCGGGGACTTCTTCGGGTAGCCCGGCGGCGAGCCATGCGTTGCGGCCGACGTTCAGGGACTGTTCACCGATCTGCGAAACACAGCCGCAGATGACGTCGTCGACCTTGGCAGCATCGACACCAGAGCGAGCGATCGTCTCGTTCAGGACCTCGGCAAGGAGATCGACCGGATGCCAGTCCTTGAGGGCTCCGTTGCGTTTCCCAAGGGGGGTACGGACGGCTTCGACGATGACGGCTTCACGGGTCATGAAGGTCTCCTTGATAACTTGACTGGTGGGTCAAGGATACCGCTCGGGGGCGGTTAGGTCAGAGAGCGGTGGAGATGGACGGTCGTGCCCTGGCCGGAACAATCCACGGTCACGCCATCCATCAATTCCTTCATCAGGAACAGGCCCCGGCCCCCCTGGGCGAACGGATCCGGAGTCCCACGGCCCTCGACCTCGGCAAGGTCGAACCCTGGACCGTCGTCGGTGACCTCGACACTGAATTCAGGCCGTTCGTATTCACATCGAACCCTGATCTCACTCCGTCCGTTGTTACGCCGTCCGTGCCGGTACGCGTTCCCTGCGGCTTCGCCCACCGCAAGGAGGATCTCCGACGACGTCTCGACGGGCGCGCGCAGATCCGCGAGGAATGCGGCGACGAAGCGGCGGATCTCCGAGATGCGGCTGGGCTCGTTCGGCAACACGATCTCTCGTACCGGTTCCGACAGCATCTTGTCCGGTGCGATCTGGAAGATGAGCATCGCGATGTCATCGCGCAGCTCGTTCCCCGCCCACGACTCGACGCCTCTGCGGATCGCTTGAACGAGCTCACCCGGAGAGCCCACTCCGTATTGAGTGATGAGGTCGGTGAGGCGTCCTTGTCCGAACGGCCGGCCATCACGCGGCGCCTCCGTTACTCCGTCCGTGTAGAGGATGACCATGTCGCCGGGTGCGAGCTCGACATGGCCGGCCTTGTAGCGGGCGTCGTCCTCGATCCCGAGCGGGATCCCGCCTTCGCCCAACCACTCCACCTCACCGGTAGCCGCGCGATAGACGATCGGTGGAACGTGACCCGCGTTCGCGTAGTCGAGGACAGCGCGTTCCGGATCGAGCACGCCAACGATCAGCCGGACGAAACGCTCTGGTGCGGACTGACGCCGGATGTGCGCGTTCATCCACTGCAGCAGAGCGCCCGGATCGGAGATCTGCTCGGCGAAAGACCGCAACGTGTAACGAGTCAGGGCTGCATCGTTCGCGGCCTTAGGGCCGATCCCACAGACATCACCGAGGACGAGACCCACACGACCTTCGGCAAGGGGGACGAAGTCGTAGAAGTCGCCGCACACAGCTCGGCTCCCGGCGGCCGCGATGTAGTGCGCGACCATCCCAACCCGAGGCAGCCGCGGCATCTCTACCGGAAGGAGCCCTCTCTGGTAGCTCTCGGCCGTCTTGCGCGCCTGCATGTAGAGGACCTCGATCTCTTCCGCCCGTTTGGCAGCCTCGGTGATGTCCGTGAAGACGTCGATGCGCCCGACCAGGGTGCCCTTCTCGTCGAAGGTGGGGCCCGAGAAGACACGGAGCTTCCTCCGGACGGGGATGATCTGTTCGATATCGCGCCGTAGTTCTTGCTCCGGCAGATCGCGCACGGTCTGGAAGAACTCCATGAGCTCTTCCGGGTCGTCGGTCTGACGTGCGATCTGACGGAGAAGCTCAACCCCGGGTTGACCGACGTGGTCGTCCGGCTCGAAGCCGAACAGAGCTGCCACCCGTCGGTTGGCTACGCGGACCGTCCCCTGCCGATCGCGGAACACGATCGCCTCATCCACCGCATCGACGACTGCCATAAGGCGGTGACGAACCGCCGTTGCCAAGCGATGCTCCTCTTGCTCGCCGCGATAGTGCGAACGAAGCTCGCGCGATAGCAACCCGGCGATCGAACCGGATAACAAGAAGATGCCCCCGGTGAATGACGCCGCGACGCCGTTCATCCCGGTGCCGAAGTTCGTTATCGCTAGGTACCCAGCGGCCGACAGCGCGGCTGCAGATAGGCCCCCGGTGAGTCCCGCGAGCAGGCCGGCCGAAACGATCACCGGAACGAACACCACCTGAGCGGAGGCCACGTGATCGTGGAGCAGCGCGAATGTCATGCACCCGAAGCCAACCGCTTGGACAAGGGGGATGCCGACGGTCCACCAACTGTCCTCACGGCGAGGCAACACGGCCCGGAAATAGATCAGCAACCAGATCCCGAGGCAGGCGACGACGGTCAGCCCGGCCGAATAGGTGCTGGGAGGGATGTCGCCGACGTTCAGGATCAAGACGATGAGGGCGGCGGTGCCCCAACCGGTCAGTTCGGCGACGCGAGCAACCCAGCTCCAGCTCCCCTTCCGTGCCGCCGGGCGAACATTCGCCATCGCTGACCCCGTGGTTGACCGTTCTAGACGCGCTTCTCCTATTTAAACAACGTCCAGCAGGTGCCAGCGGTCATCTACAAGACCGACCCTGTTCTCGGCCACGAGTTTCTCGAGATGAGCGAGGGCCGAATAGCGAGCGACAGGGTGCAGTTGCGAAGGGGTATCGCGGTAGGCCTCTGCGACGACCTCATCCAAGGTCCGCGCCCCATCGGACAATGCCGCAACGATCTTGGCCTCTCGTTCGAGGCGATGCTCGATGTAGCCGTCGATCACAGCGCGGCCCCCGTCCAAGGGTCGGAAATGGCCTGGATAGATGCGATCGACGTGAAGCGCTCGCATCTTCTCGAGGCTCGCCATGTAAGCGCGCATGTCACCGTCGGGGGGCGCGATGACCGCGGTGCCCTCTCCCAGAACGTTGTCACCCGCGAACAGACTGGCGGCACCTTCGACGTAGAAGCACAGGTGATCGGACGCGTGTCCTGGCGTATGCATCGCAACGAGCGTTGCCGAACCCGAGCTGAAGCGCTCGCCGTCCTCGATCGGAGCGACTTCGGCCGTCCCGGCGAGGTCCATCCCGAACGCGCGCACGCGCGCACCCGTTCTCGCCGCGAGAGCGGCGGCGCCTCCGACGTGATCCGAGTGGCGGTGCGTGATGAGGATCTCACTTACGTGTCCCGCTACCGCGACGACGGTGTCGAGATACTCCTCGTCATCCATCGCCGGGTCGATCACGAACGTGGGATCGGTGCCGAAGATGTAGGTGTTCGTGCCCGGACCCGTCATCACTCCCGGGTTCGGCGCAAGCACGACGTGAACGGATGGAGACAAGCGCATGGAGAGGATCCTCTGGCTACCGATGCCGACCTCTGTCGTGAATCCATCGACCGCGGCGGCAACCGAGTCGAACGCGTCCAGCCGCTGCAGCATCTCGATCGTCGGCGGGGCCATCGCTATCGCTCCCGAAGCCAACTCTGTGAGGGCCTCCGATGCGGTGGACCAGTAACAACCCGCGACCTCACCGGGGTCGGGCTCCGGTTCCCACCCTGCGGGGGCCTCTGCGATGAAGAAGTGAGTGTCGAATCGGATCGGAGCTCCCAGTGGAGTGACCCATCGGCCGGCGGGAGTTAGTTCATCGACGTCGATCGGTGGGAACCGCACTTCTTCGAACGCTTCCCTCAGGGCGGCCGCTCGTTCGTCAGGGTCGCCAGGCTCGACGGCTCCACCAGGGAAAACGACCGCCCCTCCCATGAATCGAAGCTCCTTCGGACGCACGGTCAGGAGAACCATCAGCCCGTCGGGCCCATCTCTGAGGATCGCCAGGGTTGCGGCTAAACGGGGCGCCGGTCGCTCTGCGAGTACCTCATCTGACATCGGCTCCATCGGCTAAACGGTATGTTGTCCCGCCCCGGCAGCGGTTCAAGCACCGGGTAAGCAGGAAGCCAAGAAGGAGGTCTCGCAATGGCTGTGAAGTTCCTCTCCGAAGAGTGGGCACAAGAGGTAACGAACGCACTGAACGCGTCGGACGAGTTCCAGGGTGCAGCGTCGGGTCAGCAGGTCAAGCTGCAGCAGGTCGTGACAGATGGCCCCGAGGGCGGCGAGCAGAAGTACTACTTCGAGCTCGACGGTGGGAAGGTGAACGTTGGTCTCGGTGAGCTTGCCGATGCCGAGGCGACCCTTACGCAGACCTACGAGGTCGCGGTCGCGATCACGAAGCAAGAGCTCAACGCTCAGAACGCGTTCATGCAGGGCAAGCTGAAGATCTCCGGCAACATGATGAAACTGATGCAGCTCCAAGGTGTGTTCAACGCGATGCCGAAAGCGGTCGACGGCATCGAGGTCGAGTACTAAGACAACACCAGAACTAGAAAAGGCCCCCTCGGATCGAGGGGGCCTTTTCTTTTACCTTGAAGTGATCAGACCTTCTCGAACCTCAGCGCGTCCCCGAGGTTGGAGTTACCTTCGATGAACTTCGTCTTGGAGATCTCGGACTCGAACGGTCCCGTGTAGCGCATGATGTACAGGCCGTTGCGCACGTCGACGAAGTAGATGAGGCCGTCCTTGATGATCGGGTAGCTCCACGCGACAACCTTGTCTATGCCCGACGACAGCACCGGATCCTCTTGCAGGATCGGGATGACGGGGTCGGCAAGGAACTCGGCCGCTTGCGCCGGCTTCGTGGGATCCGAGATGTCGACGATCTGAAGCCCGCCGGAGTGCCACGTGATGATGGCGAGGTTCTTCGTCAACGTTGGGTTGTGTGCTGCGAACGACGTGGTCGCGTGCGCTGCGTCCTGCGTACAGAACGACTCATCGTTCTGCGGCAGCTTGTATTCCGAAACGATCTTCGGCTTGACGGGGTCCTTGATGTCGATGAACCGCGTCCAACCCCACGGGCAACCGTGACCGCCAAGGGCCTTCATCGCCGCGCCGTAGACCTCGTCGGTGATCAGCATGTAGTCGCGACCGAAGAGTTTGACCGCGGAGTGCGGGCCCGGCCCCGACCATTTCGGTGCGTTGTTGGGAGGGGTCAGCACCCGGATCTGCGGTTTCGCGACGCCCTTCGCCAGATCGCTGGTGTCGAGAACACCGACACCGCCGGTGAGGTGCGCGATGTAGCCGCGTGTACCAGCGTTGTTAACGCTCAAAGAGTGCACGAAGGAACCGCTGTATAGGGGCGACATCTTGAGGACCTCGGTGAACTTGCCGGAGCGCGCCTTCGAGATGTCCGTGACGATGATCTTCTCGTTGCCGTTCGGGGTCGAGATGTACAGGAGAGCCCGCCCGGCCTTGTGCGGGTCATCCCACAGGAAGAACTCGTGCGGGTTGTTGCTCGGCTCGTAGGTGGAAACCAGTTTCGGAGCCGCGGCATTCTTGCCGGAGATGTCATAGAAGTTGAAGCGGTCTGCACCGTTCGCCGGGGTGTTCTCCGTTGGCGTGCATGCGTGGATCTCGCCACAGTTCGAGTACAGGGTCATGACGATCAGAAGGTTCTGCTCGGGCCAGATGCGCAGCTCGCGCGACGACTCGCCCGGGTTCGCCTCGTCCGGCGGACCGATCGCGCCGACGACCGTCGGAGACGCTGGGTCCTTTACGTCGACCACCAGGACGCCGGCACCGTTCGCGTTGTTCGCCTTCGCGTCCGTACGACTCCCGACGTAGGCGTAGTCGCCTTTCACGGCGAGGGCGGCGTTCATGCCCCGGTTGTTCAACGGACTCTGACCGACAAGCTCGAGCGCGCCGGATGGGTCTTCGGCGATGACCACCGGGTGATGACGAGCGGCCGAGACGGGGGCCGCGAGAGCAGCAACCATCAGCGCGACGAGCGAAAGGCCGACTAAGCGGCGCATGGATCCTCCCTTGGAACCGGTTGTGGGTATCCCCAAAGGTTCGACACCCTCGGATGCAGTCCTCCAGAGGCCTTGACCCGCAGGGGGCTCATCCATAGCCTGAGCTGACCTCGCGACCGCGCGGCACGTCTTACTCGGAAGGAACCCAGATGTCTCTCCGCCGGTTGATCGATCGACCCCTACGCCAGAAGGTGGTCGCGCTTGGGGTCACCTCCTTGCTGATCACCTCGACACTCGTGTCTGTCGCCCACGCCGCCGTCACGAGCCCCACCTTGAAGCTCATGGCCCCGAGTGAAGAGATCACGATGTGGCGCTACGGCAGGGGTCAACCCGTTTACATGGATCTCGGCTTCAGCATCGGGGCCCTCGATGCACCGTTCGAACTGTTGGCACAGAGACCCGACTACGCCGGTCCCCAGACCTTGACCCAGGTTCTCTACGGTCCGGGTGCCGAACGCGAGCTCCGGACCCTCGACCCCGCGTTGCTCGATGGATGGAACGGGCTCAAGGAGTTCTTCTCGATCGTGTTCGTCAACGCCGACGGAGACACGATCGTCGATACGAAGATGGAGTTCTGCCCGGGCGGGTACACGCGCGAGCGGTTGAACGACAACGGCCCCAACATCCCCGCCTATCCAAGTGGTTGCTACTCGAACCCATTCACGAAAGGTGTCGTGTGGGGGATCGATGAGGGCTGGGCGGTTGCGTCATCGAGCGTCGAGCCCCCGCTACTCGATATCCCCAATGGCCACTACACCGCGACGGTCAGCATCAACCAGACGTTCGTCGACCTCTTCGCCATCGCACCCTCGGACGCGAGCGCGCAGATCCCCGTCCGCATCAGGACCATGACCGAGGGAGGTTGTGGCCGAGGTTGTGGACTCGGTACCCGAACCAACAGTCAGAGCTCGAGGCAGCAAGCTCAGGCAGTACCGACCGAGACCTCGCCGAGTCAGGATGTCCTACCCGACCTGATCGCGCTGCCGTCGTGGGGGATCAACGTCGAGAACCGGAAGACCCGTTCCCTGCTTACCTTCGGTGCCACTGTGTGGAACGGCGGGGCGTCAGACCTGGTCGTCGAAGGTTTCCGTAGGGATGGCGAAGCCGTCATGGATGGATTCCAGTACTTCTACGACGGCGACGAGGTGGTCGGAAAGGCCCCTGCCGGAGATCTCATCTACGACGATCGCGATGGCCATCAGCACTGGCATTTCAAACAGTTCGCGGCGTACTCCCTGCTCGATGCGGATGGCAACGAGGTGCGGGTGAGTCGTAAGGAAGCGTTCTGTCTCGCGCCGACCGATGCGATCGACATGACCCTTCCAAACGCCGAGTGGAATCCAGGAGCCATCGGTCTCTACACGGCGTGTGGCGGACAGAGTTCGATCTGGACGCGCGAGATATTGCCGCTCGGGTGGGGAGACACTTACTTCCAGGGCTTGCCGGGGCAGTCGTTCTACATAACGAACCTCCCGAACGGGACCTACTTCATCAAGGTAGAAGCGAACCCGGGAGAGCTGCTCTACGAACAAACCGCGGCGAACAACGTCGAGCTCCGCGAGATCGTGATCAGTGGACCGGCCGGGAAGCGCAAGGTCGAGGTCCCGCCATGGAACGGCATCGACACCGAGGAGGGCGTCGGAAAAGGACGCGGTTAACCCGCCGAAAGAAGAGGCCCCGCACCAGACCGGTGCGGGGCCTCTGTATTTCTAAGGAACTCGGCTATTTGAAAGCCGGGATCGTGATCGAAGAGATGGGCTCGTCATGCTCTACGCCGCGGCCTCCAGCGGTCTGGCCGTGGGAGTAGACGTCGAGCTTGAGAGCCGAAACGATCGCTCCTGCGAACTTGGGATCGATCACAAGGTCGAGGGCGATGGCCTTCACCTCTTGGGGACCGGCTGTGTAGGTCTCTTGGTAGCTGCCCAGCTCCACCTCTTCGCCGGCGATGGTCCCGAACAGGACGATATCGACCTGTGCGCTACCGACACCGGCTCCGTTCCATCCACGAAGTCCGATGGTCCCGGTGATGTGTCGACCAGCGTCGAGAGTCAAGGGAAGACCATCAGAGGCCACGTAGTGCATGACCGGGTCGAGTGCTCCACTTTGCAGGTACAGGTCGTTGAGTCCGCCGTCGCCATAGATGCAGTCGCCATCCTCCCCGTCCGTGAGACTCAGGGTGGGGGCAACACAGTCGGCGTCGGCACGAAGGAAGAACTGCAACGAAACGGGAACCGGAGCCTTCGGCTTCTTCTTCTTAGCCTCGGCCACGCCGATGACCCCGAGCACAAGTGAGGCAGATAGAGCTAGAACCAGGAATCTCTTCATGATGTCCTCCTACAGTTATCCGTCAGCCTGAAGAGTTAGGCGCGAACCAGCCGTTGTCCTCCTAGGCAGCGGATCAACGGGGCGATCGAGGGGTGAGCCGGGGCCCTGAGTGGAGCGGATCGGGATCGAACCGACGACCTCCTGCTTGCAAAGCAGGTGCTCTACCGATTGAGCTACCGCCCCTCAGAAACCTGAGTCTAGAGTCAGGAGTGGCTGCCTGACATCCAAGGACAAGGACACGACCATGCGAGAGCTCCTCATCGACTTCATCACATCCCTCGACGGCTACGCGTCGGCGGAAGGCTGGCCCGGCTGGTGGGGTCTCGAGGGACCCGAGTACCTTGCATGGCTCGAAGAGCAACCCGAAGTCATGTACCTGATGGGAGCGAACACCTACCGACTGATGTCGGGCTTCGCTGCCGGAGAACCACCGGCCGGAATGGACAAGTTTCCTCCGGATGAGGAAGCCTCCATCGACGGACTCACGCGAGCGACGAAGGTGGTGTTCTCCGCCTCTCTCGAAGAGCCACTCAGGTGGCCCAACACCACGCTCGTCCGCGGCGACGCGGTCGAAGCCGTTCGGGCAATGAAGAAGGACGGCTCGGGCCTCATGAGCACGATCGGCAGCCTCAGTCTTTGCCGGGCCCTACTGCGAGCCGAACTCGTCGATCGCTTCCGCGTCGTGATGTTCCCCGTGATAACCGGTGCTACGGGATCAGAACGTATCTACGATGGCTACCCGGACGTCGCCCTCGAGATGATCGACAACCGCACCTTCGACGCCCGCATCCAGCTGGTCGAGTACCGACCCCGCGTCCTCGAGCACCCACCGCTTGGGTGACGTGAAGATGGTCGGAGGGCGGGTTGCCTTGCTGGAAAAGTGTTCAAGGTCTTGCCAGATAGGTGGAAGATGAAGGCATGAACCCCCGGCACGGACTGCGATGTGCTGACCCCGCACTCGACGCTCCGCGGCACGATGAGGCGATCGACGACCACGGCCATCTCGTGCAGTTCTACGAATCAGACGACTTCCTCGCTGAGTCCGTGCGTGACTTCGTGCTCGCCGGACTCGAAGCAGGCGAGGCCGCCGTGATCGTCGCTACGAAACCGCATCGCATGGCGATCGACGAGCTCTTGCAAGCGAGTGATCTCGATGTTCAGACATTGCGCAACGAAGGTCGCTACGTGTTGATGGATGCTGCAGAAACGTTGTCGCGGTTCATGGTCGATGGTGAGCCTGAGCCGGCCTTCTTCTCCGCCGCAGTGGGCTCCGTCGTGGCACGTGCAGCCGAGGCGGGTAACGGGATCCGGATCTTCGGCGAGATGGTGGCCGTGCTGTGGGCTGAAGGAAACGTGCCGGCGGCCCTCAAGTTGGAGGGGCTCTGGAACGAACTCGTCGTGACACATCCCTTCTCGTTGTTGTGCGCTTACCCGTTGGCGGGTTTCGGTGACTCCACCTCGTTCAAGGAAGTCTGTCGTCTACACGAGCGCGTGATCCCGGCGGAGAGCTACACCGCGTTGAAGACGGCCGACGATCGTCTACGAGCGATCACAGATCTTCAACAGAAGGCGAGCGCCGGTGAGCAGGAGCGTCAGGTACGTGCGCTCGAGCTCAACGACGCCATCGTCCAGGGTTTGGCGGCTGCCAAGATGGCCCTTGAGCTGGAGGAGTACAAGGTGCTCGAAGAGGCCGTGGCGGCGACCCTCGGGAAGGCGGTCGACATGGTTTCCAGGCTCCTCGAGGAGTCTTCTCTCGAGAGATCGATCGCTCCCGGCGATCTGCGCGGCACCTCCCGGTCTGCCTGATCTACCGGGCGTGGCCAACAGGTTCTCCACAACCCTCTGGCGATTCTCGGGCGTGGCTGAGATAATCCCCACCCCTTTATCAACAGAGCGCGGAGGCACCTGTGGAGTCCACCGACCAACCTGTAGCAACCCAAGCAACCCTGCCCGAGGCAGACGCGACGCCTGAGAACGTCGTGGAATGGGTCCCTGCCGGGATCGCAGCGCGTCGCTTGGACGTGGACGTCAGGGTGCTCAAGGGATGGTGCGAACAGGGCGTGATCCCCTGGCGCACGGGCGAGGGGGCCTCGGGCCCGATCGCTCTGGTCGACTTCGCGGCCGCCGGTGCATTCCTCGCAACGACGTCCGGGCCTCCCGGTGAAGAGAGCTTGTCGGACAACTTGACGACCCCGCCGCCAGGACCGATCCGGGCCGAAACTCCCGAGTGGGTCAGCGAGCTAGCCGAAGCATGGCGACGCGCATCGAAGGCCGAGTCCGACGTGGAGGCCTTCAAGGTCCAGCTGTCTGAGATCGGGCGCAGCCTTGAAGCTCAAGAGTCCGCAGCACACAGTGCACAAGAGTCGGTCGTGCAGGAGTCCAGACAAGCGGTTGCCCACGCGGCACATGCTGCACATGCTGCACAGCAGGCCGCCGCGCAGGTCGCGGAACAAGCAGAGATCCTCTCGGCACAACAAGACTCGATCAAAGCTGCCGAAGACGCGGTAACGGCAGCCCGCGCAGCAGCCGATGCGGCGGCCAACAATCTCGCGGCTCAAGAAGCACACGAAACCAGCGCGGGGGTCGCTCGCGCCGAGGCGGTGCGCGCGACCGAGGACGCGATGCGCTCGGCCCAAGAAGCTGCACGTATGGCAGCACTCGCGGGACGCGAGGCGGTCCAGAGTGCAGAAGACCTCAAGCAGATGATCGCAAGCGTCGCGCGCGAGACGGTCGAGTCTCTGCGCCAGGCCCTAGCCGAGGCTCAGCAACAGATCGCAGCGACCAGCCAGGAAACGATCACTCGGTTCACCCAAGACGTACAGATCGCGGCCGCCGGCGCGGTTCAAGAGACGTCGCGCGCAGGCGACAACGCTCGTACGGAGATGGCCGAAACTCTCGCCGAGAACGCCAAGCGGATGAAAGACGCGGTCGAGTCGGCTCGTACGGAGACCGAGCACGCGGCACGCGAGGAGTCACACCGAGCGGTGCACGAGATCAGCGAAACGGTCGCCCTCGCGGAAGAGGCGCTCGCTCGGTCCGGCAACGCCGCGCGTGAGGCAGCGAACCTCGCTGCCAACGAAGCCATCAGGACGACGGCCGAAGCTGCCCAGGGCGCCAAGGAAGAAGCCGCCCAAGCAGCGCGCGAGGTCAAAGCAGCAGCAGCTGTTGCACGGCAAGGTGCAGAAGAAGCCTCCGCTGTGGCGGTCGAAGCGGCGTCGGCCGCGCAGAAGTCGATCGAGGAAGGCTCCGAGCAAGCCCGCACTGCGGTCGCGGCCGCGGCTGAAGCAGCACTGCGCGGAGCGAAAGCGGCTCAGGACGAGGTCCAGGAGCGCGCCGGTGACGCGGCTGCATCCTTGGCCCAGACCATCGAGAGCGCTCGGTCCGGAGCTGCTGCAGCGGTGGAAGAGATCACTCAGTCCGCTGCCGAGGAATCTTCTGCGGCCCTCGAGAAGACGATGAAAGCAGCGAAGGATGTCCAGGACACCGTAGCGGGGGCCGCGCGCGAAGCGATCGAGTCAGCGCACGAAGCGACTCGAGTGGCGCGCGAAGACTCGGCGAAGTCGGCGAAGGAAGAGGCAACCTCCGCGGTTCAAGCAGCGATGAAGGTCGCTCGCCAGGAGCACCAGGACGCCCAAGCCGCGATCGCGAACGCTCGGAGCGAAGCGGTAAGTGCGCTCCAGGCCGCGATGCTCGAGACCCAACGCGACGCTACGGAATCCGTGAAAGAGATCGGACGCCAGTCCGGCGAAGACGCAGTTAAGGCCGCCGAGGAAGCCGCGGTCGCCGCATCCAAGGCAGCTGCACATGCAGCGGAGGGTGCGGTTGCCAAGGAGGCGCAGGAACGCGCCGCGCGCGCAGCCGAAGAGTCGGCGGAAGCAGCTCGCGAGGCAGCCTCGGCCGCACAGCGCGAAGCAGCAGCACGCGCATCACAGGAAGCATTGGCGAAATCTGCAGAGGAAGCCGCGGTCGCGAGTCGGGAAACCAGCGCAGCAGCGCAGCAAGCTCTCGACCAAGCCGTCGAGCAAGCCCGGGTGCAGATGGAAGAGCAAGAGAGGGCACGCGTCGCTTTGGAAGAAGCTGCCGCGGCCGCCGAGGTCGCATCCCAGGCCGCTCTGGATGCGGTCGGCGGCGTCGAAGCTCTCCTCGCCGAACACCGGGTCGAGGCGAGCAAGGTCTCTCTGACCCAGAAAGAAACCTTGAAAACGATCCTGGAAGCTGCGAAGGCGGCGCAAGGGGCAGCTCGAACGGCACAGGCATCGTCATGGGCCGCGCAGAAGGATGCAACCCGCGCGGGACGGGCCTCGGCACGCGCCGTCCAACTCTCGGATCACGTCACTGAAGAGGTCGAGGACTGGGACTCGGAAGACGATGACGAGACTCAGCGCGAGAAGAGTGCATGGGACCAACTCTCCCTTCCTGCGACGGAGGGCCCGGCCGACGAGGAGTCGTTCTGGGCAAAGGTGCCCGAGCACCTCGGGGATGGCACCATGCTCGACGACCCCGAGGACGATCGCTGGATCGACAAGCTCAAGAAGAAGCTCCCCGCCTCGAAAGAAGACGCCAAGGACTCGAAGGAATCGAAGGACCAGGCAGGGGCCTCTTAGCCCGGTTTCCACTCCGTGCCCGGCGGGGAATATAGGGTCGGTGCGACCGTTCTTACCTATACGAACGCAATCATTTTCCGCACCGGGCACAGGAGGCACCGATGAGAGAGGTCACCGAACAGGATTTCAACGAGGTGGTCGTGGGGTCTGACACCCCCGTCATCGTCGATTTCTGGGCAGAGTGGTGCGGCCCTTGCCGACTCGTTCACCCAGAGCTCGAGAAGATCGCCACCGAGTACGAGGGCAAGGTTCAGGTCGTGAAGCTGAACATCGACGAGGCCCCCGGCGTTGCCGCGAAGTACGGCGTCATGAGCATCCCGACGATCGCCCTATTCGTCGACGGAGCGGTGCGCTCGCAGGTGGTCGGTGCCCGACCCAAAGACGACATCGTGATGGGGCTAGGCCTCAACTCCTAGGACCCGATCCCAGAGAACACCGAGGGGGCCCTGCGGGGCCCTCTTTTCGCGGTCGGTTTGCTACCAGAACATTCCGGGGAATCACCACGAAAGCCTAGATATCGGGCAGGAGCGACTCCTTGGAGGTCCCCATGAGAGCGAAACTGATCGCGACCCTCACCACCGTGCTACTCGCCTCGGGGGTGGTCCAGGCCTCGCCGGCACGCTTCGCGGACGACCACAGCGACAACCTGATCCAGAAGGCTTTGACACCGATCAAGATCGACAAGGGCGTGAGCGCCCAGGGCAGCGATCTCGCGTTCAAAGGCAAGCTCGTCTTTGCCGGGAGTTATCAGGGTCTTGGGATCTTCAAGACCTTGGCGCGCAAGCCATTCATCAAGCAGCTCTCATTCCTCACGTGCGCGGGCGGACAAGGTGATGTTTCGGTACTCGGCAACTACGCGTTCGCGTCGGTGGATTCGCCGTTGGTTGGACCGACCTGTTCGCTGGAAGACACGAAAGGCGCAAGCAACGATCAGGTAGCTGCCGGCGAAGCCTGGGAAGGCATCCGGATCTACGACATCTCCGATCCTTACCGTCCGCGCTACCTCGAGTCGGTGTACACGGACTGCGGTTCACACACGCATACCTTGTTGCCCGGCGCGACCACGAGCTACATCTACATCGAGTCCTATCCGTTGAGTGGGCAGAGCGCCAACAACTGCAGCTACGTCTCGCACCGCAAGGTCCAGATAATCGAGTTCCCGACCGCCGATCCGACCAAGGCGAAGTTGCTCGAGCAGACGATCGACACGACGCCGGCGATCGGATGTCACGACATCACTACGTTCCCCGACCGCAACCTGATGGCGGGCGCATGCATCTCTCAGTCGATGATCTGGGACATCAAGGATCCGAAGGCTCCGGTGTTGCTTTCGACGATCACGAACCCGGACATCAGCATCCACCACTCGACCGCTATGACGTGGGACGGCAAGATCCTCGTGCTCGGGGACGAGTTCGGTGGTGCGGAAGGTGGTGGGTGTGCTGGCGACGAGGACTCGACCGTAGGCGCCGCATGGTTCTACGACGTCACGGATCCGGCGAACCCCGTCCTCAAAGGACACCACTCGCTGCCGCGCGTCCCGCAGCCAAGTTCAGGCGACGGGGCCGACCGCATCCGGTGCACGAACCACAACTTCAACGTCATCCCGGTGCGTTCGGACAAGTATCTGTTGGCCGTTTGCTACTACATGGGCGGGATCGCGGTCGTGGACTTCACCGATCCAACCGACCCGACGGAGGTTGCCCACTACGTGACGATGCCCGGCGGCGTTCCGCAAGACACGTGGTCGTCGTATTGGTACAACGGCCGCATCTACACGAACGATTTCCAGTCCCAACTCGGAGTCGGTGTCTACGCGTTCAAGGGCACGACGAACCAAGACCAGACCCGCTTCTTCCGGGGTGAGATGAACCCACAGGTGCAGTTCGAGGGCAATCTCAGGCCGTAGACTCCGTGGCTCGTAAGGGCCCATAGCTCAGCCCGGTTAGAGCGCGCCCCTGATAAGGGCGAGGCCGATGGTTCAAGTCCATCTGGGCCCACGACTCATGCCACCTATGGTTCGTCCATGGAGAGCAAGGAGCTGCTCGAGCTTGCCGATTGGCGCAGGCGAGTGTTCAACCTCTACCGAGAGGTACGGGACGCGCCCGACCCGCAGGTTGCCTGGCGACGATGGCGCGATACCCGCGACGAGCTCTTCCGGACGCACCCGCAGTCCCCGTTGCCAGCCTCACGACGCGCCGACTTCGAGGGGGTCAGTTACTTCGACTACGACCCCGCGTCTCGGGTGATCGGGCGTGTTCGAGACCTACCCCCCAGGCGTTACAACATCGAGACCAGTGGCGAAGGAACCTTCAGCTTCACCCGTTTCGCGGCGGTTGCCTTCACGCTGCATGGGAGTGACCTCGAGCTCGAGCTCTACTGGCTAGAAGGCTATGGGGGTGGGATCTTCCTGCCGTTCAAGGACCAGACGAGTGGACGCGATACGTACGGCGGCGGTCGCTACCTCCTCGACACCGTGAAAGGCGCGGACCTCGGGGACCAAGACGGTGGTGTGGTCCTCGATCTCAACTTCGCGTACAACCCATCGTGCTCGTACGACCCGCAGTGGGTGTGTCCGTTGTCTCCTCCGGAGAACCGACTCGACATCGCGGTAACGGCAGGCGAACAGAAGCCCTAACGCGAAGAAGGGGCCGTTGCCGGCCCCTTCTTACGACGTTCTCTAAAGATCGTTAGAGCAGCCCTGCCTCCGTGAGGAAGTCGGTCGCAACGTCTGCCGGGTCTTCCTTGTCTAGCTCCACTCGGCCGTTGAGCTCGATCATGATCTCCGACGTCAATTCGGCGCTCACTGCGTTCAGGAGCTCGGTGATCTCGTCGTTCAACAGATCGTCCCGAACCACCGGAGTGATGTTCTCCGCGGTCTGAAGGCTCTGGTCATCTTCGAGCACGACCCAGCCCTTCGCACCGATGACGCTCGATGTCGAGAAGAGCAGCCCAACATCGATCTTTCCCTCGTCGAGTGCGGCAACCGTGAGAGGGCCTCCCACATCGAGGGCCTTGAAGTCTCCGAAGGTGGCGCCGTAGGTCTTTTCGAGGCCCGGTATGCAGAACGGGCGGTCGGGACACTCTGGAGGTCCTCCGAGAGTGAGGTCCCCGGCCACATCGGCGAGGTCGCTCATGCTGGCGAGACCGAACTCGTCGGCCGTTTCCTGCGTGACGACGAACGAGTTCGTGTCGTTGGCCCCGGACGGCTCCAGAAGCGAGAGGCTGTTCTCGGCGAGCAGTGGCTCCAGAAGGTCGGCGTTGTTCTGTGGGTCTCCGGAGGCAGCTGCCTCTGGATCGAGGAATAGCAGAAGCGAACCCAGGTACTCGGGCTTGATGTCGATCTCTCCGTTGTCCAAGGCGGGTTCGGAGATCTCACGCGAGCCGAGGTCGAGCTGTCGATCGACCTTGTAGCCAGCGTTCTCGAGGACCTGCGCGTACATCTCGGCAACGATCTGGTTCTCGGCGAAGGCGCCCGATACACCGACCGTTACATCTTCTCGTACTACGTCTGAGCCTCCGGTGTCACCGGTGCCGTCCTCACCCGACCCGCACGCGCCGAGAACCATCAGCAGCGCGAGCGCGGTCGCCCCAAGGACGAGTTTGCGGGATCTCCGCATGGGTTCCGCCTCCCTCTTTCTCTTGGCCACGTCGAATGGCGCAGCCGAAGGAGGAACCCTACCGGGGCCCCGGAGCTATGACGCTTCTATACCAACGTCGAGAACGAGGTCCTCTCCGGGAAGGAGCGAGCGGGGTTCCAGTCCTCGAGGGCTCAATGCGCGCCCCATAGCTGCGATCCCCAGCTCGGTGACGACCGCAAGGCACGCAACCAAGAACGCGCCGGCAAGGATCTGTCCATGGTCGCCGGTAGCGAATCCATCGATGATGAACCGACCCAGGCCTCCCCACGCGACGACAGCACCAAGGGTGGCGGTTGCAACAACAGCTACTGCCGCGTTGCGCACCCCAGCAACGATCAGAGGTAGAGCGAGGGGAACCTCGAGCGTCACCAACACCTGGCGCCAGTCCATCCCCATGCCACGTGCGGCTTCGAGTGTGTCTTCGTCGACCCCTTGCACCCCGACGTATGTGTTGATGAGGATCGGCGGGATGGCCAATAGGAAGAGGGCTATCAGGGTCGCTGCGAAACCGATGCTGCCAGGGAGGTAGCGAAGGGTGAACGGAAAGACCAAGCCGAGGACGCCGAAACTAGGTAGAGCGCGACCGATATTCCCAACCGAAGATGCAAGGAACTCGCCCTTCCGTGAGTGGCCGATAGCGAGGCCAACTGGAAGAGCGACGATCAACGCTAGGCCGGTAGCTATCAGAGACATCTGCACGTGTTCCCACAAGCGCGTCGGGATCCCGCTGCTGCCGGCCCAGTTGGCACCATCGGTAAGGAACGCGAATGCGTCTCTGACGATGTCCATGTCAGCTCACCGTGCGGGCGCGAACGGTTCGCGACCACGGGGTAAGAGCCTTCTGGATCGCAAGTAGCGATGCGTCCACCACCACCGCAAGTGCCACGGAAAGCACCGAGCCCAGTAGTGCTGCGGTGGGGAATAGACCTCTGATCCCAAGCAAGATGAAGTAGCCCAACCCGCCCTTTCCGATAAGGGCCGTGACGGTTACGAGACCGATCGTCGTGACCGTTGCGATCCTGACGCCGGCCGCTATCACCGGGGCCGCTAGAGGTAGGTCAACGCGCCACAGGATCTGACGCGGCGAATAGCCCATACCTCGTGCCGCTTCACGAACGTCTGCGGGGACCCCATCGAGACCGGATACGACGTTGCGGATGAGGATCAGCAACGTGTAGCTCACCAATCCGATCTCGGCGGTGGTCGTCGAAAGGCCCGTGTACGACTGCAACACGGCGAACAGAGCAAGGCTCGGGATCGTGTAAAGGATCCCCGTTATCCCTGCGATGGGCGCGTACAAGCGCCGGTAGCGATACGCGATGAGAGCAAGTGGGAACGCGATCAGGAACCCGATACCTATCGCAAGGGCAGTGAGGTAGATGTGCTCGAGGAGCTGGGTACCGATCTGATCGCTGTGATCGGCGATCCAATCCCACCTGACGAAAGGCTCGTTCACTACCGGCTTCCACGCAGTGCGGCGATGACCTCCGAGACGTTCGAGGAGTCCTTCAACGCAAGGCCTTTCAGTCCCCGGTCGATGCCAACGAATTGCCTCACGAACTCGTTAGCGGGAGATCGGAGGATCTCCTCGGGGGCCGCGAACTGCTCGATGACACCGCCCTTGTTCAGGATCACGATCCTGTCGGCCATCTTGATCGCCTCGTCGATGTCGTGAGTCACGAACACGATCGTTTTGCGGATCTTCGTCTGCAGCTCGAGGAACTGGTCTTGCAGTCGTTCCCTGACGATCGGGTCGACGGCGCCGAACGGCTCGTCCATCAACATCACGGGGGGGTCCGCAGCGAGAGCGCGCGCAACGCCCACTCGTTGACGCTGTCCCCCCGAGAGTTCCGACGGATAGCGTTCCAGCAGATCGGGGTCGAGATCGAGCATCGCAACGAGCTCGGTGACCCGCGCTGCCATCCTCTTGTCATCCCAACCCAGGAGCCACGGCAACGTGATCATGTTCTGGCGCACGGTTCGGTGGGGTAGCAAACCGATGCTCTGGATCACATAGCCGATCTTTCGGCGGAGCTGAACGGGATCCTGTTCCATGACGTTCTTGCCATCGACAAGGATGACGCCGGAGGTTGGTTCGATCAGACGGTTGACCATGCGCATCGTGGTGGTCTTGCCGCATCCCGACGGTCCGACGAGCACGACGGTTTCACCGGCGTTGATACCCATCGAGAGGTTCGCTACCGCGATACTGCCGCCGCTGAACTCCTTAGACACATCGCGCAGCGAGATCATCGTCCGGTCATCCACGGACAGAACCTCTAGACGTCACGTTCGACGAACGTCATCTCCACTCCGCCGACCGTGTCGGCGCCGACGTTGAACAGGAACGCAAGGAAGGTGTTGACCAAAGCGCCGATCACCACCATCGTCAGGCCGATCAGGAACGCCCAACGCTCGACGAGGAACAACGTGATCTTCGAGTTCCAGTTAAGAGCGAACGCATCCGCGAGTTCCTCGATCGTGTCGAACAAGCCCATCGAATTGAGCACCGAGTAAAGGATCGCCACGAGGATCAGCCACACGATCAGGAAGCACGCGTAGAAGAAGAGGGAGAGCTTCAGGATGCTCATGGGGTCGACGTGACGCAAGGTCCTCTTCAGCCGCCGCATGACAGGACGGCGACCTCTTCCACGGGTACGGGCCGGAGCCTCGGGTCGCGGGCGAGAGATGACTTCGGTTTGGGCCGCTCGCTCGGAAGGCAATGGTGCCGATAAGGGGTCATAGGCCGAACCCGAGGTGACGTCCGGAACCAGTTGGCCGCCCGACGCGGAGGACGTCTCAGGTTCGGGACGCCAGCCCGGTCGGTCTTCAGTCATCGGATCCAGTCCTTAGGTCGCGGGTGCGTTTCTAGCGAGACGGCTTGCCAGTATGGGCGAATCTGACTCAGGTGGAAAGTTTGCCCTGTGCTTCGTCCTCGGTCTCGCCCACCACCGGGGCGACCGCCGAGACGTGGGCGCCCTCCGTGGTCGTCATGACGCGGACACCCGTAGCTGGTCGGCCTTGCCGGGAGATGGACTTGACCTCCATGCGGATGACCACCCCATCGTCGGAGATGAGGAAGATCTCGTCGTCGGGTTGAACCACGACGGCGCCAACGATGTCGCCGCCCTGTTTCGTGAGCTTGGCTGCGATCACGCCTTGCCCGCCGCGGCCCTTGGGAGGGAAATCCCGGAGCTTCGTCCGTTTGCCACGGCCAAACTCGGTCACGATCAGCAGTTCCCCATCCAGCTTGCCGATGATGTCGCTCGAGACGACCTCGTCGTCGTCCTTCAGACGCATGCCGATCACGCCGGTCGCGGTGCGGCCCATCGGGCGCACGAGCTCTTCATTGAAGCGGATCGCCTTGCCCTTCTTGCTGATCAAGAGGACGTGGTCCTTACCGGATGTCGGACGCACGCGCACGACCTCGTCGCCATCCTTGAGGTTCAGAGCGATGATCCCCTCGCGACGTGACGAGTCGTACTCGCGGAAGAGCGTCTTCTTGACCATCCCTCGCTTCGTTGCGATCAACAGGTACTTGAACGATTCGTAGTCGCGCGTGTCGATGATCGCAGCGACCTCGTCCTCGGGACGCATGGCCACAACGTTGACGACCGCGGTGCCGCGCGCGGTGCGGTCGCGCTTGGGGATCTCGTGAGCCTTCAATCGATAAACGCGGCCCGCAGTCGAGAACAGCAAGAGATAGGCGTGCGCGGTCGTCGTTATCAGGTGCTCGACGATGTCGCCTTCCTTAAGGGTTGCACCTTTCACTCCGCGGCCCCCTCGACCCTGCCTGCGATACGCGTCAAGCGGCACGCTCTTGATATAGCCGTCGCGAGAGACGGAAACGACGAGCTCCTCGTCGGCGATCAGGTCCTCGATGTCGAACTCACCCTCATCGGGTACGACGCGCGAGCGACGATCGTCGGCGAACTTCCGCTTCACCTCACTCAGCTCATCGGCCACGATCGCCCGCTGCTTCGCAGGATCCTTGAGGATCCCCTTCAGTTCTTTGATCGTCTTCTGGAGCTCCGCGTGTTCATCACGGATCTTGTCCTGCTCGAGAGCGGTGAGCCGGCGGAGCGGCATGTCGAGGATGTGGTTCGCCTGGATCTCACTCAGAGAGAAACGCATCATCAACTCGCCGCGCGCTTCGTCGGCGTCGGCCGCGGCCCGGATCAGGGCCACGATCTCGTCGATGTGATCGAGGGCGATGATGAGGCCCTCGAGGATGTGCGAGCGCTCTTCGGCCTTGCGCAGGCGGAAGCCGGTCCGTCGAACGATGACCTGGATCTGATGATTGGCGTAAGCACTGATGATCTCGCCGAGATTCATCGTGCGCGGGACGCCATCGTCGAGGGCGAGCATGTTCATGCCGAAGTTGTCCTGCAGCTGCGTGCGCTTATAGAGCTGGTTCAGCACGACCTGCGGAACAGCCGTCTTCTTCAGCTCGATGACCAAACGGATCCCCTGGCGGTTCGACTCATCACGCAGGTCTGCGATGCCTTCGAGCTTCTTGTCCTTAAGGTGGACAAGCTCTGCGATCTTCATCGTCAAGCGTGCCTTGTTGACCTGGTACGGCAGCTCGGTAACGACGATGCGCGGGTTGCCCTTCGGCCCCTCTTCGATCTCACAGACCGCTCGCATCTTGACCGAGCCGCGTCCGGTCGTGTACGCCTCATGGATCCCCTGTTGTCCGACGATCAGTGCCCCGGTCGGGAAGTCCGGCGCCTTGATGTGTTTCATCGCCAACTCGAGAACCTTGTCTGAGTCAGCCGCGATGTCCGGGTGTTCGAGATAGTCGATGACGGCATCGCACACTTCGCCGAGGTTGTGAGGCGGGATGTTCGTTGCCATACCAACCGCGATACCGCTTGAACCATTGACGAGAAGGTTCGGGAAGCGAGCCGGAAGAACCGTTGGCTCTTGCTCGTAACCGTCATAGTTCGGAACGAAGTCAACGGTTTCCTCGTCGATATCGCGCAACATCTCCATCGCCAACGGCGTTAGTCGCGCTTCGGTATAGCGGAAGGCGGCTGCCGCGTCGCCGTCGATCGAACCGAAGTTTCCCTGCCCATCTATCAGCATGTAGCGGGTCGAGAACTCCTGAGCGAGCCGGACCAATGCGTCGTAGATCGACTGGTCGCCATGAGGGTGGTATTTCTTCATCACGTCACCGACGAGTGCTGCGCACTTGCGGTGTTGCCGATCCGGTCGCAAACCGGCTTCGAGGCCGGCGTAGAGGATCCGCCGGTGCACGGGCTTCAACCCGTCTCGGACATCCGGAAGCGCACGGCTAACGATGACCGACATCGCGTACTCGAGGAACGAGTATTGAACCTCTTCCTCGATCGTGACGTCGTCCAACCTCATGTCGCCACCGTTGCCTTCATCGTCCGGCAATTTGTTCTGGAAAGGTTTGTCCGCCATGCTCTACCTCACGCTAGATGTCGAGGAAACGGACGTCTTTGGCGTTGCGCTGGATGAATCCCTTGCGCTCTTCGACGTCGTCTCCCATGAGTTTGGTCAGGATGTCCTCGGCTAGAGCAGCGTCCTCCATCGTCACGCGCAACAAGGTCCGCTTGGCCGGGTCAAGCGTTGTATCCCACAGCTCCTCTGGGTCCATCTCGCCGAGACCTTTGAAGCGAGACGCTTCGATCTTGGCGCCGTTTTGGGTTTGCTTGTAAGCCTCCAACTCTTCATCGTCCATGAAGTAGTGGATCTTCCCTTTGAACTTCACGCGATAGAGGGGAGGTTGCGCGACGTAGACGTAACCCGCATCGATAAGTTGCCTCATGTGTCGGAACAACAGGGTCAGCAACAGCACTTTGATGTGTGCACCGTCCACATCGGCATCGGCCATGCACACGATCTTGTGGTAGCGGGCCTTCTCGATGTCGAACTCTTCCCCGATGCCAGTACCGACCGCGGTGATGATCGCTTGGATCTCGGTGTTTTCGAGAACCTTCGCGAGACGAGCACGTTCGACGTTCAAGATTTTTCCGCGCAGAGGAAGGATCGCCTGGAACTCGCGCGCACGCGCTTGCTTCGCGCTGCCGCCCGCGGAGTCACCCTCGACGATGAACAGTTCCGACTCCGCCGGGTCGCGCGACTGGCAGTCGGCGAGCTTGCCGGGAAGCGTTGAGGACTCGAGCAGCGACTTGCGCCGAACGAGGTCGCGCGCTTTGCGTGCTTCCAAACGCGCGCGCTGCGCGGACACGATCTTCATGCAGATGGCGCGGGCGTCGCTCGGGTTCTCCTCCATGAAGTCACCGAAACGCTTGTTCATCTCGGTCTCGACGAACGAACGGATCTCGGTGTTCCCAAGCTTCGTCTTCGTCTGACCCTCGAACTGCGGATCACGCAGTTTCACCGAGATGATAGCGGTGAGGCCCTCGCGGGCGTCCTCGCCGGTAAGAGCCTCGTCCTTCTCTTTCAAGATGGCTTTATCTCTGGCGTACTTGGTGATGACGCGGGTAAGCGCGCGGCGGAACCCCTCTTCGTGCATCCCACCTTCGTGCGTGTTGATGTTGTTCGCGAACGTGAACACCGACTCGGTGAACGACGAGGTCCATTGCATCGCGATCTCGACCTCGTGGGTGGGCGCCTTCGACTCGAAGTAGACGACCTTCTTCTGTACCGGTTCGCGCGAGGTGTTCAGGTGTTTCACGAAGTCGACGATCCCGCCGTTGTACTTGAAGACCTCTTGAACCGGAGGCTCGATGCGCTCGTCGATCAGAGTGATCTCGAGACCTTTGTTGAGGAACGCCATCTCGCGCATGCGCTGCGAGAGGGTCTCGGATTTGAACTCGCGTTCCTCGGTGAAGATCTGAGGGTCCGGCCAGAAGGCCACCGTGGTCCCGGTCCGCTTGATCGGCTTTCCCACCTTGAGTTTCGCCTGCGGGACGCCTCGTTTGTACTCCTGGGTGTGGATCTTGCCGTCCCTCGCCACCTCGATCTCGAGGCGCTCGGACAGAGCGTTGACGACGGAAACGCCGACGCCGTGGAGGCCACCGGAGACCTGATAGCCCTCGCCCCCGAACTTCCCGCCCGCGTGGAGGGTCGTCAGGACGACCTCTACGGCCGGTTTGCGCTCGCCCTTCGGGACGTCCACGGGGATGCCTCGACCGTTATCGGTAACCCGGCACCCGCCATCGGCGAGCAGCTCGATCTTGATCTTGTCGCAGTAGCCGGCCATCGCCTCGTCGACCGCGTTGTCGACGACCTCATAGACGAGGTGGTGGAGGCCACGGATCCCGGTCGACCCGATGTACATGCCGGGACGTTTCCTGACCGGGTCGAGACCCTTGAGGACGGTGATGTCCTTAGCGGTATAGGTGCTCTTCTTCGGGGTGGTTTTAGTCGCCGGAACCGGAGGGTTTTTCGTTGCCATCTAGTGGTTCGAAACCTGCCTTTCGGGCGCGAAGAAAGAGGCCTTGAGCAGTGGGTTCATAGGTGTCCAATCTTAGCATCTACCTGCGTTTTCAGGGCTTTTCAGAGCCCTCTCAGAAGCCTTCTACCGACCCGGTTTCGACCTCCGCCGAGCCCATGCCCCGCGGGCTCGCAGGAAGGCCTTCTCGAGGTTCTCGGGAGACGCTTCTTGAGGTTGCTCTTGGGCATCCGTTCCACTGCCATCGTGAGGCTTCTGCGCGGGGTCGGGTGTGGCACGCGCAACCTCTCCGGGGCCGGTCCAGACGCGCACCTCGGTCACGATCTCGGACCCGGTGATGGCATTCGCGCGCGCCTTTATCTCGGCTGCGAGGTAGGTGAGCTCCTGGGCCCATGTCGGTGACGTCGCCCGAACCCTGAGGATCCCCTTCCGCAAGGAGGTCGGCTCGGCATTGCCTGCGATCGCGTCCCCGACGATGGACGGCCACTGCTCCCACAACATCCCGGTCGCTCGTGCGTCCTCGAGACCGATCCGAGCCCCCACACCACCCAGCAGGTCCTTCAGCCGGTGCGGGAGGTCCGAACCGCTCACCGCTTGGCCACCGCGCCGCCGGAGACATCGAAGAGGGCCTCGATGTTCGCCAGGCCTACGTCGGCATCGGAGGTCGTCGTGATCAGGGTCTGCCCTACCGAGGCCACACTCTCGGCGAGCCATCCACGTCGGGCGGGGTCGAGCTCCGAGAAGACGTCGTCGAGCAAGAGCACCGGTTGATCTCCAAGAGCCTCGGTCAATAGATCGTGCTCGCCGAGTTTCAGGGCAAGAGCGGAGGTTCGCTGGTCCCCCTGGGACGCGTGGGTTCGGGCGTCGAGCAGAACCGACGTGTCGGTCCCGGGCAACCGGACGCTCACGTCGTCACGGTGAGGGCCTGCGAGCGAGATACCGCGCTCGAGTTCCTTCAGACGCACCTCATCGAGTTTCGCAGCGAGCATCTTGCGCAGCGCGTCTTCGTCTATCGCGTCGGGGGCCTCCAACGCACCGGTTGCGAACCCCGCTTCGACCCACGAGCTGACGTATCCGAGCTCGATGCCTGCATGACCCGCAACCGCTTCGTACCTGCGGCGCGCATGGGGGACCAGGAGGCCGATCGCCTGCAACCGTGCTGCCGTGAGTGCTCCACCCGCCTTCACCAACGCTTCGTCCCATACCTCGAGCGTCGCGTCGGTTGACGCGGTCCGGGTGCGAGGGGCCGACTTGAGCAAGGCATTCCTTTGGCGCAGCACGCGCTCCCACTCGCGTCTCAATGAATCGCGCGCGGGACGAAGTTTCACCACTAGATCGTCGAGGAACCGGCGCCGGCCGTCGGGTGATCCCTTGACGAGGGACAGCTCGTCCGGTCCGAAGAACACGCTGACACTGACTTCGCCGAGACTCCTAATCGAACGGACCGCGGTCTTGTTCAGCAACGCGCGCGTGCCGCCTCCGGAACGGATCTCGAGGTCGATACGCACGGTCCGCTCGCCCCGCGTCACGTCCGCATGCAACAACGCGTGTTCGGCACCTTCACGAACGAGGGCCGCGTCCTGCGTGCGAGGGGATCCGAGGCCGCCGAGGCAATGGACCGCCTCGAGCAGGTTCGTCTTTCCTTGTGCGTTCGGTCCGACGATCAGGTTCAGCCCGGGAGCAAGCTCAACGGACTCGCGCACGTAATTCCGAAAGTCCTCGAGTCCCAGCCTCTCTACGCGCACATCTCGAGCGTACGCGTTAGCTGAGACGGACGGGCATCAACAGATAGGTGAAGCTCTCGTCACCCTCGCCCTTGAGGATCGCCGGCTTGAGACCATCGCCGGCCTCCAGACGGACGTTCGCTTGTTGGATCACGGATGCGCCATCCACCAAGAATTGAGGGTTGAAAGCGATCACGAGAGACTCGCCTTCGTAGGTCGCGTCGAGCACCTCTTGGCCTTCACCAACGTCGGGGGTATGCGCAGAGACCTCGAGCTCCGCTCCGAGTTGAAGCTTCACCGGAAGATTGTTCTGCGCCAAGAGCCCCACACGTCGAACCACTTCGAGCAAGGACTCGCGCTCGACGGTCAGCTTGTTGGTGTAGCCACTCGGCAACAACTGCCGATAGTTGGGGAACTCGCCTTCGATGAAGCGCGAACTGATAACAGAATCACCTGCACCCGACCCGCCTTCTGCGCTGGGGGTCAGACGGAAAGAGATCAGGTTGTCCCGCACCTCGGTGGTCAGCGTCGCGCCTGCACCCGTTTGAAGAACCCGAGCCAGCTCTGAAAGCGCGCGTGCGGGAAGGATCACCTTTCGAACCTCTGCCGGGCCACCTACGATCTTCAGGTCGCGCACCGCAAGCCGGTAAGAGTCCGTCGCTGCGAGCGTCAGGTTCTCGCTACCGATCTCCCACAACACGCCGGTGAGCACCTGCCGGCTCTCGTCCGCCGACGCGCTCTTAACGACCTGCGCAAGGGCAGTGGCGAGCTCGCCACCTGTCAACTCGATGCGGACCGTCTCCGATTCGCTGCCCTTGTCTTCGCCGGGCAACGACGGGTAATCATCGGTCGCGAGTGATTTCACACGGAACTGGCCACGGCCGGAGCCGATCTCGATCTCGCCGTCGCCAGACATCAGACTGACCTGGCCGGCGCCAAGGTTGCGCGTCATCTCTCCGAAAAGGCGACCCGGGACGATCGTCTTTCCGGGTTCGTCTACCCCAGCCTTGAATGAAGTCTCGATCGTGAGCTCGAGATCGGTCGCGGCTACACGAACCTCGCCGGCATCTGTGGCCTCGAGACGTAAGCCCGAGAGCACGGGAAGAGTGGCCCGGTTAGAGATCGCACGAGACGCGAACAGAACACTCTCGAGCAGATCATCTCTCTCACAACGAAACTTCATGAGGTGCTCCTCCGATCTCTTAAGGTTTTCCGCAGTTAGGTCTTCTATTACTTAATAGCTTTTCTCGTAGTGGTACTAGTGGCCGTTGACACCGTGGATAACTCGCGTTCGTGCAGGTGAGAGGCCTGGAGCGGTGCGTGCGCGTCGCGCGATAACTCGTCGCGGACTAACACCCGAGTTGGGGGCCGCGAACAACCGAGCGACATATACACGCGCGTCAACAGTCATCGCGGCGTTATCCCCGGGTCGCCTGTTGACGGATGCGCGTGGTGAGCTCTTTGACCTGCTCGTAGGCCCGCTGGTTCTCGCCGATCTGTTCCCGAACCTTGTTGTTCGCGTAGATGACGGTCGAGTGATCGCGGCCCCCGAAGCGCTCGCCGATCTTGGGCAACGAAAGGTCAGTGAGCTCGCGGCAGAGATACATCGCCATCTGCCGCGCGGTCACGAGGTCACGAGACCTGCTCGAGGATCTGATCTCATCCGGAGTGATCCCGAAGTAGTCCGCGGCGACCGAGATGACGAGGTCGGACGTGACGTGACCCTCCTCGCCATGCGGAAGCAAGGACTGCAACACGCTCTGGGCGAGCTCTACGTTCGGCTCCGACCGGGTCAACGATGCATACGCACCGACGCGGATGAGAGCCCCCTCGAGCTCGCGGATGTTCGTCTGGATCCGCTCGGCGATGAACGACATCGCTTCGTTCGTAATGTTGAGATTCTCGGTCTCAGCCTTCTTCTGAAGGATCGCGAGACGCGTTTCCAGGTCGGGGGGCTGGATGTCGGTGATGAGGCCCCACTCGAACCTGGTGCGAAGCCGCTCTTCCAACGTGGGGATCTTCTTTGGGGGCCGGTCCGAGCTGATGACGACCTGGCTCTTCGGGTACAGGGAGTTGAAGGTGTGGAAGAACTCCTCCTGGGTCCGTTCTTTGCCTTCGAGGAACTGGATGTCGTCGACGAGCAGCAGATCAGCGACGCGATAGCGGCGATGGAAGTCGGGGATCGTCTGGCGTCGTAGGGCGACGATGAACTCGTTCATGAACTGCTCGGTCGAGATGTAGCGGACGACCGAGCCCGGGTGGCATTCGCGCACGTAACGACCGATGGCCTGAAGAAGGTGCGTCTTGCCGAGGCCGGCCCCGCCGTAGATGAACAGTGGGTTGTAGGACTGCGCCGGCGTCTCCGCCACCGCAAGGGCGGCTGCGTGTGCGAAACGGTTGGACGACCCGATGACGAAAGAGTCGAAGTTGTATTTGGGGTGGAAGCGAGCTTCCTCGAGATAGGTGCCGCGCTGGACCTCGGTTTCCTCGCGCGGTGCGGTCTCGATCGGGGTCGCGTGCCCCTCGAGCTCGTCGTTAGCGAAGGTCTCGTCGGCGAGCAAGACCACGTCGAGGTCTGTGCCCGCGCATGACGAGATGACCACGCGGAGCTGATCGAGGTAGTGACCTTCGATCCATTCCTTGGCGAAGGGGCTAGCGACGCTCAAGACGAAGGTCTTTCCGTCGAGGCCCACCGCCCTGCTGTGCCCGAACCAGGCAGAGAAGTTGCCGATCTTGAGCTCGGATCTGAGTTGTTCGGCGGCGTCCTTCCAGATGGAATCGGCCGACAGGACCCCCACCGCTCCGGTGGACCCTTCTACGACGGCATCCTGGACGCCATCCTGCGTGATCTCCATGGTTCCCCCTCACTAGCCCGCTCTAGCCACATCGGTTTTCCACAGCCTCGTTCGTGCACCCTCGGAAACGGGACGCCGAAGCACGGGGCGACCCGTCTGAGACTGCGGGTCTGAGCAGGGGAAACGCTTGCCCAACAGGTGTATCCACAACTGTTGGGGACCACCGTTGCCGGGGGGCAGAACGCGTTTCTTCGTGCTCAGCAGGTTGCGGGGGAAGTCCGCGGCCTCACCTCGTCATCGAGGCCCAAGACCGCGCCCATCCTATGCAGGCGCGGTTCGGGGTGGTCAAGGGCTGTGGATAGATTCGCGGAGAGTAGTCGCGCGATGGGCTTCTACTGCGGAAAACTGACCTCGGCTATACTCCCCCGGCACCCCGAGGAAGCCCCAGATTTCGCGACGTCGTTCCGAGCGAGCACGGGGCCACATCGAACACCTGAAAGAGGCTCATGACCAAGCGAACTTTCCAGCCCAACAACCGCCGTCGCAAGCGCAAGCACGGTTTCCGCGCCCGCATGAAGACTCGGGCCGGCCGCGCGATCCTCAAGGCCCGTCGTAACAAGGGCCGCGCGAAGCTGTCTGCCTAACAAGAAGGATCTTCGGTTGGCTCGACGTAGTTCCATAAGATCCGCCCGCGACTTCCGTCGCGTCTACCGCGCAGGTACGAAGGTGCGGGTCGACGGTGTGAGCGTGTGGTCGGCCCCTTCCTCCGACGCCGCTGGAGCCCCATCACGGTTGGGCATGTCGATCCGGGCGACGGCCGGCACCGCGGTGGCACGGAACAAGCTTCGCCGGCGTGTGCGCGAGGTGTTCCGCGCCTACGAGCCCGTTCCCGGTAGAGATGTGGTGGTGCAGGCAGGCCCCGAGGCCACTGGGAAAAACTTCCAAGAGCTGTCAGAGGTTCTATCGGCGGCCCTCCAGCGAGCGGGAGTGGGTACGGCCCGATGACCATCGCCGCCCGCATCCTCGTTGGTCTCGTCGGCTTGTACCGCCGGTTCATCTCGCCCTTGCTCCCGCGCCATTGCCGCTACGAGCCAACGTGCTCGGCCTATGCGATCGAAGCCCTGCGCACCCATGGGGCCGTGCGCGGCGGCGCGATGGCGATCCGCCGGGTCGCCCGTTGTCATCCATTCCACCCCGGTGGGGTCGATCCGGTTCCGGGCAAGAGGGCCGTATAGATGGGCTTGTTCGAGGTCTTCTCAGGAGCCCTAACCGGCTTCTACGCATTGATCCCGAGCTACGGCTTGGCGATCATCCTGCTCACGCTCGCGGTCCGCGTGATCCTGCTGCCCTTGTCGATCAAGCAGACCCGTTCGATGCGGGAGATGCAGCGGATCCAGCCCGAGGTCAAGCGGATCCAGGCCAAGCACAAGGGCGACCGCCAGAAGATGAACGAAGAGATGATGGCCCTGTACAAGGAACATGGGGTCAATCCCTTCGGCGGCTGCGCTCCCCTGTTGCTGCAGTTCCCGGTCCTGATCGGGCTCTTCTACACGATCCGCACACCCCTCAAGTACATGGGCTACACCCCGCCACCGAACGTCCCCCGCAACGTATTCATCGCCCCCGCGGACTTCTGCATCAGGGTCGCCGACGCGGCTGCCAAGGTGTGCGCCGATGGGGTGCACGCGGTTCAGGGGCAGGTCTCCGGCATCCTCGAGACCCTGCAGGGCTCCCGTCTCGCCGACGACCTCATCACCCACGCCACCCGGGTCTACGACTTCCTCGGACTCCACCTCAACTGCTCGGCCAACGGGATCCTGCGACCCCCGACGACCACCTCCCTCGAGAGCTTGTCGTCGGCCAGCCGCGAGCTCACCGTGTCGTGCGGGAGCGGTCTTGTTTCCGCTCTCCCATACCTCGTGCTGGTCCTCGCGATGGGCATCACGACCTGGTATCAGCAGAAGCAGATGCAGGCCCGCCAGGACCCGAACAACCCTCAGGCGGCGCAGATGCAGATGTTCGCCAAGATCATGCCGGTCATGCTCATGTTCTTCGCCTTCAGCTTCCCGACCGGCGTCGTTCTCTACTGGCTGACCACGAACATGTGGACCATCGTCCAGCAGCGGATCATCCTGGCCGCCGTGCCTCATAACGCGGCCGTTCCCGGGGTAAAGGAGACCAAGGCCAAGGCCCTCCCAGAGGCCGACGACGAGAGCCCGCCGAAGCCTGCTACCGGGGTGCCCAACCGGAACAAGAAGAAGAAGAAGCGATGACCGAGAACGAGCCGATGACCGGAGCCGATGACGACATGCCCGAAACCGAAACCACCGAGACCGAACAGGCCGATAGCGACACCTCCGAAGCTAGTGCCCTGGATGCAGCGGGATCCGAGGGGGACGAGCGCGCCGAGCCGGCAACCCCAGAAGAGGTCGCCGACACCGCCAAGGAGTTCATCTCCGGCTTGCTAGCGGCGATGGAGCTCGAGGGCGAAGTAGGGACCTCGGTCGACGGGACCACGGCCCACGTGGACGTCGCCGGCGAACACCTCGGAGCCTTGATCGGTCGCCGTGGGCAGACCCTCGATGCCCTTCAGGAGGTGGCCCGTGCCGCCGTCCAGAGGCGGCTTCGTTCCCGGGTTCGCCTCGCGGTCGACGTCGAGGGATACCGAGCTCGCCGCAGGGACTCCCTAGCCGAGTACGCCCGTGAGATGGCGGGCCGGGCCAAGGAACGAGGCACCGAGATCGAGCTCGAGCCGATGACGTCATACGAGCGCAAGGTGGTTCACGACGCGGTCGCCGAGGTGGATGGCGCATCGAGCTTCAGCGAGGGCGAAGAGCCCAACCGGAAGGTCGTTATCCGCGGCGAGTGATGCCCTTAGGGGCCGCCGTGGTTTCATGTGAAAACATGTCTGACCAGGGAAAACTCTCTGCCTACGAAGATCTGGTCCAGCTGTGGGCCCCCACGCTAGACCTCGTTAGCCCGGCCGATCTCGGACGTTTCCACGAGCGGCATGTGGCCGATTCCCTCAGAGTGCTCGGGTTGGTTGAGACCGCCCCAGAGGGCCCCTGCGTGGACGTGGGCAGCGGAGCCGGGCTGCCCGGGATACCCCTGGCCATCACCTCGAAGCGTCACTGGCGGCTTCTCGAGCCCCGGGGACGGCGTGCGGGGTTCCTGGAGGAGGTGGTGAGAGAGCTCGACCTCGACTGTGAGGTCCTGCGGATGACCGCCCAGGAGGCGGCCCTCGATCCGGGGTTGCGCCACGCGGTGGCGACGGCTCGGGCCCTGGCTGCCCCCTCGGCCGCCTTCGAACTAGTGCTTCCCTTGGTTGCTCCCGGGGGGACCGCGGTGGTGTTCCACGGACCGTCGGCTGCGCTTCCGAGCGAGGCCGAAGCATGGTCTGATGGGATCGCTACCATCACCAACTGACGCTCTCACTTCCCAGGAAAGAGCTAGAGGGGTGCCTGAGGGAACCAAAGACTGGAAACTCCTGGAAGTTCGCCGGATACCTACCGGCGGCGGGCGGATCGTCTGCGTCGCTAACCAGAAGGGCGGGGTCGCCAAGACCACGACGTCGGTGAACCTTGCCGCGGCTCTGGCGCAACGCGGTCATCGCACGCTGATCGTCGACGTCGACCCACAGTCCAACGCGACTACCGGAGTGGGCATCGACCACCGCACGGTCGAGCGTTCGAGTTACGACCTGATGGTCGGAGACGCGTCGTTGAACGAGGTCGTCCTTCCGACCGCTCTGGACGGATTGTTCTGCGCTCCATCGTCGCTGGACCTTGCCGGCGCTGAGATCGAGCTGGTGGGCTCGTTGGCGCGCGAACACAAGTTGGCGGAAGCCCTCGCGAGCGCGACCAACGACTACGAGATCATCTTCCTCGACTGCCCTCCCTCTCTTGGCTTGATCACGATCAACGCGTTGGTCGCGGCGCAGGACCTCTTGGTCCCCGTGCAGTGCGAGTACTACGCGTTGGAGGGTTTGGGACAGCTGCTGAATACCGCGGAGCGCGTGCGTCGATCGTTGAACCCCGAGCTCCGCATCGCCGGCGTGTTGCTGACGATGTACGACGCGCGCACGAAGCTCTCGAGTCAGGTCTCGGACGAGGTCCGCTCGCACTTCGGTGACCTCGTCTTCAAGACGGTCGTCCCTCGGAGCGTGCGGTTATCTGAAGCCCCGTCGTTCGGCGAGCCGGTCGTCACATTGGACCCGTCGTCGCGTGGCTCGATCTCGTACAAGCTGTTAGCTGCGGAGCTTGCCGCGCGTTACGGGATCGAGGAGGACAGCCAACCCCGGCCGCGCGCGAGGGTGAGTCCCGCGGGGACGGCCGATCGACCGGCGACCCCAGGCCCCGGGGGCCGCGGCTACGGAACGGTGACGCCCGAACCTGATGATCTTCACCTCGACTGGCCCCGCACGGAACCGTGGTCCGAGATCGACCTCGCCGAGCCTTCACCCGCAAAGGAGCGATAGAGCATGCCCCCACGACGATCGGGACTGGGTCGCGGCCTGGATTCGTTGTTGCCGTCCCAAGGCCGCGGTGACGAACTCGAAGGCAAGGGTTCGCTGGACGAGATCGAGCTCGATCAGATCGATCCCAACCCTCGGCAACCCCGAAGCGCGTTCGAAGACGCCGCGTTGGCGGAGCTGACCACCTCGATCAGAGAGCTTGGTGTTCTTCAGCCTCTGTTGGTGCGTGCGATGCCATCGGGTCGCTTCGAGTTGATAGCGGGGGAGCGGCGTTTGCGCGCGGCCCGCAGTGCGGGCCGCAGTTCCGTTCCCGTCGTCATCGTCGAGACGGACGAGCGAGGCTCACTCGAGCGCGCTCTTGTCGAGAACCTTCATCGCGAGGACCTGAACGCGATCGAGGAGGCCGCGGCGTACAAACAACTGATCGAGGATGGGGGACTGACACAAGAGGCCCTGGGCGAGAAGCTCGGTCGCACACGCGGCACGATCTCGAACTCGATGCGTCTGCTCGACCTCCCCGTTCCGATCCAGCGTCTTCTGATCGAAGGACGGTTGACCGCGGGTCACGGGAGAGCCTTACTGGGCCTCGAGAATCCGGTACTCCAGGAACGCCTCGGCAAGCGTGTCGCGGCCGAGGAACTGTCAGTAAGGAAGACCGAAGACGTCGTCCGGACTTATCAAGGTATGTCGGGCGGAACGGGCGCGAGTCCAAGACTGCAAGGGACCGAACGCTCTCCGATGGTCGCGGAAGCACAACGCCGCTTGGGCGAGCGGTTGCAAACGCGCGTCCGGGTCGAGATGGGCAAACGCAAGGGAAAGATCGTTGTGGATTTCGTATCGCTCGAAGAGCTCGACCGACTTCTCGACGTGATGGTTGGTGAGGTCAAGGACGCGCAGGTCGTGTCCCCGGGTTCTTAGAGGACCTAAGCCTCGCGTTCGTCGAAATACCTGGACACCGCGCGCGCGACCGATGCAGCGATCCGCCCGAGGAAATGGGAGTCGTCCAAACGGGCAGCTTCCTGCGGATTGCTGATGAAGACCGGCTCGACGAGGACCGCGGGCATGCGCGTTTCCTTCAAGATCGTGTACGAGCGTGCGTGACTCCTGCAGTCCTTCAACCCGAGGTCGACCAACTCGTCTTGGATCTTGTCGGCTAGAGCTTCACCGACGCGTGAAGAGCCGAAGTAGTACGTCGAGGACCCTTCGGCGCTCGTCTGGTCATGGGTGTTGAGGTGGATGGAGATGAACAGGTCGCCGTCGATGTCATTCGCCCGGCGCGCCCGCTCGGATGCCTCAGGACCTTCCGCCTCGGTGCGCGTGAATCGCACGCGCGCCCCGCGGCCCACCAGTTGCTCTGCGAGCCGGACGGCAAGCTCCCAACACACGTCGGCCTCTCTAAGACCGCCGACGCGCTCACCCGAGTCCGTTCCTCCATGCCCGGGGTCAACGATGACGAGCGCGCTCTGCAGGCCGGGGTGTTCTATCCGACTTAGTTGTTCGCGTAGATGTCTGGCGGTACCCGGTCTATCGACCCGCAATCCCGAGAGGGCCGCGTTCGTGACCGCTCCGAAGATCCCGTCTTCAGCGACGCCGTATTCCTTTTGGAACGCGCGCACCGCGATCGCGGTGTTCTTGCCGAAGATCCCATCCTGTCGACCTGCATCGAACCCCAAGGCATTCAATTGCCCTTGCAACGCCACGACGTCGTCACCACGTAGGGGCGGCTGCTTGAGATAGAGAGACCGATCGCCGAGGCGCCATGAAGCTTCGACCAGTTCGCTCCACGTCTGCGGGCCGACGATCCCGTCGGTGAGGATCTCTCGGCCCTGTTGGAAGTTGCGAACCGCTTGGCGCGTCGAAGGACCGAACGTTCCCGTCTCGTCCTCGATGGTGATCCCGAGCGATCTCAAGCGCATCTGGACATCCGCAACCTGTTGCGAACGATCGCCCTCTCGGATCAGTTCCTTCACGAGCCGCCTCCAGACGCCGCTCGATACAACTTGCGCATCAATGGATATGGATCGACCCAGGTCCCCGAGGCCGTCTGGATGCCTATGTGCAGGTGGTAGGTGAACTCGTCATGGTGGCCGGGCCGGTTGCCGTAGCCCGTGTTGCCAACGGTCCCGAGCTCGGTGCCGGTGTCAACGCGATCACCAGCCGTCAGACCCGGCGCGAACCTGCTCATGTGCGCGTAGAACCAGTAGCGGCCGTCATCACCACGGATACCTACCCGCCACCCGGAGTAGAAGAGCCACCCGATGTTCTCGACCCGGCCGGGCGCGACCGCCCTGATGGGGGTTCCGGGCTCGGCGAAGATGTCGTTGCCCTCGTGGAGCCCGACCTGTCGCCACTTGCCGTCGATCTTCCGCATCCGGGGAGCATGCCAATCGTCGGCGAAGTTGATGACCGAGTACCAGCTCGAGCGTGCCACGGGGAAGGTCATCCGCTGGTCCTGGACGGGCGACAGATAGGGGGCCGCGCTCGCCGGCATGCCGATGAGGGCCGCGACAAGGGATGCGAGCACGGTGCGCACGAGATGCTTCATCGCACGAGCGTAGAAGACGCCGGCGGTTTAACGGTCTAGTGCGTCGAGATGCTTTCGAGGTAGCGCTCGGCATCGATCGCGGCCATGCACCCCATGCCGGCCGCGGTGATCGCCTGCCGGTAGCGGAAATCGACAACGTCTCCTGCCGCGAACACGCCGGGAACGGACGTCTGGGTCCCCTCGGCTTCGGTGACGATGTAACCACCCGAGAGGTCTAGCTGCCCCTCGAACAGCCCGGTGTTCGGCGTGTGACCGATCGCAACGAATACGCCACCGGCCGGAAGCTCGGATTCTTCGCCTGTCTTCAGGTTCTTGATCCGCGCGCCTGCCACCTTGCCGTTGCCGTTGATCTCGGTGATGACCGAGTCCCAGACGAATTCGATCTTGGGGTTGTTCATGGCGCGGTCCTGCATGATCTTCGACGCACGCAAGCTGTCTCGGCGGTGGACGATCGTCACCTTCGAGGCGAACTTGGTCAGGAACGTGGCTTCTTCCATCGCAGAGTCGCCACCCCCGACCATGAGCAACTCCTGCTCTTTGAAGAAGAAGCCGTCACAGGTCGCGCAGGTCGAGACGCCATGACCAAGGAGCTCTTTCTCCCCGGGAACGTCGAGCATCTTGGCGGAGGCTCCAGTCGAGATGATGACCGACCGTGCGCTGTAGGTCTCCGAAGAGGTCGAGACCTTGAAAGGACTCGAGGAGAAGTCGACAGAAGTGACTTGGTCGGTGACGATCTCGGTCCCGAAGCGTGCAGCTTGCTTGCGCATCTGCTCCATCAACTCGGGCCCCATGATCCCGTCTACGAACCCGGGGTAGTTCTCGACCTCGGTCGTCAGCATCAGCTGCCCACCCGCCTCGATCCCCTCGACCATCAACGGCTTGAGGTTCGCGCGGGCGGTGTAGACGGCGGCGGTCAGGCCTGCCGGGCCGGACCCCACGATCACTACATCTCTTTCGCTCATAGTGCTCACACACTATCGAACGACCTGCCGTGGCTACCGATTCCCGAGGCTAGAGGTGCCCCGCGCGGTAGATGGGAGTGACTCGGTCACACCGTCCCGCGCGCCAGCCTTGGAGGAAGTAGTTCAACCGCGCGGTCGACGTGTCGATCCATGTGAATCCGATGACCAACACGTCGTCGGTCGCGTAATAAGCCGCCGACGTCGCGGTTAGCTCCTCGCGGCTCGTCGAGATGGTGATCCCGGCGCAGGTCTCGATCCAGGAGGCCACTCGCTCATCGGGGGCGGACTCGGTGAGGCTCGCGAACGTCCCGCCCGCCATGCGTTTGGGTGACTGGGCCGGAACGAGGGCACCTAGATCGAACCCGATCGCCGCGAACGACGTGTCATAGAAAAGTGTGGTCGACGACGGGCGCAGTGCGATCTCAGTTTGTGCCGCCGTGTCTGGTGCCGTGTTCGACCCCTTGGTGGCCGCCCCCGCCGCGTGGCCTTGAGATGTGGCGGGTTGCCCGGCATCCGAGCCGAGCTCCTCCGTCGCTGCATCGGCCGCCCCCGCTCCACCTGTCCCCGTATCGGCATCGAAGAGGGCTCCACTCTCGGCGGTGTTAGGGGCGAGCGCAGGCGCGTCCTGGGAATCACGAGGTAGAGAGACGATCGCGACCACCGCGATCGCGATCAAGGCAACGGCCCCCAACGCGGGGGCAACCCGTCGCCCGAACCGTTCCGACCACGATCTCTTAGCGGGCGCCGTCACTGCGGCCCGCACTGCATGCGACAGCCGATCCCGCTCCGTCCCCGTCATCGGCTCGACCTCATCCGCCGAAAGCAGTCGTACACCCGCCAGCTCCAACGAACAGTCCGAGCACGACTCGAGATGGAGTTCGACGGCCAGCTGGTCGGGCGCGGAGAGGCCACCCGCAACGTAAGCCGCGAGGAGTTCCGAGGTCGTCTCGTGCGTCAGTTCGTTCATGTCGTCTCCTTGGACGCACGCTGGGGGCCGCGTTGTTCCAGGATCTCCGCGAGCTTCTTTCGACCCCGACTGATACGGGATTTCACGGTGCCAAGCTGTACCCCGGTTAGATCCGCGATGTCCTCATATGGGTACCCCCCAACGTCGTGCAGAAGGACCGCTTCACGGTGCTCGGGATTGAGCTCGGCGAGGGCGCGCTGGAGATCGAGGCGAAGAGGCACATCATCTTCCACCTGTCGGACCGGCCCGCTGCCTTCCACGTCCTCTACAGGCACCTGCCGCTTCTTCTTCCGGAGCAGGTCGGTGCAGGCATTGATCGCGATCCGATAGAGCCAGGTAGAGAAGGCAGAGTTGCCCTTGAACTTGCCGGCGTTCTTGAAGGCCGAGATGAACGCCTCTTGTGTTGCGTCCAAGGCATCGAAACGGTTGCCCGTCATCCGTTGGGCCAGAGCGAAGATCCTGTCCTCATGTCGGCCCATCAGGACATCGAACGAGCCGGTGTCGCCCGCGAGGAAAGCCCCCAGCAAGGCTTCGTCGGTTCGCTCAACGACCAAAGAACTTCACTTCCGCGATCGAGCCGATCCCTCCGGCCCCGCCGGGGAGATCCGTTATCCAGACCACCCAGTACCGAGCGGAAACTCCGGCTTCGAACTCGAAGGTCTGCGGCACCCCTTCGAGTGAATCGATCACTTCCAGATCGCTCGCCGCGGTGGGGACCGAATCGCCCGCGAGCAGCTCGATGTCGAGTCCCGGTGTTTGGGTGGCGATCGTGACCGTCGTGACGTCCTGTTCTGTACCGAGGTCGAGCAGGATGCCGACCCCCGATTTGTAAGTGTGCAACGGGTTCACGTACGAGTCCGTCTTCCACGACGTAGCCGGGTCGCCATCGATCGCTTCGGGAAGACCCGATGGGTCTTCGCTGCCGTCGAACTCTGGGTCGAAGTCGGCAACCGAGTCGATCTCGATAGGAGCGGATCCAGAAACATCGACCGCCGGAGGTTTCTTCGTGCTGTCACCTGTGTCGAAGATCGCGCTTGCGAGGGCTGCAAGGATGATCGCTCCAGCTATCAGCGAGAGAACGGGAACGATCCACTTGCTCTCGTTCCGGAATGTTGATGGGGCCGACGCAGGAACCGCGCGCGTCGCAGATGTCACGACGCTGGCCCGACTGGCTCCAGGTGCAAGGTTCTCGAGCGACTCGCGCATCTCGTCGGCCGTTGCGAAGCGCCGATCGGGTTCCTTCTGCAGGGCCTTCAAGATGATGTTCTCGAGAGACTTCGGTATGCCGGCTCTGATACTTCGCAACGGTGGCGGCGCGTCATTGACGTGGCGCATCGCGGTCGCGACATTCGTGCTTTCGTGGAACGGAACGCGGCCCACGGCGAGCTCGTAGAGGACAACACCGAGCGAGTAGATGTCTGAACGTGCATCCAAGGCCTGATCGGTCGCGTATTCGGGAGAGATGTATGCAACCGTGCCCAGGATCTTGCCCGTGGTCGTGATGTCATTGTCTGTTGTGACCGCTTTCGCGATGCCGAAGTCCCCGACCTTCAACAGCCCGTCGTCACCGATGAGGACGTTCGCCGGCTTCACGTCGCGATGGATGATCGAGCGCGAATGCGCGTAAGCCAAGGCATCGCAGATCGTTGCCCCGATACCAGCGACCCGTTCGGGACGGAAGGGCCCGTCCGCTTTGAGCAGCTGCCCGAGGGTGCCGCCACCGCAGTGCTCCATGACTATGTAGTGGCACCGGGAACCCGGTTCCTCCATCTCACCCGTGTCGTAGATGGCCACGACGTGTGGGTGTGTCAAGCCCGCGGCGGCGACGGCCTCCCGTCGGAAGCGCTCGAGGAACGCGGCATCGTCCGCGAGATGCTCATGAAGGATCTTGACTGCCACCGACCTTGCCAACACTTGGTCTCGTGCACGCCACACGGTGGCCATGCCTCCACTCGCTATGACGCTGGATAGTTCGTAGCGCCCCGCGAGGACGTCATCTACTTCGGGCATGAGGTCAGGATGCTAGTGGGTGAGACAGGGCGTCTTGGTGCCCGCCGTCAACCGGTCCCCGATTGCCCCTCGACGGTCGCGCGCGCCCAGTCCTCGATCGGTCCGATCCGCCCGATAACCAACGTGTTCGCCCGGCGCCTCAAGGTGACCTTCACCACGTTCCCCTCGACCGACACCCCCACGAGGCGGGCGCCAGACTCCTTCGCCAGCTCGGCGGCGCGCGGCTGGATCTGGTTCAGCGACAGCTGACCGGGCAAGACATTCGTAGTGAGCTCGACCGCGATCTCGTCGGCGGTGGAGTCAAGCGTGAAGAAATTGACCAGGATGGAACCACCGTCATAGATCACTACGGCGACAAGAAGGAAACCGATCAGGAGTTTCCCCAACCAGCCCATGATCAGGCCGCGCTCGTCCGCGGCCAGCGCGCGTGAATGTGGACTAACCATCAAGGGATTATCGGCGTCTGGGAGCATCTGCTAAACATCGCCCCCCTTCGACCGCCGTGAGACCAGGCCCGTCACGAGGGCAAGCTCGCGCACGCCAAGCATGCGCGCGAACGCGAGATAGGAGATCACTCCGGCGATAACCGGGGCCCCCAGCCCGATCAGCTGGTCGAGGGTGGCGGTTCCATCGAATCCGCGTTCGCACAGCTCGGCAACGAGCCACGTGACGCCACCCATCCCAATGCTCGCTCCTCCGATCCTGGCGAAGCTCGCCCGCAGTCTGGGTCCGTCGATCCCCCCGATGCGACGTGCGAGTACGCGCGCCTGAACCGCTGCCCCGAACGTGTACGCGAGAGCGTGACCCGCGGCCAAGCCCTCGACGCCGAAGTAGTGGTACAGCGGCAGGTTCACCGCGATATTCAAAGCAACGGCTGCACAGTTGATGAGGAACGGAGTCTTCGTGTCTTGCATCGCGTAGAAGGCCCGCAGGAATAGTTGGAACAAAGAGAACGGAACTAGTCCTATGACGAAAAGTCGGAGCACTCCGCCGACGAGATGGGTCGACTCCGGTGACATCACCCCGCGCTCGAGTAGTAACCGGACGATGCGTTCGCTCAGCACGAAGTAGCCGATGGCAGCGGGAAGTATCAGCAGGAACGTCGACCGGATACCGGTAGAGAGTTGGTCGCGGAACTCGGCCCACCGAGCGTGAACCGCGTGCTCGCTCATCCCCGGAAGCAGCGCAGTTATCACCGACACCGCGAACAGCCCATGCGGCAACAAGAAGAATGTGAACGCGTTGATGTACGCGGAGTAGCCGCCTTGCTGGTCGGTCGCGAGCACCTGAACGATCAGGTAACCGATCTGGTTGGCGATCACGTAGCCGATCACGAACACCGATAGCCGAGCCAGTTTCTTGATCGATGGGTGAGCTACCGAGAACGTGAACCGGTATCGACCGAGGCTTCGCAGGAACGGGAGCTGGGCCAGTGCCATCATCGCAACTCCTGCGGTGGTCCCTACCCCGATGATCCACAGCTGTTTCGAGGAGATCGTGTCGAGGGAAACGTTCTCGCCGTACGCCTGATGGAATGCGATGAAGATCGCGATCACCGAGAGGTTGTTCAACACCGGCGTGTACATGGGCGCACCGAATCGCTTGTGCGCGTTCAGTAGCCCAGCGGTTATCGCGGCAAGTCCGTAGAAGATGATCTGCGGGAGGAACAGGCGGAGCAGGAAGGTCAAGACGCGCTCTTGCATCACCGCTTCGTTGCCCTCGAGGGTGAGTGCGTAGAACTTCGCTATCAGAGGGGCGGCGAGCATGCCGAGCGCCGTGATCCCGAGGAGGACGACCATCGAGATGTTGATGATCGCGCTACCGACCTCCCATGCTTTCTCCCGTCCTTCTTTCTGTAGTAGCTCGACGAAGACGGGTACGAAGACCGAAGTCAGGATCCCCCCGAGGATGAGCTCGTACACGATGTTGGGTGCGGTGTTGGCAAGGTTGTAGGCGTCGGGGAGCCTGCTCTCCGCAACTCCAAGAGCTGCTGCGATCGCTGCCAAACGTGCGAGCCCGGTGACGCGCGACAGGACCGTGCCGAGGGTCATCACGGCGGACGCACGCGCGAGAGACTTCACTCGGCTGAGTCTCCTGTCGCAGCGAGTCTCCTGCGTCTGAACCCACGAAGCGCCGAGAACAAGACCAAGAAGAAGAACGCTCCAAGCGTGATCGCGAGGGCTATCTGGTTGAAGGTGCTCGATCGGATAGAGATCGACGTCTCAAAGATCTTGTACCCGTCCGAGGCCTCGACCCGAACGCCGACGGGATAGATGCCACTTGCGCGCGCGCTCGCTTGCACCGACAAGGAAGTCGCCCCGGGATCGAAGGTCTGCCGGATCACGCGTTCGCTCAACTCCAGGTCGCGGTCGAAAGACTCGAGGTCGATCTGAAGGGTCACCGGATAATCCGTGCCGTTCTGTAAGACGAGGGGTAAGGCCCCACTCTTCGATGCGAGGGTGATGTGGGTCCGGCCCCCTATCGATATCTTCCCGAGTTCCTCCTCCGCTTCGTCCCGCGCGTTCGCCGCGTAGGCAGCTCCTTGCTGAAGTCGGAGGGGATCGGCTCCCCACCACAAGACGCTTTGACTAACGAGGACATCGCGTCTCAACCGCTGGACCAGACCGACATCGGGTCGCACGCGAGCGAAGCTTTCGACCACTTCCGTTGCGGCATCGACGGTTTGGAGGTACGAGTCCTCAGGCTCAACCCTGGATGGCGGCAACTCCGTCACGAGATCTCGCTCGATCGTTCCCCCACCTAAGTGGAGCCCTGCACGCGGGGTGCGCGAGCGGATCCACGGTGAGTCCGCCAACGTGTTGACGAAACGCGCGGCGATCGCGGGAGGCGGATGCCAGAGTGGCGGAACCGCGAGAGGGATAACGCGGCCCTCGGTCCCCGGCAGCTCCGCCCAGATCATCGCGATCTCGGCGAACAACTTCTGCAACTCCCGAACGTTTCCAGGTTCCTGCACGAGGGCCCCGAAGCGTTGTTGGAGTTCCGGGTCGAGGACGAAACCTCGAGCGTCGCCGCTGGCGGTTCCGACCTTCACCGGACATGTGTAGGGGGTCCCCAGGAAATCTTCCCGGCAGCGCGCGGCCAGCTCGTCCACCGCAGGTTCCAGGGCATCCTCCGCGAAGAACGTGCTGGCAGCCACGTCCGAGGAGCGGAGGCGCTCGAGGGTGACCTCGTCTACCCGCCCGGCGGGGGGGAAGAGCCATTTGTCAGTGAGTACATCGGTGTCCTGCTCTAGCACGGAGGTAGCCGCGGCCAGCTGCGCAGTGAGCTGCTCGAAGTCGTCTATCGAAGTCAGGTCCGGAAGCGCGTACGGGGTCAGGATCGGTTGGGTGCGCTGTTCGGCAAGAAGCTCGCGCAGACGGGTCAATCGGTCGCCCGCTGCTTCAGCGATGGGATCGTTCGCTTCGATCGTGCGGGTCGTGCCGGAGTCATCACGGCGGAACCCGTCCGCCATGTCCCCGAGCTCTTCGATCAATCTTGCTCCGGGAGCGATCCCCAGCCGCAAGGGTGTTGCGCTCGGTGCCTCGAGGGCGCTCAGGATCCCAGTTAGCCATCCATCGTCGGCCGTGGCGCGCTCGAGGCTTGTGTCCCCGGTGTCGTCGGGGACGAATACCCCACCCCCGGCGCGCGAGGGCAGGTCCGCAAGGGGCCAGGTCAGCACCACGTTGAGGGGTACTTCGACGTCCTCGGGGAAGTAGAGAAGTTGAGTAGTGATGGTGTCGAGGGCGGTGAAGCCATCGGAATCTGTGAGGGTCACGGTTATCGGATAGACCCCGCCGTCCGTTGCAGCGACCACCGACGACAACGCCGAGATGGGTTCTTCGATCGTGACGATCGATGACGTTCCGGCAGGGATCACCTGATCCAACCGATAGATCGGTAGCGAGCTCGATTCGAGACGGAGCGGGTCCACCTCGAAGTTCTCGTGGAGCTCCGAACGACTCCGTGCAGGCGAGTAGGCCCTCACCTGGAGCCTGAAGCCGTCGAGGGTCGAAAGTCCGTCGTTATCGATCCGCAGTCTCAGCCCCAAAGGGTCGTCCGGCCCATGCCACACGGGTTGGCCGATCAAGGTGATCGAGTTCGACTCGGACGACGGCTCGGATGACTGGGCCGTCGCGATCGATGGGGTGTAGACAAGGAGAAACGCGGCCAACAACGCTATGGCCGCGCCTCTACGAACTTGGGGTGCCGGCATGTGACGCCAGCATAAGGACCGCGCCGGCCACGCGGCCGTCAGTTCGCTACAACGTGGTTACTTCGAGCCGCCTATGCGGCCGATCTTCTGGTAGAACTCCGAGCCGTAGCGGCGCTTGGTGGTCTCCCCACCCTTCTTGCCGCCGATGCGACCGATCTTGCCGAAGTGCTCGTCGCCGTAGCGCTCTTTCGTGGTCTTCCCACCCTTGCGTCCGGCCTCGGCACGCGACATCTTGGTAGGGGTCGTCTCTTGGCTCTGCTGTTCCATACGGCCTTCTTCGATCATGTGAACCTCCTCAACTGGTCTGATAGGTATGTACCCGTGGGGTACGCCCAGGAAACCGGGCAAAACCGGCCGGGACAGGCCCCTCAGGGGGCTTGGCAGAAGTTGGGAGTACGCGAAGCCGTCGAACCACTCAATACCGCCACCCCACGTGCCGATGTTTGATTTGTCCGACCCTGTGAGTTGTGCCTACGTTCGGGAGGCTTCGAAGAGATGGCAACGATCCATGACTTCCTCCGCTACCTCGTAGATCAACGAGGTTCCGACCTTCACGTGAAGGCCGGTGGGCCTGCCTACATCAGGGTTAACGGCCACCTGTTGAAGACGGAGTTCCCTCCTCTGTCGGCTGCCGACTGCGAGCGCGCGGCGATGGATCTGATGGACGACGATCAGGCGAGGAAGTTCAAGGAAACGGGTGAGGTCGACTTCGCGTACTCCGAGCA
>JAXDJJ010000036.1:0-38275 GCA_034665745.1 Actinomycetota bacterium | reverse complement strand
GCGCCATGAGTTGCGATCACCGCGGTGCGTCCGGGCGAGTGCCACGTCTGTATCGCACTAGTCACGAGGTCTGCAGCTTCATCGTCGAGGGTTGCGAAAGGTTCGTCCAGCAGCAGGATCTCGGGTGCACAGGCCAGCGCGCGGGCGACACCGGCGCGTCTCTTCAACCCTGCCGAAAGCTCGTCGACGCGCGAAGCTGCGCGGTCTGCGAGCCCGATCGTTTCGATCACGTGGGTGACGTGGTCGTCGGGCGCACCCCACAGGGCCGCGAACAAGCGCAGGTTCTCCTCGATGCTGAGGCGCCCGTATAGGCCCACGTCGTGACCCGCGTATCCGATCCTGCGACGGAGGTTCTCATCGGCCGGGTGCCGCGGGCGGCCGTCGAAGCGCACCTCTCCACGTGCCGGGCGCTGCAATCCCGCGATGATCCTCAACAACGTCGACTTCCCCGAGCCGTTGGGGCCGAAGAGGCCGGTGATGCCCTCACCGATCTCGAGGTCCACCTGATCGAGCGCGATCGTCCGGCCATAGATCGCGCGAACCCCCCGCAACTCGATCATCGGCCGCTCCTCTGGAGCTCTCTGATCCTGCCGACGAGCGCGGCGCGCTCCTTGTCCCATTCATGCTTCTCGATCTCTCCTGCTTCGTAGGCAAGATCGAGTCCGGCCACCTCTTCCAGCAAGCGAGCGCGATCAGGTGGGGTTGCGGCCCCCGGCTTGGTCCTGCGCACGAACCACGTCGCGCCTCCCAACAACAGGATGACCAGTGCTCCTGCCCCTACGAGGGGCCAGATCGGAACCTTTCCGCCTGCAACGGCCAAAGCCTGCAGCGGATCTCCGGCGTCAATGGGCTCGTCGGCGGTCCAGCGTCCATAGGTCTTGCCTTCGAGCTCGAGATCCTCCTTCTCGACCAAGCGGTTGCTGCGGATCTCGAGAGGTGCAGCGGCATATATCGACAGCTCCAAGGTTGGGTACAACGCGGGCCGGGACAGATCGAACGAGCCACCGGTTCCGGTCATCCGATACGCGAACGTGGCTTGGTTCTCACCGGGGGGGATCGCGATCGTGGCGGCAACGCCCTGGTCGATCTGCACGACATCGGGGATGTCCAAGGTCGAGTCGAGGATGCCTCCCCACTCTGCACCGCGGGGAAGACCGAACGAGAAGCTCGCGCCGGTGGCTTCGTCTCCCAGCATCTCTGCGCCACGTCCGATGTAAGCATCGTGGCTCGTGTTGAGCACGGTGATGGATTCGATGACGCCGATGCCATCCTTGTTAGTGACGACGAAGAGGTCGTCGCGCCTGATAGCTATGACGGCCGGATCGCTGGTGGTGTTCCACACGCGCAGGGTCGAATCGATGACCGGGACCTGTTTCGTGTCGGAAGGAAGCGCGATCGGTCGCCCGGCGAACAACCCACCATCGAATCGAGCATCCAAGGCGTAGTAACGGTCGGCGCCCGTGGTTAACCCGGTGAACCGGTAGCGACCTCGCGAGTCAGAGGTTGCGGTGGCGACGACCTCGCCAAGGTCCGACTCCGTGCCAGAAGTCAGGGTTAGACGGACACCAGGCTGGGGTTCGTTCGTGGACTCGTTCAGGACACGGCCCTCGATCGTCCCGCGTTCTGCCGCTGCTGCCGATCCGGTGAGGCTCGGCGACATGAGAACCAGGAGAGAAAGTGTCGCCAGCCCCGCCCCTATGCGCCGCATGCCGGACATGGTGCCGCCCCCGGCTTCCGCTCGGCCCCACAGCTGCGACACCGGCGAGCACCCATGCGAGCGCGTACGAGCGCGATCTCGGCTTCGAGAGGGTCGCTGACGTCCGGGTCTGCCATAGCGTCGAGCTCGTGCAACGCGTCTAGGGCTTCGGTTTCGTAGACCGTACGCAGCTCGCGGAAGTCTTCTTCGCTCAACTTGCCGACATCGCGCTCGGACTCGAGGTCGAGGATCGCGGTCAAAGCGACCAGCTTCTTGTTCTCCAACTCAGAGGTCGGGTCACCAGGATCGTGGGTTTCGGTGCGTCGCAGGGGGGCCGCGACGAACGCGAGAGCCGCAACGGCGAGCACTCCGATGACCAAGGTGCCGATCATGCGTTCCCCCGCAGGTCGTCGAGCTCGGCATCGATGCGCACACGATCGGAGGGACTCATCGCGTCACCCTCCTGATGGGCAGGTTCGTGCGCCCACCCTCGAAGGAACCGCCACGCGACGTAACCGCCGCCGATCGCGGCGAGCGCCGGAAGGATCCACGCGACGAGTCCACTTCCACCAGTGGGTTCAGCGCGGATCGACTCGCCATATTCATCCAGCAACTTCGCCATGATCTGGGCGCGCGTGAAACCTTGTTCCGCCATCGCCGTGATGCGATCCCGCAGATCGACAGCGGAGTCCGAGGGACAGTCGTGCAAGGTCACCCCGGGGCAGAACGGCGACATGATGTGTTCGGAGATGTCGTTCGCGATGTCTTGAGGGGCGGCTACTGCCGGACTCGCCATCGCAAGAAGTCCCGTGATCGCGAGAAGGACGAGGCGCTTCATCGGGCCACCGCCGCAGGTTCGCGGATCTCGCTTCGGACCCTGGCCGTAGCACGCGCGGGGGCCGGTGACGAGAGCAATATCGCCATCCCGCCAAGCATCACTACGGCGCCAACCCAGATCCACCATGTCAACGGATTGACGAACGCGCGTACCGCGGCAGCACCGTCGGCATCGATCGAGGTGACCACGACGTAAAGGTCCTCGACCGGACCCGATCGGATGGCTACCTCCGATTGCGGTTGCTGTTGAGCGAGGTGGAAGTTGCGTTGAGGGAACAACGAACCCTCGTCCTTGCCGTCGGAACTCACCGCGATGACAACTGTGTTGATCTGTTTCTCGTCGGTCGAGCGTTGCAGCCTCTCGGCGTAGGTCAACGTGTAGCTGCCGACCTTCATGGACTCTCCGGTCGACAAGAGTGCGTGTCGCTCGGACTTGAACGCAGATCCCGCGAGACCGATGACGATCAGGATGACCCCGAGGTGCACGACGTAACCCCCGTACCTCCTGCGATTCCGAGCGACGGTCGCGGCTACGGCGCGAACCGGTCCCATCGAATATCTCGTCCGGTAGACGCGTGCGCCTCGAACGAACTCCCCAACGATCGCTCCGGCGGTGAACGCGCACAAGCCAAAAGCAAGCATGGCTCCCGTACTTCGGACGCCTCCGAGGAACAGGGCTGCGATCGTCATGACGCCTAACGCAAGCGGGATCCGAACGATGCGCCCGAAGGCCCCCTTGCTCATCCGCTTCCACGAGATCAGTGGGCCGATACCTGTGAGGCCGATGATGGCGAGACCCAAGGGGATGAACACCGAGTTGAAGAACGGTGGGCCGACCGACAGGCGCGCGCCGGTCACGACCTCGGCGACGATCGGGTAGATCGTGCCCCATAGCACCGTGAAGGCTGCCGCCACGAACAACACGTTGTTCGCGAGGAACGCGGACTCGCGCGACATCAACGAGTCGAAACGGTTCTCGCTCCGAAGCTCGTTCATCCGTGCGAGCACGATCCCAACCCCGCCGAGGAGCATCAGTGCGAGGAATGGAAGGAACCACTTGCCGATAGGTCCCTCAGTGAACGTGTGGATGCTGGACAGGATCCCGGAGCGCGTGAGGAACGTGCCGAACACCGCGAGGGCATAAGTGATCAGGATCAAAGAGACGTTCCAGACCTTGAGCATCTGACGCTTCTCTTGGATAACGACCGAATGGAGGAAGGCGGTTGCAGTCAGCCAGGGCATGAACGAGGCGTTCTCGACCGGGTCCCACGCCCAGTACCCGCCCCATCCAAGTTCCGTGTAGGCCCATGCCCCCCCAAGCACGATCCCTATGGACAGGGCGCTCCATGCGAACAACGTCCATCGCCTGGTCGAGGTGAACCACGACGCGTCCAGCCGTTTCGACAACAACGCTGCCATCGCGAATGCGAACGGGATCGAGAACCCGACGAAGCCCGTGTAGAGAAGAGGTGGATGGATCATCATCCCGGGCGACTGCAGCAAGGGGTTCAGTCCGCTTCCGTCGGGGGGTATCGGTGAGAGGGTCGTGAATGGGCTCGCCGGCAGCACCAACAGCATCAGGAAGAAGACCGCGATGCCGCTTAGGACCGCGCCTGCCCACGCCACCAACCGAGGGGTGCTCGCACGCGCTTTCTCTAAAGCGATCGTTGAGAAGCCCGTCAACAACAAGGTCCAGAACAACAGCGAACCTTCCATGCCCCCCCAGAACGCGCCAAGGGTGTAACCGCCCGCGAGCGAGCGCGACGAATACTTCGCGACGTATTCCAGCGAGAAGTCGTGTGCGAAGAGGGCCGTGACGAGAGCGATGGCCGAAAGTGAGGTGAACGCGAAACTGGCCCCAACCGCGCGCCGTCCCGCCTGGGTCAACCGAGCACTGTCACCTATCGCTCCGGAGGCACAGAGGACAAGCCCGAAGACGGCGAAGATCAGAGCGGCTACCAGGGATGGGGCTCCGAGCCCGGCGAGGGAGATCACCCTTGTCCCACAGAACTAGACCTTGGCTTTGAACTTCGAGGGGCACTTCGCGAGCACTTTGGTCGCGGTGAACGTGTCCCCATCGAAGGTTCCGATCGCAACGACCTCCGACGAGTCTTTGAACGCGTCGGGCATCGGTGTGTCGGTCGTGACCGTGATGTCGGTGATGTCATCGGTCACGACGAAAGTAGTGACCAGTCCGTCTTGCTCGATCGAACCGGGAGCCACCACGCCGGCGAGCTGGACCTGCCCGAGGGTGCCGTGAGCGTCGGATAGTTCGGTGGGGGTCCGGTAGTTGGACGCGGCCCCCGGCTGGGTCATCGCCCACAGGATCAGTCCCACCAGGACTGCAACGATCACGGCTCCACCTATCCAGAACTTGGCGCGCCGCTCTGGGGACAGGGACTGCGTCTGGGTCTCCATCGGATGAAGAACCCTAAAGGATGGGGCCGGCTAGCCGACCTGAGGCGTCCGCATCAGACCGTCAGATACACGGCGGTGAACAAGACGAGCCAGACGACATCGACGAAGTGCCAGTAGTAGGCGACCGCTTCGAGCATGCCGGGACGGTGGGCCCCTTCCCGAAGGCGGGTGTAGGTGGCAAGGAGCATCCCGAGTCCTCCGATGACGTGGATGCCGTGGGCCCCAGTGAGGGTGAAGAAGGTCGTGCCGTAGGCATCGGTCGAGACGTTCAGCCCCTCCGCCATCAGGGTCCGCCACTCCCACGCCTGGCCCAGGATGAAGATCGTCCCGAGGCCGATCGTGGCCGCCAACCACGCCCGAACTCGCTCCGGCGCCGCCCCTCCTGCTCGATGCAAGGTGATCGACGACGCGACGAGACATCCGGTGAACGCGATCGGCAACAGGATCCCTGGGGCCTGCGTTCCCGCAGGGGGCCACGAGGTCTGGTCGGCCCGCAGCGAGAAGTAGGTCGCGAACAGGCCACCGAAGAACATGATCTCCGAGGCGATGAACAAGATCATCCCGAGCACGGCAGGGGGAACGGTGCGGGTCGTGGGGGCCGCGGTGCTCACGAAGATCCACCGAGGAGCGCGTCGATCCGCTCCTGGAGCTGGTCAGCATCGATCGAGCCGAAGTACCTCGTCGCGCCCGATCCATCCCCCATGTCTTGCTGGACACCCGAGATCAGATGCCAGCTCGAGTCGATGAAGAACGTCTCCGGTAAGGGGTCTACCCCGAGGGCCTCGACCAGGGTCTGATCCGGGTCCCACACGACCGGGTAAGTGATGTGGTGCGCCTTGATGAAGTCACGTGCGCTTGCCTCCGTGTCTCTAACCACCACCCCCACGAAGGTGACCCCCTGATCCCTGTAGGCCTGCCACTTCTTCTCGAACAGAGGCATCTCATCGCGGCACGGGACGCACCACGACGCCCAGAAGTTCAGGACAACGGGCCCGCCTCGCAGGTCGGTGTCGCTGAGGGTGCCGCTCCCATCGAGGAGCTCGAGTTCGAAGCTGGGAGCCGCGTGCCCCGCGTTCGCATCTATCGGGGCCGGTTTCAAGGTTCCGTACGCCAGGGCCCCCACGATCGCGAGCCCGATCACCACCACCGGCAGCCTTCTACTCAGGCTTGTGCGTTTGGGATAGTCCTCTAGTTCATCGGTCGGGATCATCTAAGTGGTGAAGCTACCCCCGCGATTCCGTCTAAGGACAGGTTGCGAACATATATATTCCGCCTGGAATTCATGAGACGACCTTCCAACACTCGTTCACGCCGGTTCTACGTCGGGGCGACCCTGTTCGCTCTCGTCCTCCTGTTCGCGGGCTGCGCCAACAACGGTCCACAGGACTTCTTGAATTACCAGGCGGGCTCGAACGCCGAGAAGGCCGACAATCTCTGGGACGTCACGATCCTGATTGCGGCCGTTATCTTCGTGGTCGTCGAGGGTCTGCTGGTGTTCGCGCTGGTGCGCTTCAGGCACAAGCCGGGGCGCGAGGCCGCCCAGTTCCACGGCAACACGAAGCTCGAGATCGTCCTGACCTTGGTGCCGGCGCTGATCCTCATCGGCCTGCTGATCCCCAGCATCAAGACGATCTTCGACATCGCCCACAAACCCGAAGGGGCTCTCGAGATAACCGTCACTGCACGGCAGTTCTGGTGGCAGTACGACTACGACGACTTCGACTTCGCGACCGCGAACGAGTTGCACATCCCGGTGGGCCAACCGGTGCACCTCACTCTGAAAGGCGCCGACGTGATCCACAGTTACTGGATCCCTCGGTTGAGCGGAACCCAGGACGTCGTACCCGGGCATAACAACGAGCTCAACTTCACAGCTCTCGAGCCCGGTAGATACATGGGCCAGTGCAAGGAGTTCTGCGGCCTCAGCCACGCCAACATGCGCTTGATCGTCTTCGCTCACCCCCCGGCCGAGTTCCAGACCTGGGTGTCGGAGCAACAGAAGCCTGCTGCGCCGCCGTCGGCAGATGTCGCCGAAGGTCAGAAGCTGTTCCTCGAAGGTGCATGCATCAACTGTCACGCGATCCAGGGGACCGACGCAGCCGCAACAACCGCCCCAGACCTCACGCACCTGGCAAGCCGAGAGACATTCGGCGGCGCAACGTTCGAGTTGAATGAAGCGAACCTCGCCGAGTGGTTGGCCGATCCTCCAGCGATGAAGCCCGGGTCATTGATGCCGGACTATGGGTTGAGCCAAGACGAGATCACGAAGTTAGTGGACTATCTGATGAGTCTCGACTGATGGGAGTGAACTAGTGGCAACGGCAACAGGGAGCCTCCCTCGTAGGGGTTTGCTCGCGCGACCCACTGCCAAGACCGGCGTGTGGGGATGGATGACGACGGTCGACCACAAGAAGATCGGGATCATGTACTGCGCAACCGCGCTGTTCTTCTTCGGTGTCGGTGGCCTCGAAGCTCTTGCGATCCGTCTGCAGCTTGCACAACCGAACGGCGAGGTGCTGACCGCGAGTCAGTACAACCAGTTCTTCACGATGCACGGCTTGACGATGATCTTCCTCGTCGTGATGCCCCTTGGTGTCGGGCTGATGAACTACTTCATCCCTCTGATGATCGGGGCACGCGACGTTGCGTTCCCACGGCTGAACGCGTTCAGCTACTGGGTGTTCCTTGTGGGCGGCCTGTTCCTCTACTCGAGCTTCTTCCTCGGTGGGGCCCCGGATGGTGGGTGGTTCGGCTACGCACCCTTGAGCACCAGCTTGCCTGGTCACGGGATGACCTTCTACTCCCTGGGCCTCCAGATCCTCGGTGTCGCATCGCTGGCCGGTGCCGTGAACTTCATCATCACGATCATCAACATGCGGGCGCCGGGAATGACGTTCTTCAAGCTCCCCGTGTTCATCTGGATGTCGATGGTGACGTCGTTCCTGCTGTTGTTCGCCATGCCGGTCATCGCGGTCGCGCTGTTCCAGCTGATGTTCGACCGAGCTTTCGAAGCGAACTTCTTCAATCCTGCGGCAGGCGGCGAGCCGTTGTTGTGGCAGCACCTCTTCTGGTTGTTCGGCCACCCCGAGGTCTACATCATGATCTTGCCGGCGATGGGGATCGTGTCCGAGATCCTTCCGACCTTCGCGCGCAAACCCATCTTCGGTTACGCCGCGATCGTGTTCGCCGGTGCAGCTATCGGGATCATGGGTTGGGGTGTGTGGGCCCACCACATGTTCGCGGTTGGTTTGGGTCCCGTTGCCAACTCGGTGTTCGCGGCAACGACGATGTTCATCGCAGTGCCGACGGGCGTGAAGATCTTCAACTGGCTCGGCACCCTTTGGGGTGGCGACATCCGATTCAAAACACCGTTGCTGTTCAGCGTCGGTTTCGTCGCGCTGTTCATCATCGGTGGGCTGTCGGGCGTCAGTCACGCGATCGTTCCTCACGACGCACAGCAGACCGACACCTACTACATCGTTGCTCACTTCCACTACGTGTTGTTCGGTGGTGCCATCTTCGGCATCTTCGGCGGCATCTACTACTGGTGGCCGAAGGTCTTCGGATGGACGTTGGGCGAGGGCCTCGGAAAACTCCACTTCTGGTTGTTCTTCATCGGGATGAACCTGACGTTCGGTCTGATGCATATCGTCGGACTGCAGGGCCAGCCCCGAAGGACCTATACCTATCCGGAAGGCATGGGGTGGGACTTCCTGAACTTCATCGAAACGATCGGCGCGTTCACGATCGCGTTCTCGATGGTGGTCTTCCTCGTCAACATCGTGATCAGCAAGGCCAAGCGCGAGGCCGCGGGGGATGACCCATGGGACGCAAGGACGCTCGAGTGGGCAACGTCGTCACCGCCCCCGGAGCACAACTTCGACACGATCCCGCAGGTCCACGAGCGCGATGACTTCTGGTACCGCAAGTACGGAAGTCCGCACGAGCAGCCTCAACCCGTGATCGCCGGCGGTGCAGATGGGCACGAGGAGCACATCCACCTGCCTTCGCCGTCTTACTTCCCGATGTTCGCGTCGTTCGGCCTCCCGGTCGCCGCCTACGGCGTCATCTTCTTCAGTGACTGGAGCTTCGCCCCGCTCGTTATCGGCGGAGGGCTCCTTTGGACCCTCCTGTCGCTTGTCGGGTGGGTCCTCGAGCCTGGGACGGCGGACGAATGAGCACACACGCAGCAGCACCCGAGCACCACACCTCAACAGGGCTGGACAACACGAAGCTCGCGATGTGGGCGTTCCTCGGTTCGGAATGTCTCTTCTTCGGTTCGTTCATCTCGACCTATCTGCTTTACCGCAACCGCGTTGTTGCAGGCCCCACCCCGCATGAGATCTATGACATCCCCTACACGTCGGTCAGCTCGTTCGTCCTGCTGATGTCGTCGTTAACGATGGTCCTCGCCCTGGCCGCGATCCAGCGCGGCGATCAACGAGGCTTGCGGATCTGGCTGCTCGCGACATCGTTCCTAGGTCTCGTGTTCGTTGGTGGTCAGGTCTATGAGTTCACCTCGTTCGTGGACGAGGGTCTCAAGGTCAGCACTTCGACGTTCGGTTCTAGCTTCTTCGTTCTCACCGGATTCCACGGGGCGCACGTGACGGTTGGCATCTTGATGTTGCTAGCGCTTGTGGGCCTGTCGTGGTCTGGACGTCTAGAACCCTCATCGGAAGGTGCTCGCAAGGTCGAGCTGATCGGTCTCTACTGGCACTTCGTCGACATCGTCTGGATCGTGATCTTCACAGTCATCTACTTGGTCCCCACGAACCCAAGCGCTTAGGGAGCTACATGATGAGTGACGCACAGACAAGCATGGAGCACGTCGTCGACCCGCACATGCAAGATCACCCTTCGCCGCGCAAGTACGTCAACGTCGCTTTGATCCTTGCGATCATCACCGCGATCGAGGTTGCGATCTATTACGTCACGGCGATCTCGGCTTCGGTTCTAACGGCGATGCTCATCGGTTTGGCATTCATCAAATTCGTCATGGTCGGCCTCTACTTCATGCACCTGAAGTTCGACAGCCACACGTTCCGGCGCTTCTTCATCACGGGCATCGTTCTTGCCTTCTTCGTCTTCGGGGCCGTCATGGCTCTGTTCTTCACGCGCGGCGGTCCCGCACCTGGTTTCGGAAGCTAGAGCGGAGCACTGACAGTGCTGCTGGCACACGGGGTCACGACGGACTCGGTGTGGAGGTTCCACGCTCACATCGACGTATGGCTCGTGTTCGGCCTTATCGCGGTCGCTTACCTAGCAGCCCTGAGGTGGTGGATCCAACCCGAGGAACCTCGTGTAAGCGCGACGGGGATCCAGAAAGCCGCCTTCTTCTCGGGGCTGGCGATCCTCTGGGTGGGCGCGGACTGGCCGATCCACGACATCGCCGAGAACTTCCTGTTCAGCGTTCACATGGTGCAACACACGCTGTTCTCACTGATCGCCCCACCGTTGATCCTTCTGGGGTTGCCTGCTCCGCTGCTGCGTCGGTTGCTACGGCCGGTGATGCCCTTAGTGCGCTTCTTCACGAAACCTCTGATCGCGTTGGCTCTGTTCAACGCGGTCATCCTGTTCACTCACTGGCCCGTGGTGGTGAACTTCGCGGTGACCAACCACCCTGGGCACTTCGCTCTTCACCTACTGCTCGTCTTCTCGGCGCTGGTGATGTGGTGGGTTGTGGTCACGCCACTGCCCGAGTTGGGCCGGCTCCAACCACCGACCAAGATGTTGTTCCTCCTTGGCCAATCTTTCCTGCCGACTGTCCCCGCGTCCTTCCTGACGTTTGCGACGACGCCGATTTACGACTTCTATGCACGCGCGCCGCGCTTGTGGGGTATCTCGGCGGTCACCGACCAGATGATCGCCGGTTTGATCATGAAGATCGGTGGTGGCTTGATACTGTGGTCCGTGATCGGGCTGTTGTTCTTCAGGTGGTATTCGAGCGAGCAGAAGACCCAGCACGACACTATGGAGTGGGACGACTTCGAACGAGAATTAGAAGTGTGGGACCTAAGGAAATGAGCGAGCGAAATGAGTAGCCGACCAGATCTCGTTGCAGGTGTTCGCGTGAAGGTTCCGTTGATCATCGCGATCCCGATCGGTGCCCTCGTTGTTATCGGAGGGGCCGCTTATGGCTTCTCGCGCATCTTGCTTGCCCTGGAACCGGAAGCCGCCACGGTCGTCGCACTGATGATGGCCGTCAACATCTTGATCGCATGCGGCGTCGTCGCCTACAAACCACGGCTCGACGCGGTGACCCTTGCAGAGCTCGTTGTCGTCATGACCTATCCGATCGTGATCGGGATCGTGCTGGCCCAGATCGGCTTCGGTGGCGCAGAGGCGGGCGACACGACGGCCACAGCGCGGGCGGCCGGGCAATCTTTGGCGGCCTCAGGGGTTGCGTTCGATACCAAAGAGCTGGACTTCACGGCCGGCGAAGCGTCGGTTCTCCCGTTCAACAATGAGGACTCGGTCGCTCACAACTTCTCGATCTACGAGGATGACTCAGCGACCAAGGATCTGTTCAAAGGCCAAGAGGTTCCTGGGGGCTCGAGCACCGACTACGACATCCCGGCCCTGAAGGCTGGTGAGTACTACTTCCACTGCGACCTCCACCCGACATCGATGGAGGGGACCGTCGTAGTCAAGTAAGGCGGACCGGCTTCGCCGGTCCTGTTGCTAAGCCGGTGTCGTAAACGACACGTGACTTAGTAACCGACGAACGGGTTACTTCGTTTTCAGTCCGTCTACCTTCAGGACGTCGATCCCTCTCCTCAGGTCGTTCGTGTAGATGTAGCCGCCGAAGTAGTACGAGGACCAGACGTCGGTGTCTTCGGGTTGGAAGTAAGCGACCTCTGTGGGGAACATGGGATCGGAGAAGTCGACCACCGAGGTCCCACCGGTGTACCAGGAGACGACTGCCTGCCTCGTCTTGCCGACGAAATTCAGGTTGTGAGCCGTGCACCAGTCCGTCGCGTAAGTGCCTACCGGGGCTGAACCGCGTTGTGGACCCCAGTGCCCGACCGGGATGGGGACCGCGGGATTCTGGATGTCGAAGACCCACATCGAGCCGGTCGGACCACCCATGCAATCGTGGACCGCGAAGGCTTCGTCCGTCATGACCAGGTACTTGCCATCGGGCGTTGGGACCGCCGCGTGCGGGAAGAAGGAGGGAGTGAAGCCGTGCGCGATGACAACCGGCTTCAGCTCATCGGTTACGTCCCAGATCGAAACTTCGCCGCCACCGGGGCAGAAGCCGAGCATGGTGTCGCCATCCGCTGCGCGGGCGAAGGTGATGTCGTGGCAGCCGGTTTGGTTCGGCTTGAACGTCGCAGCTACGGTGAGCTTGTTGGGGTTCGATGCATCGAGGATCTGCTCGACGGAACCACCGTTGGCCAGACCACCCGGAGACGCGTAGATCAGGTCCGTGCCTGGATAAACCGTGAGGGTGTGTGTTCCTCCCGGCAGGATGACATCGCTTAGGAAGCGCGGTTTCCTCGGATCGGAGACGTCGATCAGCCGAACTCCTGCGCCGGGAACGCCTCCACATGTGCCGCTGTGATACGCCAACGCGAGAAGTCCCGGCCGCACCACGGCAACATCGTTCTGGCTGCCCGGGCACTTGATGAACCCAACCTCCTTGGGGAGCTTGCCGGAGACATCGAGTATCCGGACGCCGCCTTCGGTGCTGCCTTCTTGACCGAAGTAGACGTAATCGCCCTGGAACGCGATGTCGGTGCCGCCTTCGTAAGGGAGCTGTTTGATCAAGTGGATGTTGTCGGTCTTGTTGACGGCCTTGTCGGCTGCACCGGCCGCACCTGCTGTGGCCATCAGACCGGTCAGTAGCAGCAGGATCGCAGTCAGAGAGAGCTTCTTGGACACGGGTACCCCCTAGATGTCTGGTCCAAGGGAGGTTCTGCGGTGGTGGGGGTGTTTCCTGCCGACGGCGCCCGCTAGGAGAGAAGCGTGTCCAGTGCCATGGCTGCGAACAAGAGGGTGAGGAAGTAGATCGAGAAGCGGAAGAGCCCCCACGCTCGCTTCGGAGTGGGTTCCCTGTACAGGCGCACGGCTTCGAAGATGAATGCCGCATTCAAGACCACGGTGGTCCAGAGATAGATCGCACCCATGTGCGCAGTGGAGAAGAACGCAAGACACATCGCAAGCTGCATGAAGCTGTAGAGAAGGATGTGCTTGGTGGTCTCAGCCTTGCCATAGACCACGGGCATCATCGGCACACCGGCGGCGGCGTATTCCTTCTCGTAGCGCATCGCAAGGGCCCAGAAGTGCGGTGGGGTCCAGTAGAAGATGATGCCGAACAACGCCAGTGCCGGCAGCTCGACCGAGTTCGTTACTGCCGCCCACCCCACGAGTACCGGCATCGCCCCAGCGGCTCCGCCGATCACGATGTTCTGAGGGGTCGATCGCTTCATCCCGATCGTGTAGACGAAGACGTAGAACAACAATGCGGCCGTCGCGAGGGCCGCGGACAGTGGATTGACGATCAACCACAGCCAGGTGAACGCGAAGACCCCGAGAGCAGAGCCGAAGACGAGGGCGTTGCGTGGCGCGACCCGATGCATGGGTAGGGGACGGCGTTTCGTGCGTGGCATCACCTGATCGATGTCTCGGTCGATGTAGCAATTGATCGCGTTCGCTCCGCCGGCGGACAGCGTTCCCCCTATCAAGGTCGCGATCACGAGCCAGGTAGAAGGCCACTCGCCGGCCGCAACGATCATCGCGGGCACCGTCGTGACCAGGAGCAACTCGATGATGCGTGGTTTCGTGAGGGCAACATAGGCACTGATCTTGTCTCGGAGCCCCGTCGCCTCGTCGTGCTCGACCGGGGCCTCCTTTTCGATCGTGATGGCCCCCGATGTATCGGTGATGAGTCTCTGCATCACGCACCTCCCTCGTAGGCAGCGGTGGCCCGGAGCGATACCGAGTTCCGCGCAGTTGCGATGGAGGGATGTGACAGGACCGACACGGCTACGAGGCAACCCCAGATGAGGGCTGCGGTCAACAGGTGAAGGGAAACGAACAGCTCGTTAGCCATGCCGGGGGGCGGATTCCACACGTTCAACGCGCCAAGCAGTACCTGGACCCCGAAGAGACCCATCGCCGCGTGGGCGAACTTCGCTTGTCGGGGGAACTCGTCTTTCCGACGGGCCACGCTGACGCCGAACGCGAATACCGCTACGCCAACCACTCCGGCCAAAGCTCGGTGCAGAAAGTGGATGGCAGCGGGCTGGAAGCTCAGATCGGGGATGAGCTTCCCGTTCATCAAGGGCCAGTCGGAGAACACGTAGCCCGCAGACCGACCGGTGACGTAGGAGCCAACGAGCAACAAGACGAGAACCCCGAGAGCAGCCAAACGTGCCTTCCTAGCAACGGCTGCATCTGGCTTCGGCGTCAGGGTCCCGTCGGCCACAGCGGTCGAGATCGAAAGATGGATGAGCACGGCGACGAGGGTCATCGCGGTTGCGAGATGCAGCACGACAGACTCGGCCTTCAACTCGAGCCAGACGACTATCGCCCCGAGCACCGCTTGGAACAGGACGAGGAAGAAGGCGGTCGTTGCGGTCCACTTCAGCGTTTTCGAGGCGTCACGCTGGCGCCACACCGCGACCGCTAGAACGCCGAGCAGGATCACGACGACGGTTGCCATCAATCGGTGTGAGAACTCGATGATCACCGCTCTGTTGCCGAAGAAAGGGATGACGGCCCCTGCACAGTCCGGCCAGTGGGTCCCACAGCCGAGACCCGACTTCGTGGCGCGGACCAGCCCGCCGATGGCGACCAGGATGAAGGTCGCGACGGTAGAAGCGAGCGCGAGTCGACGGATCGAAGTCATGGGTCGGACGATGTTATCTGGGCCCGAACGTAGTCTTAGTCGCATGAGCCGGAAGCTGATCACGCTCCTTTGTGCTGCCCTTATCGCCCTAGCCGCATGTGGCGGAGGCGGTGGCGAAAAGCCCGCGGCCAAGTCCTCGGGATCCCGCTTCGGCGACCCATTCACCGATGCCAAGGCGTACCCGGTATTCGCGTCGTCCGAGATCGTGGTGGGAGAGAACCGATTCCTCGTTGGACTCCTCGATGAGAACGATGCTCCGATCGGCTCGCGCTCTATCGCCATGCATATCGACTTCTACGATCGAGCTTCGTCCGAGACCGAGCCCGTATTCGGAACCGACATGGACTTCATCGAAACGATCCCGGGCGAGCGCGGTCTATACGTGACCACCGCTAAGTTCGACGAGGCCGGGAGTTGGGGGGCTGCCGTCACCGTGACCGGCGATGGACTGGACGAGACCGTGAACGCGGCGTTCGACGTTGCCGAATCTGGCTCCACCCCCGAGATCGGTGCTCCCGCGCCGGCTTCGGACACCTTTACCGCCGCGGACGTCGATAACCTCAGCGAGATCTCAACTGACCCACACCCCGACCCGGACTTCTATCGAGAGTCGATCAAGCAAGCGATCGCCAGGAAGGAACCGTTCGTTGTTGTGTTCGCGACGCCGAAGTTCTGCACCTCGCAGGTCTGCGCTCCGACCCTCAACATCGTCAAGGCCGCGTCGAAGTCGATGACCGGCGTCACGTTCATCCACGTGGAGGTCTACAAGAACCTCGACGACCCGGGCCACCTCGTCCCGGTGAAGGCCGTGCGCGAATGGGGTCTTCCCAGTGAACCGTGGGTGTTCGTCGTTGACGCGAACGGCAAGGTGGCCGCGAAGTACGAAGGAACCGTTACTGCAGGCGAGCTCGAGGCGGTTCTGAAGAAGCTCTAGACGTCTTCGATCGTCAAGGCGTAGAGCTTGCCGTCGCGCTCCTCGAGATCGACCGCGACGGGTCCCGCGGATTGCACGTGCTCCTGAAGGTGCCCTAGGGGAAAGCCGTAATCGACGTCATCTGCGATGCGGATGTCGTAGGTGACCTCGCCATCCTTCAGGGTGAACCCGTTGACGTCATCGATCGCGATCGAGTCGATGTGGACGATGACTCCTTCGACCCGAGATGGGGCACCGTCCGCCTGGGTGTTCTTTGAGCACGCGCCGAGTAGCGCGATCGGAAAGAGCAAGCAGATAACCCCAACACGCATCGCACTAGGGTAGGTGATGTGTCTCTTAGCGCCTTGGTCGACGTACGCATCCGATCGTTCCTCGAGGAACGCCGGGTCGCCGTGCCGCAGGCAACATCTCTGATCGCCGAGATCGACAGAGTCATCTCGGCCGGTGGCAAGCGATTGCGGCCTGCATTCTGCTACTGGGGCTATCGGGCTGCGGGCGGAGCTGAAGGTGACGAGATCGTTGGGGTGGCGAGCGCGTTCGAGCTACTCCACACGTTCGCGATCGTGCACGACGACATCATGGATTCCTCGGCCGAACGGCGCGGCCAACCAACCACGGTCTCGACCTTGGGGATGGAGCGCGCGTTGCTGGTTGGGGACCTGGCCCTCGTGCTTGCGGACGCCGCGTTCTGGGGCTCTGGCTTCTCGCCGGAGAGGTTGTGCGGAGCGTTCTCCGAGTTCACAACCATGCGAGAGCAAGTGATAGCGGGTCAGCACATGGACCTAGAGGCCCACAACCGAGCCATCGACGAGACCGCAGCGCGCGAGATCGCGATCCTCAAGTCTGGTTCGTATTCGATCGAGCACCCGTTATTGATAGGCGCGCTCCTCGGTGATGCCGATAAGGAACTTCTCGATGCCTTGCGAGCCTTCGGTAGACCGCTCGGCGAGGCGTTCCAACTCGTCGATGATCTCCTCGGCATCTTCGGAGACCCAACGACAACGGGGAAGCCGATCGATTCCGATATCCGTGAGGGCAAGCGCAACGTCTTGTTCGCAAAGACGGTCGCGGCGCTCGATGACACGGACAGGGGCTACTTCTTGTCGAAGTGGGGTGGAGGCGAAGCCCTGAGCGTCGATGACGTCTCTAGATTGCGTGGGCTGATCGATAGCTCGGGGGCTCGTGAGTCCACCGAGGAGCTTGTGGCCGAGCTCGCACGGGCCGCCTCGGGCGCGCTTGCCCGGGCCCCCATCCCGGAGGACGCCCGTAGTGGTTTGGGTGACTTGATGGGGGCGACCATCACACGCACGCACTAAGTCGCGGCCCCGCGCTCGCGCCTTGTTAGATTTGGCCTCTCGAAGTCCTCATCCGATCAGGAGACCAAGTGGCCGACCCGGAACAGATCTACGCAGAGGTCCTAAGCGAAGAGCAGGGCAAGGGCAGTGCGTCCCCGGTTGCGGAAGGCCGAGCGAAGGCGGCCAGGGCCCGGGCGGAGGCCGGATCGCCACATCCGAAGGAAGCGAAGTGGTGGCCGGGAGCCCAACCGCACCTCGAAGGTGGCGGTGGTGAAGCTCCTGCCGCGGCCGAGGAAGCTGAGGAGACCGTTGAAGAGCCAGCTCAGGAAGAACCTGCTGCCGCGCCGGTAGCCGAAGAAACGCCCGCGGCGACTGAAGAGGTCCAGGCTCCCGAGGTTCCGCAAGAGCAGACCGCCGCCCCTGCCGAGCCCGTTCAGGCTCCTGCGGCGGTGGCAGAGGCTCCCGCAGCAGCCGCGCAGGCGGCCCCAGAAGCGAAGCCATCCGGGGTCATCCACGGCACGATCGGTGGCAACCGCTTGCGTCCCGAGGACGAGTCGACGACAGAGGCCCAGTTCCAGGGTCAAGCCGATATGTACGAGCGCCGAAAGTTGATCGACGAGCTCATCGCCACAGGCGTGCCCGCGATAAGCGCACACGAGACCGGCGAGAGGCGCTCCCCGGCACTCGCTCTGCTCTACCTCTTGATCCCGATCATGGCGATCGCCTTCCTCCTCGCGAACAACGACTCGGCTCCGGCCGAGGCCGCCGGCGGCGAAGGCGGGGGAGCTGCGGCTGGGATCACCCTGACGGCTTCCGGGGTCGCGTTCGACACCGATTCCCTGTCTCTACCTGCGGGCGAAGCCAGCGACATCCAGTTCGTGAACGACGACTCGGTCGCTCACAACTTCTCGATCTACGAGAACGACTCAGCTTCCAAAGACCTCTTCAAGGGAGCCGAGACCCCGGGCGGATCCGAGAGCACCTACGCCGTCCCGGCCCTCGACAAGGGCGAGTACTACTTCCAGTGCGACCTCCACCCCAGCTCGATGACGGGGACCGTCACCGTCGAATAACTCACCCCGCGATGCGAGGAGTAGACTCGTTTCCTCGCTCGTGAAAATTTTCACAAAGTCCATGGACCCGGCTGAACCCGGGGCCTGACGCCGGAAGGACACCGTGACGACCGAGTTCGATGTGGCCATCGTCGGGGGCGGTCCCTCAGGGGCTGCAGCCGCTCATTACCTCGCCACCAAAGGTCACTCGGTCCTCGTCTGTGAGAAGAAATCGTTCCCGCGCGAGAAGACCTGCGGAGATGGGCTGACCCCGCGAGCCGTCAAGCAGCTCGAAGCTATGGGTCTTGGGTCGGAGTTCAGATCGTGGGAGCGGGTCCAGGGTCTGAGAATCCATGCGTCGGGCAGAACGGTCGAGCTCCCGTGGCCCGAGCTAGATGAGTGGGTCAACTACGGCCTCGTCAAACCTCGCAAGGACCTCGACAAGATCGTGCTCGACCACGCGGAGAAGGCGGGCGCGAAGGTTCTTCAGAAGACCCAGGTCGTCGAGCCGATCTTCTCGGATGGTGTGCTGACCGGATTCGTCGCGAAGCGAGATGGCGAAGACGAGCGCATCAAAGCGAAGTACGTGATCTGTGCCGAAGGGTCGGCGACGAAGTTCGCCAAGTCACTTGGGCGCGCGCGCAACACCGACTACCCGATGGGATGGGCGATCCGCCAGTACTTCGACTCGCCTGCGATGGCGCACTCGGGATGGTTCGAAGGTTTCCTCGAGGTCAAGTCGGGTCCCGACGACCTGCCCGGGTACGGATGGGTCTTCCCCGTCGGTGACGGCACCGTCAACGTTGGGGTGGGCCTCCTCACGACCTATGGCCAGTGGGAATCGGTGAACCTCAACGATCTGCAGCGCAACTTCGTGAACCAGATCCCTGCCGATTGGGGGATCAACTACGACACGGTGTGCAGCAAGCCGCGTGGGGGCCGTCTGTTCATGGGCCAAAGCGTGTGGCCTGCCCACGGCCCGGGCTTCATCCTCGTTGGCGATGCCGCCGGGATGATCAATCCCTGCAACGGTGAGGGGATCGCGTACGGATACGAGACCGGACGTATCGGAGCGCGCCACATCGACGAGGCTTTGCGCAGTGGCTCGGGGCCGGCCCTCGATGGCTATACGCGCGAACTCGAAGAGGTCTACGGCCCCTATTACCGACTCGGACGCCGCTTCACGAAGCTGATCGGTCATCCCGAGTTGATGGAACGCCTCGTGTCGATGGGGATGCGCTCCAAGAAGGTGATGACCTTCGCCCTGACCTTCATGGCGAACCTCGAAGATGACAAGCGCAACGGTGTGCAGCAATTCGGCCTTCGCGCTCTGAAGAAGATCGCGGAGATGAAACCGTGACCCTTCCCGCGTATCTCCCGATCCTGTTTCTCGTCATCCTTGCGACCGGTTTCGCGACCATGTCGATGTTTGTTGCGTCCAAGCTCAGTCCTCGAAAGTGGACCGCGGCGAAATTGGATCCGTACGAGTGCGGGATCGTTCCCGAAGAGGGTTCCGAGGGCCTCGAGCGTTTCCCGATCAAGTTCTATCTGGTCGCGATGCTGTTCATCATCTTCGACATCGAGACGGTCTTCCTCTATCCCTGGGCCGTTGCGTTCAAAGAACTCAAGATGTTCGGCTTGATCGAGATGGCGGTGTTCGTCGCGACACTCGTGGCCGCGTATGTCTACGTGTGGAAGCGAGGTGGACTCGAGTGGGCGGAGTAAGCGACACGATCGGTGCGAACTTCCTCACCGCCCAGCTCGACAAGCTCGTCAACTGGGCCCGCAAATCCTCGTTGTGGCCTGCGACCTTCGGACTAGCGTGCTGCGCGATCGAGATGATGGCGACGACGATGCCGCGCCACGACCTCGCGCGCTTCGGGATGGAGGCATTCCGCGCGTCCCCCCGCCAGGCGGACCTGATGATCGTCGCGGGCCGCGTGTCTCAGAAGATGGCGCCCGTCCTTCGCACGATCTATGACCAGATGACGGAACCAAAGTGGGTCATCTCGATGGGGGCGTGCGCATCATCTGGTGGCGTATTCAACAACTACGCACTGGTCCAAGGCGTCGACCAGATCGTTCCGGTAGACATCTACGTTCCGGGTTGTCCGCCGCGCCCCGAGATGTTGATCGACGGGATCATGTTGCTGCACGAGCAGATCAAACGTGGCGAGTACACCGCCGGGCGGGTTGCAGGATGACCATCACAACCGTGCCCGCAGGGGAATGGGCCGCTACCGCGGAGAGACTGAAGAACGAAGGCTGGCAGCTGAAGGACCTCACCGGTCTGGACCGGCTGCGTTTGACCCCCAACGAGCCCCGCTTCGAGGTCGTCGTTCAGTTGCTCCACCACGAGCACAAAGAGCGTCAGATGATCCACGTGACGGTGGAAGGTGATCCACCGACGGTTCCCTCTGTCATGGCGCTATGGCCGACCGCAAACTTCATGGAGCGTGAGACGTTCGACATGTTCGGCGTCCATTTCACGGACCACCCGAACCTCACGCGCATCTTGATGCCCGATGAGTGGGAGGGCCATCCCTTACGCAAGGACTACGGCGTCGGCAAGGTGCCGGTCGAGTTCATCCCCCAACCGTTGATCCAGATCGATTCGCCAGGGCAGTCCCCGAAGTCCGGCGTGTCCGGAAGTCTCCTCGACCGCCTTGGTCAGGCCGTGGTCGAAGGGGACGCGCCGTGACGACTACAGAGAAGATGATGGAAGAACTCGAGGCCACGGGTCACGGTGCCTATGTCGAGCGGTTCGACGAGCTCGAGGGCCACATGACTATCAACATGGGTCCGGTTCACCCGTCCACCCATGGTGTGCTGCGCTTGTTGCTCGAGCTCGACGGCGAGACCGTCCTCGAATGCTTGCCGGTGATCGGCTATCTCCATACCGGCATGGAGAAAGAGTGCGAGGACAACAATTGGCGCGGGGCCGTCACGATCGTCACGCGGATGGACTACCTCGCCAACTTCTTCAACGAGCAGGCGTACTCGCTCGCCGTGGAGGAACTCCTTGGCATCGACGTACCCATGCGCGGGAAGTACATCCGCACTCTGCTGGCGGAGATGAATCGGTTGTCTTCACACCTCGTCTGGTGGGGCACCCAGGGCCTCGACATGGGGGCGATGTCGGCGATGTTCTATGGGTTCCGCGAGCGAGAGCTGTTCCTGGACTTCTACGAGATGGTCACGGGGCTTCGCATGAACCACGGGTACATCATCCCGGGCGGAGTCTGGGAAGACCTCCCGCAAGGGTGGGAGAAGGCCGTTCGGCACCTCACCGAGTTGATGCCGAAACGGATCGACGAGTACGAGTCCTTGTTGACGCAGAACCCGATCTTTCTCGAGCGCACCAGAGGCGTTGGGCTCATCACGCAGGACGAAGCTCGCGGCTTGGGTGCTACCGGTCCGATCGCCCGCGCGACCGGGATCGACTGGGACCTCCGACGTGACATGCCATACGAGGCCTATGGCGACGTGTCCTTCGACGTTCCGATCGCGATGGAAGGGGATGTGTATGCCCGCTATCGCGTGCGCGTTGCCGAGATGCGTGAGTCCGTGAAGATCATCAAGCAGCTCACCGACAACATGCCGAAAGGCGACCACAGGAACACCGATCCGAAACTCACCCCACCGTCGCGAACGGAGATGGCCCACTCGATGGAGGCCGTCATCCACCACTTCAAGCTGTCGACCCAGGGTTACACCGTCCCGCCGGGGGAGACGTACGCATATGTCGAGTCTCCGCGCGGCGAGCTCGGTGCGTACGTGGTCTCAGATGGCGGTACCTCCCCTTATCGGTGTCACGTCAGGGACCCGAGCTTCGTGAACCTCCAGTCGCTGTCGCCGATGGTCAAGGGCGGACTGCTTGCCGACCTCGTCGCGTCGATCGCGTCGACCGATCCGATCATGGGTGGTGTGGATCGTTGAGCGTTTTCACCCCCGAGCATCGTCAGATCGCAGACCAGATCGTTGCGAAATACCCGAACTCCCGATCGGCGACGTTGCCGCTGTTGTTCCTCGCGCAATCGATCGAGGGCTTTGTGACCGATGAGGGGATGCGAGAGGTCGCCGAGATCCTCGGGCTTACCCCCGCGCAGGTACTTGCTTCAGCCAGCTTCTACACGATGCTCAAGAAGAAGCCACAAGGTGAGTACCTGATCTCGGTGTGCCGCAACATCTCCTGCACGCATCTCGGAGCACGGAGGGTGATCGCTCGTGCGGAGGAGGCCCTGGGCATATCGGCGGGCGAAACGACTCCGGATGGACGCTTCTCCCTCGAAGCAGCCGAGTGTCTCGGCACCTGTGACGGTGCTCCGAGCATGCAGATCAATTACGAGGATTTCTACAAGGTGGCGCCCGATGATGTGGTCGAACTGATCAAGAAGATCGCAAGCGGCGAGGCCATCACCAGTGTTCGAGGTGAAACCGTCAAGACCCACAAAGAGATCTCACGCGAGACGGCGGTCGCGGGGGTGTCGGATGCCTGAGGAGACCCGGATCGTTACCCGTCGTTTGCGCCAGTTCCCCGATGACTCGTGGACGATCAAGAGGGTGCTCGACGACGGCGGTTACGAGGCCGCGCGCGAAGTCGTCACCTCGATGGCACCCGACGATCTGATCGAGCTCGTGAAGGCTGCGGGCCTGCGCGGTAAAGGTGGCGCGGGGTTCCCAACGGGGATGAAGTGGGGATTCGTTCCGAAGGACGTGTTCCCGAAGTACGTCGTCATCAACCACGACGAAGGCGAACCCGGGACGTTCAAGGATCGCGAGTTGGCCGAGATGGACCCTCATCAGGTCATCGAGGGCATCATCATCGCGGCGTGGGCGAACCAGGCCGAGAAAGCCTTCATCTACTGCCGCGGTGAGTTCGCCCTTGGGTCACGACGTTTGGATGCGGCGATCGGCGAGGCGCACGAGAAGGGTTTCCTCGGCAAGGGCATCTTCGGGTCAAAGTTCGACTTCGACATCGTGCTCCACCGCGGGGCGGGGGCCTATATCTGCGGCGAGGAGTCCGCTCTCCTGGACTCGCTGGAAGGGTTCCGCGGACAACCGCGACTTCGTCCGCCGTTCCCGGCGATCAAGGGTCTTTACGGGCAACCGACGGTCATCAACAACACCGAAACGTTGTCGTCCTTGCCTTCGATCGTCACGAACGGCGCCGACTGGCACAAGCAGTACGGCACCGAGAAGTCTCCGGGCACGAAGATCTTCTCGATCTCGGGTCATGTCGAGAAGCCCGGCAACTATGAGGTCGCTTACGGGACGTCTCTAGCGGATCTCCTTGCGCTCGCGGGTGGGATGAAGGACGGGCGGCCGCTGAAAGCGATCATCCCCGGCGGAGCCAGCGCTCCGTTGCTGACGACCACCGATGTCGCCATGGACTTCGAAGCATTGAAGGAAGCGGGCACCATGCTCGGCTCCGGTGCGGTGGTGTTCATGGACGATTCCACCTGCATGGTCCGCAATGCCTTGGTCACCACTGGATTCTTCGAGCACGAGAGCTGCGGCAAGTGCACGCCATGTCGCGAAGGAACGTGGTGGGCCGTCAAGGTCCTCGAACGTGTAGAGCACGGTGCCGGACGCCCAGAAGACCTGCAACTGTTGCTCGACATCGCCGATGGGATGGACGGACGGTCGTTCTGCCCACTGGGCGATGCAGCGTCATGGGCGTTGCGGTCCAACGTGAAGTTGTTCCGAGAAGAATTCGAACAACACGTTGCCGATGGATATTGCTCGTTCGAGGGCGAACACAAAGAGTTGGTTGGCGCGCGCGTTCGCGAGGAGCCGGGCATTGAGCGATAACCCGAACGTGAACGTCACGATCAACGGCCAGACCGTCGCGGTCGAACCCGGGCGACTCGTTATCGACGTGGCCGAAGAGATGGGCATCTTCGTGCCGCGCTTCTGCTACCACCCCGGCATGAAGTCGGTTGCGGTTTGCCGTATGTGTCTCGTGCAGGTCGAGGGCTCCAACAAGTTGTTGCCCGCGTGCGCAACACCGGTAGCCGATGGGATGAACGTGAACACCGTTGAAGAGGACGCGGTCGACGCGCAGAAGGGGATGCTCGAGTTCCTCCTCATCAACCACCCGCTCGACTGCCCGATCTGTGACCGCGCGGGGGAATGTCCTTTGCAGGATCAGACCTATGCCCACGGCCCGGGGTCGACCAGATATGGCGAGGAGAAGCGCCACTACGAGAAGGCTTTGGAGATCTCGGACCTCGTGGTGCTCGACCGCGAGCGGTGTGTGTTGTGTTGGCGGTGCGTTCGTTTCTCCGACGAGATCGCCGGCGATCAGTTCATCCAACTCGTTGATCGAGGGGCGGGGACACAGATCCTGACGTTCTCGGACGAACCGTTCGATAGCTACTTCTCCGGCAACACGATCCAGATCTGTCCTGTCGGTGCGTTGACCTCGAAGCCCTACCGATTCGTGTCACGGCCGTGGGACCTCAAGACCGCTCCGAGCGTGTGTACCTACTGCTCGGTCGGTTGTCCGATGACGAACGAGGTGCGCAACGAAGACCTCGTGCGGTGCCAGGCATTGCCGAACGAGAACGTCAACGATTTCTGGAGCTGTGACAAAGGCCGCTTCGGTTACCACCACGTCGATTCCGATGAACGCCTGACGACCCCACTGGTGCGCGAGGGCGACGAATTCCAACCTGCCTCGTGGGGCCAAGCGGTCGAGCGGATATCGACGGCCCTCGAGGGTAAAGAGCGCATCGGAGTTATCGCGGGCGCGCACCTCACCACTGAAGACGCTTTCGCTATCGGTCGCCTGGCGCGCAAGGTCTTGAAGACCACGAATATCGATTCGCGCATCCAAGATGCCGGTGCCGCATACGAGCGCGTCCTCGAGGTTGCGCCGACTGCCGGTTCGACCGCAACGATCAACGATCTCGACAAGGCCGCCACGATCGTCTGGCTCGGTCCGGACCCCAAGGAGACCCTCCCGGTCCTGTACCTACGGCTGCGCAAAGCCGTTCTCGAGCACGACGCGAAGCTCATCAGTGTTTCGCCACGTCGAATCTCGCTGGACAACTTCGCAACCCACAGCGTTCGCACACTCGACGGTCTGTCTGACGGGGCCATCGCCACCGACCTCGGGGAGCACATGGTCGTGTGTTGGGGGCCGAGCTCGCCGGGCAGTGACCACAGCGAAGGACTCGATGCCGCACTTCAGCTCGTTCGCGATCACGACGCCGGCCTTCTCGTCTGCCCGCCGCACGCGGGTTCGCAAGGGATGATCGATATGGGTGTCCTCCCGACGCTCGAAGCCGGTTACAAGCCGGTGTCGGAGCCCGGCCTCGACACCCGAGGCATCCTCGAAGCAGCCGCAGCCGGCGAACTCGACGCCCTTTTCATCTTCGGCGCCGACCCGATCGCCGACTTCCCCGACCAGGCACTGGCGAAGAAGGCTCTCGAGGGCAACACATTCACGGTCGTTGCAGAACTCTTCCCGACCGAGACGGTGTCCCACGCGGACGTCGTCCTCCCGAGTGCTGCCTACGCCGAACGCGAAGGGACCTTCACGAACCTCGAACGCCGCCTCCAGAAGCTCGAACCCGTGATGGCCCCGAAAGGAACCGCGCGCGAGGCATGGCGCATCTGCGCAGGCATCGCGTCCGCTATGGGCACCGAATGGAACTGGGCGTCGTTCAGCGATGTGTGGACGGACCTAAAGAAAGAGGTCCCCACCCACAAGGATGTGGACCTCGACAAGCTCGCCCAAGACATCCCGACGTCGACGTTGCAGTACGAGTCGCAGTTCGAATCGAACGCGCAAGCGGGAGATGCCGCCGTCGCCGGTCCGGGGGGCCAGTACCCGAAGGGCTACCGCCAAGGAGCCCCATTCCAAACCGGTCAGAACTGGCCGTTGTCGTGGGAGCTCCGCAGCTTCGAAGCGCGCTCGCGGCCTGGCTTCGTTCCGGGGGGCTCTCCGGCGGCGTCTGCTCAGGCGACCGACGAAACGTCAGACGCGGACTCTGTGGCTACGGGCAACTCCGATGGGGAAGGGAGGGCGTCAGACATCTCGCCAACGTCGCCCACCGCAGACACCGCCGGATCGCAGTCTGACCAGGCCGATGGCTTCCGGCTCCTCACCGGCAGATTCATCTACGACGAAGGCGCGATGGTCTCGAAGTCCGTAGCGCTTCGCAATCTGCAGAAGAAGCCGTTCGTCGAGATCAACGACGAAGACGCCAAAGGCCTCAACATCTCGGATGGCGATCAAGTGGTCGTGTCGGCCAACGGAACTGAAGCTTCGGTCCGGGCGGTTATCGCCGACATCGTGAAGGGGAGCGTGTTCGTTCCTTATGACCAGGTCGGTGTGCGGGCTAACTCGTTGATGGATGGGTCCGGTCGGGTCGAGGTGAGGCCCGCATGAGTTGGCTTGTCGACTTCCTCGGCCCTGCAGTTATCACCGCGCTGGTGAAGGTCGTGATCGTGTTCCTCGCCCTTTTGGTCGTGACGCTTCTTGTCATCTGGGCCGAGCGCAAGGTCATCGGGGATATGCAATCGCGCCTTGGGCCGAACCGGTGGGGACCCTTCGGCCTTCTACAGACCCTGGCCGACGGCATCAAGCTGTTCTTCAAGGAAGATTTCCGGCCGCGCAATGCGGACAAGTGGTCGTACGCGATCGCTCCGGTCGCCGCGATGGTTCCGGCCTTCCTCGCTTTCGCCGTGATCCCGGTGGGCGAGGACGTGCATCTGTTCGGTCGGGACATCGGGTTGTTCGTGAGCGACCTCAACATCGGGATCCTCTACTTCCTCGCGATGGGTTCCCTTGGCGTCTACGGGATCGTTCTGGCTGGCTGGGCATCGGGGTCCAAGTACCCGTTGCTAGGTGGGATCCGCTCCACCGCTCAGATGATCAGTTACGAGATCGCTCTCGGCTTGTCGCTGGTTCCCATCGTGCTCGTCTCGGGGAGCCTGTCGACGGTGGATATCGTCGCCGCGCAGAGCGGAACGATCGGGCACGTCACGTTCTTCGATGGGGTGCCCGTGCTGGAACAGATCTCGAGGGTGTTCGCTCCATTCCCGAGTTGGTACATCTGGTCGCAGTGGCCGGCATTCGTGATCTTCTTGATCGCTGGGATCGCAGAGACGAATCGCGCCCCGTTCGACCTTCCCGAGGCGGAAACCGAGTTGGTTGCAGGGTTCCACACCGAATACTCGGGGATCCGTTTCGCGATGTTCTTCCTTGGCGAGTACATCCACGTTGTTGTGGTCTCGGCGATGGCCGTGACGCTGTTCTTCGGTGGTTGGCACGGCCCCCACTTCGGTTTCCTTCCCTGGATATGGCCGTTGGTGTGGTTCATGGTCAAGACAGGAGCGTTCGTGTATCTCTTCGTTTGGTTGCGAGCAACGCTCCCGCGGCTCCGTTACGACCGGTTGATGTGGCTCGGCTGGAAACGACTGATCCCTGCCGCCTTGGTGTGGATCATGGTGACCGCGGTTCTCAACACAGAGGGCGTGTCGCGTAACGCGCGCGCTGGCGTGTTCATCGGCTTGTTCCTCATCGTGCTGGTGTGGTTCGGCCGTGGTGACCCCCGCATGGCCGAGACGATCGCTCCCCAACGCAAGAAAGCGATCGTGGGCTGATGGCGATACCCGAGATCTTCGTCGGCATGCGGACGGTCATCAAGAACGTCTTCCTCCGCAAGGACACCGTGAGATATCCAGAGGTCCGCCGGATGCCGTTCCCGCGCTACAAGGGTCGTCACATCCTCGACAGGCACCCCGACGGACTCGAGAAGTGCATCGGCTGTGAGTTGTGCGCGGGTGCTTGTCCTGCGGACGCTATCCAAGTGGTCGGAGCGGAGAACACACCGGAAGCCCGGTTCTCGCCGGGCGAGCGGTACGCCCAGCTCTATCAGATCAACTACTTGCGGTGCATCTTCTGCGGGCTCTGTGTCGAGGCATGTCCGACAGAGGCGCTGTTGATGACGACGGAGTACGAGATCTCTGGTGACTCGCGAGAAGGTCTGATCTTCACGAAAGACCAGCTGATCGTGGACGAGCCCATCATCCGCCACTGGGACACCAAGAAAGAGCTTCCTCCCGATCGTGACCTGCTGCCCGAGTCGTACGGCAGCGTGCGTGTCGGTCTCGACGACGAAGAGCAGATCGCACCGGCAGGAGTGATCCGCTACTCCGACGGTGCCACTCCCGTCGTGAAAGGCCCCAAGGACAGATGACCTGGGAGCAGTTGATCTTCGGGGTTGTATTCGTCGTCGCGTTGGGCTCGTCGATGGCGATGTTGTTCATGCGCAACGCGGTTCACGTCGCCCTCTACCTGGTTGCGGCACAGATGGCGCTTGCCCTGGCGTTCCTACTGCAGGGAGCGTTCTTCATCGCGGCAGTGCAGATCATCGTGTACGCCGGGGCCATCATGGTCCTGTTCCTGTTCGTGATCATGTTGCTTGGGGTGGACAAACAAGAGGCGTTGATCGAACCACTGCCCGCGCAACGGCCGCTTGCGATAGGGCTCGGGGTGTTGCTTGCGGCCGAGATCATCTACGTCGCCGGGAAGGGACTCGAGCTCGTCACGGGGGCCGGGGCCAACTCTGCGGCTCTGAACGAGATCAACCAGAACCCCGGCAACGTTAAGGCTCTCGCCCGGCTCCTGTTCAGCAGTTACCTCCTACCGTTCGAGGCAACGTCGATCCTTCTCGTCGTCGCGATCGTGGGAGTGATGGTGCTGGCCCGGCGGATGAGTGCGTCGGACCTGGTTCGCGCCTCGAAGAACGACGAGACCTTGGAGGCCGCATGAACAGTGTGGGGCCCGGTTACTACCTCCTTCTATCGGCACTGATGTTCACCGTCGGCGTGATCGGCGCCTTGGTTCGTCGCAACGCGATCGTCATCTTCATGTTCATCGAGCTGATGTTGAACGCAGTGAACCTGGCGTTCGTGACCTTCGCTCGGATGCACGGCGAGGTCGTGGGACAGGTCATCGTGTTCTTCGTGCTCGTCGTCGCAGCGGCCGAGGTTGTGGTGGGTCTAGCGATCATCCTCGTGATCTTCAGGCAACGCGCCAGCGCGAACGTCGACGACGTCAACCTGCTGAAGTGGTGACCGCATGGAGTTGATACCGGGTAACGACATCAAGGTCCTTGCCGCGACCACGATCTATTTCCCCTTGATCACCGCGTTCATCCTTCTGTTCTTCGGCAAGCGCCTAGAAGCTGGGCGCCTCGGCAAGCGTGTCAAGGGTTGGACCGGGTGGCTGGCAACCTTCGCGATCGCACGCTCTTTCGCTGGTGCCGTGGTGTTGTTCTTCGAGCTCATCAGCCGGCCGGAGCACGAGCGAGCCATCGCGGTGAAGGTGTTTGACTGGATCAAGGTCGGGGGGTTCGACGTTTCGTTCGACCTCCTTGTTGACCCCCTATCTGTCGTGATGTTGCTCGTGGTCACTGGTGTCGGCACGTTGATCCACATCTATTCGACCGGATACATGCACGACGACGAGCGGTACTCGCGCTTCTTCGCCTACATGAACCTCTTCGTCGCATCGATGCTCGTGCTCGTGCTTGCCAACAACGTGTTGCTCCTTTACGTCGGTTGGGAAGGCGTAGGTCTCTGCAGCTATCTGTTGATCGGTTTCTGGTTCGAGAAGCCGGCTGCTGCCAACGCCGCGAAGAAGGCGTTCATCGTCAACCGCATCGGGGACTTCGCGTTCCTCTTGGGGATATTCCTCCTCTCCTCGACCGTGGGTTCGTTGGCCATGGGGCAGATCAACGCGCAGGCAGGTGCCATGGGCGCCGCAACCGCAACGACGATCTCCCTCCTGTTGTTCGCGGGGGCGACCGGGAAGAGCGCCCAGATACCTCTCTATGTGTGGCTCCCGGACGCGATGGAGGGTCCGACCCCCGTCTCGGCACTGATCCACGCGGCAACGATGGTCACCGCGGGTGTCTACATGGTGGCCCGCTTGAGCCCGGTGTTCGAGGCGGGCGACGCTCTCGTTGTGGTCGGGTGGATCGGTGCCCTGACCGCTCTTTGGGGCGCGTTCATGGCCGCGACGGAGTACGACATCAAGCGCGTGTTGGCGTACTCGACGATGTCTCAGCTCGGGTACATGTTCTTGGCACATGGGGTGCACGCCTACTCGGCAGGGATCTTCCACCTCGTTACGCACGCCTTCTTCAAAGCTCTGATGTTCCTCGGGGCGGGTGCCGTGATGCATGCGCTTGCTGGGGAAACCGACATGCGCAAGATGGGCGGTCTCCGGAAGGTCATGCCGATCACCGGGTGGACGTTCATGGCCGGATGGCTCGCTATCTGCGGCGTCATCCCATTCGCCGGTTTCTTCTCGAAGGACGCCATCTTGGCGTCGGCGTGGCACGAGCATCAGTACGCGTTGTGGTCGATCGGTGTGCTCACCGCCGCATTGACCGCGTTCTACATGTCTCGTCTCTATCTCCGGGTGTTCGAAGGCAAGCTGAAGGTGCCCGAGGGTGTACACGCGCACGATGCGCCGTGGACGATGGCAGCGGCTCTCGTTCCGCTTGCCGTTCTCGCGGTGGTTGGTGGCGTCATCAACCTGCCCGGCACCTTGACGTTGGAGCACTTCCTCGAGCCTGTGGTCGGCGCGAGTCATGTGCCGGAGGGAATCACTCCCTGGATTCTTGCGGGGGCAGCGCTGGCCGTCGCTGCCGTTGGCATATTGCTAGCCCGCGCTCTGTACATGACGAGATCATCGAACGTCCGGCGCCGAGAGTTGTACCAACGGACACGACCCCTCGTCGACGCGGCGCGCAACAAGTTCTACGTCGACGAGTTCTACGGCCGTGTGATCGTGATGCCCGGCAAGCGTCTCGCCCAGTTCGCCGCAACGGTTGTAGACGCCAAGATCATCGACGGATTCCTCACCGGGATCGGGCGCGCCACGGCAGGATTCTCTGAGGGTTTCCGTAGGGTGCAGACCGGCTACGTGCGGAGTTACGCGCTGGTGTTCTTGTTCGGAGCCGTTGCCATCCTCTCGATCCTGGTGCTGAGGGTGTCATGAGCGATCTCCCGATGCTCGACATCGCGATCTTCATTCCGTTGGCGGGTGCCCTACTCCTCGCGTTGTGGGTTCCCAAGGACAAGCCGGATATCGCGCGATGGGCGGCGCTGGCGATCACGGTTGCGACGTTCGCCGTCTCCTTGTTCGTGCTGTTCGATTTCGATGCCGCGGCCCCCGGGTTCCAACTTGGATCCGAAGCTTCGTGGATCCCCCAGTGGAGCATCGGGTACGTCACCGGCATCGACGGGATCAGCCTGTGGATGGTGATGCTCACGACCTTCTTGATGCCCCTCGGAGTGTTGGCATCGTGGTCCATCACGGCGCGGGTGAAGCCCTACTTCGTGTTCTTGCTCATCCTCGAGACCGGGATGCTCGGGGTCTTCTGTGCGCTGGACCTCTTCCTCTTCTATCTGTTCTGGGAAGTCACCTTGATCCCGATGTATTTCTTGATCGGCATCTGGGGCTACGGGCGCCGGGTGTATGCATCGATGAAGTTCTTCCTATTCACGCTCGTCGGCTCGCTGCTGATGCTCGTCGCGATCCTGTTCCTGTATTTCGCGGCGACCGGGAATCCGACATTCGACTACCGCGAGTTGCTCGGTACGCCGTTGACCTTGGGCACCCAGCGTCTGTTGTTCTTAGGGTTCTTCGCATCGTTCGCGGTGAAGGTGCCGTTGTTCCCGTTGCATACGTGGTTGCCCGACGCTCACACCGAAGCACCTACTGCCGGTTCAGTGATGCTGGCCGCGGTGATGCTGAAGATGGGGGTCTATGGACTGATCCGTTTCGCTATCCCGTTGTTCCCCGATGCGGCCCGCGAACTCACGCCGATGGTCGTCGCGCTCGCGATCATCGGGATCGTTTACGGGGCGGCGGTCGCGATGATGCAGAAGGATCTCAAACGCTTGATCGCCTATTCGTCGGTCGCACACCTGGGCTTCGTGGTGCTAGGAGTCTTCGTTGGAACCTCAGCAGGGATGAGTGGTGGCGTTCTGCAGATGGTGAACCACGGACTCTCGACCGGTGCGTTGTTCATGCTCGTCGGCGCGTTGTACGAGCGCAGGCACACACGTGAGATCGCGGACTTCGGTGGACTGGCTCGATCGGTGCCCGTGATGGCAGGCATCTTCCTGTTCGTGGCGCTGTCTTCGATAGGGCTTCCGGGGCTGAACGGTTTCGTCGGAGAGTTCCTGATACTCCTCGGAACGTTCACGGCATTCAGTTGGTGGGTGATCCCTGCAGCGTTCGGGATCGTGCTTGCCGCGATCTATCTCTTGTGGGCTTACCAGCGGGTGTTCCAGGGTCCGGTGACGAACGAGGAGAACTCCTCGATCGTCGACCTGCGCTGGCGCGAACTCGGCATGCTCGCACCCGTTCTCGCCTTGATCGTGGTGATCGGCATGTATCCGAAGCCGTTCCTCGATCGGATCGGCCCTGCGGCGGACCGCGTTGTGATCCAACTGAAAGAAGGCAGCGTGCTTCCCGCGTCCGGTGTGGCTGAGGGGGTTGGCCCCTGATGCCGTTCACCCCTCCTGACGTTCAACTTGCTGCTATCGCTCCCGAGATCGTTCTGTGCGTGGCAGCTCTCGTGCTGCTCGTGCTCGACGGGTTCACCGGGAACATGTGGAACAGGCTGCATCTGCCGGTTCTGTCGACGGTTGCCTTCGGTTTTGCCGGCTGGCTAGCGATCGACCAGTGGGGCGCAGCGGAGACCCAACTATCCGGGATGGTGGCGCTCGACGGATTCTCGATCTTCGTGAAGGTGACCTTGGTCGTCTTCGGGATCCTGACCGTGTGGTGCGCACGCGATCACCTCACTCGTGCGGGCATCGAGGAAGGGGAGTTCTACGCGCTAACCCTGTTCGTTGCCGCCGGGATGATGCTCATGGCCTCCGCCGCGGACCTGATCGTGATGTTCCTCGCGCTCGAGACATTTTCGATCGGCCTGTACGTGATGGTCGGGTTCCGTCAGCACTCTTTGAACAGCCAAGAGTCGGCCCTCAAGTACTTCCTCCTTGGGAGCTTCTCGTCGGCCTTCTTCTTGCTCGGGATCGCGATGGTCTACGGCGCCACGGGCACCACCAACCTCTACGGTGTCACGACACCTGGAGCAAGCGAGGGGGTCGCGCACTTCCTCGCGACGACGCCGTCCAGTGGCCTTGGACTATTGGTCCTTGCCACCGGTTTCCTGATCGTCGGCCTCGGCTTCAAGGTTGCGGCCGTGCCGTTCCATTCATGGACGCCCGACGCGTACCAAGGCGCGCCCTCGCCGGTCACTGGATTCATGGCGGCAGGCTCGAAGCTCGCGGGGTTCGCTGCGATCCTGCGCCTGTTCGACGCCATCCTGTTTCCCTTGAGGGGCGATTGGCGGCCGATCCTCATCGGCATCGCAGTGCTCACGATGATCGTCGGGTCCGTCCTTGCGGTCGTCCAAGAAGACCTGAAGCGATTGCTCGCCTATTCGTCGATCGCCCATGCCGGGTTCGTCCTCGTTGGGGTTATCGCCGCTAGTGACAGGGGTGTTTCGGGTTCGTTGTTCTATCTCGCGACCTATGGGCTCACGGTGCTCGGTGCGTTCGCGGTCGTGTCCGTGATCGAAGGTCGGGATGAAGACCGCATGCGCCTGAGCGCGTACCGCGGTCTGTTCTACGAACGCCCCGCGCTGGCCGGAGCATTGACGTTGTTCATGTTGTCTCTTGCCGGGGTTCCTTTGACCTCTGGGTTCATCGGCAAGCTGCTCGTCTTCGGCGCGGCCATCGATCAGGGCTACACGTGGCTCGCGGTCATCGGGGTTCTCGCGAGTGCTATCGCCGCGTTCTTCTATCTCCGCGTGCTTGTCGTGATGTACATGCAAGAGCCCGACGAGGATCAGGCGTTGCGCGCAAACGGGGGTATCCCCTCGAACGCGGTGATCGCGGTTACCGCCCTCGCGACGCTCGGGCTTGGGGTCGTGTGGGGACCGCTCTTCGACCTCGCGCGGGACGCCACGTTCTTCTTCTAGAACGGCTTCTTCTAGGGAACCTCTGGAACCTCGAGGCAACCGGCCCCCGCACCGAGCAGGGTTAGGCCCGCACGATCGCCGGTGCCCCATGCAGCGGGTGACGACACCAAACTTGGATTCATGACCTGAGCGGGATCGGCGACATGGTCGAGACCGAGAACGTGCCCAAGCTCGTGGAGGATGACCTTGCCCCAGGTCTTTCCGGGACGGAACCCGTTGTCGAGCTGGTCGGCGCCGTTCAGCAGGACGTGGCCCGTCACGTACACCAACTGACCTTTGGAGTTCCTCTCGATCGCGCTTCCCGCAACGCCTACATCGTCGACCTTGAAGATGGTGGCATCGAAGGGGATCCAGCCGATCAAGACGGGTGCCCACCTGTGTCCGTAGCGCCCTTCCTGGACGAAGGCCCGGTCCTTGGTCACGGGCTCGTCGACCTCGCCATCGAATGCGAACGGGATCCCGGTCGCCTGGGACGCCAGTGCGATCGCGCCCTGGACGTCTTCGATCCCACCCTTGGGAGCGTGCTCGGGGTTGATCACGTAGTGCAGGGGAGTGCAGGGGTCGTAGCGGACCGGTTGATGGGTCGTCGGATCGAGGTTCAGGAACTTGAACCCTCGATCGTCGGCAATGCCGGCTTCGGGCACGATCGGGTTCCGGTCCCGAAGGACAGATATGAGGTTCAGCCCTGCATAGGTCGCGGCCAAGGCCAGCACCACTACCAGCGCGATCATCCGGATGACCGTTGAGCGGCGGCGAACCTGGCGCTCGTAACCCTCGTCTTCGGGCTCGTATCCCATCGCCATCGTGGCTCAATCGTAGGCGTGCGCGGAGCGTTCACGAACGAACGAACGAGGCCGTGGAGGGGCGGGTCCAGGTGTTAGTTTCTGGCCTGTTTCCAGGGGTTTTGCAACCTGTCGAACATCCGACCAACGTAGGAGCGAGTTCCTAAAGTGCCTGAGGGCTACTTCGGCCAGTACGTCACGATCGGAATCTTCGTCATCGTCGGGGTGGTCCTCGTTTTCGGCACCCTGGCACTCTCCCGATTGCTGCGGCCGAACCTTCCCAGCTACGAGAAATCCACGACCTACGAGTCGGGGATCGATCCCATCGGCACCGGCTGGGCCCAGAGCAACGTCCGCTACTACGTCTTTGCCCTTCTCTTCGTGGTTTTCGACGTCGAAGCGGTCTTCCTGTTCCCGTGGGCGATCGTCTTCCAGAAACTTGGAACCCAAGCGTTCATCGAGATGATCGTGTTCATCGCGATCCTCGCCCTGGCCCTGCTCTACGCGATCAAGAAGAAGGTTCTCGAATGGCTGTGATGGAGAAGGTAAAGCTCCCCGGACCTGCATCGTGGGTTCTGAACTGGTCCAGGAAGTACTCGCTGTGGTGCATGCAGTTCGGACTTGCGTGCTGCGGGATCGAGATGGGGGCAGCATTCGCAACGAAGTTCGACATCATCCGTTTCGGCGTCATCCCGTTCCCCGCATCGCCTCGGCAGGCCGACCTCCTAGTAGTCGCCGGCACAGTCACGGACAAGATGGCTGCGCCTCTGAAGCGCGTCTACGACCAGATGCCCGAGCCTAAGTACGTGATCTCGATGGGATCGTGCGCGAACTGTGGGGGTCCGTACTGGGATTCGTATTCGGTCACCAAGGGGGTCGACCAGATCATCCCCGTCGACGTGTACGTCCCGGGGTGTCCACCGCGACCCGAAGCGTTGCTTCAGGGAGTCATCCGGTTGCAACAGATGATCCAGGGCGAAGACATCCGGCACAAGTGGGCTGGGAACGAGCCGGCCATCCCGCACATCCCCGAGCCCGGTCTGGCGGGAGGGATCTAGACGCATGCCGGTCATCGACAGGGTCACGCCGGAACAAGCCTTGGAGCGCGTCTCGAGCGCGTTGGGTGACTCGATCAGCGCGTCTGGTGTGAGTCACGGTCAGATCGACGTCACCTGCGCCCCGGCGCGCGTGGTTGACGTGGTCTCGACCTTGCGCACGGCGGATGGCCTCCAGTGCGAATACTTCACGTTCCTCTCCGCCGTCGACCGCACCGAGTTCGGTGGCGAGGACGTCACGAAGCACGGCGGTCTCGAGGTCCTTATCCACCTTTACTCACCGAACCACGTCATCCACGTGAACGTTCACGTCCCGGTCGATCTCGAGAACCCGGTGTGTCCGACCATCACGAACGTGTTCGGAGGTGCGTTGTGGCACGAGCGTGAGACCCACGAGATGTTCGGGATCGATTTCGAAGGTCACCCGAAGCTCGTGAACCTCTACCTTCCCGAAGATTTCGCCGGTACCCCGATGCGCCGGTCGTTCAAGCTGCCGTCGCGCAACATCAAGGACTGGCCGGGGGCCAAGGATCCCGAAGAAGCTGCGGCAGGTGGCCGATGAGCACGACCGAGAGACCGATCGACACCGAGGACCTGGCGAAGCAGATCTCTACCGGGAGTCTCAAGACGCAGGAGATGATCCTGAACGTCGGGCCGCAGCATCCGGCCACCCACGGCGTGTTCCGGTTGCTGGCCACGATCGACGGCGAGATCCTGACCGAAGCCGAGCCGATCATCGGCTACATGCACCGCGGTTACGAGAAACTCGTCGAGGCGCGCGACTACCGGCAGATCACCAACCTTGTTTCGCGGATGGACTGGTTGTCGGGGATCAACAACGAGCTGCCTCTTGCACTGGCAATCGAGAAGTTGATGGGTCTCGAGGTTCCGCCTCGTGCGCAATACCTGCGCGTGATCATGTGCGAGATGAACCGCATCCTCAACCACTTGATGTTCTTTGCCAGCTTCGGTGCCGAGCTGGGCGCCATCACCCCGACGTTCTACGCGTTCCGCGAACGTGAGGACATCCAGTACGTCATGGAGTCCGTCACCGGGGGCCGGATGCACTTCGGTTTCTTCCGCCCCGGCGGCTTGAAGGAGGACGTTCCCCGCGGGTTCTACGCGGCTGCGCTTGCGTCCGTCCGTCAGGTCATCGACCGGCTGCCCGACTACGAGAACCTCTTGATCGGAAACGAGATCTTCAAAGGACGAACGATCGATGTCGGTGTGCTCGACAAGGCCACCGCGATGAACTACGGAGTGTCCGGTCCGATCGCGCGCGGTTCGGGTATCGACATGGACGTCCGCAGGGACGAGCCCTACCTCGTTTACGACCAGTTCGACTGGGATGTATCGACCGCGCCGAACGGTGATTGCTTCGATCGCTTCTGGGTCCTCGTCCACGAGGTCGTGCAGTCGGCCAAGATCGTCGAGCAGGCCATCGAGTCGATCCCTTCGGGGCCGATCCTGGGCAAGGTTCCTCGTGTCGTGCAGATCCCCGAGGGCGAGACGTACGTTCGGACCGAGAACCCTCTGGGGGAGCTCGGCTTCTATCTGATCTCGGATGGTGACAAGAAGCCGTACCGGATGAAGATCCGTACGCCGAGTTACAACAACGTTTCTGTACTGCCCGCGGTCCTCAAAGGAACGCTGGTGTCGGACATGATCGCCATCCTCGGCTCGTTCTTCTTCGTGCTGGGGGACATTGATCGCTGATGTACGACCTCTCACTCCTCGGTCTCGAGTTCACGATCACCGCGTGGCAGTTGTTGATCATCAAGCTGCTGGTCATCCTCACCGTCGTTCCGGTTGGTGCTCTGGCTGGTGGTTATGCCTTGCACAAGGAGCTGGGTCATCTCCAGCATCGCCTCGGCCCGATGTATGCGGGTGGCTTCCACGGGTGGGCCCAGACCTTGGCCGACGGCATCAAGTTCATCTACAAGGAAGACATCATCCCGGCGGCTGCAGACAGACGGGTGTTCAAGCTCGCGCCTGCAGCGATCTTCGTGCCGGTGTTGATGCTGTTCCTCGTGCTCCCGGTCGACCGAAGTCTGATCGTCGAGGACCTCGACGTCGGCATCTTCTACCTGCTCGCGATCGGGTCGGTCTCGACCATCGGACTGCTGATGGCGGGTTGGTCGAGCGCGAACAAGTACGCGCTGATCGGAGCTCTTCGTTCGGCTGCACAGTTGATCGCGTACGAGTTGCCCATCGTCCTGGCGGCAGCGGTCGTTGCGATGCTCGCCGGTTCACTCTCGCTCGTCAAGATCGTCGAGGCGCAGAACTGGCCGTTCCTGATCTGGCCCCCCGGTATCGGAGTCGTTG
>JAXDJJ010000035.1:0-95676 GCA_034665745.1 Actinomycetota bacterium | reverse complement strand
AGCTCCTCAAGAAGCTCGTGTCGGAGGAGGGCATGGCCTTGATCCTGATCACGCATGACCTTGGGGTTGTCGCCGGAGTGTGCGAGCGGACGAACGTCATGTATGCGGGTCGGTTCATCGAAACCGGTCCGACCTCCGAACTGTTCGCCAGACCCAGGCATCCCTACACACTCGGGCTGCTCAAGTCGGTTCCGCGTCTAGACGCGGTAAGGAAGGAGAAGCTCGATCCGATCGGCGGATCGCCTCCCGAACTGACCCAGGTCCTCCCCGGCTGTTCGTTCGCACCGCGCTGTCAGTACGCAACCGACGAGTCCCGCGAGAGCACGCCGGAACTGAGAGAGATCGATCGCGGCGACCACCTCGTTGCGTGCTGGAACCCGGTGCCGGACGAAGACCTGCCGGCGTCGTCTTCAGGTGAGTGGGCCGCACGATGACCGAGACCGATCTCGTCACCGTTAAGGACCTAGAGGTTCACTTCCCGATCCGTCAGGGCGTTCTGTTCGACCGCCACGTCGCGGATCTCAAAGCCGTCGACGGAGTGAGCTTCGAGATCAGGCGAGGTGAAACCCTTGGTCTGGTCGGCGAGTCGGGGTGCGGGAAGACCACGACGGGCCGAGCCCTCCTTCGACTGATCGAGCCAACGGGCGGCACGGTTACGTTCGACGGGGTGGATGTGTCGTCCCTGTCGGGCCGCGACCTGAGGAAGCTGCGCAGGCGCATGCAGATGGTCTTCCAGGATCCGTATTCGTCCCTGAACCCTCGTCGCAACGTCGCTAGCATCGTGGCCGAACCGTTGCGGGTGCATGGGATCGCTACCGGTCGCGAGGCCGAGGACAAGGTCCGCGAGCTGCTTCAAGTCGTCGGGCTCCCGAAGGACTCCGAGAACCGCTACCCGCACGAGTTCTCAGGGGGCCAGAGGCAGCGCATCGGCCTTGCCCGTTCTCTTGCTCTGAATCCGGATCTGATCGTCGCCGACGAGCCGGTCTCGGCGCTCGACGTGTCGATCCAAGCGCAGATGATCAACCTGCTCGAGGAATTGCAGGACACCTTCGACCTCACCTACCTATTCATCGCGCACGATCTCGCGGTCGTCCGCCACATCTCCGATCGCATCGCCGTGATGTATCTCGGCAAGATCATGGAGGTTGCTCCGGCTGCGGATCTGTACGAACGTCCTCTCCATCCGTACACGAAGGCGCTGCTATCGGCGGTGCCGATCCCGGACCCGAGGATAGAAGCGACCCGCGAGCGGATCCTGTTGACCGGCGACCTCCCATCGCCGGTGAACCCACCCGCGGGGTGTCGTTTCCACACACGTTGTCCGTTCGCGCAGCGTGAACGATGCCCCGACGAGGTCCCGGAGTTGCGCATCATGGATGGGGGCCACCTGGGCGCATGTCACTACGCAGAAGAGATCGAGGCGGGGAAGATCACCCACCGAACCCTGCCGACCCCGGCAGAAGACCCTCAGTTCGCTTAGCGGGGGATCAGGCCCGCAGGTGAGAACAACCTGTTGGCTCGACGCCACCAACTAGCGCTGGTCCACAGCTCGTTGCGAAGAGCGATCGCCAAACGTCGCGCGCGGACGGCGGAACCTTGGTCGATGCCGTCGCGTGCATACGCGGCGCGTTCGTAGATGGCCGCCAGCTCGACCGCGCTGGAGCGCGGGACGTCGAAGGTGGCCCCCATCCGTCGAGCGAAAGCAGATGCGGATTCCGATGAACGCCGCGGGGTGGCGAGGTCTGCAGCTTCTGCCTCGAAATGAGCGAACGCGGCCTCCGCTGTTCCGGCCGGCGTGCGAGCTCTGCGATACCGCGTCCAGTTCCGCAGAGTCTTGAGCAGGGGCACCGACGCGATGAAGGCGAGTAGAGCAAGGAACATGATCGTCAGGAACCGGGAGAACGTGTCTTGCCACGCCGGTCTTCCGCGATCCTTTCCGGTTCCTTTCGGGTCGACCGGGCCACCGCGGTCGCGGCCCCCGGTGGGCACCCCCTGGTTACCTGCGAGCCGGCCGGGGTTCGCTCCCGTTCCGCCGCCTCCGGTATCGCTGAACGGGTTCTGAGCCGAGAACGGTGTTGCGCGCGACGTGTAACTCGGGGGGGCCGCGTTGTTTCCCGGGGTTGGCTCGAAGCGAACCCACCCGTAGTCCTCGAACAAGACTTCCGGCCATGCGTGTGCGTCCGTTCCTTTGACGGTGTAGTGCTGTGGACGCGCTAGATCGGCGCTGCCGGGAAGGAAGCCGACCGAGATGCGCGTTGGGAAGCCCAAGTGCCGTGCGATCAAGGCGAAGGCTGCGGCGAACTGCTGGCAGTACCCGCGCCGGGTGCTCAACAGGAACTCGGACAGCTTGTCGGTGCTGGCGGTCGGTGGCACGTCGATCGCGTAGGTGAATTGCTGAAGGTTGTCTTGCAGCGCGACCAGCTTCATGAACGGCGTGTCGAACCGACCGGTCCATTGTTCGATCAATGCTTCGACCTCGGGCGAGATCGGGATCGGCCCCTCGTAGAGGTAGTCGGGTGATGCTGGACCCAGCGCCGCGTTACGAAGCTCCTTGAACGTCGGACGCGGGACCTGGGAAGTCACCTCGTAAGCGACGCCCTCGGTGAGACCGCCGTCCAATCTGACCGCGCCGGTTTCGAGTTGATACCTCAGATCTGAATCGTCCTTGCCGTCGACCACGCTCGTTATCGCAGCCGTGTCAGGTTGGCCCGCGGCGGGGAGGAAGTCGCCCTTGAGTCCCGCGACCTGGACCCGTTGGGTGATGGTCTCGTACAAACGAGGCGGGTGTGCGCTGGCCACCCGGCCCCCGGGAAGCAAGGGCTGGTCATCCAACTGGGCGAGGGGGGTCCACAAGGTGCCGTCGAAAGTCACAAGGGACGTCAGTCGCCAGTAATCCGGTTGCTCCGAATCGATGGCGAACATGTCGGCCTGCGACTGCTCGACGATCTGTGGTTGTAGAGAAGCGAGAAGATCGACGGCGCCACCGCCCGGTCCTGCGCCACCGCCCGGCCCGACGCCGGTGTTGTTGCGCCACGTCAGCAATCCATCACCGATCGCCGGAAGGAACACCGGCGAGAACAAGGCCGCAGCGAGACACGAAGCACCCATCCGGCGCGCGAGACGACTCGATACTTCGCCGGGCGTTTCTGCATTCCGGTCTTGCAACGACGTCACCCACGATCCCCACGACCTCAACCGGTGTGACGACTCGAGTGCCAGGTAGGCCAGCAAGGAAGCAAGGAACATGAGCACCAGGAACGTGGTGCCGGTACGGGTTCCGACGATCGTCAGCAACGCGAACAACGAGATCAACGGCAGCGTTGCGACCAGCGGGCGTCTCCACCGGAACGTTGCGATCTCGGCGATCGTCGCGGCACACCACATGCCGATAACGGTTAGCACTACGTAACCGGTGCGCACGGGCACGGGGGCGTAGTCGAGGTTGCTCTGAGCGTAGCTCGACGAGATGAATCTCCAGACCCCTTGCAACGCGCGTGGACTTGGAAGTCCGTAGAAGAGGTCGTGCAAACGGAAGATGAACGCTAGGTACCAGACGAGAGCGGCCAGGGATGCAACGAAGGCCCAGAAAGTGCCGACGCCAAGCCGGCGAGCGCCGATGGTTATCCCTAGCGCTAGAGCGAGACCCAACAAGGCGGGGCCGGGCCACGAGCCGCGGTCGAAGACCTGTCCGAACGAGAACAGGGTGACCAACAACAGGACGATCAGGGCTACACGGGTTCGGGCTTCCGATCCCACGAGTTCTCACCCCCCGTCGTGACTCGTGACAAGGAACCCCATGCGGTACGGAGGGGCTCGCCCGGGCCGACCACGATCGCTCTGACGCCCGAGCGCGCCAGCAGCTGGACGACCTCCATGGTCTTCTTCTCGCCATCCCACCGAGACTTCGTTGATCCGGGACCGAAGCGATGCGATGGGAACGTGATCGCGATCACTTGTTTGAAGCGCCGGCGACAACGGCTCATAGCAAGCGCGGCGTCCGGCTCGAGGTCCCCGCTGATCACCACGAGGGTGCCCTCCGCGCCCGCTCGAGCTTCGAGCTCCGCGAATCGTGCAACGAGGAGAGGGTCGGGTCCGGAGCCGAGCGATCGCTTGGTGATCGTCGCAAGGTCGTCCAGGCACGCGGCACGGTGGTTAGAGCCTCGGTTGGCAGCCGCGCCCGGGTGATGCGCGCCGGTTAGACGGTAGGTGAATCCGGAACGGTGATAGAGGTCGACCAAGGACGCGGCAGCTTCGACCGCGCGCTCGAACGCTTCGCCCTCGTACACCAACGCCCTGTCGTCCAGCACGATCGTGGCGCGGTTATGCCACGGTGTTTCTTCCTGCCGGATCATGTAGCGCTGGCGTTTCGCGGTGGATGGCCAGTGGATCTTCCGCAGGTCGTCGCCCTCGACGTATTCGCGCAACGTGTAGAAGTCTTCGCCGGTTGCTCCGGTAGGTGAACGAAGGGCTGACACCGAAAGACTGCGACGTTCTCCGAGGTCGCGCGGCAGGACGAGTTGATCGATCTTCGGGTACACGAGGAGGTTGGCGGTGCCGCCGGTGACCCTGCGCACGCGCGCAAGAGCGAAGGGATCAACGCAGGTCATCTCGACCGGACCGATCTCGAAGCGTCCTCGTCGCGATGGCCTCAGCTTGTAGCTCGCCTCGCGTCGTCCCCGCGGTTCCACTCCAGAGAACGCGAACCGGGCGCGGGTCCGCAGGACCGCGGGTAGTCGGTCCTCCAACAGCACCAAAGGTGCGGCCCCCAGCCCCGAATTGCCAAGTTCTAGGGTGGCGGTGACGAGGGTCTCAGCGGGGGCACGGTCGGGGGCGACGCGCCGGGTTACGACGAGCTCGTGACGTCCCAGCCGGACCACCACCAGGGCCCCGATCACGAGCACGATCAAGGCCAGGCCGACCTGTCCTAGGGCCTCGGCTCCGAACATGCGGCTGGCGACGCATAGGAAGAAACCAGTCGCCGCGACCAGCCATCCCCGCGCGGTGGGCATCTGCGGGGGCCGGGGTTAGGCCTGTTCGCGTGCCGGGATCGGCACCTGGCCCAGCATGGTGCCTAGCACCTCTTCGGTTCCCGCTCCCCGCATCTGTGCTTCCGGTGCGAGCAGAACGCGGTGAGCCAGAACCGGCACGATCAGGTCCTTGATGTCGTCGGGGATGACGTAGTCCCGTCCTTTGCTCGCGGCCATCGCCCGCGATGCCCGCAGTAGATAGAGAGAAGCCCGAGGGCTAGCACCCAGATAGACGTCGGGATGATCGCGCGTTGCTTCCGTGAGGTCGACGATGTACTTGATCAGGCTCGGTGCTACGTGGACCTCGCGCGCGAGCTTGATCAACCCTTGGACCTCGTTCGCGTCGGCCACCGGCCGGAGCTCATTGAGCACCGAGTCGCGTCCGTGCGTCTCGAGGATCTCGAGTTCGTGTGCACGGCCGGGATAGCCCATCGACAAGCGCATCATGAAACGGTCGAGTTGTGATTCGGGCAGGGGATAGGTGCCTTCGTGTTCGATCGGGTTCTGTGTTGCGATGACCATGAAGGGCTCTTCGAGTTCGTGCGTGACGCCATCGACCGTCACGGTGCGCTCCTCCATGCATTCGAGCAACGCGGACTGGGTCTTTGGAGAGGCGCGGTTGATCTCGTCGCCGAGAACGATGTTCGCGAACACGGCGCCCGGCTTGAACTCGAATTCATCCGACTTGCGGTCCCAGACCTGGACGCCGGTCACGTCGCTCGGGAGCAGGTCGGGGGTGAACTGGATCCGTCGCCAGGTGCAGTCGATCGACTTGGCGATCGACTTGGCGAGCATCGTCTTGCCGACGCCCGGGATGTCCTCGATGAGGAGGTGTCCTTCTGCCATGAGAGCGACAAGGGACAGCCTGATGACCTCGCCCTTGCCCTGGATCGTCTTCTCGACGTTGGCGGCGATGCGTTCGAACGCTGAATGGAACTCGGAGATCCTGCCGCTATCGGCCATGGATGATTGGCTCCTGTGCTAAGAGATGAACCCGACAAAGGTTAGTCCGACAGGAGGCATACATGGCTGGATGGGGAGACGACCCGGAACTAGAGCGCCTGAGAATGCTGATCGACGAAGGTTGGGAAGTGACCGCGATCACGGAAGACCCTGATGCAGCCGGGGGACCGATGGACTCGGTGACCCTCGCCAAAGACGGTGACACACAGACGTGCACGTCCGACCACCTTGCCTTCCATCGCTACGTCGAAGGTCTCCGAGAGGAGCAGACCTAACCCCTCCTACACGTGTAGTAGGAGAGCGAGGATACCCATCTCGACGCCGATCCCGCAGGGATGGGAGATTTTTCTTCGCGGTCTTTAGCGCACAAGCCCCCCTGCTTGCTCCGCTCCGCGACCTTCCGTAACGCTCCGTAGCGAAGCCATTTGCCACCCCGCGCAGGGCTCGCTAGCCTCCCGCCGAATCATCAGCCGGGAGCCCAGGAGGCTCATCGGAAGAGGCCCAAAGAGTGGCTTCGGTGCACTGCGCAGTTCCATCGCCCAGTGCTCTTCAAGCGGGAAGCAGAAGGAGTGGTTCGACTTGCGTCGTCTTTTGTGCTGTGCCGCGTTCGTCCTTGCGGCTGGAGCGTTCATGTCAGGGACCGCGTTGGCGCAGACCCCTGGTCGACAACCGGTGATCGATTCGGCACCGTCGCGCGTGCACTACCGGGGTGGGGGCACGATCGCCGGACATCTCGAAGGGTGGGTGGCAGGTGACGAGGTCTCATTGCAGCGCCAGTCCGGTGACACCTGGACCACCACCGCGACGAAAGCGGTCGACGAGTCCGGTGCCATCTCTTTCGATCTCGCAGGGATGCGTCGCACCCGTGTTTTCCGTTTCGTCTACATCGATCCGACATCGGCGGTCGAGACCGCAAGCGAGACCAGGAAGATCGAGGTCGGAGCTCAGCTGACGTTCCACCTTTCCGAAGACCACGTCATGCAAGGGCACACCGTGACCGCGTCGGGCCGCTTGACTCAGGGAGCCGGTCGCTGGGTGGCGATCCAGCAGCGATCGAACGGCCGCTGGCGGAGCCTCGGCACCGCCTATGAACACGACGGTCGTTATGCCTTGCGATTCGATGCGAACAAGATCGGCGGCCGGCGGATAAGGGCCGTCTTCAAGGGCGACTCGAGGAACACCCGTGCGCATGACGGGACGAAGTTGCGGGTGTACGACCCCGCTCTCGCGACCTGGTACGGCCCCGGTTTCTGGGGTCACGGCACCGCGTGTGGACAGACCCTCCGAGGCGACACCCTGGGGGTCGCGCATCGCACCCTCCCGTGTGGCACTGAGGTGGCCCTTCTCTTCAGAGGTCGCACGATCGTTGTCAAGGTGATCGACCGAGGTCCTTACTCTCGAGCGGACTGGGACCTCACACAAGAGACCGCCGAGCGACTGGGCTTCACCGGAACGGACACGATCGGAGTGGACCCGGTCCGTCGCTGACCGTTCCTCAAGGTCGGTTCTTGTAGGTCCGGAACACAGGTTGTAGGGCTTGCTCCGCCTTATACTCGTGCCACCTTGGGCAGAGCGCTCGTGCTTAACGCCTCTTACCAACCGCTGTGCGTGGTCCCCGTGCGGCGGGCACTCGTCCTTGCCCTGAAAGGCAAGGCGGACGTCGTCCACACGAACGGCAAGATCTTCCGCTCCGAGACCTTAGAGATCCATGCGCCCAGCGTGGTCAGGCTCAACTACTTCGTGAAGGTCCCGTATCGCTCCCGAGCGTCCTTGTCGCGCCGAGCGGTATTCATTCGCGACAACTTCGAGTGCCAGTACTGCGGTCGCCCTGCAGAGAACGTCGACCACGTCGTCCCCCGAAGCCGTGGCGGCCCACATACATGGGACAACGTCGTCGCCGCATGCAGGCCGTGCAACTCACGCAAAGAGAACCGAAGCCCCGCCGACGTCGGCCTCCGCCTTAAGCATCCACCGATCCCTCCGCACGACAGCGTGTGGATAGTGGTAGCGGTAGACCGGGTCGACCCCCAATGGGAGCAATACCTCCGCCTCCCACACGCCCTCCCGGAGAGGCTCACAGCCCAGCCCGCCTAAAGGTCAGATCAAAGGCCAAGTCAAAGGCAAGGTCCAAGGCAAGAGCGGCAGTAAGAGGAAAACCAAGGGTGCCGGGCGGTTCCGAGGGGTGATCTCACAGTTATCGCGCTGGACTTGCGCCAGGCGCAAGCTGAGCGCGACAACTGACCTACAGATGACATACAGCGTCGCTGAGCGACGCTAGGGGACAAGTCGAGCTGGATCTGGGCCCCCGGAGCCCGCCGGGACCTCTGGTTCTCTCCTTGCCGCCGCTTTTCGCCTTTCGCCCTTGATCTTGCCCTCGATTTCCTCCGCAGGGCCCCCCTGTCCGGTTTGGTTGGATTGATGCACATTCACACGACCACACGCAAACACAAGGATTAACAGGAACAACACGCGCAACTAATTACAAGTTTGTAATTAGGGCCCCAAACGTTGACTTGGGGAGGGCGGGGGTCCACTATGCCTCCAAGTGGAGCGAAGTGGAGGGATGGGGAGGGAACGTCCCCTAACCACCCCGGCACCGAGCTCTGGGGAGAGTCTGAACCGGGGGAGCGCAGTGTGCAACCGTCGTTCAAGGGGGAGTACCGACACTCGATCGACGCCAAGGGGCGTCTCATCGTTCCCTCGCGCCTCCGCCCGCCTCTGGCCGGGGACAAAGTGGTCCTCTCGTACTGGCTCGATGGCGGTATCGCCTTGTGGTCGGGGGAGGGCTGGGACGCCATCGAAGCCCGCCTCCTCGCTCAGGGCCGCGGCTCAGCTACCGCACGATCGCTCCTGCGCAGGATCGCTTCCTCGGCCTACGAGGACGAGATCGATTCCCAGGGGCGCATCCAAGTGCCGCCGCAACTTCGGCAAGAAGCAGGGATCGACAGGGACGTCGTCGTGATCGGGGTCTTGGACCACGCAGAGATCTGGGCCCCCGACAAATACGACGAGATGAAGCAGATAGCGCTCGAGCCCGGTGTCCTCGAGGCAGCGGTCGAAGAGCTCACAGGTTTCTAGGGAGGGGGAGGAAATGGTCACGAAGGTCGCAACGATGGAGAAGGACGGTCTCGCCAAGGAGCTCAGCCAGAGCCTCGTCCTACTTGCACTAACCGGAGCCTCGATCGGCGGGCTCCTAGGGATGCTCTCGGTCGCCACTCGCGCACTAGGTCGCTAGGAGGAGAGATGGTTCCCCAGTGGAACAGCAACAGCAGGGACACGAGCCAGTACTCAGACAGAAGTGTGTCGAGCTCCTCGTTCCTGCACTGGAGCACGGGGGAGTCTTCGTCGACGCAACGCTCGGCCGAGCAGGTCACGCTCGAGCCATCCTCGAAGCGGCACCACAAGCTCAACTCATCGGTATCGATCGGGACCCAGACGCCCTTCGGGCGTCCGAGTCCTACCTCGCCGCGTATGCCGATCGGGTTCGGCTCGTTCGTGGCGACTTCAAAGACCTCGAGGCCATATTGGAACGACTCGGGGTTGAGAAGGTTCGCGGAGTCCTACTCGACCTTGGCGTTTCCTCACCCCAACTCGATGAGCCGGATCGTGGGTTCAGCTTCCGCAACGACGGACCCCTCGATATGCGGATGGACCCCACTCAGCCCCTCTCAGCGGAGGTCGTCGTGAACACATATTCCGAAACAGATCTATCCCGCGTCATCGCTCGATACGGCGAAGAGCGCTTCGCTCGCCGCATCGCGAAGGCGATCCTTAGGTCCCGTCCGGTCTCCGGTACGCGGGTGCTGGCCGACATCGTCAAAGAGGCGATACCGGCTGCCACTCGTCGTACCGGGGGCCACCCCGCTCGCCGGACCTTTCAGGCGTTGCGTATAGAGGTCAATGGAGAACTGGAAGCCCTCGAGCTCGGACTAGCCGACGCGGTCGACTACTCCGAGCCAGGGGGCAGGGTCGTGGTCATCAGCTACCACTCGCTCGAGGACCGCATCGTCAAGCGGTACTTCGTCGACCAGGCCCGCGGCTGCACGTGCCCGCCGGAGTTTCCGGTGTGTGTGTGTGGCAAGAAAGAACGCGTTCGGATGCTCACCAAGCGGCCTATCCGTCCCGCAGCAGAGGAGATCGAGATGAACCCGCGCGCGGAAGCCGCAAAGCTGCGCGCGATCGAGATCGTGGAATCCATGGAGAACGAAGAAGAGGAGAGGCGCAGCGCGTGAGTGCCCCGGCAGCGCAGGTCAGACGCGCACACGCACCCAAGACCGACCTTCGTGTGGTTCGTCGCCGCGGACGCACCCTGATCAAGCGTTCGGGTGCCAGAAGGACCGCGCCTTGGATGATCGCTGCTGCCATCGCCGTCGTCGCTATCGTCGCCGGCGTTTTGCTCGAGCAGGTCGTGCTTGCGCAGTCCGCCTACAAATTGCAAGCGATCAACAAGCGCCTTGCCGGGGCCGAGACGCGCCAGGAAGAACTCCTTGCAGACATGGCCCTGCTCGAGAGTCCCGGACGGATCGAGCAGTACGCGCGCACGAAGCTCGGGATGGTTGACCCGACGATGGTCGAATACATCGTTGCCGATGCCAAGATCGTCAGCGGGTCCGACAACCGCCTTGCTGAGGCCCTGAAGAATCAAGAGATCCTGCCCCCAGGGGGCGGCTCCGCAGCGGGGTCGGCGCCCTAGATGACACGAGGTCAAACCAGCACTCGCTCCCGCAATGGGTCGACTAGTCGGTCGGCCCATTCTCGCGATAGGAGACCCGCGCAACCTGCTCGCCGGCGCTCGGCCCCCGTTCGCAGACCTACGCGGGGCCGGGCTCGGGTAAAGAGCCGCACCCCAGGCCGGTTGGTCGCGGTGTTCGTGCTCTTCACCTTGTTGTTCGGGGCGATGGGCGCTCGCCTGTTCGTGGTCCAGATCGTCGAAGCTCCGAAGTTCAAAGACCTCGCTGCGCGCCAGCGCGAGCGCGTGATCACATTCCCCGCGCGGCGCGGCGCGATCTTCGACCGCAACGGCGAAAGCTTGGCAGTGTCTCTCGGTACGCAGATGGTCTTCGTCGACCCGGCACACGTGACGGACCCTGTGGGCGGGGCAGCGAAACTCGCGAAGCTCTTGAAAGAGGACCCCATAGAGCTCGAAGCGAAGCTGAGCGCGCCGAACCGGTTCGGCTACATCGCGCGCCAGGTACAGCCTGCCCTGGTCCGCAAGATCAAGGCACTTAACATCGATGGCATCTATTTCGAAGACGAACCAAGGCGCTATTACCCGGGGGCGCGCCTCGCGTCCCAACTCTTGGGCTTCGTCAATCTTGATGGGACCGCGTTCGGGGGGGTCGAGGGGGCGTACGACGGGATCCTGGCTGGTGAACCGGGGGAGATGACCCTCGAGCAGGATCCCGCCGGTACGCCCTTGCCGCAAGCGGAGTATTCGCAGACGCGGGCCAAGCCTGGACGCTCGCTGTTCCTGACGATCGACAAGGAGATCCAGTACTTCACCGAGCACACGTTGGCAGAAGCTACGCGGCTGTATCACGCAGAAGCAGGCTCGGCGATCGTGATGCGTGTAGGCACCGGCGAGATCCTGGCGATGGCTAGCGTTCCTACGTTCAACGCGAACGATCCCGGTAAGGCACCGCCCGAAGCTCAGAGGAACCGCGCGGTTACCGATGTCTACGAACCAGGTTCGGCATTCAAGATCGTCACTGCTTCGGCCGCGTTGGAAGAAGGGGTCGTGACTCCACAGACGACATTCACGGTGCCCTATTCGATGCCGGTTGCCGACCGTGTGATCCACGATTCGCACCCGCACCCGACCGAGAAGATGTCGGTCCAAGAGATCATCGAGCAGTCTTCGAACGTTGGAACAGTGCAGGTCGGGATGAAGCTCGGTGGCGCGAATCTCCAGCACTACATGAAGAAGTTCGGGTTCGGTTCTGCCACGGGCCTCGATTTCCCCGGGGAGTCCGCTGGGATCATGCTTCCGCGCAGCGAATGGTCGGGGTCAACGTTGGGCACGTTGCCGATCGGTCAAGGGATCGCGGTGACGCCCCTTCAGATGGCCGCGGCGTACCAGACGATCGCGAACGGCGGCATCTGGGTCGAGCCCAAGCTGTTGTATTCGACGATGGACTCGACCGGTCAGATCGAGACCGCTGCGACCCCCGCGATCCGTTCCGTGATCTCTCGAGAAACAGCGACCGCCATGCGTCGCATCCTGACGGGTGTAGTGAAGCGGGGGACCGGTATCGAGGCGCAGATCCCCGGCTACGAGGTTGCAGGCAAGACCGGAACCGCACAGAAGCCGGCCCCCGGGGGCGGCTACGGCAACGACTACGTCGGTTCGTTCGGTGGCTTCGCTCCCGCGAGTCGACCAGAGATAGTCGTGTTCGTGATGCTCGATCAGCCGAGTCCGATCTGGGGTGGGTCCACCGCTGCCCCCACATTCCGCACGATCGCGGAGTTCGCCCTACGCCACCTTGGCGTGGCTCCCACCGGCAACGCCGAGAAGGCAGCCCGGGCGATCGAGCATGAGGCCGCCGAGGCAGCACCAGCCCACGACTAGCATCCAGTCACGATGGTTACCCATGAGGGAGTGCCCTTGAGCACCCTGGCAGAGTCTGCGGGCGATCTCTTGATCGACCTCCGCGACCCCGCGGACACCGAAGTTCACGGCGTCGCCTACGACAGCCGGAAGGTGGCCTCCGGAGACCTCTTCTTCTGCATCCCGGGCACGGTGACGGATGGTCACGACTACGCAGAGGTCGCTGTAGGCAGCGGCGCGTCGGCGTTGTGTGTGGAGAGGGTGCTCGACCTCGACATCCCCCAAGTGGTCGTGTCCGAGGTGCGGCGCGCGATGCCACGGATGGCCGCTCGATTCTTCGGTGATCCCGCAGACGCCCTGACGATCATCGGCATAACGGGAACGAACGGCAAGACGACAACGGCGTTCCTGCTAGAGGCGATCCTGCGCGCCGATGGTCGCACGACAGGTCTGATCGGCACGATCGAAACGCGCATAGGCGGCGAGGTGCAGCCCGGCGTTCGCACCACTCCCGAATCCCTAGATCTGCAGGAACTCTTCGCAAGGATGCGCGACCGTGGTGTCGACGCACTGGCCATGGAAGTCACTTCCCACGCCCTGGTGCTTCATCGCGTCGACGACGTGCGCTTCGCGGCGGTGGGGTTCACGAACCTAAGCCAGGACCACCTCGACTTCCACTCCTCGATGGAGGATTACTTCGCGGCCAAGACCTCCTTGTTTCTTCCTGAACGCGCTGCCACCGGTGCGATCAATGTCGACGATCCATACGGTCGCAGGTTGATGGGATCTGCTCCGATCGAGTGCATCGGCTTCGGGATGTCCGAGGATGCCGACGTCCGAGCTACCGCCGTCAAGCTCGAGCCCTCAGGCACCACCTTGTCCGTTGTGACGCCGCGAGGTGACTTCGAGGTCGCTACCAGACTCGTTGGGCATTTCAACGTCTCTAACTGCCTGGCGGCTACAGCCCTCGCGCTCCAAGCCGGTATCGGTCTGGATGCGATCATTGCGGGATTGGGTGCCACGGCGCCGGTCCCCGGTCGCTTCGAATCGGTCGACGGGGGGCAGCCCTTCTCCGTCATCGTTGATTACGCGCATACCCCGGACTCTCTCGACAACGTCCTGAGCGCCGCTCGTCCGTTGGCGGACGCGAATGGGGGCCGAGTCATATGTGCGTTCGGATGTGGAGGAGACAGGGACCGTGGGAAACGTCCACTCATGGGAGCCGTTGTCGCCAGGATGGCAGACATCGTCGTCGTGACTTCCGACAATCCCCGAAGCGAGGATCCGGAGGCGATCATCGGAGCCATCATCGAGGGCGTGATCAGCGTACGAACCGAGGGCCCCGATGCAACCTTGGCCGATCGCGGGGAGGCCATCAGATGGGCCCTGGAACAGGCGACCCCGGGTGATGTCGTCGTGATCGCGGGGAAGGGTCACGAGACCGGGCAGGAGTTCAAGGACCGCACGATCCCATTCGACGACAGGATCGTTGCACGCGAGGGACTGGCGAGATTGGGCTACAAGGAGGCCAGCGCGTGACCAACATCATGCTCGCCGGGTTCATCGGCCTCGTCATCAGCCTTCTCGGTACGCCCGTTGCCGTTCGATCCTTCCGCAGGAGAGGTTGGGGGCAGTTGATCCGCGAGGAGGGCCCGAAGGCGCATTACGAGAAGCGTGGGACCCCCACGATGGGTGGTCTCGTGATCCTCATCGGTACGGTCCTGGGGTACGTGTTCGGTCACGTCGGTTCGGGGGGCTTCTTCGCTCCGAAAGACTCGGGCGTTCTCGCGATGGGAACGATCGTGGCGCTCGGGCTGCTCGGCTTCGCAGACGATTTCATCAAGATCAGGAAGGCGCGCAACCTGGGGTTGCAGAAGCGCGCCAAGTTCCTCGGCCAGCTTGCGATCGCTTTGGCGTTCGCGGTGATCGCAGTGAAGGTGGTCGACATCGGTACCGACCTCTCGTTCTTCCGGTCCACGGCACTCGACCTCGGTGTCTTCTTCTACCTTTGGGCGTTCCTGATGATCGCGGCCTCCTCCAATGGAGTGAATCTGACCGACGGACTTGACGGTCTCGCGGTTGGTTCCGCCGCGCAGGTCCTTGCCGCGTTCGTCGTCGTCGCCTTCTGGCAGTTCCGTCATCCCGTGTTCTACGACCTGAGAGCCACCGGGTCTGACCCCTTCGACCTCGCGATCGTTGCAGCTGCGCTGTTCGGCGCGTGCGCTGGTTTCCTGTGGTGGAACACGGCCCCCGCGAAGATATTCATGGGAGATACGGGTTCATTGATGCTCGGTGGCGCGATGGCCGTGCTCGCGATCCTGCTGAACACACAGCTCCTGTTGATCGTCATCGGCGGGCTTTACGTCGTCGAGACCTTGTCGGTGATCGTCCAAGTAGCCGTGTTCAAAAAGACCGGCAAGAGGCCGTTCTTGATGGCCCCGATCCATCATCATTTCGAGCTTGCAGGCTGGGCGGAGTTCACGGTGATCGTTCGCTTCTGGGTTCTTTCGGGCCTGTCGGTTGCGTTCGGTATCGGCCTGTTCTACGCGGACTTCCTGTCCAAGGGCGGCACGCTCAACCTATGAGCCTCGCGGGGAAGAAGGTGCTCGTGGTCGGACTCGGCGCGAGCGGGTGGGCCGCGGCTCGTGCGCTCGTGGAGCTCGGGGCATCTGTGCACGTAACTGAATCGAGTGATTCCTCGGTGATGGAAGAGAGGGCCGCGTGGCTCAGGCAACGTGGTGCCCTGGTCGATCTGGGACACCATGACCTCGATCATCTCGCTGCCGATCTGGCAGTGGTCAGTCCAGGCATCCCGCCAACCGCTGACATCATGCGCGCGCTCGAACACTCACCGACCGTAGTGATCAGCGAGGTCGAGCTAGCGTACCGACTAGCCACCTGCGATTTCCTTGCGGTGACAGGAACGAACGGCAAGACGACGACGACGAGTCTCCTCGCCGCGATGCTCGAACGAAGTGGTGTCGAATCGGTAGCCGCCGGCAACATCGGCCTTCCGCTGATCGATGCGATCGGGCAAGTGGGGGAGTTAGGCGCGATCGCTCTCGAGGTCTCCAGCTTCCAGCTTGCGGGGATCGAGTCGTTCCGCCCACGCGTGGCGGTTCTGTTGAATATCGCGGAGGACCACACCGACTGGCACGGGTCGATCGACGCGTATGCGGAAGCAAAGGCGCGCATAGTCGAGAACCAAACCGGTGACGACTTCTTCGTAGTGAATGCAGATGACGAAAGAGCATGGAAAGTCGCGGAACTTGCTACCTCGAAGGTCGTTCCCTTCTCGACCATCACTGCTCCAACCACAGGGATCGGGATAGAGGGCCCCACAGTGATGTGGCAGGGGACCTCTCTCATGAACGTCGCTGAGATACGACTCCCTGGTCGCGCCGGACTGGAGGACACCCTCGCGGCAACCGCTGCAGCCCTGTCCTACGGGCTCGATCTAGGGGACGTGAAACATGCCATCGATGGATTCGTTCCACTCCACCACCGCCTCGAACTCGTCACCGAGTGGGACGAGGTCGCCTACATAGATGACTCGAAAGCAACGAACCCACACGCGGCCCTGGCCGCGGTTGCGGGCCTCACGGATGTCGTGTTGATCGCAGGTGGTCGGAGCAAGGGCATAGACCTCACCTCCCTAAAGGGAACCGTCCCGCCCGTGATCGCGGTTGTCGCCATCGGCGAGGCCCAGGACGAAGTCGTGCGCGTGTTCGAAGACCTCGTTCCCGTGGACAGAGCAAGCTCTATGGACGAAGCGGTACGGGCAGCGCGCGCCAGATCCGTAGCCGGAGGATCCGTCTTGCTGGCGCCTGGGTGTGCGAGCCTGGACATGTACGAGAGCTACTCCGAGCGGGGCGACGACTTCGCTCGGTCGGTGCGCGATCTGAGGGGAGGGAGCGTCTGATGGCTACACAGGTCGCTCGACGTTCTCCATCTGTATCGGCAGCGGCGAACCACCCGTCCGTGCTGCTATCGATCACCGTAGGAGCCCTCGTCGTGACGGGGCTCATGATGGTGCTTTCGGCAAGCTCCGTGTCGGCTTATGCGAACTACGGCTCGTCGTTCCTCTTCTTCCAGCGACAGATCCTGTGGACGGTCATCGGGGTCGTCGGTTATCTCTTCTTCGCTCGCTTCGACTACCGCAGGATGAAGGGGCTTGGCTATCTATCCTTCGCCGCGGTCCTGGTCATGCTCGTCGCGGTGCTAATCCCAGGTGTCGGCGTAACGGTAGGCGGAAGCTCGCGGTGGATCGGGGTTGGTTCATTCGTGATCCAACCCTCCGAGATCGCCAAGCTTGCGCTGATCCTGTTCGCGGCCGACGTGTTCTCGCGCAAAGAGGAAAAGAGCTTCCGCGAGTTCTCGCACACTGCTCTGCCGATGCTTCCCGTGATGGGAGTACTTGCGTTGTTGGTCATGTTGCAGCCGGACCTCGGGACGACGGTCCTTCTCGGCGTCATCGGGTTCGGTCTCTTGTTCGTCGCCGGGGCCCCGTTACGTCATCTGATCCCTATGGGCCTTGGGGGCATCGCTCTTGCGGTCGGAGCCGGTCTTGCCTCTCCGTACCGCCGGGTGCGCTTGCTGGCCTTCATGGACCCATGGAAGGACCCTCTGGATACGGGGTACCACACGATCCAGTCACTGATCGCTCTCGGTTCGGGTGGATGGTTCGGTGTCGGACTCGGCGCAAGCAGGCAGAAGTGGATGTATGTGCCCAACGCTCACACAGACTTCATCTACGCGATCCTGGGCGAAGAGATGGGCTTGCTCGGCACATTGGCTGTGCTCGGCATGTTCGCGTTCGTTACTTATCTGGGCGTGCGCATCGCGCGCAGCGCTCCCGACCGGTTCGGCATGTTGATCGCATCAGGGATCACGATCTGGATCGCAACGCAAGCGTTGGTCAACATGGGCGCGGTTACAGCTTCATTGCCCATCACTGGGGTGCCACTGCCTCTGGTTTCGTTCGGCGGATCATCTCTGGTCATCACGTTGGCCGCCATGGGCATCCTTACGAACATCGGGCGCGCCGGGAAAGCGAAGAGACTTCGTGCTTCGGTCGGACGGCAGAAGGCACAGGTGTCGAGCAGCGCGCGATGAACATCGTGATCGCTGCCGGAGGAACCGCAGGGCATGTGAATCCCGCCGTTGCCGTTGCGCGCTCCCTCGCCGAGCATTCGGTGACTTTCATCGGTACCGCCACCGGGCTCGAGGCGACGGTGGTGCCGGATAGTGGGTTCGCGCTCGACACGTTAGACATCGCTGGATTCGACAGAGCTCGTCCCCTTGGCCTGCCTGGTGTGGGTGTCAAAGCCCTCCGCGCTATCGGAGCGGCCCGCCGGGTGCTTCGGTCGCGCGGTGCCGATGTCGTCCTTGGGATGGGTGGCTATGTCAGCCTGCCTGTCTGTGTCGCCGCACGCAGTCGGTCTATCCCCGTGGTGCTACACGAGCAGAACATCGTGCTCGGTCTTGCGAACAAGGTCAGCAAGCCGTTCGCTCGCCATATCGGAGTGTCGTTCGAAGAGACCCTTGACGATGTGGGGGCTCGCGGAGTGTTCACGGGGAACCCAGTCGCCCCAGAGATCGTCGAGCTCGATAGAACAGCGAGCCGGGCCGCTGGGTACGTGCGCTTCGACCTAGACCCCGCCCGGAAGACCGTTCTGGTGTTCGGCGGGAGCCTGGGAGCGCGGACACTGAACCGCGCTGCGCCCGCGCTGGCACAGCGGTGGCGCTCTCGTTCCGACATCCAGGTACTCCACATCTCAGGCAGGTCACCTGCGAGCAAGGCCGAGGGCGAGGTCGATCTGGGCGTTGGCTACCGCGCGATCGAGTACACGGACGCGATGGCCGAGGTCTACGCGGTCGCCGATGTGGCGATATGTCGCGGGGGAGCGACGACGGTGGCAGAGCTAAGCGTGGTTGGGCTTCCGTCGGTGATCGTTCCTTATCCTCACCATCGCGATCAACAACAACTGCGACACGCGGAGATCCTCGAACGAGCGGGAGCCGCGCGCGTTCTTGCCGATGCAGATGCGACCCCGGAAGGTTTGGGTGAGCTCGTCGAAAGCATGCTCGCCGGGGGGCAACTGGAAACGATGGCGGCAGCCGCGAAACGGTTAGGGAAACCAGACGCGGCTGAGCGGCTCGCGGAACTCGTGAGCAGCGCCGGATGAGTTTCGAGACGGCGACTCGGGTGCACTTCATCGGCATCGGTGGCGCGGGCATGTCCGCGATCGCAAAGGTCCTGCTGGAGCGAAAGATCCCCGTCTCCGGATCGGACCTCAAAGGCTCTCGCGCGATGACGGTTCTAGCCGCTCTCGGAGCCGATGTTCGGGTTGGTCACGACGGAGACAATGTCGAGGGAGCGGACCTCGTAGTGATGTCGGCAGCGATCCCAGAATCGAACCCAGAGCTTGAACGCGCACGCAGGTCGGGCATCAAGGTGCTGACGCGTGGGGAAGCCCTCGCTGAGCTTCTCGAAGGAAGTCGATCCGTGATCGTCGCGGGCACCCACGGGAAGACAACGACAACCTCGATGATCGTTTCGATATTTCGGACCGCCGGGCTCGATCCCACCTTCTTGGTTGGAGGTGGACTGAACGATTCGGGAACGAACGCGCTGTCCGGGTCGGGCGATCTTTCGGTGGCCGAATCCGATGAGAGTGATGGTTCCTTCCTCTTGTTGCATCCGCACGTTGCCGTGGTCACGAACATCGAGATGGATCACGTGGACCACTGGGGCTCCATGGACGAGCTCACTGCGGCTTTCCAAGACTTCATGGATGCAACGCATCAGGAAGGTGCTCTGGTCGTTCCGGCCGGTGGATCGATCGAGGAGGGGGCCAGGTCTACCGGGCGCACGGTCCTAACGTTCGGGGGCGAGGGGGACCTCGTGTCTACGCACGCCCGCACGGTGGGTCGTGAGACGTTGTTCACCGTCGCCACCCCCGCAGGCACCCGAGAGGTCAGGTTGCAGGCCCTTGGTGAGCACAACATCGCGAATGCCTTGGCCGCGATCGGAGCCGCTCTCACCTGTGGCGTCGAGCTCGACCTCATCGTTTCCGGTCTCGGTTCTTTCCGCGGCGTCGAGCGCAGGTTCGACCTCAAAGGAGAGGTCGCTGGAGTGACTGTGATCGACGACTATGCCCATCACCCGACCGAAGTGCGAGCGACCTTGAAGGCCGCCCAGAGCGGTCCCTGGGACAGAGTGATCGCCGTGTTCCAACCCCACCGCTATTCACGCACGGCCGCTCTTCACCGCGAATTCGGGGCTGCGTTCGCGGATGCCGATCGGATCATCGTTACTGACATCTACGGCGCGGGCGAGGAACCTGTGCCCGGCGTCTCGGGCAAGCTCGTATCGGACGCGGTGTGCTCGACCGTCCCGGGTCGCGGGGTTGCATTCCTCCCACACCGATCGGACGTCATCGCGTATCTGCGAACCACCGCACGAGATGGTGACCTCGTCCTGACGCTTGGTGCGGGTGATGTCACCTCGCTGGGCGAGGAATTCCTTCAGGTGCTGGACGCACAGTCATGAGCATCGATGCCCTTGCGTTGTCCCTCGAACGAGAGCTCTCGTGCAAGGTGACGCGTGACGAACCCTTGGCCCGTTTCACGACCTATCGCCTGGGAGGCCCGGCTGCGATCTACGTCGAGCCGGCTACCGAAGACGATCTCGTGGCGATGGGCAAGGTCCTCGCATCGGCCGACGATCGGCCCCCGGTCCTCGCGGTCGGCAGAGGCTCCAACCTGGTGATCTCGGACGAGGGATGGCCCGGCATCGCGGTACGGCTCGGAGCGGCCTTCTCCTACGTCGAGGGGGCCGACGGTGGCGCCCGGGCCGGAGGTGGCACCGCTCTGCCTTTGTTGGCCAACTGGGCTGCCCGGAGAGGGCTCGAGGGCGCTGAGTTCCTGATCGCCATCCCGGGATCGGTAGGGGGAGCGGTGCGCATGAACGCCGGTGCCCACGGCAGGGAGATCAAGGACTGTTTGCGTAGCGCCACCATCTTCGATCTCGCCTCGGGGTCCCTCGATCACCGAGATGTTGGTGAATTGATGTTTTCCTACCGCCACTCGAACCTCTCCGACACCGATCTCGTGCTGTCGGGAACCTTCTCCCTCGACCCTGCCGATCCGGCAGAGGTCAAAGCCCACATGGAGGCGTACCGCAAACACCGGGCCGACACTCAGCCCGGAGCCGTCCAGAACGCAGGAAGCGTGTTCCGGAATCCCCCGGGCGATCACGCAGGCCGGCTGGTCGAAGCTGCCGGGCTGAAGGGGTTTTCCGTCGGAGGCGCACGCGTCTCGGAGCTCCACGCGAACTTCTTCATAGCCGGTGATGGGTCCACGGCTCAAGACGTTTACGACCTAGTCGCCGAGGTCCGTCGGAGGGTCCAGTCGGCCCACGGCGTGGACCTGATCCCGGAGATCCGCTTCGTTGGCACCTTCGTGGATCACCCTGGTGAGGTGGATATCGATGAGTAGGAGTGCAACCCGAGGCGAGCGGGCCGTGACCGATCCCCGGATCAGTCGCAGACGGCGCGCGGTTGCCCGGACGAAGAGGAAAAGGATCGTTACCGGGGTCGGTTGCGTCGCCGCCCTTGGAGCTCTTGCATGGGTGGCCCTGGCATCTCCGTTGCTGGCCGTAGACGAGGTGAAGGTGGTCGGAGCGAAACACACGACGTCCGAGGACGTTGCGCGCGTGGCCGGCCTGGGCTCCGACGACAACCTCTTGTTGCTATCGATCGCCGACGTCGAGATGCGCGCCGAGACCCTTCCCTGGGTGAAGGACGCGGAGGTCGACCGGATGCTGCCGGGCACGGTGAGGGTTCGCATCACCGAGCGCGTTCCCGCGATGGTCGTGTCGTTGGGTGCCGCGCGCTGGACGATCGATTCCCGTGGATATGTACTGGACTCTGGGGCCGTCTCGGATGACCTGCCTGTACTCGGAGGAGCGGAGACCGGAGACATCGAGGTTGGCGCCCAACTGACCACTCCCGAGATCCAAGACGCTTTGAAGGCGTTCCGCTCGATGTCCGGCAAACTCCGAGCCGACATCGTCGCGGTGGTCGCACCAACCTTCGAGCGCATCAGTTTCTCTCTCACCGATGGGACCCTGATCCGCTTCGGTGCGGCCGAGCGACTGCAAGCGAAGAACGAAGTCCTCGATGCCTTGCTCAAGCGGCTCGACGAGCAGGGGAGGAGTGCGGCCTACATCGATGTCCGCGTTCCGACGAGCCCCGCAGTGGCGCCCCGGACGTCGCAAGCAACGCCGGCTCCTTCGCCTAGCGCGTAGAGAAGGTGTGAGAGCGCGAACACTTCGCGTGCGTTGCGCTTGACCCATCTAGTCGTCGCGATATATTCCTGAACCGTAACCTGTAGGTTGACATAAGTCTAAGGCTCGACCTTAGGTTGAGCCGCTGGGAACAACCCTCTGACCTGCGGAAACGCAACTCTGTAACGACGGGGCGCGCAACCGTAGAGCCGTGGTGGAGGGACAAGGGAGGAATGGCAATGGCGACTGGGCCCCAGAATTACCTCGCAGTGATCAAGGTTGTCGGCATCGGCGGGGGTGGTGTTAACGCCGTGAACCGCATGATCGAGGTCGGGCTCAAGGGCGTGGAGTTCATCGCCATCAACACCGACGCGCAAGCGCTTCTGATGTCGGATGCAGACGTCAAACTCGACATCGGCCGAGAGCTCACGAAGGGCCTCGGTGCCGGAGCCGATCCGGAGGTAGGCCGGCAAGCCGCCGAGGATCATCGTGACGAGATCGAAGAGGTGCTCAAGGGCGCCGACATGGTCTTCATCACCGCGGGCAAGGGTGGCGGTACCGGAACAGGTGGCGCCCCGATCGTGGCGGAGATCGCCAAGTCGATCGGTTCTCTGACGATCGGTGTGGTTACGCGTCCCTTCGGTTTCGAAGGTCGCCACCGCGCCTCCAACGCAGACAAGGGCATCCTGAATCTCAAGGACAAGGTCGACACCTTGATCGTCATCCCGAACGATCGCCTGATCGAGGTCAGCGAGCCGGACACCTCTTTCATGGAAGCGTTCCGCATGGCAGACGAGGTTCTGTTGCAGGGCGTGCAGGGCATCACGGATCTCATCACCACGCCCGGGTTGATCAACCTTGACTTCGCCGATGTGAAAGCAGTCATGACCGAGGCCGGATCGTCATTGATGGGTATCGGAACGGCACGCGGCGAGCATCGAGCCGCGGAGGCAGCGCGCGTTGCCATCTCTTCGCCGCTCCTCGAGGCCTCGATCGATGGCGCCCGTGGGGTACTACTGAACATCGCCGGCGGATCAGACCTTGGCCTAGCCGAGGTCAACGAAGCGGCCAGCATCATCTCGGCCGCCGCTCACCCTGATGCGAACATCATCTTCGGGGCCGTCGTCGACGACACCCTTGGTGACGAGGTGCGGGTGACCGTTATCGCCGCCGGCTTCGATCGCTGGGGACAGCGCGAGGCCGAAGAGATCGTCAGACCCGACGAGGAGATCTTCTCGTTGACCGCAGTAGACGACTCGACCCCTGGGTTCCTAGGAGAGACCGAGCGCGAGGCGCACCTCGTGTTCGACGACAACGAGGACCTCGAGATCCCATCGTTCTTGCGTAACGAATAGCGAACACCCCGGGTAACTTCCCTGGAAGCGGGACCCTCGGGTCCCGCTTTCTTTTGTGGGCTCGAAGGCCGCGTTCGCGTGGGGGACACTTCTCTGGTGTTGACCGAAACGATCCATAACGGGATCCGCTTGCTGCGCGACGAAGAAGCCCTCGGCGAAGGCGTTCTGGTTGCGTTCGCCGACCGCGAGGGCGGCACGTCCAAGGCCCCCTATGACTCCCTGAACCTGGCAGCCCGGGTCGGCGACGACCTCGCTGATGTGGACGAGAACCGGACGCGGGTCGCCGCCGCGGCAGGCTTCGACGTTGGTGCCCTGGTCTTGGCGCGGCAGGTGCACGGCAAAGACGTCCTCTCGGCAGGTCCCGAGGATTCCGGCGTGATCGGTGAGGCAGACGTGCTCGTCTCCCGTGTCCCCGGACGGGTCATCGGCATCTTGACCGCCGATTGCGTCCCGGTCGTCCTTCACACCAACGGTGCGGTCGCTGTCGCCCATGCCGGATGGCGCGGTCTCGTCTCCGGTGCGATCGAGGCGGCCATCGCCGAGCTGGGTTCGGTGACGAAGGCGTGGGTGGGACCCTCTATCCATGCTTGCTGTTACGAGGTCGGGCCGGAGGTCGTGGATGCTTTCCGCCGTGCAGGACTTCCGGTCGCGTCGGACGATCACGTCGATCCCGGGCGTGCTGCAGTCGTCGCCCTGCACAACGCCGGTGTCGCGGACGTAGAGGCCACAACCGAGTGCACATCGTGCGACGCGCGCTACTTCTCTTATCGGCGCGATCGCGTAACGGGTAGGCAGGGCGCGTTCACCGGACTCCTCGCGTGACGGCGTTCGACGAGAGACTGGCCGACGTCAAGGCGAAGATCGATGCGGCGTGCAAGCGCGTCGGCCGATCTGCTTCGGAGGTGACGTTGGTAGCGGTCGCAAAGACCTTTCCGGCGGATCGTGTTGCGGCGGCACTGGACGCAGGCGTCACAGACATCGGTGAGAACCGTGCCCAGGAACTCAAGGAGAAGGCAGCGGTCTTGGGGACGCGTGCGACGTGGCACTTCATCGGCCCTTTGCAGACCAACAAGGTGCGCCAGGTGGTTGGAGTGGCGGAGCTGATCCATTCCGTCGACCGCATCGGGCTCGGGGAGGCGATCGCCCGCCGAGCCCGATCGCTCGACCTGATCCAGGATGTCCTAGTCGAGGTAAACATTGCAGCCGAAACGATGAAGGCAGGGGTCGAGCCCCAGCGTGCGCTGGCTCTGGTGGAGCAGCTAGACGCTCTCGACGGGCTGAGGGTCAGGGGTCTGATGGCCATCCCACCCCAGACCGACAGCCCCGAAGGCGCACGGCCCTACTTCAAAGAGCTGGCCGAACTCCGGGACACGGTCCATGCGGAGATAGCGGGGGCGGATCACCTCTCGATGGGCATGAGCGGGGACTTCGAAGTCGCCATCGAAGAGGGAGCGACCGTCGTGCGCGTGGGCCGGGCGATATTCGGCCCGAGAACCCGTTAGAACCGGTCATTCCCGGGATATCCTTCGTGCCATGGCAGGCGTATGGCGGAAAACCCTCATGTACCTGGGTCTCGTCGAAGACGACGAGCTCGATGCGTACGCATACGAGGACGACTACGAAGAGCCTGCAGCCGCGCCCGAACGCCAGCCGTTGCGGCGGGTCCGTGAGGAGCGTCCCGTTAGACGTGATGCTGTCGTCACCGCGATACCGACACCTTCTTCAGCGAAGTTGCACGTGGTGCAGCCGACCGCGTTCAACGACGCTCAGGAGATCGGCGACAAGTTCCGCGAAGGGATCTCGGTCATCATGAATCTCGTCGGTGCCGACCCAAAGCTCGCTCGCCGGTTGGTGGACTTCGCTAGCGGACTCGCGTACGGACTGCACGGTTCGATGCAAGCCGTGACCGACAGTGTCTATCTACTGACCCCCGCAGGAGTCCAGGTCTCGGCTGAGGAAAGAAGGCGTTTCCTCGAGGAGAGCGGCTTCTACAACCAGGCTTAGTCGGCTCATTTGGATCTTGCCTATCTCCTGATCCTGGCTCTCCAGGTCTATAGCTACGTCCTTATCGCTCGCATCCTGCTGTCATGGGTGACGATGTTCTGGACCCCCTCATCGGCACTGACGCCGGTGATCAGGGTGATCTACGAGCTCACCGAACCGGTCATGAGCTTCTTCCGTCGCTACATCCCGCCCGTCGGAGGGTTCGACTTCTCGCCTCTAGTGATCTTCATCCTCATCAACATCCTGATCCGCACGATCGCCGGAAGCTCCCTCTAGCCACACCTCGCATTGCCCCCTTATTGCTCCTGAGGTTTGGGATACTGCGGGCATGGACGTCTCTGCGCGCAATATCCACGAGAAGCAGTTCCACGATGCGTGGCGTGGCTATAACCAGGAAGAGGTCGATGACTTCCTCGATCGGGTAGCGGAGACCGTCGACCGAGTCTTGCGTGAGAACCAGTCATTGCAGACCCGGATCCGTGAGCTCGATCAAGCGGTGTCGACAAGTCGCGACACCGAGGAGATGTTGAAGAAGACTCTTATGACCGCGCAGCGAGCCTCCGAAGAGGCCATCGCTAGTGCTAAGGCCAAGGCCGAACAGCTCATCACCGAAGCCGAGCAGCGGGTTGGTAAAGCGAACGAAGAGGCCCGCGCGCGCATGAGCACCCTGGAAGAAGAGATGCGCCGAAAGACCTTGGATGCCGACCGTGACCATGCGACCAAGAAGCGAGAGCTGGACGCGTCGATCGATCGACTGAGGGTGTTCGAGTCCGAGCTCAAGCAGCGTCTCAAGTTGTTCATGGAGCAGCAGCTGAAGGCGTTCGAAGGACTGGTCGATGATCGCCCGCGGACGACGTCGCGCCCCGAGGGCGCGGCCAACGCGTCGGTGTCACCAGCAGGCGCGACACCTCGACCCCAAGCAGCTCCGGTCGTATCCCGCCCCGTTTCGAGCGAGGCGTCGCCACCGGGGCAACTGACCGCGCGCCCTAGCCCATCGTCTCCGTCCCAAGCTCAGCCCGTGCAGGCTTCCGATCAGGAAGCGCCGCCGGAGGAAGCCGAAACAGGTGCTCCTCGTCGCGGCCTGCGTGGTCTGTTCTGGGGCGACGAATAACGAGGTACAACTACAAGGATGACGGCTCTTATCGGCGCGTCCGTTCTATTGATCGCCGCTTCCGCGATCGCCCTTGTCTTAGGTTGGGTATCCGCTAACGAGTCCGCCATCTGGACGTCGATCGTTGCGAGCGTGGGGGCCGCGGTGGCGCTGGCCCTTGCTTTCTTCCGCAGCCGTCAGGAAGCCGTCGCGGTCGAGCGGAGAGCCTCCGCCAAGGAAGCGGAAGAGGCGGCCAAGGAGCGCACCGCAGCCGAGCAAGAGGCCACCCAAGAAGTTGTGGGCATCCCCGACACGAAGCGCTTCCACCGCTCGGAATGCCGTTACGCGTCGTCCAAGGGCGCACAAACGATGACGAAAGCCGCGGCCCGTAAGGCCGGTATGCGGCCCTGCGGCATCTGCAAGCCCTAGGGCTTGCTTAACTTACTTATTCAGAGATACCCACTCCCGGCCGGATGCTTGCTGTAATGAAGTCAGCGCCGTTCGAAGGGATGTCATCGGAATGACCGGGGGGCATGGGGTGTCGGTGAACATCCTTATCGTCGATGACGATGACTCGATCCGCGATCTCCTACGGATGGTGCTGTCGGTAGAAGACAACGTCGGAGAAGTTCGGGAAGCCGTCGACGGTGTTCAAGCCCTTGAGATGGTCGAGAGCTTCGACCCCGACGTGATCGTCCTCGACTACGCGATGCCCAAGATGGATGGAGATGCGGCGGCACGCGAGATCCGTCTCTCTCATCCGGATGCCAAGATCATCGCTTACTCAGGGATCCTCCAACGGAAGCCGGAGTGGGCTGACGACCACTACGTCAAAGGCGACCTACCGGACCTCGACGCGATCCTTCAAAGCGCCTAGCTCTTCTCCAGACTCACGTGCACGACGCCTTCGTCCAGCGCGACCTCATCGGCGTCGGGAACCGAACCGGTTAGCTCGAACTCCGTGGCCAGCACCTCGCGAGCGACGAAGTCTCGATGCGCTTCGAGCGCACCAGTGATCACGGGGTCGTCTGCTCCTAAGCGCAGCGTGATGCGATCCTCCACAGCGAGGCCTTTCGCCTTACGCAGATCTTGGATCGCTCGAACCACTTCTCGCGCGATGCCTTCAGCCCTGAGCTCATCGGTGATCTCGAGGTCGAGCGCCACCCCGTAAGGGCCATCCTGAACGAGGGAGAACCCTTCTCGGCCTTCGACCCTGACGTCGAGCTCGTCGCGCGTCAGGGTCTCGCTCTTGCCACCAAGCGTGATCTGCGCTTCGCCCGTGCCTTCGATGGACTCGACCACCGAGCGGGCGTCGGCTGCCCCGAGAGCGGCGGCCACGTCTTTCACCCGCGCTCCGAAGCGGGGTCCGAGGGCCTTGAAGTTCGGTTTCACGGAGTAGCTCACGAGGTCGGCGAGCCCGGATACGACCTCGATGTGTTTGACATTGAGCTCCTCCGACACGAGATCTTCCAGCCCTTCTAGGTCTCGAGCATGCGCCGACGGCATGACGATCACCGCACGCGCTAGCGGCTGTCGAACGCGCACCTTGGCATCCGTTCGGGCCGATCTGCCAAGCGTGACCAACTGCCGCACGAGCTCCATGCTCCGACGCAGCGTGTCGTCCGCGCGTGCCGCGTCCGGTTCGGGCCAGTCACTCAGGTGCACTGAGCTCGGTGCATCGGAAAGGGGGCCGGTGAGGTTCCGATACAGCACGTCCGACACGTGTGGCGTGTAAGGGGCACTCAGTTGGGCCACAGTGACGAGGCACTCCCACAACGTGCGGAACGCGGCCTTCGTGTCGGTGTCTTGTCCTGACTTCCAGAACCGCCGGCGGGATCGGCGCACGTACCAGTTGGATAGATCGTCGACGAACCGGTCGAGCCGGCGCCCACCACGCGTCGGGTCGAACTCGTCCAGGCCGGTCGTCGTCTCGCGTATGCAGGTGTCGAGTTCGGCGAGGATCCACCGATCCATGTCGGATCTGTCGGCCAGAGGCACATCATCGGTAGCCGGGTCGAAACCTTCGAGGGCTGCATAGGTCACCCAGAACGAATATGTGTTCCACAACGTCAGCAGGTACTTGCGTAGGGATTCCTGAACGATCTCCGCCGAGAGACGGCGCGACGACCATGGGGTTCCGCCCGTCAGCATGTACCAACGCAGTGCGTCGGCGCCCTGAACATCGAGGATCGACCAGGGATCGATCACGTTGCCGACGGACTTCGACATCTTGCGGCCATCTGCATCGACGATGTGGCCGAGGCAGACGACGTTCTTGAACGAGTTGTGACCCCGCACGAGCGTCGAGATGGCGAGCAGCGTGTAGAACCACCCGCGCGTTTGGTCGATCGCCTCCGAGATGAAATCGGCGGGGTAACGAGCCTCGAAGACGTCCTCGTTCTCGAACGGGTAGTGCCACTGGCCGAAAGGCATCGACCCGGCGTCGAACCATGTGTCGATGACGCTCGGAACGCGCTGCGCGGTCTCACCGCACTCGGGACAGGTGATCGTGATGTCGTCGATGTAAGGGCGATGGGGGTCTATGCCGGTGATGTCCCGGCCCGCGAGATCGGAAAGCTCGGTGAACGAACCGACGCACGTTGCATGTTCCTGAGAGCAGCGCCATATCGGCAGAGGAGTGCCCCAGTAGCGATCGCGCGATAGGGACCAGTCGACGTTGTTCGCGAGCCAGTCGCCGAAACGGCCGTACTTGATGGTCGGCGGCTGCCAGTTCGTTTCCTCGTTCGACTTCTGAAGCTGGTCCCGGATCTGCGACGTGCGGATGTACCAGTCCTTGCGCGGGTAATAGAGCAAGGGTGTCTTGCAACGCCAGCAATGCGGATAACTGTGGCTGTAAACCTCTGCCTTCCACAACAGGTCGCGGGCTTCGAGGTTCTCGATGATCTTGGGATCGGCATCCTTGATCCACAGACCGGCGAACTCTCCGCCTTCTGGAACGACATGCCCATCCGAGGCAATCATCTGGGTGATGGGGAGCTCGTCGCGCTTGCCGACCGCCATGTCGTCTTCGCCGTACGGAGCGAGATGCACGATGCCTGTGCCGTCTTCGGTCGTGACGAAGTCGCCGGGCCTGACGGTGTGCGCCACATCGGTATCGCCGACGAAGTCGAACGGGGGCGTGTACTTGCGCCCGATCAGCTCGGTGCCGGGGATGTCTTCGACGATCACCGCGTCCTCGCCGAAGAGGTGCTCGATGCGTTCTCGCGCCACGATCAGGTGCTTGCCCGGCAACTTGGGATCGACGACTTTCGAATAGACGATGTTCTCGTGGACGGCTGCGGCCATGTTCGCCAGCAAGGTCCACGGTGTAGTCGTCCATACGAGAAGGGACGTATCGGGGTCGGCCGCTAGGGGAAAGCGCACGTAGGCAGATGGGTCCGAAACGGTTTGGTACGCATCCGTCTGGTGCTGCTCGTGATTCGACAACGATGTCTCGCACCGGGGGCAGTACGGCACGACCTTGAAATCTTCCTCGAGCAGGCCCTTGTCCCAGATCTGCCTAAGGAGCCACCACACCGTCTCGATGTAGGACGGGGTCATCGTCCAGTAGGCCTGATCGAGATCGACCCAGAACCCGATCCGATCGGTGAAGGGCTCCCATTCGCCGACGTAGCGCTGGACCGACTCACGGCACTTCTCGACGAAGACCTCGATCCCGACCTCGTCTTCGATCTGGCGCTTGTTCGTGATGCCGAGCTCTTTCTCGACCTCGACCTCAACCGGCAGCCCGTGACAGTCCCATCCCGCCTTCCGAGAGACGTAATGGCCTCGCATCGTCTGGTAGCGGCAGAAGATGTCCTTGAACACCCGGGCTTCCACGTGGTGGATCCCGGGCTTGTTGTTGGCTGTGGGTGGCCCCTCGTAGAAGACCCATTCGGGGCGCCCCTCTCGCTGTTCGAGAGAGCGCTCGAAGACCCGCTCGTCCTTCCACGTACGGGCCATCGCCACCTCGAGCTCGGGGAAGTTGACCTGCGAGGTCACGGGGGAATAGAGGGAGTCCGCCATGGGCCAAAGAGTAGCCGCAGGCGGTGCCGGGATCGCCCCCTGAGCAGGTCGCGGTACACCCTCGTGGGAACCCTTTCAACCGTTTTGGGCGGTGTGCTATCGTCCCGCGCCCATGAGCCCGGCTAAGAAGGCCACATCAGGCCGTTCCGGCGCCTCGTCGAAGACCAAGAAGACGACCTCTCGAGGATCCTCGGTCAAGAAGACGGCCGCCAAGAAGACCAGCGCGAGGAAAACCCCGGTCAAGGCCGCGAAGAAGACCGTCGCCAAGAAGGCGCCCGCGAAGAAGGCGGCGCCCAAGAAAGCGGCAGCCAAGAAGCCGATCGTCAAGAAGGCAGTCGCCAAGAAGACCGTGGCGAAGAAGCCTGTCGCTAAGAAAGCTCCGGCGAAAGCGACTGCAGCTAAGGCCGCGGCGGCCCCCGTAGCGAAGGCGAAACCCGTGATCAAGAAGCCGGTTACGCGTCCGGCCCCCCCGGCGCCACCCAAGAAGAAGGTGCGGGCCGCGAAGTTCACACCGGATCAGCTGAAGAAGATCAAAGAGAGCCTCAATGAGAAGAAGGTCGAACTCGAGCAACGCCAGCGCGAGCTCGATGAAGCGTCCTTCGACTCGACGCAATCCGACATCACCGGCGAAGTAGGGATCGACGAGGACTTCGCCGACGCAGGCACCGCGACATTCGAGCGCGAGCGCGACCTCTCTATCAAGAACAACATCCGCGACCTGATCGACCAGGTCGACAGAGCGGTCGAGCGCATCGATGAGGGCAAGTACGGGACCTGTGAACGCTGCGGGCAGCCGATCGACGCCACTCGGTTGCGCGAGCTTCCTCACGCGGCTCTCTGCCTGGACTGCAAGCGTCGCGAGGAACGGGCCCGTTAATCACTAAGAGATACGGAACGCTCCTTCTCATCTCCGGGTTCGTCGTTGGGATCGACCAGGCAACGAAAGAGCTCGCCCTGTCGAAACTGCAAGATGGCCCCGTCCATCTGATCGACGGTGTGTTGTCTCTGTCTCTCCACTTCAACCCCGGCGGTGCATTCGGTTTGCTGCAGGGGATACCTGGCTTCTTCCTCGTTGCCACGTTGATGGTTGCGGTTGCGATCCTGATCTGGGCTCACAAGATCGAGGGCGCGGCCAACCTGGTTCCGCTCGGTCTCATCCTTGGGGGGGGACTAGGGAATGTCTTCGATCGCGTATTCCGTGACACGGGAGGCAAGGTCGTCGACTTCATCGATCTGCACGTGTGGCCGGTTTTCAACGTTGCCGATTCAGCGATCGTCATCGGCGTTCTGTTGATGCTGCTGTTCAGCGCGCGCAAGGACCCGACTCCGCCGTGATCGATTTCGCTCCCACCCCCGAAGAGGTTGGGCGTCGCATCGACGTTGCCATCGCCGAGCGCGCCAAGGTGACGAGAACCCTCGCCCAGCGCGCGGTGAAGAACGGCGAGGTAACGGTGAACGGTGAAGCGGTTAGACCTAGCTATCGCCTGGAGGAAGGCGACCGGATCGAGGGCGACGTGCCGGCGCCGGTCTTCGCGGCCCCCGAAGCGGAAGACATCCCCGTGACGGTCCGCTACACAGACGACCGGGTGATGGTGGTGTCCAAACCAGCAGGCCTGGTCACACACCCGGCCTCTGGCCACCAGACGGGAACACTGGTCAACGCGTTACTGAACATGGGCGAACCCTTGGCCGCAAGTGGCTCGACACGACCCGGGATCGTTCATCGCCTCGACAAGGACACGTCGGGCCTTCTGTTGGTAGCGAAGGACGACGAGGCACAAGCGTTCCTCGTCGACGCACTGAGGGCTCGGAACATCTCTCGCCGTTACCTCGCTCTGGTGCGCGGAGTGCTGGCGTCGCCGAGCGGAACGATCGAGGCTCCCATCGGACGCCATCCCACGCGGCGCCAACAGATGGCCGTCGTCTCGGGGGGCAGACCCTCGGTCACCCATTACGAGGTTCTCGACAGCGGACCGGCGCTGTCGTTGCTCGAGATCACCCTCGAAACGGGCCGGACCCATCAGATCCGGGTGCACTTGAAGCACCTGGGCCATCCCGTGATGGGGGACCGGACCTACGGGGGGCTGTCCGAGGCCTCGAAGGCCCTCGGCCTCGACCGCCCGTTCCTACACGCGTGGAGGCTGGCGTTCCCTCACCCTTCCGACGGGCGCCCCATCGAGGTCGATGACCCCCTCCCAGGAGACCTTGTCAGGGCCCTCGACGCCGCCGGTTTGACCATCCCCAGGTAACTAACAGGGTTCTGGCCTGGCGGGCTAACAGAGGCCTGGGCCACGCTATGAGCGATGGCACCTGGCTACTCTGTTTGTGCAGGTCAGAGGCCATCTTTGACTTCCATCGAGCGGCGGTCCATATTGAGTCACACGCTTGTAATTCACTCTCGTTCGGCTTAGGAATCGTGGGGAAACTGGTTTGAGCTTCGTTCATCTTCATGCGCACACCGAGTATTCGATGCTCGACGGCGCGAGCCGGATCGGAGAGATGTTCGAGGCCGCTGCGGATGCGGGGATGCCGGCATGCGCCATCACCGACCACGGGGTCATGTACGGGGCCCTCGACTTCTGGAAATCGGGGACCAAGGCGGGCGTCAAGCCGATCCTCGGCATGGAGGGCTACCTCTTCGGGGGGGACCGGAGGCTCAAGCCACCCCAGAAGGAGAACGGCGAGAAGACCTTCCACCTAACCCTCCTGTCGGCGACGGACCTCGGCTACAAGAACCTCGGCAAGATCTCGACGAAGGCGTGGCTCGAGGGCTTCCACTACAACGCCCGCTCCGACTGGGAGCTCCTCACCGAGTACGCGGAAGGGATCATCTGTCTCTCCGGATGCCTGTCCGCAGAGATCCCACGGTTGATCGTTGCCGGAGACCTAGCAGGGGCTCGCCGGAAGACGGCTCAGTACCGCGAGCTCTTCGGGGATCGCTTCTACCTCGAACTCCAGGACCACGGCATCCCAACCCAGAAGCCCCTGAACGACGAGCTCGTCAAGATCGGGCAAGAGATGGGCATCAAGTGGGTCGCAACGAACGATTCGCATTACACGCATAAGGAAGATGCGTCCGCTCACGAGGTGTTGTTGTGCATCAACACCGGGAGCGAGCTGTCCGACCCGAAACGATTCAAGTTCGATTCCGACGAGTTCTATCTGAAGACTCCGGAAGAGATGAAGGCGAAATTCGCTCGCTGGCCGGGCGCGTGCGAGAACACCCTCGAGGTTGCGGACCGATGCAACGTCGAGCTCACCCTTGAAGGACACATCCTCCCGGACTTCAAGGTGCCCGAAGGGAAAACCCTCGACGGTTATCTGCAGGAACTCGTCTTCGACGGTCTCCGGCGTCGGTACGACGACGTGAACCAAGAAGTTAAGGAACGCGCTGCATACGAACTGCGAGTCATCCAGGACATGAAGTTCCCGGGCTATTTCCTCGTCGTTCAGGACTTCGTCAACTGGGCCAAGAACAACGGCATCCGCGTGGGGCCGGGCCGCGGTAGCGCGGCGGGCTCGATAGTTTCTTACGCTCTCGGCATCACCGAGCTCGACCCTCTGCGCTACGACCTCATGTTCGAGCGATTCCTGAACCCCGAGCGCATCGCGATGCCCGACATCGATATCGACTTCGACGACCGCAAACGCGGCGACGTCATCCGCTATGTGCAGGAGAAGTACGGCGAGGATCGCGTCGCTCAGATCGTTACCTACGGCACTATCAAAGGTAAGCAGGCCATCAAGGATGCAGCCCGCGTGCTGGGCTTCCCGTACCAAGACGGCGATCGTCTCTGCAAGATGTACCCGGCTCTCATCATGGGCCGCGATGCCGGCCTCAACAACGCCCTCGAGGCCAGTCCTGACTTACGGGATGCCTACAAGGGCGGGGGTGCAGCCAAGGAGATCATCGACACCGCGTTGAAGATCGAGAACCTGAAGCGGTCTGCAGGCATCCACGCCGCCGGTGTCGTCATCGGACGGGACCCGCTGGTCGAACATCTCCCTCTGCGACGCGGTGACCACGGCGAGGTCGTCACGCAGTTCGACATGAAGGGTGTCGAACAGTTGGGACTCCTGAAGATGGACTTCCTCGGTTTGAGGAACCTCACGGTCATCGACCTCACCAAAGAGAACGTCAAGTTGAACAAGGACGAGGCCATCGACGTCGACAACCTCGACTTCGCCGAGCCCATGGTCTACGAGATGCTCTCCCGCGGAGATACCGACGGCGTCTTCCAACTCGAGTCCGAGGGCATGCGCCGCTACCTCAAGCTGCTGAAGCCAAACCGTTTCGAGCACATCATGGCGATGGTCGCTCTCTATCGGCCCGGTCCTATGGACCAGATCCCGACCTACATCGAGCGCATGCACGACCCGAACAAGGTCTCTTACCTGCACCCCGAGCTCGAGGACATCACGAAAGAGACGTTCGGCGTACTCGTGTTCCAAGAGCAGATCGTCCAGACCCTCCAGAAGGTCGCGGGCTACACACCTGGTCAAGCCGACCTCGTTCGCAAAGCGATCGGGAAGAAGGACCGCAGCATCATGGCGGCCGAGAAGCCGCGTTTCATCGAAGGTTGCACGAAGGGCGGCGTCACCGAGGCCGAAGCCCAACACCTATGGGGCTTGATCGAACGCTTCGCGGACTACTCGTTCAACCGGGCCCACGCGGCTTGCTATGCGTACATCGCCTACCAAACGGCATGGTTGAAGGCACATCACCCTGTCGAATACATGGCCGCGCTGCTCACCTCGGTCAAGGACAACAAGGATGCGAAGCCCTTCTACCTTCACGTCGCACGCAAGATGGGTATCCCCGTGCTCATCCCCGACGTCAACACGTCTGAGCTCGACTTCACCGCGGTCGGCGACTCTGTGCGCTTCGGGCTCTCGGCGATCCGCGGTGTAGGCGAGAACGTCGTGTCGAAGATCATCGAGGCCCGCAAAGCCGGGGGGCCATTCGAATCGTTCTATGACTTCTGCCGCCGCGTCGACTACACGTGCCTCAACAAGAAGACCGTCGAGTCCTTGGTCCTTGCCGGAGCCTTCGAATCCCTCGGTCACTCGCGCAAGGGACTCGAGGAGACGTTCGAGATCATCACCGCTGAGGTCATCGAGCAACGCAAGATGCGAGAGCACGGTCAGTTCGACCTCTTCAGTTCGAACGGGGACACCACGCAGAACCACGAGACGCCGATCTCCCTAGAGGAACATCAGAAAGAGGTCCTCCTCGTCAAGGAGAAGGAAGCCCTTGGCCTCTACGTCTCAGACCATCCGTTGCTTGGGGTCGAGGGGCTCCTGGCGCGGATGTGCGATTGCTCGATCGCATCCCTCGGTGACAAGACCCCGGGCGAGACGTACACGGTCGGCGGGATCGTCGCGGGCTTCACCAAGAAGATGACTCGGCGCGGCGACATCATGGTGCTCCTCCAACTCGAGGACCTTTCGGGTGGCAGCGTCGAGGTCATCGTCTTCGCCCGTACCTACGAACAGTTCGCCGGCATGCTTCGTCCCGATGCGATCCTGTTGATCAAGGGCCGCGTCGACCGCGACGCAAGAGACGACAGCGTGAAATTCATGGCCTTGGAGGTGCGCGAGCCGAACCTGGGCGACGAGCTCCCACTGGTCATCAACCTCTCGAAGGATGGGTGCACCGAGAAGGTCGTCGATTCCTTGAAAGAGATCCTGTCCAGCCACCCCGGGAGCACACAGGTGTTTCTCCACCTCGATGGTGGGACCAAGACGACCGTCCTCCGATTGGGCAGTCAGTACGCGGTCGACACCCGCAACGGTCTCTACGCCGAACTGAAAACCATCTTGGGGCCGGACGCACTCATCGCCAGCTAGTTCCTTCTCCGGTCCGGCATGATGGGTCCGTGCCTTGTTATCGGTGTGGGAAGACCCAGACGGATCCCGTTAAGGGGGCGTCTCCGTGGGCGGTGGCGGTTAGGGAGCGCGAGCAGATCCTCGTCTGCCCTGAGTGTCAGCAGGAGCACGCCGAGTGGACGGGCGAGCTGGATACCTGTCCAAACTGTGGGTCTACGCGCCTACGGATCCAGGTGGGGTTGATCGTTTGTCGCCAGTGTCAGCACAACTGGTCTGCTGACTGAGCCACTAACCTTCCTCCATGCTCGAACTGATAGACGGCCGAGAACAGGCCACGCCCGTACACATCTCGCGACCTCAGCCCGTTGCTGGGGCGGCCGACCCTGTCGAGGTCGTGCGGGGGATCATCGACGAGGTGCGGTTGAAGGGCGACGAGGCCCTCATCGAGATGACGGCCCGTTTCGACGGGCCCCAGCTCACGGTCGAAGAGCTCCGGGTCCCCGAAGCAACGATCACGAAGGCTCGGTCACTGGTGCGCCCGGAACTGATCGATGCGCTCGAAGTGATGTCCGAGCGCTTGCGGCGGACCTGCGAGCACCAGGCCCCCAAGGAATGGTTCGACCGCTCGGTTGGAGACGAGGTCGTCGGCGAGCTGATCCGGCCCTTGCGACGGGTCGGTGTGTACGTGCCGGGGGGCCGGGCTGCTTATCCGTCGACCGTGATCATGGCGACGATCCCAGCTCAGGTTGCGGGTGTCGGCCAGATAGCGGTCGCTTCACCTCCGGATGGCAGGGGAGAGGTGTCGGAGGCAGTACTGGCCGCGTGCTCGATCGCGGGTATCACCGAGGTCTACCGGATCGGCGGTGCGCAAGCGATCGCTGCTCTTGCCTATGGGACGACAAGCGTGCGACCGGTGGACAAGATCGTCGGACCCGGCAACATCTACGTGACGTTGGCGAAGCGTGCGGTACAGGGATGGGTTGGCATCGATTCAGAAGCGGGTCCCACCGAGATCGCAATCGTCGCGGACGAGACCGCGTCGGCTGAGGTCGTTGCTGCAGATCTCGTTGCTCAGGCCGAGCATGGTCCCCTCGGGACCCACGCGTTGATCACCTGGGTGCCGGAGCTGGCCGAGCGCGTCATGGCGTTGCTCGAGCTGGAGGTTGCTCGTCACGAGCACCCGGAAGAGCTCGAGAACACCTTGATCGAAGGAGGAAGGGCCGTGCTCGTCCGGGATCGCGACCACGCGCTCGATACTGCGAACGCGTTCGCCCCCGAGCACCTCGAGTTGATCTTCGAGGGGGCCTGGGAATCGCTCGACCGGGTGCGGAATGCCGGCTCGGTGTTCGTGGGACCCAACACGCCCGTTCCGGTTGGCGACTATGTCGGAGGCACGAACCACGTCCTTCCGAGCGGGGGCACCGCACGTTACGAGTCCGGTCTCGGTGTCCAGGACTTCACGAAGCGCATCTATGTGTCCAGCCTCGAACGCTCGGCTCTCGAACGGATGGCGCCTCATGTCGAAGCCCTTGCCGAGGCCGAAGGTCTCTTCGGTCACGCCCGAGCTATCGAACGGCGGCTCGAATCATGAGCAACGGCCCCGCACTGAGGATCAGGAGCGACCTCGAAACGGTCGCGCCTTACATCTCGCCTCAACACACCGCGAAGTACCGCATGAACGTCAACGAAGCGCCTTACGCGCCGCCTGTCGCTCTGGTTGAAGAGGTCACGCGCGGCACCGAGGCGATCGCTCTTAACCGCTACCCCGACCGCGATGCGGTGAAGCTCGTAGATGCCATCGCGGCTCACACGGGATGGGCGAAAGAGGGTCTTTGGGTTGCGAACGGATCGAACGAGGTCTTCATGCACCTGTTCCTCGCGTTCGGGGGCCCAGGCCGGTCGAGCCTTACGTTCGAACCCACCTATTCATTGCACTCGTTGATCCCTCGGATCGCGGGAACGCGCACGGTGCAGGTCCAGCGCGACATCGACTTCCGCATCGATCTCGAGGCGGCACTCGATACGATCCAAGAGGAGAAACCCGACATCGTCATCGTGTGTTCACCGAACAATCCAACCGGTGGTTGTGAATCCCTGGCGACGATCCAGGCGCTGCTCGAAGCCGCTCCCGGTCTGGTCATAGTCGATGAGGCTTACGGCGAGTTCGATCAACACGAACACAGTGCGCGCGGCCTGCTCGAAACCCATCCGAACCTCGCCATCACCAAGACCTTCTCAAAGGCGTGGCGCCTCGCTGGGGTGCGCATCGGCTACATGCTGGCGGCGCCGTCCCTTGTACGAGAGCTGGCACGGGTTCGGTTGCCGTATCACCTGTCCACGATCACTCAGCTCGTTGGGGTCGCTGCGATCAAGCATGCTGGCGAGACCCTCGACATGGTGAGGTCGATCGCGAGCGAGAGGGACCGGATAGCCACCGAGCTTGCAGCTCTCGGTTTGAAGGTCTTCCCGTCCAACGCGAACTTCGTGCTGTTCGAAGTCGAGGACCCCGACCTCATCTGGTCTCGACTGCTCGAGCGCGAGGTTCTGGTCCGCAACTACTCGGGTCAAGAGGGGCTCGAACGCTGCCTGCGCGTCACGGCAGGATTGCCCGAGGAAACCGACGCATTCATCGCAGCGATGAAAGAGGCACTCGATGGCTAGGACCGGAAACGTCGAACGCAAGACGAACGAAACCGACGTGCACGTCGCGGTCGATCTCGATGGTGGCCCCGTTACAGCGGCTACAGGGGTGCCATTCTTCGACCACATGTTGGATCAACTCGGACGGCACGGCCGCATCGGTCTGGACATCGGTGCGACCGGCGACCTCGAGATCGATGCGCATCACACGGTCGAGGATGTCGGCATCGCACTCGGCGAAGCACTGACCGAGGCTCTTGGAGACAAGACGGGCATCACTCGATACGGCGATGCGACGGTGCCGATGGAGGAGTGCCTCGCCCGGGTCGCACTCGATATCTCGGGACGCCCACTGCTGGTCTACGACGCCGACATCCCCGCCGAATCCATCGGCCAGTTCGACATCGCCCTGGCCGAGGAGTTCCTTCAAGCGCTGGCACGCTCGGGGGGTCTCACCCTTCACGTGAAGCTCCTCTACGGACGGAATGCCCACCACGCGGTCGAGGCGATCTTCAAGGCCCTGGCCCGGGCCCTCGGCGCCGCGGTGGAGATCGATCCTCGTGCCCCGGACTCGATCCCATCAACTAAGGGATCACTCTGACGCCGCGGGTGGCGGTCCTCGACCATGGGATGGGGAACCTTCGTAGCGTCGCCAAGGCCCTCGAAGCCGTCGGCGCGACCGTCGAGATCACTGCCGAGCCCGATGCGATCGGTCGGGCCGACAAGCTGTGCGTTCCGGGCCAAGGGATCTTCGGCAAATGCGCCGCAAACCTCCGGGCTGGGCATCTCGACATCGTCATCTCTGACTGGATCGCTGGTGGCCGTCCCTATCTCGGTATCTGTCTCGGGATGCAGGTGCTGTTCGACACGAGTGAAGAACATGGTCCGGTGTCAGGCATCGGGTTGTTGTCGGGTCATGTCGAACGCCTTTCGTCTGCCGTCCGCGTTCCGCACATGGGGTGGAACGAGGTCGATGACGAGCACTATTACTTCGATCACTCCTACGTGGTCCGTCCTGTCGATCCGACGATCGTGTCCGGATGGTGTGAGTACGGGGGACGCTTCGCGGCCCGCATAGAAACCGGCCCTATCCTTGGGGTGCAGTTCCATCCCGAGAAGAGCGCGGCCGCCGGCCTCGCATTACTGGAAGGCTGGGTTACGAGCTCCTCATGAAGTTCACGGTTTATCCCGCGGTCGATATCTCGGACGGCCGCTGCGTCAGGCTTCTCCAAGGGCGGTTCGGAAGCGAGACGGTCTATTCCGACGACCCCGTCAAAGTTGCTCTTGGGCTTGCGTCGGCGGGCGCCCGTTGGCTGCACATCGTCGATCTGGACGGTGCGAAAACCGGTATCCGCGCGAACCGCGAGCTCGTGCTCGAGGTCGTCAAGCGTGCCTCTTGTCCGGTCCAGGCCGGAGGTGGTCTACGCAGCCTTGACGACGTCGAAGAGATCATCGCCGCCGGGGCGAACCGGGCGGTGCTCGGAACCGTCGCTCTGGAAGACCCGGACGAGATGGCGCGCGCGTGCAAGAGATATGGAGAGCGGATCGCCGTGTCGCTCGACGCCAGGTCGGGCGAGTTGGCAACCCACGGATGGACGGTCGGTTCGGGGGTTCCGGTCGAGGATGCGGTGAAGGCCTTCGCAGAGGCCGGGGTATCCCTATTCATCTACACGGATGTCTCCCGCGACGGCGCGATGACGGGGCCCGATGTCGAAGGCCTACAGCGTCTGACAGAGCTCACCGATGTACCGGTTGTGGCTTCGGGGGGTGTTGCGTCCCTTGATGATGTCCGCACGATCGCTGCACTGCAGAATGACGGAGTCAGCGGAGTGATCGTGGGCCGCGCTCTGTACGAAGGCAAGTTCACCATCGGGCAAGCCAACTTCGCTGCGGATGGATTGCGCGGCGCGAACCTCGAGTAGCGATGCTGGCGAAGCGAGTCATCCCGTGTTTGGACGTCGATAAGGGTCGCGTCGTCAAGGGTGTTCGATTCGTCGATATCAAGGATGCAGGTGACCCCGTCGAGTTGGCGGCCCGTTACAACTTCGAGGGAGCCGACGAGCTCGTGTTTCTCGACATCACCGCGTCGAGCGATGACAGGGACATCATCTTGGACGTTGCTGCCCGGACCGCCGAGACGGTCTTCATCCCGTTGACGATAGGCGGCGGGGTGCGCACCGTCGCCGACGTCAAACGCCTACTGCGCGCCGGTGCGGACAAGGTTGCGATCAATACAGCTGCGGTCGGAAACCCGAGGCTCGTTCGCGATGCGTCGGATGAATTCGGAGCTCAAGCGATCGTCGTCGCGATCGATGCCCGCCGCAGAGAGATCTCGTGCGGCGAAGTGTCGTGGGAGGTATTCGTCGAGGGGGGCCGGGTTCCGACGGGGATGGACGTGATCCGCTGGGCGCAGATGGTCACTGAGATGGGGGCCGGCGAGATCCTGTTGACGTCGATGGATAGGGATGGGACGACCGACGGCTACGACATCGAACTCACCCGCGCCGTCTCGGATGCGGTCACCGTTCCCCTTATCGCTTCGGGAGGGGCAGGTACACCAGACCATCTCGCAGATGCGGTCGATCCAGCGTTCGGTGCAGCAGTCGCTGCATTAGCCGCCTCCGTGTTTCATTTCGGGCGATTCTCGGTATCAGAAGCTAAGCGTGCGATGGCCGCGCGCAACCTCCCCGTTAGGATTCCGCGCCCATGACTACCTATCTGTTGCACGACAACGCCTTGCGGAGCTTCGAGCTTCGTCACGAGATCGGCGAGCCGGTCGGGGACTCCGTCGCTTTCATCGAGCACGACGGAAAACGGATCCTCGTTGGGAGCGACCTCGAGGCAGCAACGTTCTCGTCTCGAGAAGACGTCGTCGACGAGTACTGGACGTTCAGCTCGCTCGGCATCGAGGAACTGGTCAGGGATGAGGCCTTCCCTCGTGACCTGCTAGAGACCGAGCTCACCCTGAGGGCACTCAAGAAGCTGTCCGTCTCCTCGGTCGTCGTCCCACCGACGTTCCAACTTCACAGTGCCGACCACCTGCGGGCGAATGGGGTCGAGGTGGTCGTGAACACAGATGTGTGGGTCGAGCGGCGGAGGCGTAAGACTCCCTGGGAGATCGAGGGCCTCGAGCGCGCCCAGCGAGCGGTCGAGACAGCGATGCTCACGGCGGCTCGCATGCTGCGCGAGGCCGAGCCGACCAGCGGGGACCGTCTCCGCTATGAGGGCGAGATCCTCACGTCGGAATGGATCCGCGAGTCGATGTCGGCTGCCCTTCTGTCGCAGGGGGCCGAGAGTGAGGAGATCCTCGTCCAGTCCGGAGATGCATGTCTCGACGGACACCTTCTTGGATCTGGCCCGATCGCTCCCGATCGCTCCGTGCTCATCGACTGCTTCCCGCGCGATCGGCGAACAGGGGTGTACACCGACATGACCAGGACCTTCGTGGCAGGACAAGCTTCGGAGGACCTCAAGAGTCTGCACAAGCACGTACGCACCGCGCTCGAGCTGGCGTTCGAGTCGATCAAGCCCGGCGAACCCGGCCCCCACAACACGGTGTCCGAGTACTTCCACTCTCAAGGCTTCGGCACGCAGGCACACCACACCGGCGAAGGTGCCGTCAAGGAAGGTTTCACGCACGCGCTCGGTCATGGCGTCGGCCTCGAGGTACACGAGCGCCCCTACCTGGGCCGAAGGGCCGACGTGCTGCAAGAAGGGGATGTGGTCGCGGTCGAACCGGGACTGTACGTGCGCGGCATCGGAGGGGTCCGGTTGGAAGACACGATCTTGGTCACCGACAAGGGCGTCGAGCACATCACCGATCCGTTTCCGTACGACCTAGAACCTTAGTGACTCCGGACGAGCTCACCTACGACGACCGTGGGCTCGCGCCCGCAATCGTCCAGGACGCCAACACGGGGGAAGTCCTGATGTTGGCGTGGGTCAACGCCGAAGCCGTGCGACGGACACTCGAATCGAAGACCACGTGGTTCTGGAGCCGCTCTCGCCAGGAGTACTGGAACAAGGGGGCGACTTCGGGAAACACGCAGAACCTAGTCGAGCTCCGCTACGACTGTGACGCCGACGCCCTATTGATGCGCGTCGAGCCGCAGGGTCCTGCCTGTCACACCGGCGCCAACAGTTGCTTCTACCGAACACTCGAATAACCGTCTTCGATCGTGACCGTTCACAAGCCGGACAAAGAAGAGTTCCGTTCTCTCGCTCGAGACCACAACGTGGTACCTGTGTGGCGCGAGGTCCTTGCTGATGTGCAGACCCCGGTGGCCGCATTCCTGCGGGTAGCGCCTTCTCCGAATGCGTTCCTGCTCGAAAGCGTCGAGGGAGGGGAACGTTGGTCGCGCTATTCATTCCTCGGTGGGGACTCCTTCGCCACCATCAAAGCGAAGGACGGCCGTGTGTGGACCGAGGGCGATCCGCCGGTATCTCCAGAGCCCGATGAAGCTCCTTTGGCATACGTCCGCCGGCTGCTCGAGTCGTGCGATGCGCCGCGGCTCGAAGGTCTGCCGCCTCTTCACGGAGGCGCGGTTGGCTACATCGGTTACGACTGCGTGCGAGAGCTAGAGCAGCTTCCAAACGTGCCATCCGACGCCCTCGGGCTTCCCGACATGGTCCTGTTGCTCACAAGGACCTTCGTCGTCTTCGACCACTTCACGCAACGAGCCTTCGTCATCACGAACGTGCCGATCAGGGGAGATCTCGAGGCGGCCTACGACGACGCATGCCGCAGGTGCGATGGGTTGGTCGACGACCTCGGCTCGTCTCTATCCGCTCCTTCTAGCGAACTCGAGACCGACGAGCCCTCCACCTATCGCTCACCGGTGTCCGAAGAGACCTACGGAGGGTGGGTCGAGCAGTGCCGGGAGCACATCTTTGCCGGCGACGCGTTCCAGATCGTGCCCTCGCGGCGTTTCGAGACGGAGCTGACCGGCTCCGCGTTCGATGCATATCGCGTCCTTCGGACCCTTAACCCGAGTCCTTACATGTACTTCTTCCGTTTCGAAGCGGCGGGCACGGATCCTGCGTTCGAGATCGCCGGCTCGTCGCCCGAGTCGCAGATCCGCGTGACAGGGGATCGCATCGAGATGCGCCCTATCGCCGGCACCCGCGAGAGAGGCGCTACGGAAGCAGAGGATCGAGCCATCGAACAAGAGTTCATGAGCGACGAGAAGGAACGTGCCGAACACGTCATGTTGGTCGACCTCGCTCGCAACGACATCGGCAGGGTTGCCGAGTATGGGTCTGTCCAGGTCGAAGAGCTGATGGTCGTCGAGCGCTATTCGCACGTGATGCACATCGTGTCGCACGTCACAGGCAAGTTGCGGTCCGACCACACCGCGTTCGACGCGTTCACGGCGTCGTTCCCGGCCGGGACCTTGACGGGAGCCCCCAAGGTGCGTGCGATGGAGATCATCGATTCGATGGAAACCACCAAGCGCGGGCCCTACGGTGGAGTCGTTGGCTACTTCGATTTCTCGGGAAACGTGGATACCTGCATCACGATCCGCACGATCGTTGCGACCGGAGGCAAGGCATACGTACAGGCAGGCGCCGGTGTGGTCGCGGATTCGTCGCCGGAAGGCGAATCGATGGAGACGAGGAGGAAGGTCGAGGCCGCGTTCCGCGCCGTGGGGGCCGCGAACTCCAGCTAGGAGTCGTAGGGCTCGAGGGTGGCTGCGTCGGCGGCTGAGATCGACAGTTTGACCTCGGTACTGGTCAGCTCTTCGATCCGATCGGCAGGCACGAAGACCGCACCGTCAAGTAAACCCGGCTTGAATGTGATCCCGGAGAAGATGTCCTTCTCACGGTCCGCGATGACGTCACCAACCTTGCCGATCTGTTCCCCATCCGAGCTCACGATGGGGGTTCCAGATTCGAGTGCGAGCCATGCGATAGGTCGATCGTCGGTCATGTGCGCTGATACTAAGTGGGCATGCGCAGATATCTGACAGCAGTCGCGTTGCTTCTTGCAGCTTGCTCGCCTGGCGGGCAGGTCGTGCCTGCGGCATCGCCCTCCGGTCCTCCTGAGGTCCAGTTCGAGCTCGTTCGCCAACACGCGGAGCAGTTCGATGTCGACCTTCCCGATCGCCCCCCAGGGTCCCAGCACGAACTCGCCGCCGCCAGCTACATCCTTGGGCATCTCCAACTTGCCGGTTTCTCTCCGAGGCTTGACAGCGTCCCTGTGGCAGACACGGTTGACTCGACGAACGTCGTTGCTCTTCCCCCGAACGGGTCAGACCCAGAGTTCCTGCTTGCGATCTCATATGACACGCAGCCAAACGGACGTCCGCAGCGAGGAAGAGAACTTGGATTGTTCCTCGAGGTTGCTCGGGCTATCACCGTCGCCGATCCGGAGCATTCGGTGGCCTTTGCCGCCCTCGGCGCGGAGACGGCAGAGTCACGGGGCACGAGGCGCCTGGCCCAATTCATGCTGGACGAAGGGATCGATCCCTCTGTCTTGCTGTTCAGTTCCGCTCTCGGGAGCCAGACAAACTTCTACACGGTTGGCGCCTGCCAGGGCGAGGCCAACATGGGTATGGCGACAACTTTCACGGAGACCGAGTGCCGGGACATCGACATGCACAACAGCGCGATCACGGACGCGGGGTTCCAACTCACCTTCATCGGTGGGGACATCGAGGAGTTGGGTAGGGGCTTGTTCGATTTTCTCCTTGGTAGCCAAAGTTAGGGTCGGTCGGTGGGTTACCTAGAAGAGCTTCTGAGCTCCACCCGGGCACGTCTCGAAGAGACCCGCGCCAAGGTCACTGAAGAGGCGCTCGAGCAGCGGATCTCATCCGTTGCGAAACCTCGGGGCTTCCGGACATCTCTTACCGGGCCCGACACAGCCGTGATCGCGGAGGTCAAGAGAGCCTCTCCTTCCAAGGGACCCTTGAACGAAGGCCTAGACGCAGCCGTCCTGTCCCGCAGCTACGCAGAGGGTGGAGCGGCCGCGATCTCGGTCCTTACCGAACCGAGCGGCTTCAAGGGCTCCCTCGATGACCTGCACGCGGTGATCCCCGCGGGCCTTCCGGTTCTTAGGAAGGAGTTCATCGTGGACCCTTTCCAGATACTCGAGTCCCGCGCTGAAGGCGCCGACGCGGTGCTGCTGATCGTCCGGGCGGTGGGGGCCGAGTTGGGTGCATTGTTCGCGGCCACGAGGGCACTAGGGATGGACGCGTTGGTCGAGGTGTTCGACGAGTCCGACCTCGATCGTGCTCTCGAGGTTGGAGCGGACGTGATCGGCATCAACCACAGGGACCTCGAAACCTTCGAAGTGGACCCGGAACGGACCGCGAAACTTGCTCCGCAGGTACCGGATGGTGTTGTCATCGTCGGACTTTCCGGGGTTGAGACCAGGGCCGACGTTGAAGCCATGGCGGCAGCCGGAGCGCATGCGGTGCTCGTAGGTGAGGCGTTGGTTACGGCTCAGGACCCGGTCGCCAAGCTACGTGAGCTCAGAGGTCTGCGATGAGTACCGTTCCGGACGCATCCGGGCGCTTCGGAGAGTTCGGGGGCCGGTACGTGCCCGAGGCATTGATGGGTGCGTTGGACGAACTCGAGCGCGCATGGGAGACGGCGCGGGAGGATTCTGACTTCCAGGCTGAGCTTTCGAAGTTGCTCAAGGAAGTCGTCGGCCGGCCCACGCCCTTGTACGAAGCGGTCCGCTTCTCAGAGCGGGCCGGCAAGCGCGTTTTCCTCAAGCGCGAAGACCTCGCTCACACCGGAGCTCACAAGGTCAATAACACCGTCGGCCAGGTGCTGTTGGCAAAGCAGATGGGGAAGACGCGGATCATCGCCGAGACTGGGGCCGGGCAGCACGGTGTAGCAACGGCAACGGCGTGTGCCTACTTCGGACTGCCGTGCGTGGTTTACATGGGCGCGGTCGATGTTCGTAGGCAGCACCTGAACGTCGTGCGGATGAGGATGCTCGGCGCCGACGTCGTTCCTGTCGAAGCGGGGTCTGCAACTTTGAAGGACGCGATCAACGAAGCCTTGCGCGACTGGGTGACGAACGTCGAAAACACCCACTACGTGATCGGATCCGTGGTCGGACCCCATCCCTATCCCGAGCTTGTCGCATCTTTGCAGTCCGTCATCGGTGACGAGGCAAGAGCCCAGTTCCTCGAGGCAACCGGACGTTTGCCGGACGCGGTCATCGCGTGTGTCGGTGGTGGTTCCAACGCGCTGGGCTTGTTCCGTGCGTTCTACCGTGACTCCGAGGTGAAGCTCGTCGGGGTCGAGGCCGCGGGTGAGGGTCTCGATCGGAGACACGGGGCGTCGATCACGAAGGGCTCACCGGGGATCCTGCATGGTGCGCGCAGCATGTTGCTGCAGGACGACGAGGGACTGATCGCCGAAGCACACTCGATCTCGGCAGGACTGGATTATCCAGGCGTTGGACCCGAGCACGCGTGGCTCGCGGCGAGCAAGCGCGCTGAGTACGTGGCCATCGGCGATGCACAAGCTCTCGGCGCGTTCCACGTTCTCGCGGAAACCGAAGGGATCATCCCTGCGCTCGAACCGTCCCATGCCTTGGCGCATGTACTCGAGCGTGACGGGGACGAGTTGATCCTCGTCGGCCTTTCCGGACGCGGAGACAAAGACGTCGCCACGGTTGCCGAGGCGCTGGACGAGTGACCGACCTCCTCGACAAGCTGACAGCGGCGCGTTCGTCTGGACGGAAGCTCTTGGTGCCTTACCTGATGGGAGCGATCCCGGATCGCTTGTCGTACCCGGACGCGTTGCGCGCGATCGAGGAACACGCTGATGTGGTCGAGGTCGGCCTTCCGTATAGCGACCCCTTGATGGACGGACCGGTGATCGCGGCCGCGGGGGAGCGCGTCATCGCGTCAGGTATCGGCCCCCTCGAAGTCATCCGGATAACCAGCGAGATCGAGGTCGGTAAGCCGCGGGTCGCGATGACGTACTACAACCCGATCCACCATCTCGGTGAGTCCGAGTTCTGCTCCCGGCTCTCGGACGCAGGTTTCACGGGACTCATCGTCCCGGATCTGCCCATCGAAGAGTCGGCAGGGCTGCGCGACGCCGCTTCGGCGAGCGGCTTGGCGTGGATCCCGCTGGTCGCCCCAACCTCTTCCCCCGAACGCGTCAAGAAGATCGTCTCAACCGCTACCGGATTCGTCTACGCGGTCTCGACCCTTGGAGTAACCGGCGAGCGCGGGTCGTTGTCCGAGCGTGCCGCGAAGGTCGTCGCCGCGTGTCGGGCGGAAACCGACCTTCCCGTCCTCATCGGTATCGGCATCACGAACGCCGAGCAAGCCGCTGAAGCAGCCGCGGTCGCCGATGGTGTCGTGGTTGGCAGCGCGGTGGTGCGCATCGTTCTCGATCAGGGAGCGCAAGCGGCGGGGGATTTCGTCAGCAACCTTCGCGCTGCTTTAGACGTCATATAGGTGACAGGGCGGAACGTTCGCCCTGGTCCAGACCAGATTGACTAGTTATGTCTGATTACAGGGCTGCGCGCTTTATGACGACGATTAGCTATGTGTTTCAACTAAGAAATGCGGGAAAACGTACCGATAGGTGAAACAGTAAACGGGTCACTGAAGGCCCAACCGGGGGAGGGCAAGATGAGACAGATCAGGATCCAGAAGGGCCGGAGGCCTCGCCCCTAGCCCGCACCGAGAACTTGAACAAAGGCCCGGCACGAAAGTGCCGGGCCTTACTTACCTCCCGGTACGGTCGCCCGGACGCGCAAGGGTTCAGACGATGCAGGTGGGCCGTTAGGCCTCTCTGTGCCGGAGGCGGGATTTGAACCCGCACGCCCTTGCGGACAATGGATTTTGAATCCATCGCGTCTGCCAGGTTCCGCCACTCCGGCGAAGCAACAGGATAACGACCCGCAAGCGCGACCCTTCCCCACGAACCCTTCAGTACCTATACTTCTCGGCCCTATGAGTATCGAGAAGAGCCTCGCGGAGATCGGCGATCGCCTGACGAAGGCGCGTAACGACCTGCGCATCGTCGAGGAGCAATTGCTGTTCCAGATGGACGTGATGGAAGACGCCAAGACCCGTGCCCTAGTAGCCGAGACCCCTTTGGCCGACCGCGAGTTCCGCGTCGCCCGCGATGACCACGACCGTCTTGTGCGCCAGCGCGATGAAGCACAGAAGAACATCGTTGAGCTCCAGAAGGAGCAGGACCGGCTCCTCGATCGCATGCTCGGCACCGGGTCCAAGGTCTAAGCAGCGTTTTGACGCCCGAGACCCCCGCCCCCAAGATCCTCATCGCAGAGGACGAAGCGATCATCCGCTTGGACCTCAAGGAGATGCTCGAGGAAGAGGGCATCGATGTCGTTGCGGAGGCCGCTGATGGGGAAGCCGCCATCCGGCTCGCGCGTGAGCACGGGCCCGACCTCGTCATCATGGACATCAAGATGCCCGGGATGGATGGCCTGACCGCCGCCGAGCGGATCATCGAAGACGACCTCAGCGCCGTCCTGATCCTCACCGCCTTCTCCCAGAAGGACCTCGTTCAGAGGGCTGCAGAGGCGGGCGCGATGGGGTATCTGGTCAAGCCCTTCCAGAAGTCCGACCTCATGCCGGCTATCGATGTGGCGCTGGCTAGGCACGCCGAGCTCACCGCCGTGAGGAACGAGGTCAAGGACAAATCCGAGCAGCTCGAATCTCGCAAGGCGATAGATCGGGCGAAGGGCCGTTTGATGGACTCCCAGGGGCTAACCGAGGGGGACGCATTCCGCCATATCCAGAAAAAGGCAATGGACGAGAGGCGCTCGATGCGAGAGGTCGCGGAGGAAATTCTTGCCTAGTACTACACATGTCGTAACTCCTTGCGTAGTATGCGTAGGTTCCGACGGTCCAAGGGCCGTCAATCGCGGTATGGAAGGTAAGTCCTAGAAGGGGGAGTGGATGAAGAGAAGCAAATTGTTTGGCCTCGCGGCCATCCTTGCGGCGTTCGCGCTGCTTGGAGCTGCGTGTGGGGATGACAAGCCGGCTGCCGATGGTGGGCCTGCTGCAGGCAATCGTGGAGATTGCACCTGGGTGATCGGCACCATGGGCGCGCTGTCTGGTGACTACGCATCCGTTGGTCAGCCCATCGCTGATGGTGTCGAGTTCGCGATCGAGCAGGCGAACGCTGCAGAGCGCACCGCTTGCACCCTCGAGTTCACGAGCGAGGACAGCCAGGGCGACCCGAACCAGGCACCGCCGCTGGCTCGTAACCTGGTCGACAACGAGGACCTCGTCGCGGTCATCGGCCCGTATTTCTCGGGTGAGACGTTGGCAACCGGAAAGATCTTCGGTCAGGGCGGCGTCCTGATCTCGGGCACCGGTACCAACGAGACGATCGACGAGCAGGGCTTCACCACTTGGTTCCGTGCCGTTGCCCCTGACAACATCCAGGGTTCGGTCGCTGCCGAGTACATCAAGTCGCTTGGCGTTGCCAAGGTTGCGGTTATCCACGACAACCAGGACTACTCCAAGGGTCTTGCCGACGCCGTCCTGAAGGGTCTGGGCGACGTTGGTCAGGGTGGATTCATCATCAACCCGGAAGAGACCGACTACTCGGCCGTTGTTGCCGACGTCGCTGACTACGCACCGGACTTCATCTTCTACGGTGGTTACACGCCGCAGGCTGGTCCGCTCGCGAAGCAGCTGAAGGAAGCCGGCGTGGACGCTACGTTCATGACCGACGATGGTTCCAAGGACCCGACATTCGGTGACCTTGCCGGTCCTGCGGCCGACGGTGCGCTGGCTTCGTGCCCGTGCGTTGACCCGCTGAAGATCGACGCGGCTTCCGAGTTCGTCACGGGCATGCAAGAGGCTTACGGCGAGAACGCTCCCGGCACGTTCGCCGCGGACGAGTTCGACGTGACCGAGCTGGTAATCCAGGCCCTCGAGGCTTACGAAGGTGACACTTCGGACAACGCAGCCGTGCGTGAGCACGTCGTGCAGTTCTTCGCAGACACCGAGGGTTACCAGGGCATCGCCAAGGCTTACTCCTGGAACGAGCAGGGTGAATTCGAAGGTGGCCCGGGCGACATCTGGATCTACGAGTGGGATGGCAAGAACTTCTCCTCGCTGGGCCCAGCAGCCGACCTGATCTAAGTACCAAGCACCATCGTTTCTCGAGAGGGGGCCTTCGGGCCCCCTCTCTGCTTTTCCGCTTTAAGGTGCCTCCGATGCGCACCCGGACACTCGCTCTGCTAGCGGCCCTTGTCCTTGGTCTCGCCGGCTGCGGTGGTGACGACCCTCCCGTCAAGAAGGCACAGCGCGACTGCACGTGGACGATCGGAACCCTCGGCGCTCTGTCCGGCGACTACGCCTCGATCGGGCAGCCGATCTTCCAAGGGATCGAATACGCGGTCGACGAGGTCAACACGAGTGGAGACCTGCCGTGTGCGATCGAGCTGCAGCCGGAAGACACCCAGGGCGACCCCAACCAGGCCCCACCTCTTGCTCGCAGTCTTGTCGACAACGAGCGCGTTGTCGGAGTCGTGGGCCCTTATTTCTCGGGCGAGACCTTGGCTACCGGCCGGATCTTCAGCCAAGCCGATGTCGCCTTCATCACCCCGTCGGCAACCGGAGCGATGATCGACGATCAGGGCTACACCACCTTCTTCCGTGTCGTGGCCGACGACGCGATCCAGGGTGATGTGGCCGCTCGCTACATCGCCTCCCTTGGAGCCGCTACGGTCGCCGTGGTCCACGACAACCAGGACTATTCGAAAGGCCTCGCCGACGCTGTCTCTGCGGGGTTGGGAGACGCGGCGGTAGGGCCTTTCATCATCGATCCCGCCGAAACGGATTACTCGGCGGTGGTCGCCGAGGTGGCCAACGCAGACCCCCAGGTCGTCTTCTATGGCGGCTACAGCCCCCAAGCCGGGCCCTTCCTGAAGCAGCTTCGGGAGGCCGGGGTCGAGGCCACCTTCATCTCGGACGACGGGACCAAGGACGCGAGCTTCGGTGACCTCGCGGGGCCTGCCTCGGAGGGAACCCAAGTCACGTGCCCGTGTGCCGATCCGCTTCAGATCCCAGCAGCGAAGGACTTCGTCGAGGGCATACAAGCCAGATATGACCGTCCGCCCGGCACCTTCGCGGCCGATGCTTACGACGCGACCCGCCTGATATTCAGGGCCTTGAGCGACCTTTCTGGGGACGAGCCCATAGACACTGTTCGTGCAGCCGTGGTGGACTACCTCACCGGTGTAGATGGGTTTTCGGGGGTCACGAAGCACTACACGTTCTCGGACACGGGTCAGGTCGAGATCGGCCCGGAGGGGGTTTGGATCTACGAATGGAGCCAGCGGGACGGAGACTTCATCGCCGTAGGGCCAGCGTCGGAGTTGATCGACAAGTAAAGTGCCGTGCCTCTGGGGGCGCTGGGCTTTATAGTCCCGCCTGCAGAATCGCGGGTGCACGTATCGGATCTCAATCTCTGGGGGAGAAGGTTGGACTGTAACTTCGGGCTCGTAGGCCCGACGTTCGTAACCGGGATCATCCTCGGTTCGATCTATGCCTTGATCGCCCTGGGCTACACGATGGTCTACGGCGTCCTGAAGTTGATCAACTTCGCCCACGACGCCGTGTTCGCTGTGGGTGCGGTCGGTGTCTTCTACATCTTCGGCGAGTGGTTCGGCATCACCGAGCCAATGAGCGGGCCGGGCCTGTTGTTCGTGCTGCTGGCCTCACTGCTGGTCGGCGGCATCGTCTCGGCTCTAGGAGCCGCGCTGCTCGAGCGAGCCGCTTACCGCCCGCTTAGGAAGCGCGGGGCCGCCCGCCTATCGTTCCTCATCAGCGCGATCGGCGCATCGTTTTTCGTCACCTACATGATGCAGCAGGGCTTCCTGCTGGGCCCGGGTAAGCGAGGCTTCCCAGGCTTCATGGCTACTCAGCCGGCGTTCCGCTTGTTCGACTCGACCGTTACGAACACCAAGTTCCTGACGGTGATCGCGGCGCTCCTCTGCTTCGTGGTCCTCGACCGGTTCGTGAACCAGACGAAGACGGGTCGCAGCATCCGTGCTCTATCCGAGGACATCGTTGCCTCGCAGCTGATGGGTGTGAACATCGACCGCGTCATCCTCACCACCTTCCTCATCGGTGGGTTCTTCGGTGGTGTCGCCGGAACGCTGTACAGCCTCCAGTTCGGGTTCGTCGTCTGGAACATGGGCTTCATCCAAGGACTCAAGGCGTTCACCGCGGCGGTCTTGGGAGGGATCGGAAACATCCGTGGGGCGATGATCGGCGGGATCATGCTCGGCCTTATCGAGAACATGAGCACGATCTGCATCGGGGCCGAGTGGAAGAACGTCATTGCCTTCTCCGTTCTCGTTCTCGTGCTGATCCTTCGACCAACCGGTCTCCTCGGCGAGAGGATCGGTGGCTGATGTCGACGCGGGAGAACAACAGCAGCAACTTCATCGTTGCCGGGTGGGAGAAGCTCGGCTTCGTCCGCTACCTGATAGCCGCCGCGTTCATGTGGTCGATCCCGATCCTGATGGACAAAGACATCTTCCCTGTCCTGAACGGCAGCAAGGGGATCAACATCCTCTTCATCACCGGCTACTGGATCCTGTTGTCGCTTGGACTCAGCGTCGTGGTCGGACTAGCAGGGCTTCTCGACCTCGGCTACATCGCGTTCTTCATGCTTGGTGCCTACACGACCGCCCTCATGACGGCTTCGGGTGGCCCTGACCAGTTCCATATCGTGACGTGGCCGACATGGGCGGCGCTTCCGTTCGCGATCCTTGTTGCGATGTCGGCGGGACTACTGATCGGGGCGCCGACCCTGCGGCTCAGAGGCGACTACCTCGCGATCGTGACCTTGGGTTTCCACGAGATCGTGCGACAGTCGGCGCTGAACCTGGCTATCGTGAATCAATCACGTGGCATCGCGGGTATCCCGAACCCGTCGATCCATATGCTGGGTATCAATCTGGACTTCGGTCTCGAGAACGAGTTGTATTGGTGGTACCTGCTGATCCCCGCGATCCTCGCCGCGGTCATCATGATCAAACGACTCGACAATTCTCGCGTTGGCCGTTACTGGACGGCGATCCGTGAGGACGAGGTTGCTGCCGCTGCGATGGGTGTCCCCGTCGTCAAGATGAAGCTGTGGGCCTTCGTCATCGGTGCGTCCACTTCGGGTGTTGCCGGATGGATCTACGCGGTCAATATCTCCTACATCGCTCCGAACTCGTTCCCATTGTTGCAATCGATCCTTGTGCTGTGCGCGGTGGTGATCGGTGGTCTGGGCTCGATCGCAGGAGCCGTATTGGGCGCGGTTCTGATCACGACCCTGCCTGAAGTCGTGCGCGAGTTGTCCAATGGCAAGGAGATCCTCGGATTCGATCCAGAGACAGGCCGTATCGCGATCTTCGGTCTCGCGTTGATCATCGTGATGATCTACCGGCCGGGTGGTCTTCTTGCTGCGAAGCGCCGCCGCACCGAGTTGTCCGAAGCCGGCGCCGCCGATGCGGTCGTCACCTCGGACACGACCGTCGTCGATGAGGTTATCGACGAACGTCCTGCCGGAGAGGACGAGGTGCACTGATGGCCGCCATCATCAAGATCGACGCTGTCACCATGCAGTTCGGAGGCCTCCGCGCTCTCTCGGACGTCAATATCGAGATCAACGAGGGCGAGATCTTCGGTCTGATCGGTCCGAACGGGGCCGGCAAGACCACGTTGTTCAACTGCGTCACCGGCGTCTACGAACCGACCGGGGGTTCCGTTTCCTTCATGGGTAGTTCCATCACCGGGAAGCGCCCCGACCAGATCGTGGACATCGGTATCTGCCGCACGTTCCAGCAGATCCGCCTGTTCCCGAACATGACTGCTATGGAAAACGTCCTCGTCGGTGCAGATGCCCGGCACAAGACGAGCGTGCCGGGTGCACTGTTCCGCTCTCGTCGCTTCAAGCAGGAGGAAGTGGACGGGGAAGCTAAGGCCCTGGAACTCCTCGACTACTGCGGGATCAAGCGTTTCGCGAACGATCTCGGCAAGAACCTCTCGTACGGTGACCAGCGGCGTCTCGAGATCGCACGGGCTCTGGGAACCGCCCCGAAGCTCCTTCTCCTAGACGAGCCCGCAGCCGGCATGAACCCGGCTGAAAAGAACTCGTTGCGGGATCTCGTTCGCAAGATCCGAGACGGGGGGATCACCGTTCTCTTGATCGAGCACGACATGAAGGTGGTCATGGGGCTCTCTGACCGCGTCGCGGTCCTCGACCACGGCGAGCTCATCGCTTACGGCCAACCCGAGGATGTGCAGAAGGACCCGAGGGTCGTAGAGGCTTATCTCGGCGCCGGTGCCGGCGGCAACGCCGGAGCGAAGACGGAAGGGGCTTAAGCACATGGCAGCTCTGCTCGAGCTCACCGATGTCAAGGTGCGCTATGGCGTCATCGAAGCGGTCAGAGGCATCAACCTGACGGTCAACGAAGGCGAGATCGTCACCTTGATCGGCGGTAATGGAGCCGGCAAGACGACGACACTGCGTGCCATCTCGATGGTCCACGGCCCCTCGCACGGTTCGATCAAGTTCCAGGGTGAAGACATCACGCACCTGAAGAGCCACGACGTCGTCCAGAAAGGCATCATCCAGGTGCCCGAGGGCCGTCACATCTTTCCGAACATGAGTGTGCGCGAGAACCTCACGATGGGGGCTTTCCAACGCGATTCCGCAACGAAGGCGGAACTGAACGACGAGCTGGATCACATCTACAGCCTTTTCCCGGTCCTGAAAGAGCGCTTGAAGCAGGCCGGCGGCACGCTGTCCGGTGGTGAGCAGCAGATGCTCGCGATCGGTCGCGCCCTAATGGCAAAGCCGAAACTACTCATGCTCGACGAGCCTTCGATGGGTCTTGCTCCTCAGGTTGTCGAGCGTGTGTTCCAGGTGATCGAAGAGGTCAACTCGCAGGGGATCCCCGTGCTGTTGATCGAACAGAACGCAGCTATGGCTCTCCAGGCGGCGAGTCGTGGATACGTGATCGAAACCGGCGAGATCGTCCTCGAAGACGACGCCAAGAAACTCTTGGGCAACGACCAGGTGCGCAAGGCGTACCTCGGTGAGGAATAGGGAGGGAAGTATGCGTAAGAACAGAGGGCTGCTGTTACTGATCGCCCTGCTATCTGTATTCACACTGATCTTCGCGGCGTGCGGGAGTGACGAGCCGGCCGCTACCCCTGGGGCAGAAGACTCCGGCGCTCCGGATACCGGTGGCGATTTCACTTTGGTCACTGATGGACACCTGACGGTCGGGTCGGATATCCCTTACCCGCCGTTCGAATTTAACGATGACTCCGGTGCCCTTACCGGCTTCGACGTCGATCTGATGCGCGCGGTTGCGGACAAGCTAGGCCTCGCAAGCGACGACAACGATTGGCTCAGCGTCAACTTCGATACGATCTTCACTCAGCTCCAGTCTGGTCAGAAGTTCGACGTCATCGCCGCTGCGGTGACCGCTTACTCTCCCGAGGGCTCTCCCGCGGCAGAGGTCGTGGCCGACCGCAACACCCACGTCGACTTCACGCTCCCCGTCTACGACTCGCTTCAGTCTCTGACCGTCGACACCTCGGCTAATCCCGACATCACCGGCGTCGACTCACTGCCAGACGGAGCGCGCGTCGCTGTCCAGGCATCGACCACCGGTGCGTTCTACGCGGAGGAGAACCTGACGAACGTCGAGCTGGTCAAATTCCCGAAGGCGCCGAGCATGTACCAGGCCCTGCAGGCTGGGCAAGTGGTTGCTGTCTTCAACGACCTTCCGGTGTCGTTGGACGCGATCGAAGGGAAGGACGAGCTTCAGGTCATGGAGCAGGTTGACACGGGTGAGCAGTACGCGTTCGCCGTCAACAAGGAGAACACTGCTCTGCTCGATGCGATCAACTCTGCGCTCGAGGAGATCTTCTCCGACGGGACCTACGCGCAGATCTTCGAGACCTACTTCCCCGACCAGGAGCTGCCGGAATACGCTTCTGAGTAGGAGCCTCATCTAGCCGTAAGAGCCCGCTCCTTCTTGGGGCGGGCTCTTTTTCTTCGAGGAGGAGTAAGGCGGTGGCCACAGCTCAGGCGGTGAAGCCGGACCGGGGTTTGGCGTGGGTGAGGAAAGAGAGCACCTCGACCTCCCTCGCAGTCCTGGGAGTGGGAGCGGTCGCGATCCTCTTGGTGATCCTCGGCACAGCGTTGATCCTCATCCTCAACGGATTCACTCCGGTCGAAGCGGTCGAGCGCGCATTCAAGTCCAACGAAACGAAGTTCATATGTCTCTGGTCGGTCGTCCTCGGGGTTGCCTCGGTTCTGGGGGCGCTCCTGACGGCGAAGAAGATGCCGACGAAGGTCAGTCGCGAGCAAGCGATCGCCGGAGGAGTGCTCGGAGCTCAAGCGATCGTGCTCGGAGTGTTGCTGTGGGTGTTCTCGAGCGGTGACGTCCACAAGTTCGCGATCAACTACCTGGACTTCGCACCGGTGCAGAAACAGTTCCCGGCATTCCTTCACGCCGCGAGGAACACGGTCTTCCTCGCTCTGACGAGCGAACTTGCCGGGATCGTGCTCGGGCTTGCCCTCGCAGGTTTCGCCAGCTCGGCTCGGGCCGTTGTGCGGGCGCCGGCTCGGACCTACATCAACTTCTTCAGGGGCACACCGCTGTTATGGCAGATCGTGTTCATCGGTGTTGGTATCCCGCTCGGTCTAGGCATCAACATCTCGACGTATACCGCTGCGGTGATCGCATTGAGCTTGAACATGGGCGCCTACTCGGCCGAGGTCTTTAGAGCCGGTATCCAGTCGATCGAGAAGAGCCAGTTGGAGGCTGCTCGGGGTCTCGGGATGTCCTACATGCAGGCGATGCGCTACGCGATCGTTCCGCAGGCGGTACGTCGCGTCATCCCGCCGCTGATGAACGAGTTCGTCATCTTGGTCAAGGACACGTCGCTCGTGTTGTTCCTCGGCCTCGCAACGAACGAACGCGATCTCCTGTCCTGGGGTAACCAGGGATACGGGAACACGTTCAACGCAACTTTCCTCATCTACACAGCCCTTGGGTATCTCGCTATCTGCTTGCCTGCGATCCGCTTGGTCAACGTCCTCGAGAAGCGATTGCGGAGTGGTCTCGTGGGGGTGGGCGCGTGAGTCAGTCGGTCGCTCGTCTCGTCGGGATCCATAAGTGGTTCGGCGACAATCATGTTTTGAGAGGGATCGATATCGAGGTCGAGCGTGGTCAGGTTGTCGTCGTGATCGGTCCCTCCGGTTCGGGGAAGTCGACATTGCTCCGAGTCATCAACCTCCTCGAGGAGCCAACCGAAGGGAAAGTGTTCTTCGAGGACACCGAGGTCACGGACATCAGGACGGACTTGAACAAGGTCCGCACGAATATCGGGATCGTGTTTCAGGGCTACAACCTGTTCCCGCACAAGACCGCACTCGGAAACATCACGATCGCTCTCGAGAAGGTCCTCAAGGTCGATTCAGATGAGGCCAAGACCCGTGCGCTCGAGCAACTCGATCACGTCGGGCTCAAGCACAAGGCCGATTCGTATCCAGGCCAGCTTTCTGGTGGTCAGCAACAGCGCGTCGCGATCGCCAGAGCGTTGGCGATGCGACCGAAGCTGATGTTGTTCGACGAGGTGACTTCGGCTCTGGACCCCGAACTCGTCAAGGAGGTCCTCGACACCATGAAGGAGCTCGCAGGGGAAGGGATGACGATGGTCGTCGTAACCCACGAGATGGGTTTCGCTAGGGAGGTCGGCTCCCGCTTGTTGTTCATCGACGAGGGCCTCATCCTGGAGGACGGCCCCCCAAAGGAGATCTTCGCCAACCCGTCCGACGAGCGCACGAAGTCGTTCCTCTCGCACGTCCTCTAGCGGACGGTCGCTCAGGGGGAGAGCGTGTTGGCACCTTTCAGGTCGCCACGACCGAGGGTGACCTTGTTCAACTCGCCTTTTCCGATCAGACCGAACATCGTTAGATCGTCGTGAGGACTCTCGAGGTCGTCTAGTCCGATCTGGTGACCCAGCTCGTGGGCGACCACGTTCCTGACCTGGTACATCTTCAGACCCTCGACGTTCGTCCAGTTGTAGTCGACTTTGTTCAGCCGGAGGTCGACCTCGACGATCTTGTTGGTGCTCGTGTACCAGGTCGAGTTGACGGCGAGGGCACCCTGACCGAGATCACCGAAGTCGACGATGTTGGTCTCGTCGTACTTGGGGTTCTTCGCCGTGTGACCCAGGTAGTTGTAACCGAAGCTGTAGTGATCCCTGTCGGCGCAAACAGACTGAGCCTGCGGCCACACGCGGTGCGCGCTACGGACGGTCAGCAGGGTCTTTTCCGCTTTAAGTCCCGCAGGGGTTGACCGGCGGTCGAAGCGCCACAGGATCGGCATCGAGTCGACGTTCCACGTGACCCCGGTGGGGATGAAGGTTGGGTCGTCGCACTCAGCGACGCGGGGGCCAGTCGAGGGGCCGAAGTCGGCACCGGTCAGGACCTGGCGCGTAAGGATCGTGCCGGCGGGGGTGATGTCGGCCGTCAACGAGTAGATGCTCACGCCATCGAGCTGGAGCGGGGCCTCCGCCGGGAAGTCCGCGTGCACCTGGAGGCCGATGCCTGCCGGAGGTGCCGGAACCCGGGCGATGTCGAGGAGCAGAGCGGGGGTGAGAGACGGCAGCGTCGGGAGCTGCGCGCTAGAAGTTCCACTCAAGAGCGAGCCGGCCAACAGGAGCGCTCCCAACATGCCAGTCGTGACGCGCAACCTCATGCCGACCCTCCTCGATCAGTGACTCTCTGCGGTTGTCTTTCTGCGGAGAGTGTCCGATTCCTTCTGCTTGAGGCGGATTTCTAGAGGTGATACTGCCCCCGTGGGAAACGAGACCGCTTTAGCCCTCCTCAACGGGGAGGTGATCTCGTGCCGTGCATGCCCTCGGCTGGTCGAGTGGCGCGAGCTGGTGGCACGCGAGAAGCGAGCGTCGTTCTCCACCGAGACCTACTGGGGGAGGCCGGTTCCGGGGTTCGGTGATCCCGACGCCCGGATGCTGATCGTGGGCCTCGCTCCTGCGGCCCATGGTGGGAACCGGACGGGGCGGGTATTCACCGGCGATCGGTCGGGGGACTGGTTGTTCGCTTCGATGTATCGCACCGGATGGGCGAACCAACCAACCTCGGTGCACCGCGATGACGGACTGCGATTGATCGACGCGTACATCTCCGCGGTCGTGAAGTGCGCCCCGCCTGCGAACAAGCCGACGGTCGACGAGCGAGACCGGTGCTTGCCGTACCTCGTCCGTGAGCTGGCTCTCCTCACCGAGGTGAAGGTCCTCGTCGCCTTGGGAAGCTTCGGGTGGGATGGCGCTCTTCGAACCTTGTCCGACCACGGGGTGGCCATCCCCAAGCCGAAGCCCCGGTTCGGTCATCTCGCCGAGGTGCAGCTTGGCCCCTATGTCTTACTCGGCAGTTTCCACCCGAGCCAACAGAACACCTTTACCGGCAAACTCACCAAGCCGATGATGGACGCGGTGTTCACAAGAGCCAGCGAGCTGACCGCTTAGACCCAGGAGACCTCGGTGCCTTCGAAGAGGGCTTCTAGGCGCGCAACCTCTGCTACCGGGGCGATCCTCTTGAAGTGAGCGGAGGTCGTCTCCCAGTCATCGAGGATGGCTTCGGCGATAGCTGAATCGGTCGCGTCGTGATGACGGGCGATGATCCTTCGCAACGACTCGAGCTGTCCCTCGGTCGGTGCATAGGTTCCAACGAGTTGGTGATTGAGGTTCGCGTCCAACTCTGTGTCCGGGTCGTAGACATATGCCTCGCCACCGCTCATCCCGGCCCCCAAGTTGCGGCCGGTCGGTCCAAGGATGACGACGGCTCCCGCGGTCATGTACTCACAGGTGTGATCGCCGGTTCCTTCGACCACCGCGACGGCACCCGAGTTGCGCACCGCGAAGCGTTCTCCGGCGCGACCCGCGATGTAGAGCTGCCCCCCGGTCGCACCGTAGAGAACGGTGTTGCCGACGAGGTAAGGGTCACCGGCATCGTTCGCGGGCGGCCGGATGACGACGCGGCCCCCGCCCATCCCCTTACAGACGTAGTCGTTGGCTTCACCGACCAGCGTTAGCTCGATCCCGTCGGCGAGGAACGCTCCGAATGATTGACCGGCCTCACCGTCGAATCGAGCTTTCACCTTGCCGGACGGTTTCGCGACGCCGAGCTCGAACCCGATTGCGCACCCGAGTCGAGCTCCGATGGTGCGATCTGCTGTAACGATGGTGTACTCGAGCTCGGCTTCGCGGCCCTCGCGCAAAACGTCGATAGCGTCGTCATACAGACGATCACCCAAGGAAGACCTTGGTTTCTGGATCGGTAGCGAGCCGGTGAACGACCGCTCGTGATCTCCGGGATCGATCCTGAGGACGTCGATATCGAGCGAGTCGGCGCGGGTATCGCCCGTGACCCTCTTTCGCAGCAGGTCGGAACGCCCCACCGCTTCTGCGATAGATCGCAGGCCCAGGGACGCCAACAGCAACCGCGCTTCTTCGGCGACGAGGAGAAGGTAGCGCGCCACCATCTCGGGGGTTCCTGCGAATTTCGCACGCAGGAGAGGATCCTGGCTCGCGATCCCAACAGGACACGTGTTGCGGTGGCAGGTGCGCACGAGGATGCACCCCTCAGCAACGAGGACCGCGGTACCGAAGGAGAATTCGTCGGCGCCGAGGAGTGCAGCGACCACGACGTCTCGCCCGGTCTTGAAGCCTCCGTCGACGCGCACGCGCGCTCGCCCTCGAAGATCGTTGTGCACCAACGCAGCTTGTGCCTCGGCAAGCCCGATCTCCCAGGGCATCCCTGCGTTCTTGATCGAGGACAGCGGGCTGGCACCGGTCCCGCCGTCTCCACCCGAGATGTGCACGACATCGGCGAGGCCCTTGACCACGCCGGCAGCGATCGTGCCGACACCCTCCGAGGCAACGAGCTTCACGGATACGTCGGCCCGGTTGTTCGCTTGTTTCAGGTCAAAGATGAGTTGCGCGAGATCTTCGATCGAGTAGATGTCGTGGTGTGGCGGGGGAGAGATCAACGCGACCCCGGGAACCGTGTGCCGCAAGCGCGCGATCTCTTCGGTCACCTTCACGCCGGGGATCTGTCCTCCCTCACCCGGCTTCGAACCCTGCGCCATCTTGATCTGCAGCTCTTTCGCGAAGGCGAGGTATTCGGGCGTCACACCGAAACGACCCGAGGCGATCTGCTTGATGCCGGAGTTCCTCGAATCGCGGTAACGCTCAGGGGCTTCACCGCCCTCGCCGGTGTTGGCCATACCCCCGATCATGTTCAACGCGATCGACAAGGTTTCGTGGGCTTCTGCAGATAGAGCACCGTGCGACATCGCGCCGGTCGAGAACCGGGTCGCTATCGCGGTTGCGTCCTCGACCTCATCGAGGGGGATGGGGACTCCGGTAGGAGCGAACTCCAGCAGATCGCGCGGCTCGGCAGGCGGCCGTTCGTTGACCAGCGCGGCGAACCTCTCGTACGCGTCGGGACTGCCCTTGGCCGCTTTCTGGAGCTCGTGCGCCGCCTTCATCTCGTCGGTTGTCTCTTTGAGCCCAACGGTCTCGTGCAAGCCATCTAGAACGCTCGGGTTGAAGGCGTGGTACTCGCCGCCCTTCTTGAACTTGATGTATCCGGTGTTCGCTAGCACGGGCTTTGCTTCGAACGCGGCCGCGTGACGGAGAAGGACATCCGCCCCGAGCTCGACGAACGACAGACCCCCGAGCATCGATTCGACCCCGGGGAAACAGAGGTCGATGACGTCGTGGCCGACTCCCATAGCTTCGATGATCTGAGCTCCGCGGTAGGAGTCCAACGTCGAGATGCCCATCTTTGACATCACCTTCAGCAAACCGTCCTCGATCGCGCTGAAGTAGTTGCGTTGTGCACTGTCGTTCGGGGTGTCACCACCGAGGCGACCCCGCGCTGAGAGCTCGGCGATCGACTCCAGTGCGAGGCGCGGACAGACCGCATCTGCTCCGTTCGTCAGCAGACAGGCAACATGGTGGGTCTCACGGGGGTCGTCCGCGTCGACCACGATGCTCGTCTGCGACCGAAGTCCTGACTTCAGGAGGCGGTGGTGGATGGCCCCAGCTGCAAGAGCGGACGGGATCGCTGCTCGGTCTGGTCCCGAGGCCCGGTCACTGACGATCAGCACCTGGGCCCCCGATGCGACCGCTGCTTGCGCCGCAGCGGCGGTGGAGTTGCACGCGTCCTCTAGGCCATCGGGACCTTCGAGAACGTCGAACGTGGCGTCGATGACCGTGCCGCTCGCTTCAAGGCGTCCTACCTCCGACGGGAACAGCAGGAACGATCTGTACTCGCGGAGGCCCGCGGAATCGGGTCGTTCGAGCAAGAGGGGGCCGCGTGCTCCGATCCGGGTCGTGATCGACATGACGTGTCTTTCGCGGAGGTGATCTATCGGCGGGTTCGTGACCTGAGCGAAACGTTGTTTCAGGAACGAGAACACTGGCCGACCGTGATCCGCCAGGGGTGGTTGGGCGGTGTCGTCTCCCATGGAAGACGTTGGTTCGTGACCATCGGTCGCCATCGGACGCAGGATGACCGTAAACTCTTCCTTCTGGTACCCGGCCGCGACCTGACGAGCCGAGAGGTCGTCGCGGAACGCCGGTGTGGGCTCGCCGGTTGAGGATTCGACGAGATGCTCGGCAACCCAGTCTCCATACGGACGTCGGTTAGCCAAACCTTGCTTGATGTGGGCGTCGTCGAGTGCGCCGCCTGCCTGAGGATCGACCAGGAAGGATCCGCCCGGGCCGATCTTGCGACGCTGTACCCGCCCGTGCCCCCGCGTCGGAACCGCTCCTGCTTCTGATGAGCACGCGACTAGCCCGTCTTCACATATCGAGACGCGCAGTGGACGTAATCCATTGCGATCGAGTGCTGCCGCAACCCGCTTGCCGTCGGAGAACACGAGACCCGCGGGCCCGTCCCACGGCTCGAGCAAGCACGAGTGATAGTGGAAGAAGTCTTTAACCTCTTGGCCGAGCCCCATCACCTCTTCCCATGCCGGCGGTACGAGCATCGAAGCGGCGTGCGTCAGATCTCGGCCCCCCCGAACGAGGAACTCCAAAGCTTGGTCGAGGATCCCAGAGTCCGAGCTGCGCGTGTCGACGATCGGCTGAAGTAAGTCTTCAGGAGCGAGGTCGGAGGCACCGAAGTGACCCTCACGAGCTCGGAGCAGCGCAACATTGCCGCGGATCGTGTTGATCTCGCCGTTGTGCGCAAGGAAACGGAAGGGTTGTGCTCGTTCCCACGTTGGGGTCGTGTTCGTAGCGAATCGCTGATGGAAGATCCCGAACCACGCGGTGTAACTGTCGTCGGCGAGGTCCGGGTAGAAGGCAGCAAGCTGGTCCGCGGCACAGAGAGCTTTGTAGGTGATCGTTCGGAACGAGAACGACGCGATATAGAGGCGGACCCTTTCATCGCGTGCTCGGTTCTCTGCTCGCCGGCGAGCGCGGAACGCGCGGCGCTCGCCGTCTTCTTCATCGGATCCTTCGGGGCGCTCACAGATGGCTTGTTCGATCAGAGGCATACCGATCTTGGCTTGATCGCCGAGGGCAGCTTCGTCTATCGGGACGCTGCGCCAGGCGGTGAGTACCAGCCCCTCCTGAGTGCAGGCCTCTTCAACGGCGGTGCGGCCGGCCGCTGGGTCGAGTGGATCCAGGAAACACATCGCGACTCCCGAACGCGCGGGATCCGGAGCCCCGAGAAGAGTGTGGGGGAGAGGAAGGAGCACACCTGCGCCGTCGCCGGTCAGCGCGTCGGCGTTGAGGGCTCCCCGATGACGGACGCGCATCAGAGCCTCGAGGGCGCCATCGACGATCGAGCGCGATGCTCGGCCCCTGGAATCGGCAAGGAACCCGATCCCGCAGGCATCTCTCTCTGCTTTGCTTGGGTCGTAGATGCTCATGGAACCCTTTCTGGGCAACAAAAAACGGCGCTCCAAGAGCGCCGTTGCTCAGGTGGTTCTTGAGGAAGTCTAGGGGACCGTATCCCGCCCCCAGCCACCCGGTCAACGACCCCATTTGACAGAACGAGGCGGTGTTAGGTACACCTAACCCCGCAGATACGGACGACCTAACTCTAGGAGGACCACTTCGTGGGCAGCACCCTACTGATCACGCTTCGTGAAGGCCTCGAGATGGCCCTAGTGGTCGCCATCATCCTCGCGTATCTGAAGCGATTGGGCCGTGAGAGCGAGTTCCGGACCATCTGGTACGGCACGGGTGCAGCTATCGCGATCTCGCTCCTCGCCGGCGTGGGGATCTTCACGGTCCTCGGCGAGCTCGAGGGCACCGCCGAGATGACTCTCGAAGGCGTCATCGCATTCTCGGCCGCCGGAGTGCTGACATGGATGGTGTTCTGGATGGCCCGCCAAGCGCGCTACATAAAGGGTGACCTGCACGCCAAAGTGGACGCTGCGGTCGCAGCCGGGTCCGCCACGGCTCTCGCAGGGATCGCGTTCATAGCGATCCTTCGCGAAGGGATGGAGACCGCGCTGCTGCTCGTTTCGACGAGTGTCGGGACACACTCGAGCCTCGGGCAACTGATGGGCGGCGTCATCGGACTCGCTATCTCCGTCGGCTTGGGTTATCTCGTGTACATGGGCAGTCGCAGGGTGAACCTACGAGTCTTCTTCCGGATCACCGGGATCCTGGTGCTCCTCTTCGCTGCCGGCCTCGTTGCCAAAGGGGTCGCGGAGTTTCAGGAGGCCGGCTATCTGGCAACCGTGAACGAACATGTGTGGGACATCAGCTCGGTCGGTTTCCTCAACCCCGAAAGCTCGACGTTCGGTGAGTTCCTGAAGGGCATCTTCGGATGGTCTCCGGCACCATCGATCGAGATGCTCGGTGTGTACTTCCTCTATCTGATCCCCGTCGGTGGCACGTTCCTCGGCTTGACCCGTCACGTACCAGCGGTTCAGACGGTCAAGGCCGCGCAGATGGAAGCTGCTGCTTAAGCCCTAGTTCCGCAGCACCCAGAGGTTGTCCGCGAGGGCATGTCCTAGCGCGACGCGTTCGCCCTCGACCTCGAGGGTGCGAGTCTCATCCGGAGCTACCTCGACGAGCTTGAGGTCGCGACCGGGCATGAGGTTGTGATCTTCGAGGTACTTCAGGACTTCGCCGTCGAGCTCGACGTCTTCAAGCAAGCGGGTTAGGCGGGAGGTTTCACCGACATCCATCTGTGCGACGGACTTGAGGTCGGCCCAGGTGATCGACGAGGGAGCTCCCGGGATCGGATTGCCATGCGGGCATGTCGCCTCCCCTTCGAGTTTGGCGAGGATCGCTTCCTCGACTTCGACCGTCATGACTTTCTCCCAGTCCTCAGCTTGTTCGTGACACTTGTGCCACTGGATCCCGAGGATGTCGACGAGCATCCGCTCGGCCAGACGATGGCGGCGCACCAAGGCTTCCGCGATCGTGCGTCCATGTTCGGTCAGCACCAACTCCCGCGACGGATCGATCGTGACGTAACCCTCCGAGATCAAACGCTTGACCCCTTCGGAAACCGTTGCGGGGGCAAGTCCGAGTCGTTCGCCCACGCGCGCTTGAAGCACCTCTCGCCCTTCTTCGCCCAACTCGAAGATGGCCTCCAGGTACTCCTTGGAAGCCGGGTTCAGTTCGCGAAGATCGGGTGAAGGCACGCTCCGGATTGTAAGAGAGCCCCGGTAGTCTGGGTCCGATGGCGAAGAAGCGACCCAAACTCCTCTTACTGGACGGCTATTCGCTGGCTTTCCGCGCGTTCTTCGCTCTCCCCGAGGACCTTGCGACGAGCGACGGAACGCATACGAACGCCGTCTTCGGCTTCACCTCGATGCTGATCAAAGTCATGCAAGACGAGAAACCGGACTACATCGCCTGTTGTCTAGACATGGCTGCGCCCTTGGAGCGGTCCGAGACCTTCACCGAGTACAAGTCGAACCGCTCGAAGGCCCCCGACACGTTCACTTCGCAGATACCTCTCGTACGTGAGGTGCTGAAGGTCCTCCACATCCCCATCTACGAACTCCCCGGCCATGAAGCCGACGACATCATCGCTTTCATCGCCAAGCGGGCCGAGGACGAGGTGGACGTGAGGATCGTCACAGGTGACCGCGATTTCTTCCAGCTCGCCAACAAGCAGATCCACGTGCTCTACAACCGTCGGGGGATCTCAGACATCGTGGAGATGGACCCGAAAGCGGTCGAAGAGCGCTACGGCGTGCCCCCCGAGAAGTACGTGGACCTGAAGGCACTCGAAGGTGACAACTCCGACAACCTTCCCGGCGTCCCTGGCGTGGGCACCAAGACCGCGGCGAAACTGGTTCAGAAATACGGCAGCGCGGAAGAGGCGGTTGCGCACGCTTCGGAGCAAACCCCGAAACTCGCCGAGAACCTCGCCGCCCACGCGGAACAGGTCGCGATCAACAAACAACTCTCCACCCTTGCCTCCGAACATGACGCGTTGGTCGAGAACCTCGTTGAGAGCACTGCGCTCGACGAGATGAAGATGGGTTCGTGGGACATGGAAGAGGTTCGCGAGCTCTTCAAGTCCCTTGAGTTCCGAGTGCTTCTCGAGAGGTTGATGTCGGATCTCCCCGAGGCAGCCGAAGGCGAGGGCGACGCGTTCGAGATCGATGTAACGGTCTTCGACTCCGCGACGTCCTTGGGTCAGCTTGCAGACCATCTGAAGAAGGCGGATCGCTTCGCTATCGACGTCGTCCCGGCTACACCGCGAGGCGCACCTCGTTCTCTGGCGTTCTCGTGGGGTGAGGGCCACGTTGGTTTCGTTCCGATCGGCCCCCATGGCGTCACCCTCGATGACACCGTGGCAGCGCTCCGACCGGTGCTCGAGGATGTCGCGGCAGAGAAGGTCGTCCACGGGGGCCGCGCCGCTCTGTTGTCGTTGCACGCGGGAGGTATCGCGATGCGGGGACTCCACCTGGACACCCACGTCGGGACCTATCTGCTAGATCCCGGCGCGCCCGGTTACTCCTTGGAGGAGATGGCGCGCAAGTATTCGGGCCGAGAGCTGAAAGCGATCGAAGGCGTCGAACGCGATCCCGACGCTGCCCAGGGTTCGCTTGCCCTCGAAGGCGATCCGGTCGAGGTTGAAGCGGAGGACGCGAGCCTGCGTGCTCTCGCCGTTGCCGAGATCGCCACTGCCGTGGAACCCGAGCTGGCCCGTTTGGGGATGGATGATCTGTACAGGACGATCGAACATCCGTTGATCCCCATTCTCACGGCGATGGAAGAGATCGGGATCAAGATCGACCTCGATTACCTCGCCGAGATCGGGCGAGATCTCGAGAAGCGGATCTCCGAGCTCGAGACGGAGTGCTACGAGTTGGCAGGGGAGCGGATCAACCTCGGCTCGCCGACCCAATTGCGTGTGCTCCTCTACGACAAGCTGGGACTCAAGACAACACGCCGCACGAAGACCGGACTGTCTACCGACGCTCGAGCCTTGCAACAGCTTGTCGATCAACATGAGTTCGTTCCCAAGCTCCTCGACTACCGGGAGCTTGCGAAGCTCAAGAACACCTACATCGACGCACTGCCCCCCTTGGTTGACCCTGACGACGGTCGGGTGCACACCACTTACGACCAGACGGTTGCTGCTACCGGAAGGTTGTCGAGCACCAACCCGAACCTCATGAACATCCCGATCCGCACAGACCTCGGTAAGCAGATCCGCCGGGCTTTCATCCCCGAGCCGGGCAACCTGTTGCTTTCGGTCGACTATTCGCAGATCGAGCTGCGCGTCATGGCGCACCTTTCAGAGGACCCGATCCTGCTCGAAGTGTTCAAGACCGACGAGGACGTGCACACGGAAACGGCGATGCGCATCTTTAAGGTCGACAAGAAGAGTCTGACGACGAAGCATCGCTCGACCGCCAAGATGGTCAACTACGGACTCGCGTACGGGATGGGTGCCCCCGGCCTCGCCGAGCGATTGAACATCGAGGTCCCCGAGGCCCAAGGGATCATGGACACATACTTCGAGCAATTCGGGGGGGTCGCGGACTTCCTCGACGAGATCGTCAATCAAGCTCACACCGACGGATTCACGACGACCATGTTCGGTCGCCGTAGATACCTGCCGGAGCTCGGGAGCGGGAACCCACGCGTCAGAGCGATCGGTGAACGTCAGGCCCTCAACGCTCCGATCCAGGGCTCTGCGGCCGACATCATGAAATTGGCGATGATCAACGTCGACAAGGCCATGACGTCGGAGGGCCTAGAGACCCAGATGATCCTCACTGTGCACGACGAACTCGTCTTCGAGGTGCCGGAGAAGGAGCAGGAAAAGGCGAAGGAGCTCGTCGAGCGCGAGATGACCCAGGTAGCCGAGATGAAGGTCCCGCTCGAAGTGGATTCGTCCTTCGGCAAGGATTGGGCCGAAGCGAAGGGCTGATGGACGACTTCACGGTCCGCTATGCGAAGAGCGGTGACATCAACATCGCGTACACATGCCTGGGTGATGGGGAGCGGGATGCCCTTCTGATGCTTCCGTGGGGTTCCAACCTCGAGGTACTGCTCGAATATCCCGCGGTTCAACGAGGCTTCGAGACGATCGCATCGCTGGGTCGTCTGATCATCTACGACCGCCGCGGTGGCGGTCTGTCCGACCGGATGTGCGGTCCGGCAGGTTTGGACGAGAGCCTCGATGACGCGCTGGCAGTGCTCGATGCCACCGGTTCCGAGAAGGCCGCGCTAGTTGGGATCCACGGTGGTGGCACGATCGCGATGACACTGGCTGCGACCCATCCCGATCGAGTGACGGCGCTGATCCTCTACGGAAGCTTCGCGTCGAGCATGTGGCATGAGGATTACCCGTGGGGTCAGAAGCCTGATGAACGTGACCTAGAGATCGAGTTCATCGTCCAGACATGGGGTGACCCGGAAGGCGTTGCCGGCATCGTCAACCCGGTCACCGCCCAGACCGACGAGCCATTCAAGGCCTGGTGGGCGAAGTGGCAACGCAACTCGGTCAGTCGGGACGCGGTCCGGACCTTCTTCGACATCGCAGCCGAAACCGATGTTCGCTCGGTGCTCAGCTCGATCAAAGTTCCGACCCTCGTCTTACATCGAACCAACAGCATCGCGGTCCCCGTAGAGAACGCTCACTATCTCCACGAGAACATCCCAGGCTCGAAACTCGTGGAGCTCGAGGGCGAAGACTTCATGCCGTTCCTCGGTGATTCCCAGGCTCTGGTCGACGAGGTCGAAGAATTCCTCACCGGCTCTCGCACGCCACGAGATGAAGAGCGGGTTCTCGCCACCCTCCTGTTCGCAGACATCGTCGACTCGACCCCAACCGCGTTGTCGATGGGCGACCAGCGATGGAAGGAGCTCCTCGACGAGATCGACCAGGTGGTAGCGCGCCAGGTCGAGTGGCACGGGGGCCGCGTAGTCAAACAACTAGGGGACGGTTACCTCGCAACCTTCGACCGCCCGGCCCAAGCCGTCCGAGCCGCCACGAAGATCTGCAAAGAATCCCAGCGCCACAACCTCCAACTCCGCTTCGGCCTACACACCGGCGAGATAGAACTAAGAGGCACCGACATAGGCGGCATAGCAGTCCACATAGCCGCAAGAGTGATGGACGCCGCCCAACCAGGCGAGATCCTAGTAAGCGGAGCCCTGCCCCCGTTAGTTGCGGGCTCAGGAATCAACTTCGAAGAGCGCGGCAAGAAGGAATTGAAGGGCGTTGACGGTCGATGGGAGCTCTTCGCCGTCACGTAGCCACAGCGCAGGGGCGGGGCGGTCGAGCGGAGGAGGCTCTCAACGCAGATCGCTCCGAAATGGGTCGGCCTAGTGCGATCTGCGTTGAGCGAGCAGGCGAGGCGCCGTCCAGGCGCCCCCCGTCGCGCCCTCCGGAGTCCGACCGCCACGCACCGGAGCGGTAGCGAGAGCAGGGAGCCGGAGTCCGACCGACCCCGACCGGAGCGGTAGGAATGGCACGCCTACTACAGGCCTCGTATACTCCTGCGGCCCCGGCATCCCGGTGGCGCGATCAGTCCGGAAAGGAAACCTACCTATGGCATCACCGCAGGACGAGACTGCCCAAGTCTCTGCTTCTCAAGGCTCCGAAGAGACCCTCCCCGACGGCCACGGGGGCACCATCACCCGTACGGCCCCCTCGACCTCCGGCACGACCTACGCCGGCGGGACCATCGTCGAGAACGATGTGGGCGAAACCATGGAAGAGCTCATGGCCGCCATCGACGCCACGATCAAGCCGTTCTCCGAGGGTGACCTCGTCAAAGGCACGATCGTCAAGATCGAGAAGGACGAGGTGCTCCTCGACATCGGCTACAAGTCCGAGGGCGTCATCCCATCCCGTGAGCTGTCTATCCGCAACGACGTCGACCCATCCCAGATCGTCTCGCTCGGTGACGAGCTCGAGGCCCTCGTTCTCCAGAAGGAGGACAAGGAAGGTCGCCTCATCTTGTCCAAGAAGCGGGCCCAGTACGAGAAGGCCTGGGGCAAGATCGAAGAGATCAAGAACGCCGACGGCATCGTCGAGGGCCCGGTCATCGAGGTCGTCAAGGGTGGACTCATCCTCGACATCGGTCTCCGTGGATTCCTCCCGGCCTCGCTGGTCGAGATGCGTCGCGTGCGCGACCTCCAGCCGTACGTCGGCAAGGTGCTCGAGTGCCGCATCATCGAACTCGATAAGAACCGCAACAACGTGGTCCTGTCTCGTCGCAAGTTCCTCGAAGAGAGCCAGGCCGAGCAGCGCCAGGACTTCCTCACGTCACTCGCCAAGGGCGAGGTGCGCGAGGGCGTCATCTCCTCGATCGTGAACTTCGGAGCGTTCGTGGACCTTGGGGGAGTGGACGGACTCGTTCACGTCTCCGAGCTGTCGTGGAAGCACGTCGACCACCCGAGCGAGGTCGTCGAGGTCGGGCAAGAGGTCAAGGTCGAGGTTCTCGATGTCGACCTTGAGCGCGAGCGCGTGTCTCTATCTCTCAAGGCGACCCAGGAAGACCCATGGCGTCAGTTCGCTCGCGAGCATGAGGTCGGCGACATCATCGAGGGCCGGGTCACGAAGCTCGTTCCGTTCGGTGCGTTCGTCGAGGTCGACGATGCGATCGAGGGACTGGTCCACATCTCTGAGCTCGCAGCACACCACGTCGAGCGTCCCGAGGACGAGGTCAACGTGCACGACCGCGTCGACGTCAAGATCATCGACATAGACCTTGACCGTCGCCGCATCTCGCTGTCCCGCAAGCAGACGATGCCCGAAGCCGCCGGCGCTATCCCCGAGGAAGAAGGCGGTGGTACGCCGGCAGCGAGTGCTCGGAGCACCGACATCGAGCTCGAGCCCGAGGCCGCCGAGATGGAGCTCGAGGCGCGCGAGTCGTCCGAGAATGTCGGAGTCGCAACCGAGGACACGATCGTCCGGCCCGAGACCGAGCGCGAGCTCGCGTCAGCCGTCGAGGGAGCTCCCGAATTGCTCGATGAGCCGATCGCACCCGAAGCTGCGTCCACCGTCGAGGAAGCCGTAGCTGCGGCCCCCGAAGAGGAGAAGGAGCAGGCCGAACTCACCGCGGTGATGTCGCCGGACTCGCCTCCCGAGGCGCAAGCGGGCATCCTTCCGGACGAGCCCCAGGAGCGCGACCTCGACAAGAAACTGAACCAGGAGGAGCCCGACGAGGGCGCAGCTCCCGGTGAAGCGATCGCCGAGCTCGATGCCGAAGAGGTCCCCGTTGCCGAAGCATCCGACCCTGCCGGCGAGACCCTCGACCCGGGGGACTCAACCGGTGAAGAATCGATCGAGTCGATCGTTCAGGACCTGAAGCGCGAACGCGGTCAGGACTGACCGAGGGACGGTAGGAGCGCAGCGTTGCTCCTTGTAGGTCTTACCGGGGGGATCGGCACAGGGAAGTCGACCTTCGCGGCGTTGCTCGCCGAACGTGGCGCCCTGGTCATCGATGCCGACAGGCTCGGTCATGAAGCCTTGATGCCGGGCGAGCCCGCGTGGCGTGAGGTCGTAGATCAGTTCGGCAATGACGTGCTTGCCGACGGATCGATGGACATCGACCGCAAGGCTCTCGCTCGGATCGTTTTCGCCGACAAGGGAAAACTCGCGGCCCTGAATGCGATCACGCATCCGGTCATCATGCGAAAGATCGCTGAGACTCTCGAGGCATTCCGCCACAGCGATCGGATCGTGATCCTCGATGCCGCTCTGATCGTCGAGCTGGGACTCGTCGGATCGCTCGACGTCATCATCGTCGTCGCTACGGACACAGACGTGAGGCGCGCCCGCTTGGTGAAGGACCGCGGGATGACCGCGGATGCGATCGACGAACGTATGCGAGCTCAAGCTAACCCCGAAGATCTCCTGGACAAGGCCGACATCGTGGTCACCAACGATGGGACCCTCGAGCAACTCGTGCAGGAAGCCGACCGCGTGTGGGCCGAACTCGAAGCGAGGTTTGCATGACTATCGAGATGGTCTTCTTCGATGCCGGGGGGACGATCCTCGATCCCCACCCTTCGTTCGCCGAGCTCTTCGCTTCAACCTGTCAGGCACGCGGTTATGGGGTGACTCCTTCTGACGTGTCCCACGTCCAAGACAGGCTGGCTCCTCATCTGGTGGAACTCCTTGATGAGGCGGACATCGACGGGGGCCCAACGTTGTCAGCGGAGGCATCTCGCCGTTTCTGGACGTTCACATACACCCGTTTCCTGGCGGAGTTGGGGATCGAGGACGAAGCCATGACCGAGCTTCTGTACGAGACGTTCTCCAGCATCGAGTCCTATCGTCTGTATGACGATGTCAAGCCGACGTTCGACGCGCTCGAGACCGCCGGGTATCGCCTGGGTCTTATCTCGAACTTCGACTCATGGCTCGAGAAGATGCTGATCGAGATGGAGGTTGGGCACGTGTTCGACACGGCCATCATCTCGGGTATCGCAGGTATCGAGAAGCCCGATCCTGCGATCTACCGTTTGGCGATCCGCAAAGCGGGAGTGGATCCGTCGAAGAGCATCCACATCGGTGACTCTCCGACCATGGACATGGAACCCGCTACGCAGGCAGGCATGACGCCGGTGCTGCTCGATCGAGCGGGTCGGTATCCGGACTCGCGCTACGCTCGTATACGGGAGCTTGGCGAATTGCTCCCACTTCTATCGGAGATGTGAGCATGGACGCCTACGGGTCAACGGACGCCGAGACGCAGGCTCTTTACAGGATCGCTTCCTTGAGCGGGCGGGACGATGACCTGATCGCGGTTATCGGCGAGATCCTTACGGCCGTCCCCGACGTTGTGGCATGCGACCGACCTGTTCTGTTCCTCTACGACGAAGACAACGATGAGATGCGCTGTTTCGTTGGTCGCGGCGAGGAACGGCCGAGGTTCTCGATGAGGGAACCCGGGATCGTTCGCAGGATCCATCACTCAGGTCGCGCCGAGGTCGTACACGACGTGGTGGCCGACCCGGACTCGAGCGGGGGCCAGAGCGAGTTCTACGACGCGCGCCAACTGATCGCGGCCCCCATGGTCGTCGGCGACGACCGCCTCGGCGTCCTCGCTGCAGTCAACTCTCCGACGGGGGCGTTCACCGACACAGACCTCAATCTGTTGGGCGTGCTGGCAGACAGAGCAGCAGCCTGCGTTCGGGGCGCATCTCGCCAGGCGGACCTCGATCGCACCAGCCGTGAGCTCGAAGGCTTGCAGCGGGTCACCACGTTGCTGTCGGCGACGGACACCCTCGAGCACGTCATCGGTGAGTCGGTCCGGATCGTCACCGACCTCATCAAGTGCGAACGGATGATGGTTCTGCTCCACGACGAAGAGACGAACTCTTTGAAGCCTCAGCCACCGGCGTATGGCATCGATGAGGCCGAGATGGCTGACCTCGTTCTCCCCTTGAATCAGCCGTCCCTTGCCGGCACCGTGTTCAGGACCTCGACCCCTCTTGTTTCGAACGACGCCAAGACCGATGGCTGGATCGGAGCGGGGCTCCGGGAGCGACTCGGCATCGAGAACGTCATGGTCGTGCCGCTGACGAGTGGGCGAACGTCGTTAGGCGTGCTCGAGGTCATCAACTCCGAGGACGGACAGTTCGACGAGGAAGACCTCCGATTCACCTCTCTCCTGGGGGCGCGCGTTGGCTCGGTCATCGAGCTGAGCCGTTCGCGCGAGCGCGAGCGGGCCCTGATGCACAAGCTTCGAGAGGCCGACCGCACGAAGTCGGATTTCGTATCGATCCTCGCCCACGAGCTCAAAGGCCCCATGACCACGGTGGTCGGTTTCGGACAGATGCTGGACGAGCACTGGGAGACGATGGAAGCCGAGAAGCGCGGGCAGTTCATCGGGATCGTGCGGAGGGAAACGCAGCGTCTTGCTCACATGGTCTCTGACCTTCTCGACGTGTCCCGTATGGAGACGGGTAACCTTCGTTACGAGTTCGAGCCCATGTCCATGACCGACCTCATCGAGAACATCCTCACGGTCCACACGTCAATCTCCGCCGCACACGAGGTCGAACTTGGCTTGGAGCCGAATCTTCCCAAGGTGGTGGGGGACAAGGATCGCTTGCGTCAGGTCCTCATCAACCTGTTGACGAACGCGACCCGTTACTCACCCGAGGGGACCGCGGTGCGTTTGGAGGCAGCGACCATCGATCAGGACGATCATCCGGTCGTGAAGGTCTCCGTGATCGACCAGGGCATCGGCATCGCCCCCGCCGACGCGGACCGCATCTTCTCGAAGTTCGCCATGCTCGCGAAACCTGCGTGGACCAAGAAGGGGACCGGGCTCGGCCTGTTCATCACGAAAGCGATATGTGACGCGCACGGGGGCCGCCTGTGGGTCGAATCGCAGGTGGGCGAGGGCTCGACGTTCTCCTTCACGGTCCCGATAGCTGAAGACCAGACGGGCTAGCCGCTACACCGGGGAATATCCCGTCGCATGCCCTCCTTAAACTGAGGGCGATGCCACCATTCAAGGTCGAGTCTGATTTCTCTCCTGCCGGCGATCAGCCGGCTGCGATCCGCGCCTTGGCGGAGCAGATCGGTCGAGGGGATCGTTTCTCCACCCTTCTAGGGGCTACGGGTACCGGGAAGACGGCCACGATGGCCTGGGCCCTCGAGCAGATCCAGAAGCCCACGCTCGTGATCGCCCCGAACAAGTCCCTCGCAGCGCAGCTGTGCAACGAGTTCAAGCAGTTCTTCCCGCGGAATGCGGTCGAATACTTCGTCTCGTACTACGACTACTACCAACCCGAGGCCTACGTCCCCTCGTCGGACACCTACATCGAGAAGGACTCTTCGATCAACGACGAGATCGAGCGCTTGCGGCACTCGGCTACGAGTGCCTTGCTGCAGCGGAACGATGTATTGATCGTCGCCTCGGTCTCGTGCATCTTCGGCCTGGGGTCGCCTGACGAGTACCTGCAACAAGTGGTCTCCGTGGCTCGTGGGGGGACCGCCGATCGCGATTTCATCACCCAGCGACTCGTCGATATCCAGTACGAGCGCAACGACATGACCTTCATCCGCGGCAAGTTCCGGGTGCGCGGGGACACGATCGAGATCTTCCCTGCCTACGAGGAGACCGCGATCCGTGTGGAGCTGTTCGGGGACACGGTGGATCGCATCATCCAACTCGACCCCCTAACGGGCGAGATCATCCGCGAGCTCGACCACACGACGATCTATCCGGCATCTCACTACGTCGCTTCGAAAGCAAGGATGGAGCGAGCGATCGTCCAGATCGAGGCTGAGCTTGCAGATCGGCTAACGGTCCTGGAGAACCAGCGGAAGCTGCTCGAGGCCCAACGCCTGCGGATGCGTACCAACTATGACCTCGAGATGATGCGTGAGGTCGGGTTCTGCTCCGGGATCGAGAACTACTCCCGCCATATCGAGGGCCGGGAACCCGGCTCGCGCCCAAACACCTTGCTCGACTACTTCCCCGACGACTTCTTGATCGTGATCGACGAGTCGCACGTAACGGTGCCGCAGATCGGCGGCATGTACGAGGGTGACATGAGCAGGAAGAAGACCCTTGTCGAGCATGGGTTCAGGCTGCCGAGCGCACTCGACAACAGGCCCCTGCGTTTCGACGAATTCTTGGAGCGCGTCAACCAGGTCGTGATGATGAGCGCGACCCCCGGCTCGTTCGAGATCCGCGAGGGCGGTAAGCCGGTCGAGCAACTCGTTCGTCCGACGGGCTTGATCGATCCCGAGGTTGTGATCAAGCCAACGAAGGGCCAGATCGACGACCTCATGGAGGAGATCCGGAAGCGCACCGAAGCCGATCAGCGGGTACTGGTGACGACCTTGACGAAGAAGATGGCTGAAGACCTCACGGACTATCTGCTCGAGTCCGGGATCCGAGTCCGTTATCTCCACTCGGATATCGACACGGTCGAACGCATGGAGATCCTGAGAGACCTCCGGCTTGGAGAATTCGATGTTCTTGTCGGCATCAACCTGTTGCGCGAAGGCCTGGACCTCCCAGAGGTATCGATGGTCGCGATCCTCGATGCCGACAAGGAAGGTTTCCTCCGTTCGCAAACCTCATTGATCCAGACGATCGGGCGGGCAGCGCGCCACGTCGAAGGCCAGGTGGTGATGTACGCCGACGAGGTCACGGACTCGATGCGATTCGCGATCAATGAGACGCAACGAAGGCGGATGATCCAGAGCGCGTACAACGAGGAACACGGGATCGATCCCCAGTCCATCAGGAAGGCAGTGAACGACATCCTGATCTCGGGCTTCGGGCGGAAGAAGGACGGTCACGTTCCATCCAAGTCGAAGAGCAGGCGGAGGGAACCGATCGGTGGAAGCCCCGACGAGCTGAAACGCCTAGTCCTACAGCTCGAGGAGGAGATGCATCAAGCCGCGGAAGACCTGCGGTTCGAGTACGCGGCGCGTATCCGGGACGAGATAGCGGATCTGAAGCGTGAGCTAAGGGACGTCAGCTAAACGGAGTCATCTCTGTGTGCTTCAGGGGCAGCCCGATGCTCAACGGGATCCACAGGCTGAAGGTGGAGCCTTCCTCATCCGACTTCTCCAACCAGACGCGGCCCCCGATCGCCTCTGCCATCCGCCGAGAGATGTAGAGACCCAAGCCCGCGCCGCCTACCTGACGGGTGGCCGATTGGTCGACCTGGTAGAAGCGGTCGAAGATCTTGTCACGCAGATCCGCGGGCACGCCCGGTCCTTCGTCGGATACCGAGATCGTCACGCCTCCGCCCGAGGGCACCGCTCCAACGGACACGGTCCCACCGTCCGGGCTGTACTTCAACGCGTTGTCTACGAGGTTGCTCACGATCTGATGAACCTTGCCTGCGTCGGAGTGGACGGATGGGAGGTCGTCGCTGATCGTGACCTCGATGGTGTGCGCTCCGGCCTTGGTTCGGAGTTCGTCCGCAACCTCCTCGGCGAGGGGCTTCAATGACAACATCGTCAGGGTGCTGGAATCGGTTTCGGATTCGATCCGAGAGACCGCCAGGAGGTCCTCGATCAATCGATGTAGGCGATTGCTCTGGCGATCGATCGTCTCTAGGAACGACTTGGTGTCTGCCGCATCGAACTCGACATCGGGCCTAAGCATCGTCTTGACGTAGCCGCGGATCGAGGTCAGTGGAGTTCGCAGCTCGTGCGACACGGAGGCGACGAAATCGTCTTTGAGCTGGTTCATCTCGGTGAGGTGGGCAAGGGAGTCTTCGAGCTGGGTGATCAACCGAGCGTTCTCCATCGCGATGCTCGCGTGGTTGGCGAGGGTTTCGAACAATCTCAAGTCTTCTGAAGTGAACGTCTGGGAGACACCTTGTCGGTTGAAGACTCGGATAACTCCCGTGACCTGCTCTTCTACGACCATCGGGGCGACCATCACGTCCTTGATCCCCATCGAGGCGTAGTGGGCTTGCAGGTTCTTGTTGTCGATCGGACTCGCCAGCATCAGGGCCTTGCTCTCGGCCGCGGCTCGCGCCCAGATCCCCTTGGTCGGGTTGAGAGTCGTTGGTTGCATGTATGCGAACGTGTTGCGGTCGAGGTCGATCGAAGTTTCGCTAGGGAACTCTTCGCCCTCACGAGCGAAGAACACGATGGAGGCACCCGTCGCACTGAACATGTTGCAGACCCGTTCCAGCAGTTCTTTCACCGACTCACGTGTTCCTACCTGAGCATTCGTCATACGGGTCGTCTCGTACAGCTCCGTGAGTTGTTGAGCCATCTGCACATGCCGGTGACTGATCATCCCGCTCCGGTAGACCACGATCACGGGGATCAGCATCAACGGGAAGAGGACCAGCGACTGATCCAGGGCTGCGACGACGATGGGTGCGAACCCAACGAGTACGCCCTGGTTGATAACGCGCGATTTCAGTCCACTTCGGATGGCGAACAGAGGCGACTGATCGGTAGCGATCGCGATCGCTGTGGTTACCAGGATCATGTTCACGCTGAAGTAGATGAACGATGAGAGCAGGACCCCGCCAAGGGTGGCAGGTTCCGTGATCCCGCGGGCCCCGGGGAAGTCCGTGACGTACATCAGGATCCCGTATGCGGCCCCCAACGACATCGAGAACTGAGCGACGTTGAATAGGAGCTTCCACCACACCTGACGGCGATAGACGTCTTCGATGACGGTCGCAACGACTTTCGCCAGCAACGCAGGCCCAAGACCGAACGTGAAGAGGATCGCCAAGGTGAAGGGATCGCCCACAGTGACCATCACGGTCTCGCGGCCATGGAATATGCGGATGCGAACGAATTCACCGAGAAGGACCGCTCCGGCTAGCAGGAGGAACTCGGGGTCGCGGTAGGCGGGGGGGTCGAAGGCTTGGGGGAGGAAGCGCGCGACAAGGGCGAGGCCACCGAGGGTGACCCCGCTCGTGTAGGCCACCAGCAGGCGTGATCGCTTCATGGGTCCCCTAAAGGAAAAGGGTGCCGCCCCTTGTGATGGGCGGCACCCTTGTGATCAGCGGGTTGTTAGTTCCACTTCTGGTCGGCACCAACGCTGGCGACCAGTGCTGCGAGAGACGAAAGGGCTACTGCGATCCGGAACATGCGGAGCTTCATCTTGTTTACCTCCGGTCCTTGGACAACTCTTCGTTGCCCTTGTACCGAAAGCATCGGCCGCGCCTCGCATCTCCTATATGGCTCAGTCGGATGATTAGGCGCGTAGTTACCCCGTGCCATAGACATAGCCTCCCGCGGCTGCGAACTTTGCCCCTGTGATCCTCCTCGCTGTGCTCCTCCTAGCGCTGGTCCTCGTGCCCCTTACGGGGGGCCGTTTGGTGCTTCTAGCCGAGATCGAGCTGGCTCGGGTGTGGGCGATCGCCGTCGCCCTGGGCCTCCAGATCTTCATCATCTCGGTCATCCCAGACCGGTTCGAGGGAGTGCACGTGCCCCTCCATCTCTTGTCGTACGCCTTCGCTGCGGTCTTCGTCTGGGCGAACCGGCGGATCCCTGGGATGGTGGTCATAGCGCTGGGGGCCCTGTGCAACCTCGTCGCGATCAGCGCCAACGGTGGGGTGATGCCGGCAACAACGGCTGCCCTTCGAGCCGCCGGACTCACCACCAAGGCGGGAGAGTTCGCCAACTCGACCGCGGTCAAGGACGCCAAGCTTCAGTTCCTAGGGGACGTGTTCGCGATCCCTGACTCGTGGCCCATCATCGACAACGTTTTCAGCATCGGCGACATCCTCATCGCCGTGGGGATCCTGTGGTTGATCCTGGGTGTCTGCGGCTCCAGGTTGATACCCGACCGCTTCAGTGGGCTAGAACGGCACCAAGCTCGCTGAACGCTCTGTCCAGATCGGCTTCGTTATTGAAGTAGTGGGGCGAGATGCGCACTGCATCGCCACGCTGGTCGAAGACGACGTTCCTTTCGAACAGGTTGTGTAGCAAGCCCTTCGCTCCTTCGATCCCGCCGGGGACGCGTAGCCGCACGAGGCCACCACGATCTTCGTCTTCGTCTGGTGACAGCAACTCGAGGCCCAGATCCGCGCTCCTGGCGATGATGCCGCGGGTCAGCTCCAGGTTGCGCTCCCGTATCTGGGCGACCCCGACCTCGAGGGTCAGGTCCATTGCAGCTGCTGCGGTCCACGCTTGTGGCAGCGCGTACGTACCTGTTTCGAAGCGCCGGGCGTCGTCTCTGAGGTCGAGCCCCGAGCGGTCGAAATCGAACGGGTGTTTCGTGCCGAACCACCCCACGACACCAGGCTCGAGGGTCTCTATCAATTCGCGGCGGCAATAGAGGAACGCGATGCCTTGGCCCCCGCAGAGCCACTTCAAGGCTCCGGCAAGATAGAAGTCGAGGCCGAGCTCGTGGACGTCGATCGGAACGATCCCGGCTCCGTGGAAGTCGTCACACACGACGTAAGCGCCCCGCTCGCGTGCAGCCGCGACGATCGGCGGAATATCCATGATCCAAGACGACTCGAACAGGACGCGGTTCACGTTCACGACGGAGGTTTGCTCGTCCACGGCATCGACGATGTCGGCTGCCTCAACGCGGACCCCATCCGGGGACGCGACGACATCCAGTTTCGCCCCTCGCTTCTGCTGAGCGCGCCAGACGTAGTGGTTCGTGGGGAAGTCCATGTCCGAGAGCACGACCTTCGGTTTGGCATCGAAGCTGAGACAGCTAGCGATCGAAGACAGCCCCGAGGAGACGGAGGGCACGATCGCGACCTCGTCGGCGTCGGCGCCGATGAGGCGGGCGAACGACTCACGACACTCCTGGAGCTTCGGCAGGCCGTGGTCCATCCAGAGCTCTTCGGGTCCGAGGCGAGCCCAGAGATCGAGATGCGCCTCGGCTGCCGAGCGGGCCCTCAGCGAGAGGGGGCCGAGAGATGCCGAGATCAGATACGTGCGCTCCTCGAGGATCGGGAATTCTTCTCGGTATCTCTCGAGCGGATGCACCCCACGAGCCTAGCCCTGAAATCACGGCCAACCCCAGCCGTGGAAATAGAAGTTACAAGCTGGTCGTTTACCATGACCTAGATGCCTGGAACCACGACCGGAGGGTCGAGCGGCACCCTCATCATCAGGGGCGCCAGAGAACACAATCTCAAGGACGTGAGCCTCGAGCTGCCACGCGATTCCCTGATCGTCTTCACGGGGATCTCCGGGTCGGGCAAGTCGTCCCTGGCCTTCGACACGATCTATGCCGAGGGCCAACGCCGCTATGTCGAGTCGCTCTCGTCCTACGCCCGGCAGTTCCTGGGACAGATGGACAAGCCCGAGGTCGACTTCATCGAAGGCCTATCGCCGGCCATCTCTATCGACCAGAAGTCCGCGTCTAGGAATCCACGCTCGACGGTCGGGACCATCACCGAGATCTACGACTACTTGCGCTTGCTCTACGCCCGCATCGGCCGCCCCCACTGCCACAACTGCGGGATGCCGATCGCCCGACAAACGCCCGAACAGATCGTCGACCAGGTCCTTCAGCTCCCCGAAGGCACGCGCTTCCAGGTCCTGGCCCCGATCGTGCGGACCCGCAAGGGGGAGTTCACGACCCTGTTCGAAGACCTTTCACGCCGCGGGTTCGTGCGGGCACGCGTGGACGGCGAGGTCATGGAGCTTTCCGAGAAGATCAGGCTCGATCGCTACTTCCAACACGACATCGACGTGATCGTCGACCGTCTCGTGCTCAAGCCCGACATGGGCTCGAGGTTGACCGACTCCATCGAAACAGCTTTGAAGCTCGCCGAAGGAACCGCCGCGATCGAGCTGGTCGACGGCAAGTCGGAAGACATCTACTTCTCCCAACACTTCGCGTGTCTGAACTGCGGGATCTCGTTCGACGAACTCGCGCCGAGGAACTTCTCGTTCAACACCCCATACGGGGCGTGTGTGCGATGCGACGGCCTTGGCACACACCTCGAGGTTGACGTGGACCTCGTTATCGCGGATCCCGACCTGACCTTGGAAGAGGGCGCTGTCGCTCCGTGGTCATCCCGCACCACGCAGTACTTCGCCCGGTTGATCGAGTCGGCGGCCAAGGAGTTCAAGTTCAAGACGGACGTGCCGTTCCGGAAGCTTTCGCAGAAGGCCCAGGACGTGATCCTCTACGGCTCGGAAGACAAGCAGATCCACGTCCGCTACAAGAACCGTTTCAACCGGATCCGGTCGTACTGGACCGACTTCGAGGGCGTCATCACGTGGCTCGAACGACGTCGTGAAGATACCGACTCCGATTACGCCCGCGAGCGCTACGAGCAGTACTTCCGTGAGGTTCCATGCCCTGATTGCAAGGGCGCGCGCCTGAAGCCGGAGTCGCTGGCGGTGAAGGTGGGGGATAAGAACATCTCAGAGGCGTGTGACCTCCCGATCGCTGAGGTCGATGCCTTCCTGCGTGAGGTCGAGCTGAACGACCGAGAGTCCTCGATCGCCGAAGCGATCCTCAAGGAGATCCACGAGCGCCTCCGATTCCTCCTCGACGTCGGTCTGGACTACCTCACGCTCGGCCGCGGGGCGGCGACCCTGGCCGGTGGGGAAGCGCAACGCATCCGTCTTGCAACCCAGATCGGTTCCGGTCTGGTCGGCGTCCTCTACATCCTCGACGAGCCGTCGATCGGCCTCCACCAGCGTGACAATCGTCGCCTGATCGACACCCTCGTGCGCCTGCGCGATCTGGGAAACACGTTGATCGTCGTCGAGCACGACGAGGAGACGATCCGGGTGGCCGATTACGTGGTGGACATCGGTCCGGGGGCCGGCATCCATGGAGGAGAGATCGTCCACGCCGGTTCCTTCGAGGAGCTCCTAAAGCATCCACGATCGATGACGGGGGACTATCTCTCCGGCCGGCGGATGATCGACGTACCCGACAAACGAAGGCCGCCTGGTGACGACTGGATCGTGGTGCGCGGAGCGCGGCAGAACAACCTCAAGAACATCGACGTGAAGATCCCTCTCGGTTGCTTCGTTTCGGTAACCGGTGTATCCGGGTCGGGCAAATCGACCCTTGTCAACGACATCCTCTTCCGCGCCGTGCATCAGAGTCTCATCAGCAACGCGCGCATCGTCGCAGGCAAGCACAAGCGCATCGAAGGTCTCGAGCTCGTCGACAAGGTCATCGACATCGATCAAAGCCCGATCGGTCGAACTCCACGGTCCAACGCGGCGACCTACACGGGGGTCTTCGACCACATCAGGAAACTCTTCGCGAAGACACCCGATGCGAAACGCCGCGGTTACCAACCGGGCAGGTTCTCGTTCAATGTCCGTGGTGGTCGCTGTGAGGCGTGTGCAGGTGAGGGGACCATCAAGATCGAGATGCACTTCCTCCCCGACGTCTATGTGCCGTGTGAAGTGTGCAAAGGCAAGCGGTACAACCGTGAAACCTTGGAAGTCCACTTCAAGGGCAAGAACATCTCGGAGGTATTGGAGATGAGCGTGACGGAAGCGTGCGACTTCTTCTCGGCCATCCCCCCGATCGCACGACACATGAACACCTTGAGGGACGTTGGGCTCGGCTACATCAAACTAGGCCAACCGGCACCCACACTCTCGGGCGGGGAAGCGCAACGCGTGAAACTTTCCACGGAGCTCGCCAAGCGCTCGACCGGAAAGACCCTGTACATCCTTGATGAGCCCACGACCGGTCTCCACTTCGACGACGTACACAAACTGCTTGGCGTCCTCCACCGTTTGGTCGACCAGGGCAACAGCGTCGTCGTCATCGAGCACAACCTCGACGTCATCAAGACGGCAGATCACCTCATCGACCTCGGTCCCGAGGGTGGCGCCGGCGGAGGCGAGATCGTTGCAAGCGGAACGCCCGAGGACGTAGCTGCGACACCGGGTTCGTACACGGGCCAGTTCCTCGCCCCTCTGTTAACGCCCACGGGACGTGCGAAAGCTGCTCCTCAGCGGAAACGAACCGCGGCCGCGGCCAAAACCCGCCGCCCCGCGGTGAAACGCCAGCGCGCCGCCAGCTAGTCGGGCGGTTAGGCGTTCCCCATCGGGGAATGAAGGGGCAAAGGAGGCAAGCATGGCTGCCCTTAAGACGTTGGTCGAGAACGGGATCAAGGAGATGTACGGAGCCGAGAAGGCCCTGCTGGGTCCTCTCGCGACCGCGTCCAAGAAGGCCTCCAACGATCAACTCCGCAAAGTCTTAGCGGGCCATCACAAGGTGACCGAGAAGCAGATCAACAGGCTCGAGAAGGCCTTCAAGAGCCTTGGCAAGGCTCCAAGGGGGACGAAGTCGGAGGCGCTCGGCGTTCTGATCGACGAGCTAAAGGCTGCCGGTACATCCAGCTCAGGGGCGGACGACACCATCGATCTCCAGATAATCAAGGCGGCTCTGCGGATAGAGCACTTCGAGCTGGCGTCCTACAAGTTCTTGGTTCAGATCGCTCTTCGAGCCGGCGAGCGACGTGTTGCCGGCCAACTCGAGAAGAACATGGGTGAGGAAGAGAGCGCCGGCACCGAACTTGAAAAGATGGCAGAAGAGATCGCCGTCCAAGGTTGATGACTTCGGTCCGACGGAGCATCGCGTCGCTGGCGCTGCCATGGCTCTTGATGACGTCCTGCGTCGCGCCAGCATTCACGACATCGCAGTATCAGGCGAAGGTCGTTTCAACCTCAGAGAGTGTGGTGTCGTCGATCGAGACGGTGCGACTGGCCCTCGACCTGATGGGTCGCTATGGGTTGCCCAAGGGCCCGGTCGACGTCACCGTGAGCGCGCAGGAAGACATCGTCAAGTCGGTGGCGGGAAGCTTCTCGCTCGCACAGCCCCCTAACGACGCAAGCATCGAACTCCGCGATCAGGTCCTCGAACTCCTCGACGAGGCGCAAGCGATGGTCGAGGACGCACGGATCGCTCTGCGACAGGGTGAGGTGCAGGAAGCGATCATCGCCATCGAAGCCGCTGAAGACGTTTCCAAGAAGCTCGATGAGATAGCGACGAGGTTCTCAGGTGGGTAAGGCCCTGGCGGTCACCCTCGGGATCGTGTCATCGATCGGTGGCTTCTTCGATATGGGTGAGATCGTCATGACGGCTGCGATCGGAGCCCGCTTCGGTTTCGGTCTCGTGTGGGTCGTTGTCGTCGGAACGATCGGCATCATCTTGTTCGCCGAGATGTCTGGTCGTATCGCGACCCTGACCCATCGCCCCGTGTTCGACGTCGTCCGGGAACGGCTCGGCCCAGGATTCGGTGCCGCGAATCTCATCGCGGCTTTGTTCATCAACATCGTGACCTTGGTCGCCGAGATCGCGGGGATCTCGATCGCATTCCAACTGGCGACGTCGCTGAATTACTTCCTTTGGGTTCCTCTGGCGGTCGTTCTCGTTTTCGTCATCATCTGGAAAGTGACTTTCGAGCACATGGAACGTGCGATCGGGTTCATCGGGATGGCAATGGTTGTGTTTGCGGCTGCATTCTTCAAGCTCGGCCCCGACATGTCCTCGGTGTTCCACCACATCATCAATCCCGATGTGCCCAATGGCGAAACGACCGCTACTTACTGGTACTACGCGGTCGCCCTGTTCGGCGCAGCCCTCACTCCGTACGAGGTCTTCTTCTACTCCTCAGGAGCGGTGGAGGAGAAGTGGGATCGAAAAGACCTGAACGTCAACAAAGCCACTGCTTACATAGGGTTCTCGGTCGGAGGAGTGATCGCGATGATGGCGATCGGGGTCGCGGCGCTCGTTTTCAAGCCTTTGGGCATCGATATCGATGAGCTGTCTCAAGTTGCCCTAGGCCCGGCCGCCGCATTCGGCACCATCGGACTCGTGCTGTTCATCGTAGGTCTGTTCGCGTCCACGTTCGGGGCCGCCATCGAGGTGACCTTGTCTACGGGATATTCCTTGGGCCAGTTCTTCGGATGGACGTGGGGCAAGCTCGTCAAGCCGATCGAAGCCGCCCGTTTCCACCTCGCGATGATCGTTCTGTTGATCCTTGCCGGGATCCTCGTTCTGACGACCCTGGACCCCGTGAAGGTCACTGAGATAGCGGTGATCTTCTCGGCGATCGGACTTCCGCTGACCTATTTCCCCGTTCTCGTCGTTGCCAATGACAAGAGCTACATGGAGGATCAGGTGAACGGGCCAGTGCTGAACGTCGTCGCGTCTTTGTTCTTCGTCGTGATCCTTGCCGCGAGCCTGGCGGCAGTTCCTTTGATGATCATCACGAAGATGGGGTCGTAGCCATGACAGAGAAGATCGATCTCGCGCTCGAGCTGCTCGACCGGCAGTTGCTGGACAGCGAGGGCAAGGACTGCGGCAAGGTCGACGACCTCGAGTTCCACACGGGGGAAACCGGTCTTCCGGTGCTCACCAACATCCTGGTTGGGCCCGGAGCCCTCGGCCCTGCGTTCTCGCGGTGGCCGGGCCGTGTCATCACCGCGGTCTGGAGACGCTTGCACCCCAACAGGAACCCGGAACCCCTGCGGATCCCGTGGAGTGACGTCGAGCGGGTTGACTACGAGGTGCATCTAACCGTTCAACGTGAGGAAGCGGGGCTGACACGCAGCGAGGACTGGGCACGTGATCTGATCATCGGGAAGATCCCGGGGTCGTCGTCGTGAGGGCTCACGATCTCCTCGGCTCGATCGTGTTCACCTCGGACGGCAAGAAGCTGGGGCGCGTGTTCGATCTCGAAGCAACACGCACTGGTCCAGTACTGAACAACATCGAAGGTCGCGCGTTCGAACTGAGTGGATTGTTGGTCGGATACGGAGCATTGCTCCAGCGGCTCGGATTTCACCGCACCCAGATGCGTGGGCCGGTGGGTCTCAAGTTCTTGGTGGAGCGCATGAAGGGTTACAGGGTTCCGTGGGACAGGGTCGAAACCATCGATACACACGAGATCCGTCTGGCCTGCACGAGCAGCGAGCTGACGCGGATAGGTCGCCAGGCAAGGAAATAGGATGCGACCACGGTCGCGTGGCTCAGCCTGGCAGAGCACCTCGTTCACATCGAGGGGGTCACTGGTTCGAATCCAGTCGCGACCACCATCGCGTGGCAATATCGGCGCATGCTGCGACTGGCGACGATCGTGCTCGGTGTTGACGACATGCGTCGGGCGTTGGCGTTCTGGCGTGAGGCTCTCGGCTACACGCCGCGTCACGGCGAGCCGGAGCCCGATGACGACTGGATCATCTTGGATCCACCCAGCGGCGAGGGCACCGCGCTGGCTCTCGATACGAGCGAATCGCCGGTGCAGGAACACCCGCGCGTCCACATCGACCTCTACGTCGACAGTGCGGAGGAGCAGGGCAGCGAGATCGAACGGTTGGTCTCGCTCGGCGGGAAGCGCGTTGACTGGGATCTGTATCCAGAGTCACCCGACTTCGTGGTGATGGCCGACACGGAAGGCAACATCTTCTGCCTGGTCGATACGAGCCACGAGTAGGCCTCAGAGGCCGCCCTGAACGGAGCTAGTTCCGAACGATTGCTAGATCCTGTTCGTTGAGTCCCGAGTGGATCAGGTGGGTTGCGAACGAGAGGTTCGCAGTGGCGTGGCGAGCGAGCGCGATGCTCCCTGAGAGGTACGCCTCTTGAGCTTGGTCGACGAGGCTTCGGAGGCTGTCGAACAGCCTGTCGTATTCCTCCGGGCTGAGTCTTTTTCTCATGCCACGCCTCCTCTTGGTGTTCCTACCCGAGGGGTTGGCGCTCAACCTTCTTTTTCCTGCTGTTTAGCTCGCTTTGTCGGGGGCATACTGCCGCTCATATGAGAAGGCGACGCCGGTGGGGCCGGCGCCGTTCCGCCGCGCGTCTGGGGTTCGGCCGTTCAGGCTCGAGCCTTGGGTCAAGCGGCCTCGGTTCGCTCGGGGGGTCCAGCCGAGGGGGCAAGGGGTGGGTAGCGATCGCCCTTCCACTCCTGATCGGTGCGGCGGTCCTCGGGTTCCAGTACTGCTCGGCGGAGAAGCAGGTCGTGCCGATCGTGGGGCGCGAGCAGAAGGTCGGGATGTCCGACGACCAGCAGATGAAGCTTGGGGCGCAGTACTACGACGAGTTCCTCAACCAGGAGTCCGGCAACGTTATCGATTCTGGTCCGGAATTCGAGACCGTTACCTCGGTAACCGATCGCATCATCGAGGTCGCATCGGAGTACAAGCCGGACTTCGAATGGGAAGTGACCCTCGTCGACAATCCTCAAGCCAACGCCTTCTGTCTGCCCGGCGGGAAGATGGTCGTCTACACAGGGATCCTCGGACCCGCCAAGACCGCGGAAGGTCTTGCGACGGTCCTCGGTCACGAAGTTGCGCACGCGGTGGCCGAGCACGGCGCCGAGCGGATCTTCCGCGAACAACTCACCGACACTGCGGTCCAGTTCGCCGCCGGTGCCTTCGCCGACGATCCCGTCGAGTTCCGCAATATCGCGGGGCTCCTTGGGGCCGGGGCACAGGTCGGTCTGAGCCTTCCGTGGAGCCGGGAGCAGGAGTCCGAAGCCGATCACATCGGGTTGATATTCATGGCTAAGGCCGGCTTCGACCCCCGTGAGGCGGTCACCTTCTGGGAGCGGATGGAGGAGGCGACCAAGGGGCAAGGGCAGCCCCCCGAGTACCTCAGCACCCACCCCGGGTCAGACACCAGGATCGAGCAGATACAGGGGTGGCTACCCGAGGCCCTGAAGGAGTACGAGGCGTGACGCCCCCTCGGCCCGCAAAAGATACGTATAAGTACGTAGTTACCGAGCCGCGACCCGTGGACAAGGTACGGATATGTCTACCCGTGTGAACCGCGGGAACGGATGGAGTTTCGCCGATCGGGACCAGCACAAGACGCTGGTCAACGATCCGGCCAACGCGAGCGATATGCGTTCGTTCGTCGCCGATTTCTTCGTCAAGGCCGAGATCCCGGAGCACGTTGTCGACGAGGTCCTGATGGCCGTCGGCGAGGTCGTTGCAAACGCGTGCCGGCACGGTCGCCGGACCACGGGGCCGGGCCAGGTCGCGATCCGTTGCGAGGTCCACGATCATCAACTCTCGGTAACGGTAACGGATGACGGCCCCGGATTCGATGTCGAACGAGCTCGCCAGCCGCAGATCCCCGACGTTCTGTCCCAGGGGGGCCGCGGCTTCTTCTTGATGCGCCAGCTCATGGATAGGGTCGATGTAGCCAGCAGTGGACGGGGTACGACTGTCGTCCTCGGCCGCGACCTCGCCCGCTAGCCCACGCACTCCGCCCGCCGACCTGGTCGATCAGGTATGAGGCACATCACGCTCGGGGCTGTACTTGTGTGTGCAGTGGCAATCTCTTGCGCTCCTGTCGACGGGGGCCGCGTATCGGTGCGCGTGACGCCGTCGGCAACTCCCTCGGCAACCCCGACCCCGGTCCCTGCCTTCCGGTTCGCCGTCATCGGTGACTACGGGAGCGGGTGGCCGAGCCAGCACGATGTAGCGCAACGGATGTGTGACTGGCGCGAGGACCACCCGTTCGATGATGTCATCACGACGGGCGACAACATCTATCCGGATGGGTCGAAGCAGTACTTCCAACGAGGCTTCTTCTCGCCGTATGACTGCCTGTTGAGCAACGATGTGGAGTTCCACGCGTCGCTCGGAAACCACGACTACGTGACGCGCCGTGGCGGTGACGTTCTCGACGAACCCGCATTCGGTATCCCTAAGCGCAACTACGTCTACCGCGAGGGTGGCGTGCGCTTCGTCATCGCCGATTCGAACGTCTTGAACCGAGAGTGGTTGAGCGATGCCTTGAAGCCCTTGGCGGAGGACCGGTGGACGGTCGTCGTCTTCCACCACCCCGTCTATTCGCCGTCGCCCGAACGCCCGACCGAGCCGGGCTTCAGACCGAGTCTTCCGAGACTGTTCCGCAAACGTGGCGTGGATCTAGTGCTGAACGGTCACGCTCACATCTATTTCGCATCGAAACCCCTGCGGAGGATCCGATATGTGATCACCGGAGGTGGGGGAGCGTCCCTCTATTCCTGCAGTACCAAGTGGTACGTCCATGAGTGCCAGGCACGGAACCACTTCGTTTACGTCGCGGCAACCGCTGACCGGCTCACCGTTCGAGCCATCGCTCCGAACGGCCCGCCGTTCGACAAGTTCACGACGACGGGTCGGTAGGTCCTTCAGCTTCGTCGTGCAGGTGCGCCCAGAATCGTCCGCGGGCTATGGGCCGGCAACCTGCCTCCCTCGCCTTACGACCTAACTCCCTATCGACGTGGGACATGAATCCGATGACCCGCTCAGGTTCCTCGTCCGCAGCGCGGGCAGCGATGAGTTCGTCGAGCGCATCGGTGCCGCCCTCGTCCAGGTCCAGGATGAGAACGGCCGCGCCAGCGAGGCTCGATCGGAACCCTGTTGCGTCCGTAGTAACGACATCGGCATCGCCCGCGGCCTCGAGAACCCGGGCGCGAGCATTCAGATCCGAGCTCGCCAGAACCCACCTAGTTGGCATCGTCGCAGCCGCATCCATTTCTCATCGATATGAACGTAACGCTACGCTCGTCTCATGGAAAAGAGGGTGATCGTGCTGCGATGCAAGATCTGCGGTGATACCTATCCGGCGCACGATGATGACCCAATCAAGTGCCCAAGTTGCGGGAGCGATCAGGCAGAGGTCGCAGGGGAGCCGTTGCTATGAGCGCTCCGCGTATCGCGATCGCGCCTGCGACCACCGATGAGCTCCAGGCCGCGGTCCGCGCCGGTGGGGGAGAGCCCGTCGACGATGCAACCGATGCCGATGGGCTTGTGTGGGTCAACCCTCGCGATCCGCAAGGGCTGGGCGACCTGCTGAAAGCTTCTCGGGCGACGTGGGTGCAACTGCCATTCGCAGGTATCGAGGCGTTCATCGCCGCGGGAGTCGTTGATCCAGCGCGAACGTGGACGTGTACGAAGGGGGTCTATGGACCCGCCTGTGCCGAGCATGCCCTCGCGTTGATGCTGGCGGCCGCTCGGCGACTTCACGAGCACATCAAGGCATCGAGTTGGAGACAGGGCGGCTTCGGCTCGCCGGAGCGCAGGCTCGACGGGACGACCGCACTCGTTATCGGAACGGGAGGGATCGGCAAGGCGTTCGTGCCTATGGCTCGCCCCCTCGGGATTCGGATCGTCGGGCTCAACCGTTCAGGGACCCCACTGGAGGGGGCAGATCGAACCGTTAAGGCGGATCGGTTGCACGACGAGATCGGGGATGCCGACTGGGTCGTGATCGCGGCTGCCTCGACCCCCGAGACGCGGCACATGATCGACGCTCGAGCCCTCGAACATATGCGTGACACGGCCTGGATAGTGAACGTTGCAAGAGGCGAGCTGATGGACACCGATGCTCTCGTTGCGGCGCTCGAAGCGAGATCGATCGGGGGCGCGGCACTCGATGTCACCGATCCGGAACCGCTGCCGGACGGTCACCCGCTGTGGACCTTGGACAACGTGATCATCACGCCCCACGTGGCGAACACGTGGGACATGGCCGTGCCCGAGCTCGTTGGGATCGTCGAGCGCAACGTCGCCCACTTCGCTGCGGGCGACGGGTTGGAAGGGTTGGTCGACCCGGCCGCGGGTTACTGATCCGAAAGGTAGGGCAGGCGGTCGACGTTCTTGAATCCCGCAACCACACCTAGGCCACCAAGGCCCCAGGGATCGAGCAACGCACCGAGCCCTTGCCTGCGCGACAAGGCTGCAACCGCGTCCGCTCCGCGGCCCTCGGAGATCGCGCCCTCGTATCCGGATCTGATCTCGGCTTCAAGATCTTTGGCACCAAGGGCGAGCAGTACGTCGCGCTGGGGAACGGGCCCGGTAGCTGCGAGCCCCGCTCGACCGAGCGCGCCGACGACGCTGGTCCAGTTCGCGTGGGCGGTGATGTCCTTCTCGCCGACATGCTCCAGCACCTGTGTGTCGGCACCTGATGCCGAGTAGGCCACCAAGGTCCCACCGCGCTCGGCGATCTCGAGAGCAGTCATGCCGTAGTCGACGAAGAACAACGCGCCACGGTTCAGCCTCTGAGTGGTGTGGGCGATCAAAGACTCCCCGGCGAGCGTCACCTCGTAGCGCGTGCCTTCCTCGGCCCCAACGCCCACTCGCGCTAAGAAATCGAACAGCTCTGGGTTCGATGGGGGCCGCGTTACGAAGACCAACTCATCGTTGGTTTCTCCTACACACACCTCCTTGAACTCCCCATCGACCACCTCGACGAGGTGCACCGGAAGGTTGTCGAGGACCTCGTTTGCGAAGATGCAACCCGCTGAGATCGGGGGAAGCTCGGTGATCGACTCGCTCCACTCGACCGAGAAGCCATCAAGGACCGCTCGCTGTCTGTCGCGCACCACCGCCACTCGCTCGATCAAGCGGTACGAGAGCGCTGCGGCGAAGTCGGTTTCGACCGACTCCAAGACGGCCCGAGCGAAACCGCCCTCTCCCGGCCCGATCTCGGCAACCTCGAAGCGATCGGGGGACCCGCACGCGACCCATACATCGCGGAACGCGCGTGCCCACAGGACTCCGAACGATGGATCTAGCTCGGGCGAGGTTATGAAGTGACCGCGCCAACCGGTCCGCTGCTTGCCCGACGAGTAGTAACCGTGCTGGGGGTCGTACAGAGCGAACTGCATGTACGCCGCGAACGGCATCGGCCCGGTACGACGGATCCGTTCGACCATCTCCTTCTGAAGAGTGTTCATGGGTCGGATCGTTTGGGAGCGGCGGTGGGCACCTTTGTGATCGCCGCTCTGGCGGCTGCGGCCATGCTGTCGTACCACTGGTATTTGCCGGGGTGTGTGTGGACCATCGATCGAGCACGTTCGGCTACGCGGACGACCTCGAGGTGCTCGGCCCGGTGCGAGTAGATCTCGATCAACCGGTCATAGGGGCCAGGGGAGTCGAATCCTGCGGCTACCGCTTGCTCGTAGAGGACGATCGCTTCGTCGATCCTCCCTAGTTGCTCGAGGTTCTGCCCTCGCAGGAAGCCGTTGACCAACTCCACGGTGGGGGGCTGCTCGCCGGCCCCGGGCTTGGACTCCATAGAATCAATGGAATCACACGCCCATATGTCGCAGACAAGGAGGGGAGATGGCTGACCAGCTGAGCTCCACGGCACGCGCTCTGGTCGCGGAGAACAAGGGGATCCTTGCCGCAGATGAGAGCTTCCCGACGATCGAGAAACGGTTCAACAGCATCGACATCCCGAACACCGAAGACAACCGCCGCGCATACCGGGACATGCTCTTCGGCACCCCGAACCTCGAGCAGTTCATCAGCGGGGTCATCCTCTTCGACGAAACCTTGCGGCAGTCGGCCTCCGATGGCACGCCGTTCGCTGAGGCCCTGAGCAAGCGAGGCATCATCCCCGGGATCAAGGTGGACGCCGGCGCCAAGGACCTCGCGAAGTATCCGGGCGAGAAGGTGACCGAGGGCCTCGACGGGCTCCGGGAGAGATTGAATGAATACGTTTCACTCGGAGCCCGGTTCACGAAGTGGCGCGCCGTCATCGCTATCGGCGATGGGTTGCCAACCGACTACTGCATCCATGCCAACGCGCACGCGCTGGCCCGCTACGCCGCTCTGTCCCAGGAAGCCGGACTGGTACCGATGGTCGAGCCAGAGATCCTCATGGACGGCGGCCACACGATCGACCAGTGCTTCGATGCCACTTCTCGTACCCTCACCGCCCTCTTCTCGGAACTCGCCGACGCGAAGGTCTCACTCGAAGGCACCCTCTTGAAGACGAACATGGTGCTGTCCGGCAAGGATGCCGCCGAGCAGGCCGACATCGAAGAGGTCGCGCGCCAGACGGTGAAGGCTCTCGGCGACACGGTCCCAGCCCAGATAGGTGGCATCGTGTTCCTCTCGGGTGGTCAGAGCGACGAGCTATCGACCGCGCACCTGAACGCGATGAACAGGTTGGATCACGGACCATGGGAGCTGAGCTTCTCGTACGGCCGCGCCCTCCAAGCGCCGTCGCTCAAGGCATGGAAAGGCGAGGCCGCGAACGTCGAAGCGGGGCAACGTGCCTTGTTCCACCGCGCCAAGCTCAATGGCGCCGCGCGTTCGGGGTCCTACACGCCCGACATGGAGAACGAAGCCGCCTGATCGGCTAGTCATGAGGAAGCACGCGGCAGTCGTCGTAGCGGTGCTTCTTACGACCTTTATCCCCTCGGCCGAGGGGTCCGTCGGCGTGCCCGACGAAGATCGGGCGGCGATCCAGGCCATGCTCACCCGGCATGCCGAGGCGTTCCTGACTCGGGACCGAGATGCTTTCCTGGCAACGATCGATCCCCAGGCCACGGCCTTCCGGGACCGCCAGGCACATCTGTTCGAGAACGCCGAGGCGATCCCGTTCGAGGACTACCGCCTGGAGGTGGACTGGAGCCGTTACGGGGACCTGGCCCGCGCTCGAGATATCCACCGATACGGGAGCGCGTCCTCGGTCGTGATCCCGCTCACCCACGAGCGCTACCGGATCAAAGGGTTCGATGAGGTAGATGCGGTTGAGGATGCGTTCTACACGTTCGTGCGGCGTGACGACGACTGGTTCATCGGAGATGACACCGACCTCGATGACATAGGGATGTACACCGTGCGCCACCCATGGGACTTCGGCCCCCTCGTCAAAACCGAGAGCAATCACTTCCTTGCTCTCGGCCCTCCCTGCGGCGATGACGGTGGGATCTGTGCCGACCAAGATCTTCTCGATGTTGCCGAACAGGCATTGCGCCGAACGAACGCAACGTGGACAGTGCCGTGGTCGGGGAGGGTCGTGCTCGTTGTGCCTTCTTCCGACGACGCCCTTCAACGGATGCTGCAAGCGACCTTCGACGCGGGCAAGTTCGTGGCGTTCGCCTACTCGACGGTTGATCCCGACGACCTCCGTTACACCGGTGATCGCATCATCGTGAACGCGTCGGTCATCGAAGGACGGCCAGAGCAGGATGTCCTTCAGATCCTGTCTCACGAACTGCTGCACGTTGCCACGCGTGACG